>CAYYQX010000024.1:0-1500 GCA_964473455.1 uncultured Muribaculaceae bacterium | reverse complement strand
TTTTAAGCTATCTTTCCTTCCGAGATTATTAGACCATTACACAAATGTTCGAGGAAGAATACCTCAAGCAAGCCAAGCGCCCTAGGTTCCAGTCGTTGTTTAAAGAAATTGATTTGACGACTTATGTGGGTGCGATTCACAACGGTTATTTCTCGCAGGATAAAAAAGGCGTTTGGAAAGACACCAAAGAAAATCAGCAAAGTACCGAAGATGCTGGTCGAGCATACTCTTTGATCATGAAAGAGAAAGAAAAGCTATTGGATTTGAAAGAGCCATTGCGTTTTATTTTCTCGCACTCTGCTTTGCGTGAAGGCTGGGATAACCCCAATGTGTTCCAAATTTGTACGCTTAATGAAACCACTTCTACCATCAAGAAGCGCCAAGAAATTGGGCGCGGCTTACGCTTGGCGGTGGATGCGACAGGGCATCGTGTTGAAGACAGTAACTTTAACATTAACACCCTAACCGTCATAACCAATGAGTCTTACACCGATTTTGTCGAGAAGTTGCAGAAAGAGATTGAGGAAGAAGAAGGGATTAAATTTGGCATTGTCGAAGATCACAGTTTTGCCAATATTCTTGTGCCAGTTGAAGGGGAAGATACGCATTATTTAGGGCAAGCGCAATCGGCTGCCATTTTCGATTATTTGCGTCAGCAGAAATTCATCGACACCAAAGGGAAGGTACAAGATGCGCTCAAAGTCGCTTTGAAAAATGGTGCCTTAGCCTTACCGCCAGAGTTTCAACCTCAGCAAGTTGCCATTGAGCAGGTATTGAAAAAAATTGCAGGTGGCTTAGATGTGAAGGATGCCCGCAAAGCTGAAACCATTGCGCTGAAAAAAGAAGTGCTGCTGAGTGCTGACTTTGCCGATCTGTGGGATCGGATTAAATACAAAACCATTTATCAGGTTAATTTTGATATTGATGCTTTCGTTGCGACTTGTGTGAAAGAAATGACGTTCAATATGACCATTGTGAAGCCTAAATTTAGTGTTTCGCTGGCAAAAGTAAATCTTGATGTTTCTGGTGTATCCGCTGAAGTGGTTCAAGAAACCACCGCCGACTATGTGGCGCATTACGATAGCCTGCCCGACGTACTGACCTATTTGCAGAATAAAACGCAACTGACCAGACGCACCATCGCACGTATTTTGACCGAAAGCGGCAAGTTAAAAGACTTCACCAAAAACCCACAGCAGTTCGTCGAGAAGACGCTTGAGATTTTACAGCGCAAGAAAATGCACGCGCTGGTCGATGGCATCAAATACGAAAAAATGGGCGATAACGCCTTTTACGCGCAAACTCTGTTCGAGTCTGAAGAGTTGAAAGGCTGTCTTGAGCAAAACATGCTGGCGGTCGAACGCAGTCTTTACACGCACATTGTTTATGATTCGGACACGGAGTATCAATTTGCTAAAGCCTTAGAAAACAACCCTGATGTGAAGCTCTACACCAAGTTGCCCGCTTGGTTCAAAATTGAGACTCCGCTAGGTAGTTATA
>CAYYQX010000023.1:0-1503 GCA_964473455.1 uncultured Muribaculaceae bacterium | reverse complement strand
GTTCTGGTATTACCAAACTTTCTTCAAACTTAAGAACCTATCTGAAATTTAATAATTATAACATGGAAAAACTAATTAACATTCAAAACGAGCTTAAGGCTCCAAAGATGCAGTTTAATAAATTTGGTAATTACAATTATAGAAACTGCGAAGATATACTCGAAGCATTAAAGCCTCTTTTAAAGAAACACGAATTAACATTAATTATTACTGATGAAGTTGTAATGATTGGAAATAGATTTTATGTTAAAGCAACCGCAACAATATCGGATAATAAAGCAAACAATATAAGCGTTTCTGCATTTGCCAGAGAAAGTGAAGATAAAAAAGGAATGGATGCAAGTCAAATAACCGGAGCAGCCTCATCTTATGCTAGAAAATACGCTTTAAATGGCTTGTTTTTGATTGATGACAACAAAGACAACGACTATCAGGAAAAGCCATTAGACGTAAACAATACTACTGATATTATTAATGTTATTAAGCAAATGAACGAAAGCAAAACGCTTGATGATGTTAAAAAAGTTTGGACTGATAACAAGCAATTTCAAACAAGCGAGGCATTTATTAAAGCAAAAGATAACAAAAAGAAAGAGTTAGGAAATGTTTAAATGTAGATGTTCGGCAATCGGTAAGATAATGACCGACCCACAGAAAAAAAGCGATACTATTTCTAAAACAGCTTTAGCATATCTTAAAGAGTGGTATATTTTAGATAAATACGGAATTAGCACTGAATTAAAATCTAAGTATTTAGAAAAGGGAATTGCTTGCGAAAAAGAATCTATTACATTAGTAGGTATTATTGACGGTGTTACGTATAAAAAAAACGAGATGTTTTTTCAAAATGATTTTATAACAGGAACCCCAGATATTATTACTGATGTTGAAGTAATTGATGTAAAAACATCATGGAGCATACAAACCTTTCCGTTTTTAGATACTGAATATGATAAAAGCTATTATTGGCAATTACAGGGTTATATGGCTTTAACTGGGTTAAAATCCGCAAGGCTTGTTTATTGTTTAATAAATACACCTGATTATTTAATAAGTGATGAGATAAGACGATTCTGTTGGAATAATAATATAATTGATATAAACGAAGAACTCGAAGAAGAAATAAGATCGAGCTTTGTTTATGATAAAATACCATTAGAAAATAGGATTAAGATTTTTCAAATAAACAGGGATGAAGAAGCAATCCAAAGAATTTACGACAGAGTAATATTGTGTAGAGAACATATTGATAACTTTAAATTTTAAAAAATGGCATACGAATTAAAACCAGGACAAGGAACTATTTTTAAAAATAGTAAAAAAGAAAAAGAAACTCAACCAGAATATAAAGGTGAAATAATAACTCCAAGCGGTGAAAAATTAGAAATCGCACTTTGGGTAAAAGAAGGGCAAAAAGGTAAATTCTTTTCGGCTGCAATTAAGCCACCATATGTAAAAGACGAAAATACAACTGTTGCAAATAATGCAACAACTGAAGACGAT
>CAYYQX010000022.1:1269-1621 GCA_964473455.1 uncultured Muribaculaceae bacterium | reverse complement strand
ATTGGCTGTATAGGTTCACCATATAAATAAAATTCAGGAACATCTATAGGCCCTAATATTTCTAAGAGCGTGTTATTTTTTAATTCTTCACGCAATTCTATTAAAATTCGACCTAAGACATTAATGCCTATCAACCTATCATTATCTAACTTTTTTGCTCCCCAAAAATTATCTCTTCGAGATTCCTCAACAATTATCTTATTTTCAGATGCTAATAGAATTTTTGAAAACTTATCATAATTATTTAGGGTCTGTTGACACTTACTGTTCATAATTAACCCTATAACGGTAGCCATAAAAATATACAGGCTAAGGCAACAGAACTTTGATAATTTCTTTTGAGCTTGTCATA
>CAYYQX010000022.1:0-1259 GCA_964473455.1 uncultured Muribaculaceae bacterium | reverse complement strand
TCTAAATTGCTTTAATCTACAAAACATATTTTCAACTAAATGCCTGATTTTATATAAATACCAGTCCATATGGTCATTGTTCGATTGGCTATTCGTTTTCTTTGGTATATTCGCTTTAGTCCCTGTTTTCCTGATCTGTTCACGCAGTGGTTCTGAATCATAGCCTTTATCTGCGCATACCACTTTTGTCTCTTTTAAATCTAATGTTGATATTAAATCAGGCGCAACTTTAACATCATGTGTGGTTCCATCGGTAATCATGAAATCAATAGGATTGCCATATGCATCAACAATCAAATGTATTTTTGAGGAGTTTCCTCCTACACTTTTAGAAATAGATTGATTCGCTATGCCGGCAGAATGTTGATGAGCACGTACATGAGAGCCATCAATAAAAATCCACTCCATATCGGGGCATGAGGCTAGTAATTTGAATAATCTAAGTAACTTACCGCTGCTTGACCAACGATTAAAACGTTTGAAAATAGAGTTTGAATGACCAAAACAAGAAGGAATATCTCGCCACGGACAACCTGTTCTAATTCTATAGAGAATAGCTTCAATAAAATTGCGTAAATTTGAGTTGTGGTGAATGGATAAATTACGCAGAATAACTTTCAACTTTTGCCAGTGTTGATCTGTCAGCATGGTACGAGGCATAGCGAATAGTAAAATTGGGTTTGGTGATTTGATTTTACTACTTCGCTATTTTTTTAAGCTAAAAGTGTCAACACACCCTAATGATCTTTTAATCACTGTGCTTTGTTTGAGATAGATATCAGAATTTGGGGTGATGAGTATTACTCAGTAAGGCTTTCAGCTTAGACCAGTGTTGATCTGTCAGTATTGTGCGAGTCATAGCGAGAAGTGAATTTGGTTTGGTGATTAAATTTTACTTTCTCGCTATTTTTTTGCCCAGCAAATGTCACAGGCTTAATTGAAATCGAGTTGTCTTTATAAAAATTAACTGTAAACGCAGTGAACTGGTGCTGCTAAAAAAAATTATAAATTGATTTTATCCATCTCTCTAAAAAATAACTAAATAAAAGAGTATTTTATCAAATTTTGATTTAAATTGTTTTGAGATGGTTTTTACTTTTTGTGTAATTTATTGATTATATTTTATTTTAATGCTTTTTTATGTGCTTATTCTAATAAATTATATGTTTATTGAAAAAAAATAAATAAAATATTGATTGATAAAAATGTTTATTTTTGTATATGATTGGCTGGTAGTTGGTGAGGGTTTGATCTTAATT
>CAYYQX010000021.1:0-1637 GCA_964473455.1 uncultured Muribaculaceae bacterium | reverse complement strand
AAAAACGTAAGAAATTAGCATTAATTGATAATCATTCTACCGATACGAGTAATTTCGATTTTGAGGCTATTAACGTGGATTTCGGGGAGGTTGAATTGGAAGAGTGGGGAATTGAAGAAAGTCTTATTAATTTAGATAATATTAAATCAAACGAAGATAGACAAATGCCTGATAAAAACAATATGGTCGTCTGTCCTAATTGTGGTGAGGAGATACATTACTAATGCCAATACCTTATATGGGCTCAAAAAGAGCCATAGCAAATATGATTTATAAGATAATAAATCAAAGAGAGAAAAAATCTACATTTATAGATTTGTTTTGTGGTGGATTTGCAGTTGGCGAAGTTTTTTTAAAAAATGGATGGGATGTTATTGCTAATGATAAAAATAAATACATAATTGATTTATTAAAAAAAACAATAAATAATGAGTTGCCAAAAGATATTGCATCTAAGTTTATAACAAGAGCCGAATATAAAGAAGCAATGGCAAATAAGGATAAGTATGATGATTGGTATATTGGATATTTAATGTGTATTTGGAGTTTTGGTAATAATCAAAAAACTTATTTATATGGCAAAGATAATGAGCCATTAAAAAAAGCTGGATATGAATTAGTTTTTAATAATGACGAAACAGAATTATTAAAACATATTAAAATAGAAAAAAAATATATTGACGTAGTTAAAAAACAAAAGGATTGGGGAACAAAAATTATAGCATTACAAAGAATAACGAAAGGTCTTGGGAGTCTTGGGAGTCTTCAGAGTCTTGGGAGTCTTCAGAGTCTTGGGAGTCTTCAGAGTCTTGGGAGGCTTCAGAGTCTTCAGAGGCTTCAGAGTCTTCAGAGGCTTCAGAGTCTTCAGATATATACCAAAAACTATAAAGACATAGAAATAATTAAAGATGCAGTTGTGTATTGCGACCCACCTTATATAAACACAGCGACTTATAATGAGGCTAACTTTAATCATACAGAGTTTTATGATTGGGTTAGAAATATATCAAAAACAAATAGCGTTTATATTTCAGAATATCAAGCACCAGCAGACTTTAAACCTATCATGGTGTTTAATAAAAGAAGTTTGTTATGTGGTGGTAAAACAAACCAAGTGCAACCAAGTGAAAAGTTATTTATACATGAAGATTTATTTAAAAAACATATTAAAGTAACACTTTAAATAACAACTGATAAACAATTGAATAAAAAGAGTTTAGAAAATTTAAAAAAGGCAAAAGGGTTTGATAAAAATCCTAACAATATCAATCGTAAAGGTCGACCGAGAGATGTGCTTGTTAGTTTGACTTCGTACATAGAGAAATCATACGGAAAACGACCGCCGAAAGGCGAAGTATTATCATTATTAGAATATATTGAATGTTTGGCAGTAGAGGACTTAAAAGAGTTTATCAAAGATGACAGCATACCAGTTATCGTCCAAGCGTATGGTAGGTTATTATTAAGTGGTGACCCAAAAGAATTAAGAAGAGTTCAAGGTGCAGAATTGATTAACGATAGATTGCATGGAAAGCCAAAGCAAGCTACGGAGATAACTGGTAAAGATGGAAAAGATTTAATACCTCCGTCAATAAAAGAAATAGAGATTATAAAAACTCAAAAATAATTCATGAAAA
>CAYYQX010000020.1:262-1851 GCA_964473455.1 uncultured Muribaculaceae bacterium | reverse complement strand
CACCGATTTTCCTCTTTATCGTCATAGTCAGCCATGATTCATGTAATTTCTGCCGCCATTTCATCTTTGCCATGAGGCTGTATTCTCCTCTTCTCACGCATGATGTCAATAAAATTACGAGTTTACCTTGGATAATACATACGCTAGAAATTGGGGTTTTTGCTTGCCCAGTACTCTGTTGTTTAACAGATAACCTTGTGTTGCTGTGGTAAAAATAACAATGAGTGTTGGTTTCTTTATAATACGTTTGATTGTATTCCATGGCAGATCCGAATGCTTGTCTCCGGCAGCCACATGTACACCGATATCATCAAATACAATCTCTGTCTGCTTTGGAAGCCCTGACACCTGTTTCCGTGCCTGTAAATACATCATGACGGGCTGAACAATCGGAAAGAAACAGCTTGCAAGTATCAGCAATGCTAACAATACCTCATTGACAATTTCTCCAAACTTTACTGTCAGTATGATCATTGCTATCGTAAAAACCAGATTACATACACCTATAATAGAACCATATGTATTATACATTGCAAGCTGCCAAAAATCAAAAGCCGTCGTCCGAAATACAAATCGAAACTTCATAAAATCTAACTCCTCTTTCCTTAAAAACACATCCAGTTTTTATCTTGACATCTATCCAAATATTGAAGGAAGCCATAAACTGATCGCAGGAATAAATGTAATCATGAACAATGTGATTAGCATACATGCGTAGAATGGTAACGTTGCTTTAACAACACGTTCCATAGGTACCTTTGAAACCGCAGAGCCTATGAATAAAACAGCACCTACCGGTGGAGTCAGGAGTCCAATGCCACAGTTTAAAACAATCATGATACCGAACTGAACCGGATCAATCCCAATAGAAGTTGCAATCGGTAACAATATTGGTGTCGCAATCAAGATAATTGGTGCCATATCCATAATACATCCTAAAATCAGGAGTATAACATTCAATAGAATCGCCAGAATGATAGGATTGTTAGTAAAACCTATAATAGCATTTGCAGCCAGATCCGGTACATGCAATCGTGTAAGACAATACCCAAAAATACTCGAGGTTGCGATCAGTATCAGAACAATTGCAAGTGTATCCACACAGGTCTCAACAGTCTTCCACACACCTTTCCAGTCAAGTCCTTTGTAAATAAATACGCTGACAATCAAGCTGTAAACAACTGCAATGGCTGCTGATTCCGTAGCTGTAAATACTCCGCCAACAACTCCAAATACAACAATCAAAACTGCTGCCAATGCCCAGAAAGATATCTTTAATTGTTTGAGTAAATTCATAAAATGAAACTTTGATCCCTTTGGATATTTTCTTTTAACAGAGATAATATAAGAGCCAACCATCAGTGATAATGCCAATAATGCACCCGGTAAATACCCTGCAAGAAACAAACTTCCTACAGAAATCCCACCTGCTGTCATTGCATAAATAACCATATTATGGCTTGGTGGTACAAGCAAGCCCTCACATGAAGATGTAATTGTAACCGCTGTTGAAAAATCATCATCATAACCTTGTTCTTCACACCCATCTTCATAACACTGGCAGCATTTTCAGTGGTTTCCGCGGCACT
>CAYYQX010000020.1:0-252 GCA_964473455.1 uncultured Muribaculaceae bacterium | reverse complement strand
CATCATAACCTTGTTCTACCATCATCGGAATCATAATACTTCCGATGGATGCCGTGTCTGCAGCTGCCGATCCAGAAATCCCTCCAAAGAAATAGGATGCAACAATATTCACCATTGCCATGCCACCTGTCATCCATCCAACGCAGGCATCTGCCAAAGCAATCAATTTCTCGGATATTCCGCCAACCCCCATGAGACATCCCATCGTAATAAAGAACGGAACCGCCATCAAGCTGTATGAACTGATTCCTT
>CAYYQX010000019.1:0-1960 GCA_964473455.1 uncultured Muribaculaceae bacterium | reverse complement strand
CATTAGTACTTAATTTAATCGGTATATTGATTTATTTTATTAATCGATATGCAAACAGAACAAAGAAAACTATCGGATTTTCTTTAAAATTTTGGCTTAAAGACAATTGGCCAGAAGTAAGTTCTACATTATTGTTTGATTTGGCTTTAATGATATTGCTTTTAAATAAAGATACAATAATAAGCCTAGATGCCTTAATTGCAGAATATGTTCCATTTATAGGATTACAAGTTGCTGTTAAGCCGGTAATGGGTTTGTTAATCGGTCTATTATTAGCAAAGGCTTTTTACGAGTTGTTTAAAACAAAAGTAAAAAAATGAGATATTTTCTTATATTTGTTTTATTTGTTTTTTCCGGATGTTCGGCTAGTTGGCATATAAAGAGAGCCGAACAAATAGAGCCGGGAATATTTAAACCAACTATTGAGTATCGAGATACTATAATTAAGTTAGATACTTTGATTAGTATTGATTTTTCGGATTTTATGGATATTGATACAACTCCAAACATAGTTTATGAAACCGAATACATTGATAAGGTTGTAAAGATTTACGCTTCTTTCGATACTATAATCAGGCAGCAAAACGGATTAACTGCCAAAATATGGATGAAAAGGGGCGTTTTGGGTGCTAAATTTGATGTTGATTCGAGTTATATTTTTCATTTAGAAGATTCAATTAAGGGATTAAATAAGATAATAACAAATACCGTAATAATTGAAAATAAAGCCACTTTTAAAGACTATTTTAAAGAAGTTGGTATAATCGTAGGATTAATACTTTTCATTGTTTTATTAATCGTTATTTTTCGTAGATAGGTTTTTTCATAATTTGGATTTTAGGATTGAGGGTTGCAGAAATGCAGCCCTTTTTTATGATAATTATCATATAAAATAATTCAAAACAATGACTTTTATCATGTTTTTTAATAAAATTGTATATTATCTTTGTTTAAGTTATTTGGAATAGAGCTAAGCGTAGCGAAATTGAGCCATAACGTTTTGCATAAGACCAGTAAAGGAATGCGAGAGATGAACTATCAAGATACAATGAACTTTGAACGGGTTACGATGCTGAATTACCGATACAACCTTTATTGGTTTTATGCGGTGTTACCGCCCGTTTTTATTCATAAATCATTAATAATAAACAATATGGAATTAATTAAAGAACTTCAAAAACAAGAAAAAGCATTTAGTACAGAAGACTACAGAATGCTAAAAGCTGTAAAGGCTGGTAATTACTTTCTATCAATTCAGGGAAGCAATACACATTATTGCACCCCACGCCAATCATTGCCAGTTGATATTTATACAAGTATGGAACTTGCTATCATCAACAAAAAAGGTTCAATGGTAAGTATAAATAGAAGTAAATTAATTCGCAAATTCAGTAGGTATAACGAACTTGTTGAAAGAGCGGATAGTCTTAATTCAAAAGCAGCTGTTTACGGATATGTTTCAGTTGATTTACTGAATGACTTGTACTGCTTCTTAAATGGGCGGTAACGCTTTGGCTGTATGGCGAGAGCTTGTGAAACAAGCGAAAAGCCATTCAGATAATGCTTTCGCTATACAGCTTGTTAGCGATTGTGCCGCAAGAATGAGTAGGTAGAATATTAATAATTACGAATGTTTAAAATTTTATATTATGAATAAAGGTAAAAACTATCAAATAAGATTATTAAATCAGATAATTGATTCTCAAGCAAATGAGATAAAAATTTTAAAACAAGCATTATCTGAAAGCCAAAGCGTTAGCGACAATGAGACAAAGAAGAAGCTATGTCGAGTTTTTGCTAAATGTGATATGGCTCTTAAATGTGAAAAAAATTGTTCAGAATTCGGATACTTAATGAAATGTTACGAGAAATAGCGACTTTGTCGTCCGCTTGCGGCATTGTCGCTAACGTGATGCAGGTATATGTCTGATTTTTTGCGGATAAATAACACGAAACTAAT
>CAYYQX010000018.1:0-1980 GCA_964473455.1 uncultured Muribaculaceae bacterium | reverse complement strand
TTGGAAAAATTTTTTTAAAAAAACACGGAAACTTTAAATAGCTCCCGTGTTGTATGTTTTAGTGCACTGTATTCTAACAGGCACTATCTATAAAACCCATAACCCCATAACCATCCAGGGTTACAATAAAGGTGGTCAACCAACCAATACGATTGTCGGGCCCATTGTCATAAGGTTCAACCCTCAGCGCTGTTGGTTCAAATGTCTCGCCAACAATGTGTTCGCAATGTTTAACTAAATCATTGCGATCCCTAAGTGCAACCAAGGTTTTCATTGAAGCATTAAGGCTTCTACGATGCTCACGAAAATTCATAATCTTCCGTTTTAAGGTTTATAACTCTTTTTAATTTACAATTATTTTTTGACTATCAAAAAAATATACCATAAGTATATTTTTTTGTCAATAGAGCTCCGCAGATTACATATTTACCGAATTAACGAACATATATCCAGCTATTAGAATTAGCTTGGATAAATTAAAAAAACTTAATCTCCCAACGGCCACGTCCAACTAGTTCTATAAATTACTTTATCATCTTTTGCTGTCCAAATTCTTCTTTCCCACATATCGGTTTTTGGGTCACCTCCAAATTTGCTAGATTCATTCATGTATTTATAAACATCCTCGCCTATATAAATATGATATACCCCATTAGAAAGGGATGATAACTTAACTGCATAATTAGTAGCATTACCAACCCACACTAGATCATTATTATTTTCACCTCTAATACCACCTCTTACTATTAAAACCTTCCCGACCTCTATTCCTATTCCAAAATCAAATTCCAGGTCACTTAATTGATTATTATTGCTAAAATAGGTATCCAATTTAGGCTTTAAAACTTTCAAACAAAACCAACTCATTTGCATAGCTGCTTTTGTTGCATTAGTTCTTTTTGACCCTCCATTAAAAACAACTAAAACGCCATCGCCATTAAAACTTCTCAGTTCTCCATTATTGAACTTTGCAATTTTAGCAACTCCATATAAAAACGATTTATACATTTTTGCGGCAGTAGTTCTCCTAAAACCATCTACAATTTTTGTAGACTCCCTGATATCAATAAACAGCATTGCCAATTCCATTTCTCTACCTTTCTTGCCAAACTTCAAATCGCCGACATCAGGGACAACGGTGCCTTGAGTTATTTCATAATTACCATCAAAAAAATCATCAACGGCTTTTTCAACATCAGCTTTATTGCCCATATATTAAAAATTTTACGAGAAAAAAAATGGAAATAATTATAAATGACAAAATAAAAATTGATACAGACTCTGAAAAAAATTTTAATTTTTTATTCACTATTAAAGAAGAAATGTATATTTGATCTAGCAAGTCATCTTGATAATCATCATCGTCATAAGCAACCATTTTTTCTTTATATTTTTTTAAGCTGTTTTTTACAATAGAGCCAAAATAAATCATAGACTCTTTACCTGTGCGGACTTTAACTGTCGGCAAAATCGAAAAAATTGTTTTTAATACACTATAAAAACACAGTACTACTACTAATATCAATATAATAATATCAAAACAGTTTGCATTTTTGATATACGCAACAAATTTTTCAAAATCAGCACTAGAAATAATTATAGTTAAACAGACCCCTTGAAAAGCAAGCCAAATACTTGACTTTTGATCAGCAGATCTTATCCATTCATGTATTACACTTAAATTAGTTTCTAAATTTTTTTTATTCATAATTTATTTTGAATAACTATCTACAAAAGACTGGTAGTTATCAATCTCCTTATAATTTACCTTTATAACTTCAAAGTGTTTTTTCGCAGATTCTATCTTTGCCTTTTCAGTTGGACGTAGATTATCAATATCACCTTTTGTCTCAATAACAAAGTAAACCTTTTCTCCTTCATTTCCTTTAAGGTCACGCTTTGCAGTAACTATTGCCCAGTCAGGATTATAACTTCCAACTGGAGTCTCAACCTTATACCAATTAGGCATTTTAATAAACA
>CAYYQX010000017.1:3100-3336 GCA_964473455.1 uncultured Muribaculaceae bacterium | reverse complement strand
GTAAATTTTTTTTCATATTCAGTCGGGCATCACGATCCAAACTACTTTGTAAAGCTTTACGTTCAGTGTCTAAAGCTTCACTTGCCATTCTCACTACATGAAACTTATCAATAACCAACTTGGCATTTGGTAGGTGCAGACGGAATGACTTTTTGAAGGGTCGCCACATATCACTACAAATCCATTCTACTTTTTCTGCATCAGGCAGTTTGGCGAAGTATGGTATCAATGTATCT
>CAYYQX010000017.1:0-3090 GCA_964473455.1 uncultured Muribaculaceae bacterium | reverse complement strand
CAATACCCATAATCGTTGGAGTTTCAAACTTAATATCTCGTTCTAATTCCTCCACGAAATCAAGCGTAATGTTTTTAATGGTGTTCACGACTACACCCGTATCTTCGGCAAGTTGCGTAAAGGTTCGATCTAAGCAACGCTTGCGTACTTGCTGAATCAGCCGATGGGTCGCTCTACGTTTTTCATCTAAGAAGCTGAGTTGAGGGGTAATCATGCTTTTGCATTCAGAACAGCGATAGCGTGTTCGTATCACCTCAATTTTTACAGGTTGCATCTGCAAGGGGGTATCAGCAAAATGATTGATACGCTGACCGTGCTTATATAAGCGTCCACCGCATTGAGGGCATGTTTCCAAATGCTCACCGCTTGGCTGTACGGTAATCATAATACAGCCATCTTCATTACGGTAATCTATCGGCTGTACACCTTCCAGTTGCAGAATATCAATCATTCCAATACTCCGTTATGTTAGACGATGCACATCAATGGTTTCACCATCTTTAAGCAATTTATACAGAACCTTGATCACATTCTGCATCGCTTGTGCATCGGTCTTGAGCAACAACGCTGATAAGTCTTGATGTGAGGTCAGTGCTTGAATAATTGCGCCTTTCGTTGCCGATGGCAAATTACCTTGCAAGGCTGTGGATTCAGGATTATTTTCAATCTGAGCCATAACTACATCGTTATTGCGTAGAATGGTCACTAAATGATTGATGTACACCACCTGTTCTTCACGGGTAGAAATATCCCCAAAGGTCTGTGCAATCAGCTCGATCACTTCTTTGAGATAAGTCATTTTATTTGGCTCTAAGTCACCGTTCGCTGTGCCTTGGATGGGGGCTAATGGTTGAGGTTCATCCGCTTCGGGGTGATCGGTATCATCGGTTTTAAGTTTCTTTTTAAAGATGCCAAAGCCAGTCAGTACCAAGCCTGAAATATCAATTTCTTTAGCAGACATACCATTTAATCGTTTGGATAAGAGCTTGGTAAATGCCGAGAAGTTTTCAAGTTCAGGATCGCCAAAGTCAATAAGCTGTGCTACATAGGAATAAATACGGCTAAACTTATCCAAATTGCCCTTAAAGCGCATCAAGGTTTGTAATTCTACGTCTAACTGCTTGCGCTCAAATTCCGCTTTTTCTGCGCCTTCATCATTGCCGTCTGCTTTGGCTTGATCAAATGCAGTTTCCTGTAGCTCAATCGCCTGTTTGAGCATTTTCAGTTTTTGGTTAAACAGGCGGGCGACACGATCAGTTGCTTTAAACAGGTCGGGATGCGTGGTTTCTTTGAAATCATGATTACTAATATCGCGGATAGTTTTAAAACGAGCTGCTTTAAACTCCTCCAAATCATCTTCGGTAATCAGATCAAGTTCTTCAATATTATCTTTGATGGTATAAACCACATTCGGGTCTTGTACATCCACCATTTTTGCCCCGTTGTCGTATTTTTTGAAGCACTTTAAAATCCATTCAGGGTCATTTACAAAGTCAATTACAAAGGTTTGATCTTTGCCTGTGGTGGTACGATTTAAGCGTGACAAGGTTTGTACTACCTCAACTTCATTGGCAATGACTTTATCAATGTACATGGCGCAGAGTTTGGGTTGGTCAAAGCCTGTTTGGAATTTATTCGCCACTACCATTAAGCGATATTCAGGGCGGTCAAATGCGATGCGTAAATCAGAATTAGGTGCATCGGCATTCATATTGGCTTCGGTAAATTCAGCATCTTCACCAACTTGAAATAGCGCCCCGTTTTCGGTATCACCATCTGCTTCATGGCTAATCTGTTTGCCCGTGAGCTTACCCGAAAATGCCACCAAGACACGGTAGGCACTGTATTCAGGGTTATCTTCAATATATTTTTCCAAGGCAATTTTATATCGTGCTGCCGCAGGGCGTGAACTGGTCACGATCATGGCTTTGGCTTGACCATTAAGCAAATTGGCAACATTGTGGTGAAAGTGTTGAATAATAAACTGCACCTTTTGGGTGACATTGGTCGCGTGTAAAGCCATCCAACGGGCTAAGGCTTTCTTGGCTGCTTTAGAATTGACCCGTTTATCATCATCAACAGCTTCACCGCCGAGTTTAAAAGCTGTTTTATAAGGCACGTAGCCTTGCAGTACATCTAAAATAAAGCCTTCTTCAATGGCTTGACGTTGCGGATATAGATGGAAGGATTCAGGCAAGTTATCATCACTGGCAGGCTCACCATTTTTAGTGCGCCCAAACAGCATTTTAGTCGAGTGTTTTGGGGTTGCAGTAAAGGCAAAGTGACTGATGTTTTTAGACTGTACACGGGCTTTTTGAATCTGCTCAAGCAATTCCTCAACAGTCAGGTTAGCCATTGCTTCACCCGACTGCAATGCCAATGTTGCTTGCAGTTTAGATGCTGTTGAGCCTGTTTGCGAGGTATGTGCTTCATCAATGACAATACCGTAGTTACGGTCGCTTAAACTGGTATTGGTCAGAATCGCTTCCATCACATGCGGGAAAGTCTGAATGGTCACAATAATGATCTGTTTATTGGACAACAGTGCATCTTCAAGCTGTTTGCTTTTCGATTTGCCTGCATGTTCTTTGTCATCACGATTAATTGCAGCAATTAAGCCTTTCTGATGGTCTAATTGTTGAATGGCTTCCTGTAACTGGTCATCCAGTACCGTTCGGTCAGTGACGACAATGACGGAGTTATAAAACGGTGTACCGTCATTGTGACGCAAACGTACCAGTGAATGACACACCCAAGAGATTGTCGATGTTTTGCCTGAGCCTGCGCTGTGTTCACACAGATAATTCAGTCCTATGCCTTTTTCTTGCACATCGGCAATGATTTTATTCACCGCATCAAACTGATGGTAACGCGGGAAGATCAAGCGTTCCTGTACCGTCCAATTACCATATAGATCGACTTTATTTTTCTTTTCCACATAGACAAAATTATGGAAAATTTTCAGCCAATTATCACGTTGGCAGACATAATCCCAAAAATACGCCACGGGATAATCTTCACCTTTGGCTGCATCCGCAGGAGGGTTGCCTGCATGTCCCTGATTACCTTTGTTAAACGGCAAGAAATAGG
>CAYYQX010000016.1:2086-3500 GCA_964473455.1 uncultured Muribaculaceae bacterium | reverse complement strand
GAAGGCCGCGAGGTAGGCGTCCATGACGACCTTTGGGGAATGCCCAAACGGGCGGCAGAGTTGTTCCCATTCCACGTCAAGGCCGCGCGGTTCGAGAACCCGGGCGAAACAGCCGCTTTTCAGCAAAGAGGCATACGCGGACCAAGCCTGTGCAAGCGTCAGAGTCTCTTCTCCCATGACGGCGCGATTCGAAAGAAGCCGCAAAAAAGCGGCCTGAACCTCGCGGCAGACGAAAAGGGGTTCGCGGGTTGTGCGGGTGTTCCACCAAGCCACGCATCGCGCATGATGGGCGTGACGTTCCACAACAAGGGCGAGAAGGACGTTAACGTCGCACATCTGCCGCATAAGCCTCGACCTCCTCTCTGATGAGCAGGGCGCTGATCTCATCCGGCGTCATGTTCATGCTTGCGGGCTTGCCGCTGCGGAGGACGGGCAGCGAAGCGGCCTTACGGTCAGTATCTTGGGAGACGCCGGACGCAAGCTGGCGTTCGAGCGCGCGGCTGATAAAGCACTTCAGCGACTGTCCCGAAAGCGCGGCGCGGCTCTTGATCTGCTTGCCCAGAGCGTCGGGGATATCGATGGTTGTTCGCATAAAAGCAGTTTCGCATAGTTGTGCGGTCCGGGCAACGAAAAATCCCGTTGACGGCCAACATCTTATTAGTGTAACGTCGTTACATGATAAAGAACGGGACTGTATACGACGTGCCGGGCCTGAGGGAGGGGATCGATATCCTGACGGCGCTGTGCGAGTCTGCGGACGGCTTGGGCGTGGCGGAGCTGGCGGAGTGGACGGGCGCCAACAAGCACATGGTCTTCCGCTGCCTGAAGACGCTGGTGGCCAAAGGCTGGGTGACGGAAACCGGTGAAGGCCCGAAGTACGCGGCCTCGCTGGTGCCCTTTCATTACGCGTCCAAGCCGGTCGCCCGCATGGACATTGTGACGGCCGCGCAGGAGCCGCTGCGAGAGCTGTGGAAGCGGCTGGGAGAGTGCGTCTATCTCGGCGTGCTGCACGACGACATGGTGATGTACCTGATCCACCACGAGGGAACCCGCAACATCCACATCGGCGGCCGGATCGGCGAACACTACTGGCCGCATGCCGCATCGACCGGCAAAGTGCTTCTGGCCTACGGGGAGCCGGAACTGCGCGAGCGGTGCATCGCGCGCGGCCTGAAAAAGCTGACGGACGCCACGCACACCGACCGGAAGAGTTTCCTCGCGGACATGGAGCGGGTCCGCAAACAGGGCTTCGCCTTGGATGACGAGGAGTACATGGAAGGCGGGCTGTGCTACGCCGTTCCGATCCACGACTACACCGGGCGGGCAGTGGCCGCGATCGGAACGACCGTGCTGACGGTGCACTACCGCCAGAAGGACGTCACGAAGGTGCTGTGCGGACCGGTCCAGGAAACGT
>CAYYQX010000016.1:1598-2076 GCA_964473455.1 uncultured Muribaculaceae bacterium | reverse complement strand
GAAACGGCAAGAAGGATTTCGACGGCGCTGGGCTGGAAGGCGTGCGAGTAGGGAAGCGGCGGGAATCAGGAGCAGAATGATATGAGCAGAGCGTGGTTGATGGTCAGTTGGGTTACGGTCACGGTATCGGCGCACGCGGCGCTCCGGATCGCCTCGGTTTCTTGTGAGCCCTATTTGCCCGTGGTCGGTGCGGGGGGCAAGACGGCGACCGTCTATACGGCCGAGATGATGCTGGACGGCGATCCGGAGACCTTTGCGTGCCTGCTGGACGACAGCCGCACGGGGCAGGGACCCGAGACGCGCCCGCCGAAAGGGTCTCTGCCGGTCACGGGGTGTCTTGTGCTGGATCTGGGCGAACCGCGCCAGGTCGCCGGTCTCGAGTTCGTCTCCCGCAATGACGGGTCGTGCTTTCTGCCGCGCGAGGTGGACGTGTTTGCGGTGTCGGGCGAGACCTGCGCGCCCGAGGCGCTCGAAGACA
>CAYYQX010000016.1:0-1588 GCA_964473455.1 uncultured Muribaculaceae bacterium | reverse complement strand
CCATCCCGTGCCGTCGTCTGTGGTGAATGGCGCGAGCCACGTGATGCTGTGGGACGCCGTGCCGACGCGGTATCTGGGCTTCCGCGTCCGTTCGAGCCACACGCCGGTCTCGGGCGTCCATTACAATTTCCAGATCGCCGAACTGCGCGTGATCGCGCTGGATCAGGCGGGCAACCGCAGGGTGTTGACGGGTCGCGCGGAGAGCCCCCTCGCCGCCTTTCCGTCGCTGTCCGGCGAGGTCGAGGCCGCCGCGCGGCTGGCGAAAGACGAATTCGCGGCGGGCGAGAGGCGCCACGTTGAACAGGGTCTGAACGTGACCCGCCCCTATCCCGAAGCGCGTCTGAGGAAAGATTGGATCTACCAGGACCACGGGCCGGATTATCAGGCGTGTTTCACAGACAAGGGGTCGGCCGGACGGGAAGTCCGGATGATGCGTAACGTGGTGTCGGGCCTTGAGAGAGCCGGCGTAAAGGTCCCCGAATTGGATGCGCAGCTTGCGGGTCTGGCGGGCAAAGGCGTTCCCGGCGCCGATGCGCAATGGAAAGACCTCTATTTCAAGGCGTGCGAGCTGCGGCGCCACGCGCGGCTGGCGGCGCTGAGGCAGCGGGCGTCAAAGATCGTCTTCACGAAACACTACTTTTTGAGCGGGGTCGTGCACTACGCGTGGACCGAACACCTGACCGACGAACAGTACAAAGAGCGCAATCCCGATTACCGCATGGGTGCGAGCCTCAACTCGTTGACGGTGGGCGAGGCTGGCGACGTGAAGATAGAAACGCTGCTGGATATGCCGACTGGGGTTATCCGTGATCCGGCGGTGTCATACGATGGCGCCCGGGTTCTTTTCTCCATGCGCCGCAACGACACGGAGGATGATTTCCACTTGTATGTGATGGAGCTTGCAACGGGGGGCGTGAAACAGCTGACCTTCGGCCTGGGTGTCTCGGACATCGAGCCCTGCTGGCTGCCGAACGGCGACATCGTGTTTGTTTCCTCGCGCTGCATCCAGAACACCGACTGCTGGCGGCAGTATGTCTCCAACCTCTACACCTGCGACAGCGAGGGGCGCTTCCTGCGGCGGCTGGGCTACGATCAGGTCCACACCAACTATCCGCAGACGCTGGACGACGGGCGGGTGACGTATACGCGATGGGAGTACAACGACCGGGGGCAGATCTTTCCCCAACCGCTGATGGTCATGAATTTCGACGGCACGGCGCAGGCCGAGTACTATGGCGGCAACTCTTGGTTTCCGACGTCGCTCCTGCATGCGCGAGGCATTCCGGGCACGCAGAAGGTGATCGCCATCGCTTCCGGGCATCACACGATGCAGAAGGGCAAGCTGGTCGTGGTTGACCGGAGCAAGGGGACGCAGGAGGCCGCCGGCATCGAGTATCTCGCGCCGCGCAGGCAGGCGGTGGCGGAGCGGAACGATCATTCGGGCAGCGTCGGCGAGGCGTTTCAGTATCCGTACGCGTTTGACGAGCGGCACTATCTGGTGACCTACTGTCCGGAAGGCACCCCGTTCGCCCAGAGGGCGCAGATCCCGGTGCCGTTCGGCGTCTATTTCATGACCGAAGACGGGTGC
>CAYYQX010000015.1:0-3937 GCA_964473455.1 uncultured Muribaculaceae bacterium | reverse complement strand
GCGGCGTGCTGCACATCGACGCGCGCCGCGTGCCCTACCTCGCCGCGCAGGACGCCGCGGAGCAGACCGTTCCCCACATCGTGGGTGATCCCGTCGAGGTCGCCTCGTTCGAGACCCCTGCGGGCGCCCACCTGCTCAAGCTGGTTCCCGAATGGGTCGTGCGCCGCGCCGGCAGCATCGTCTGGGTGCGCCCCGCCTTTTCAGCACAGGCCTGCGTCCGTTGCGGAAAATGCGTGCAGGCCTGCCCGGTCCACGCCCTCACGCTCGCCCCCGAAAGCGGCTGCCCGTCGCTGGACCGCGCGCGCTGCATCAGCTGCAGCTGCTGCCACGAGGTCTGCCCCGCCGCGGCCATCCGCATGACGCAGTCCCGCCTGCTCCGGCTGCTGCATGTGTTCAAAGGCCTCAGCTGAAAAAGCCGCGCCGAACACATTGGCAGAACGCAAAAGTTACGGACGAAGCGGCCGTTCCCCTCATAATCGTAATCGTAATCGTAATCCGTTCTATTCAGGAAAAGATTAAGATCACGATCAGGATTACGATTAGGAACCAGCCAACCGCCGAAAATTACGGACAAGCCCGCCGCCCGCGGAGCGGGAATGAACGGGAAAAGTAATTTTTTAATTGAGAGTTGAGAACGTCCATCTCCGTTCAACACTTTTCAATCGCACCCCGGTTTCCCGGTCAAAAAAACAGGAGCTTGACCCGTTCTGTCAGGGTGGCTACCATCAAAAGTGATAACTGAAGTCTACCTGTTCCGCGAGGTAGGCTGAATAACATTGTTAGGGGGGAAGTATGAAATACGAACTATCATACGACCAAGAACGTGACTTGATTGTCGGAAGAGTGGATGGAGATATTGACCGCGTTCTGGTCAATGCAATGGCCTCGAAGTTCGCTGAACTCGTCGCCTCCTCTGGATGCCGCAAGCTGCTTAATGACCTGCGAGGCGCACGCATTACGCACTCGACTTTCGACATTTACAGTATGCCAAGGATTGTCGACAAGCAGGGAGTCCCAATCGGGTGCCGAAGAGCACTTGTGATCTCTGAGCCATTAGAGGATTTCAAGTTCCTTGAGACAGTTTCAGTGAACGTCGGCCAGCAGGTTCGCATCTTCAATGACCCGAAGGAGGCACTTGAGTGGTTGGGGGCAGGCACGACACCTCCTAACAAGGCGAATGCAGGCGACGGCAAGTAACCGCGCCGGATCCGCACCGTTCGGCAAGAGAGGAGAAGGAAAGAGAATCTGTGAAACCCGAAAAAAGAGTTGGTCTGGCCCCTTTTCTTCGATCAACTTTGACTCATAAGGTAGCCCACAACTTGCGAAAGGACAGGAATATGAAAAATTGTTTTGTTTCTTCCTTCATTAAAGGTCGCTTGCCACAACTAACGCTTCTCCTTTTGGCCGCTCTTCTATTTTCAAGTGAAATCGCATGGGCAGGAACCGGCGATAAAGTAACTGTAAGCGGTGGAGCTACAACAGCCATTAGGGCAAATGGTGATTATTATTATGCTGGCACATCAAATGGCAGGGACTACTACGATCATGCGACCGAATCAGACTATCGTATTGAATATCGCTATAACCCTGGATATGGCGTCACTGAATGGGAAGTGTGGGAATCGACCGCCCGTGGCGGAAGTGGAACCGTGAGATTTTACAATTCGAGTAGTTCTACAACAATTCCAACGGGAAAGTGGTCCCGCGATGTGGCCAGTGGAGATCCATTCATTACCTTTACTGCAGCACCAGCAGCCCCCGGAACACAGGCAACTGCGGTTGTGTTTCCCAATACAACAGCCTCTTCTACCACGGTTGCATGGACTATTGGAAATGGGGCAAAACGTGCCGTCTTTATGAAAGCTGCATCGTCAGGTACCGCGATCCCGGATGGCACTTATACAGCCAATACTGTTTTTGGCTCAGGGACTCAAATTGGTGCATCGGGTTGGTTTTGTGTTTATAACGGATCGGGCGCAAGTGTTTCTGTGACAGGCTTGAGCGCCGGGGCGACTTACCGGGTGCAGGTTTTTGAATACAATGGCAATCCAGGATCTGAGTTGTACCTGATGGATACAGCAGCAGGTAATCCGAACAACGTCACGACACTGAAGAATAATCAGACGATCTCCAGTTTCCTGCCTGCCGCCGGAAGCAGTTTCTATACCGTGGATCAGGTCGATCTTTCGGCGACAGCTTCGAGCGGTTTGACCGTTACGTTCAGTGATGTGGGCGGCGGAGTAATCTGGGAGGATTCAGATACGATTTCCTTCCAATCGCCGGGAACCGTGCGGCTGGTGGCATCGCAGGCGGGCGATGCAAGCTACAATGCTGCGCCTTCAGTAACGAACGTGTATACCATTGCGACCTTTTCCATAAACATGATTTCCGTTGATCAAAATGGAAACGATATGATCTGCCAACTATCGAGCATTTCGAATCATACGCTGGATGTTGAGGCAACATCCAGCCTGACCGATGACCCAATTGCGTGGACAAATCTGGGGCCGGTAACCTTCGATGCCGTTGGGTATGGAGCGTTTACTGAAACCAATGCTCCGGCAGTTCGTTTCTATCGCCTTAAAAAGAGCAGTGAGTAGCCGAGAGATAGACACGGTCGAAGGGTCATAATTTGACATTGGGTTTCTCCAGTCAAGGGGATGCAGGGGATATCGAAGCGGGCAGGCGGCACCGCTGCCGACGCTGGACCATGCCCTCCGACAAGCGGCAAAGAACATCGGCATCAGACTCTTGGAGGTGTGACATGCGGGTTTATACGTATTCAGAAGCAAGACAGAAGTTGGCCAGCGTGCTCGACAAGGCGGAATCGACGGGTAGCGTCGTCATCCAGCGACGAGATGGCAGGAGATTCACCTTAGCCCCTCAAAAATCACTGGGCTCCCCCTTGGATGTCCCATCGGTCGGGGCTCGGATATCGACAGAAGAACTGGTGGATCTCGTTCGGGAAGAAAGAGGCAGAGCAAGAGGGTGGAAATTACGTCGCTAACCGCGCCGAATTTCACCCGAATTGGTCGGGCATAAGATGCCCCGCCTCTATCCGGCACTCCTTGTGCCCGGCCAACTCGTGGAACACCCCGCCAAGGAACCGTTTCACCTGTCCAAGTATCATTTTCTCCCTCCACTTCGGGATGAAGACAACGTGACACTTGCAGTCCCACTTCGTGTGGGCTAAACTCTCCGCATTCATAAGTGGTTTTTCTTTTGGGCTTTGATCGGCACAAACGAAGGGCTACTCTGTGAATATTCCTTAGGGCAGGTCAAACCTTGAAAGTCTCACCGGCTTAGCCGGTGGTTTAACAACGAATTCTGAATTTGGATTTGAAAGTGGAGGTGCTGGAGTGATGGGAACCCGACGGCGTGAATTTTTGGCGATGGCGGCCGCCGCTTCGGCGGTGTCCGGTTGCCGATCTGCGGCATCGCTCGCCGCGATGAAAGGAAAGCCGATGAAGAGAATCACGATCAGGAAGGGGCGCTGTCAGTTTGAGCGCGAGCCGCTGGTGCGGCCGTTCGGGTTCAAGGGCGGCTATCTTACCGAGGAATGGATCGTGTCGGCGTGTCTCGGGTCGGATTCCGGACTTCACGGCATCGGCCTCGGCACACAGAGCCCGCTTTGGAGCGACGCCAGCGTGTTCGCCGCCAACTCCGAGTCGGGCGCGAACTCTTTCATGTTTGCCATGACGCAGTATGCCGTCAAACTTGCCGAGGGGATGAGCTTCTCGACTCCGGTCGAGCTGAACGAAGCCCTTTGGCCGAAGGTGCTTGAATACGGCAAGCGGGTCACTTCCAACCCTAAGCTCCGTTCCACCTATGCCTTAAACGCCCTTGTCCCCGTTGACAGCGCGGCGTGGGTGCTCTTTGCCAGGGAGAACGGGCTCAAGAACTTTGACGAGATGATTCCCGACGGGTATCGTCCGTC
>CAYYQX010000014.1:0-4557 GCA_964473455.1 uncultured Muribaculaceae bacterium | reverse complement strand
TGGTACAGATTCAAAAATATTTTGAACATACGTTGCTAAAACAGTTAAAGAAAGAATCACATAATCTTCCTTTACAGGAAGCCATACTGATTTTTTCAAGACATTATAGACATCTTCATAAATGTCTTTTGTCTCTCTAACTTTTAACTTGCCTTTAATATAAGCATCAATGTTGTTCCATTTCCAAGTACCATAATCATTTGCTTTTGGCTCAGAACGAATCAACGTACCATCAGATAATCTAACAACTCTCTCAGAATCAGGGGTTCCCTTTGGTGCAGGGGATTTAACTGCTTTATGAACAGTGCCATCGGAACGAACAACTACTGTTTCATAGCGTTCTACAAAATATTCTTGGTTATATTCATCAAATTCTTTTTTACGCACTAAAGTTTGAATCGGATAATACATTTTCCCATTTATATAGGCATTATTAATATCAGTCGGAGATACATTAAATCTCCCCTCGATATTGAAATTATCTTGATGCTCACTTTCATCAATTTTTGTAGTACAAGTCGGAGCATCATCTAATAAAGCTAAAAATTCTTCGATACAACTATCAGCTTTAAAAAAGTCAGTCCAATCAGCCCCCCATTCAGATTGAGGCTTAACTTCACCACTGGCTGTATATTTTGCATTTTGAGCATAACTGATAGGACACTTAACACGATAACAGTCTTTTGGAATATATTCCGTCAGCTTTTCCGCTATACGATCTCCGGCAGAATCATGATCATGTCCAAGATAGATTTTGTCGAATTTACCCCAAAAACTTTCATCTTTGAAAGTATCTGGAATACTAGAACCATGTGTACTTGAGCAAACTAAAATGTCTTTTAATAAGTTATTTTCTTTTAGATTCTGGTAAATAACCCACGCATCTTTAATGCCTTCACAAATAAAAATTTTGGTTTGCTTTCTATAAGGATGCGTAAAATAGGCTTGAGGTGAACCCTTCATCCATCCATTTTCATTCGTTGGATTTTGAGTTACATCTTTAATTGCATAATAAGCATTAACATTAGCAAAACTACCATCCTCTTTACGAATTGGGACAACTAAAGCATCTACTGTAGTTAAGCCATCTTGTCTCGTATAAGAAAAACTCAACCCAAGTTTGAACTCATTAATCGTTTCAATAGACAATGATCTTGAATACAAATACTGTAAGGCAGCTTCATTAGAATGTAGCCGAGAACTTAATTTTGCAGTCCAACTTTGTTTCGTTGCACTCTTTTTACTCTTACTTTCCGTTTTAATTGAATTGTCTACATTAAAATTAAATATTTGAGCTATTTCTCTCAAAGCTTCACTTTTAGATACATTATTTTTAATACTATAAGCATCAATCAAATCAAAGGACTTATCACCTCCATTAAAGTCTCGGCATAACCCCTTATGCTTTCCTTGAAGACATATTTTAAAACTTCCATTTCCAGAAGCTACAGCATCAAAGACATCACCAGTGACCCAATAATGTCCAACTTTTTTTCCGTTTGGATATATTTGTTTTACAAAGCTATCTAAGCTACCAAGAATAAGTTCTGAGACCTTTTTAAAATCATTCATTAAACAGCCTCCTCACTTAAATGACGATTCCAAAGTGAGAAAGCATCCTCATGCTTTAAATGTCCATAGTTATCTTTTACAGTTTGCTCACTATCCATAAGCAGCAAAGCTGCATGATGGTAAGCCGAAGGAAATTTTTTTAAAAAAGTTGTCGCAACAATATCTCTAAAAAAGTGAACAGCTATACCCCCAACTTTTAAATCTTGATTTCCATACTTAGTAAAAAATGTTTGATTAATACTAGTAAACGTATTCGTATCTAACTTAATTTTTTTTGAAGTCACTAAAAAATAATCTGAAATTAGATCATCACCTAGAATAACTGATCGTGCATAGTTTATATAATCATCAATTATTAGACTTACATTTTTTGGAAATTTATATACGAACCGATCTGGAATATCCAATTGATTAAAGTTTTTAAAACAATGTTTAGGAATTGAAAGTTCATAAACATTTGTCTTTTCATCTTTGAAAATACACTCAGCATTTGGATGAAATCCAACTCTCATATCTCGCCAATTTCGAGATCGTAATGGAATATGAGACAAACAATTAATAATACAAATGTTTCTCATCAATATAGCTTTGTGATAAGGAAATAATTTTTCTTGTCTTTCTATAGTTACATCTTCCAATGCTTTTGTTAGTGCATCATTTACATAATCAATAGGAGAATCTAAATCTAAAATTTTTCTGTTTTTCACTTTTACAGAGTCAGGACTTTGAGTCACTTGTGATGATACTTTGTCCTTTAATTTTTTAAAATTTTCATAATTTTCAATAGATAATGTAACTAATTTATCTATTGAAATATTATATCGTTCACAGAAAACTTCTGAGTATTCAGAAAAAAAACAAAATTCTGGGTTCCACATAGGAGAAAATGTAGAAATCATCCCTTTATGATGTTGATGAATTGAAATATTATTTTTGTCTAAATCCACAAAGTAATCTCTGACAATTTTATATTGTGTTAAATTAAAGACAGTCAATTCATCTGCTTTTAGTTTACCAGTAGATGTAGCAAAGTTTGCAATCTTAACTAAATAAGAAATAAACATTGAAAATGATGGAACAAATATTCCATCCTTAATAATTTTCATTTTATTTGTGGTCGTTGCATTAAAAATATTTACAGAACCATCAATACGTTCATCTTCTCGTACAACCCATGCTTCATTTCGTTTTTTATCAATAAATTTTGATGTTTTATATTCACAGTAAAGAGCTGCTTCCTCTCTAAATAAAGTAGGCAACAACGATAAATCAAAAGCTGAATCTTTATGTGCTTTTTTCTTTGATCTGATTTTTTGAGTATGTTTTACATAATTAACTTCATTAACTCCCATTGGCTTAATAACGGAAGTTAAATACCCTTTAGGAGCTAAAGAAAGTTCCTCTACAGCAATTAAAATTGAATACGGCTTATAGCGTCTTGAAATCTCGTGATGAACACTGGTATCAACAAAAATTGGAGATCGGCGACCAATCAACCATGCTTCTACTTTGACACGGTTTAAATAGTCAGTAGACAGACACTTATTGATTTTATCAGCAATAACACTAGCAACTTTTCCATACTTCTTACCGTGTGATTTAGAATGTAAATCAGCAATTGTATTTAAACAAAGAACAAACCTTGCATTGGGTGGCAAGTTTTCATCAAACTTACTACTCGAATTGCTTTCTGATGAAATCCAATATTCTGTGTCATAAAAAACAAGTATTTCATCAAAAATTAAATCAAAAGCTGCCTTTAAAGAACGGCAATTTGTATCTAAATAATTTGATTCTAATAATTCAAAAAAACATTTACGATTTTTATCGTAATCAATAAAGAAGAAATCAATGATTGATTTTTCAAAATTCACTAAATAGTTGTCTTTAATTAAAGTCGCAACCCTTTTAGTAAGTTGCTTTAAACTCTTGATACGTAAAGCACTTTTCTCAGAAGAAAAACGCATATCAATAATTTTTTCAAGATTAATAAGAAAATCACTATAAATCTGCTGATTACTTAAAACACTGTTCTCTTTTTTCACTGCAAAATCTCACAAATACAATTAATTTGAAAGACATCTATGATTGTGAGAAAATAAGTATTAGAACTGACACCGCCAAGAGTTAGTCTAATACAAGGCATTAATGCAAAAGCATTAATGCCTTTCTCATTTTTCAGAAGATGACTTAGGTAAGTTTAATTTTTCATACGCATTTTGCGTCAATTCCAAATTACGTCTTAGACGTTCTCCTTTCTTTACTAAATAGCCTTTTTTCTCCAACGCAGAAAGATATGGGCTTACATTCAATGAGTTCAACTCAAGAAATGACGCTATCTCACGTCTAGTTGGCATATAGCGATTTTCAGAAAAATAATCATGCAAAAACCGTAAGACCTCAAATTGTCTATCAGTTAATGGTTGCAATTCTGAAATTTTTACGTTATCCATTTTTAGGCAATTAATACTATAACAATGAAAAATTATATCTTTGAACATTAGTTTGAACAATAGTTCGAACAATAGTTTGAACAAAAAAATAAAGAATTTATGCAGTATCCAAATTACAAATTTGGTATTTCACTCACTGGATAGACTAATGTTAATGGATTGGATGTTAATGAGATAAAACCAAAACGCTGGTAAAACTCCATCGCTTTTTGGTCTTTTGCATGAATTACTACAAAGTTGACACCAACAATTTGAGCAACTTTTGCAACCTGTTTAAGCGCATGTGCCAGAAGTAATTTCCCAAGACCTTGCCCCTGACTTTCTTGATCAACGGCAAAGCGGCCTACAACCACACAAGGTAAAGGATAGCGAGGCAATCGTTTAGTAAGAACCTCATCAACTACATCGAATCCGATAGAGGTACTTGATAAACAATAAAATCCACTCACCTTTGTATCATTATCAACAGCAACATACGTTTTACTTGTTCCAGATTTCTGATGTTGTGATGCGTATTGTTTTAAAAACTTAT
>CAYYQX010000013.1:0-5735 GCA_964473455.1 uncultured Muribaculaceae bacterium | reverse complement strand
GAAGTCTGATGGTCTCAGAAATTTGTCTTCGCCATATGTCTTCCTTGTTTTGATTAATTGCAGTTCCTTGAGAAAGAATAAAACCATTAGTAAAATGCACTTTGCCCTCAGATCCAAACTCGGGCGCATCGGCATCAATGTTTGAAACTATGTATCCATTATAGGATTTATTATTAGTTATATTTTTAAGGTCATCTCCTTTTTTTAAATTTATCGGCTTAATTTTTCTATTTCCATTATCATCCATAAAAGCCAGTTCAGTTTTTGCTTTGATGCCACTAGCAGTCTTCGCTGGTTTTGCTTCAACGAGAGCCATATAAGGAGCGGAGTTGCCACTTTCATCATCAGTCACGGAAAAAACCTCTATTTTTTTAACAAGACCTAACTGATAAGCATCGTATGGGGTAAGTTGATGAATAAGGTTATATAGATTTTTATGAGTAGCAGAATAGCGCAAACGGAATAGAGCATTAAAATTCTCAAGGGCTTTTTTTGTTGCTTCACCTTCCATGTTTTGAGGTTCGTCAAGAATAAGGATTGGATTGGTTTTTTTAATAAATTCGATTGGCTGTTCACCTTGCATTTGGTCCCGGACGCCATAAAGGACATTAGCATCTTTATTAAAAGCGCCAACAGTCATAACCATAATATTTATCACGCTACTATCAGTAAAATGCCTAACCTGGGAGATATTCTTTGATTGATACTCATAAAATCTGAAAGGAATATTCGCATATAATTCCTTAAAGTGGTCTTCAGTTATTTTAAGAGTTTTAATTACACCTTCACGAATAGCTACAGAAGGTACTAAAATGATAAATTTCTTCCAGCCATACTTTTGATTGAGTTCAAAAATAGTACGTAAATATACATAAGTTTTACCCGTACCGGTTTCCATCTCAACTGAAATATCTTTCCATCCAATATACTCCCCATCAAAAGTATAATCGGGGTTGTCATAAACAACTCCAGGCTCATTAAATTTAATACTATCCTTCGTTTCCTCGATATTATTTTGAAGTTTTATTTTTTTGATATTCTCTCTAACTTCTTCAGAAGATAAAGTTAATACATTAGGATAAATACCAAATAAGCCAGCGCCGGCTATGGTCTGTTCTGTAGTTTTTTCTTGTCCATCAAAACAATCAACTACTGAGTTGATTGCTTGAATTTGATATTCCTGATTAGGGTCAAACTTAAATTTCATAATAATTAAATGGTTTTCAGATCAAGGTTAAGCGCTAAATTAGCAGCCATTGTGTCATTTAAAGCATGCTCAAGACAGATAAATAATTCATCTTTATGCGACTTATTAGTAAGTTCCTTAATGGTCTCTGGTTCTAATTTATTTTCAAGACAAATTAAAAGTTGCTGTTCACCATCAGTGACTTGGTAAACATTATTTTTGCCAATTGAGTTTTTTTCGACTTTACTATTCAAAGATAAGCCCTCCTTCACGATATTTTCATAGACAATACTAATATCATTTTCTTTATCAAACAATTGGCTTTGTTTCGCGCTATCTAGATAAGTAACAAATAACTGTTGATTTTCTTTTGATGACTTTTCAGGATTAAACACAAAGCAATTTTCAGGGTAATTTGATTCAGTTAAAGTAAATACCTTAAATCCAGAGTTAATTGGTTGAGGATTGTCGCCATAACCATTAATTACTCGGCGAATACGCTCTTTGGTTATATCGGAAACATTCACGTACCCCTCCTTATAGCCAATTGATTTTTCATCAAGTTTTTCTGGTAATTGCACTGAAATAAATTTACGATTTCCACCGTCATCACTGTTTTGTTTTAAAACTGCATGTGCGGTTGTTCCGGAGCCGGCAAAGAAATCTAATATAATATGCTTATCTTTGTTGTTTGAAACTATACTCAAAAGATACTGAATTAATTTTACCGGTTTAGGGTAGGAAAAAATTTTATCATTTCCAAAAATACTACTAATATCATTTTTGCCATCAATAGTTGAACCTAAATCAGAGGTTAGTGATCTTGGTTTTTTACCATCTTCATTGAGTCTTTGTTTAAAATAAACATTCCACTCTCCTTGTTTATTTTTTTGAAATTTAATTTCACCTTTTTCCAGGTCATCATAAAAAGTTTTTTTGGCCCTATTCCAATTATTAGTTAATTTTGTTCCGTCTGGAGCCTCTACTTCAAAACGAATAGGATTTTTAAGACCACCCCTTGCTAGAGTATCCCAAAAGTATTTTCCATTTTCATCTTCTTCCTTATATCGTTTAAGATAATCCTCATTATGATCAATAAAAAATTCTTCTAATTGATCTATTTGCTTTGAATAGCAAAGACAATACTCATGTTCCTTCACGATGAATTTAGTATCTGACCCTCCTCCAACTTTAGATTGTCTAATAAAATCACCAACAAAATTTTCCTCACCAAAAATTTCATTCATCAACATCCGTAAATGATGAACTTCATTATCATCAATAGATATAAAAATTACACCATCTTCACGCAAGAGATTCCATGCAAGCTTCAGACGAGGATACATCATTGACAGCCAATCGCTATGGAAGCGCCCATTGGTTTCTTTATTAGTGGTAGTGCTTTCATTATTTTCAGTCTTTTGGCCTGTCTGCTTAAGATAATTATCAAGCGGTGAGCTAAAATCATCATTATACACAAAATCATGACCAGTATTATAAGGCGGATCAATATAAATCATTTTTACTTTTTCAAAATATGCTTTTTGTAAAAGTTTCAAGACCTCGAGATTATCGCCTTCAATAAAAAGGTTTTCGGATTCATCCCATTTAATACTTTCTTCTGGTTTAGGGATAAGAGTTAGCTTGCTAGGGATTAAAACGCTTTTTATGGCATTACTTTTGCCTGCCCAAGTGAAAGAAAATTTATCATTTAAATTAATTGATTGTGAACTTAGTTCCTCAATATATTTTTGCAGGTTCAAAGACTTCTCAAAAAGAGAATCATCGGAGGTTAAATTAATTTTTTTAGGTTTTATATTCATATTGTTTCTATTTTTTGAAAATTTAACATTATAAAACCCTAAGACTTTAAATATATATCTACCAAGGTTTGAATAATTTTATTTATTTTAAACTTTTTTAATTCATCTTTGTCTGTTAAATAATCATGATTATTATGAACAGATGAGTTTACGGCCTTGCGAAATATAGAAACATCTGTATTAAATGTTTCTATCTTATCTTTAACTCCAGGAGAGGTAAAATCACTACGATTGTTGTATAAATTTTCTATAAGATGTGAAAAATTTAATGTCCTATTTCTACTTGTATCAAACCATAAATCTGGTTGTTTTGGGTATTTTTTTTCCAAAATATGAGTGACTAAATTTTCTATTATTTTTCGACACATCCAAAAAGACGCATTGGGATAGTTTTTTTCGTGACACTCGTTTGCCTCATAAACAATTTGATTATAGTGAGTACTTGGGAATCCGGTTTTTACATCAATGAGTTGCGTTGATTTATCTGGACGATTACTGGTAGTAACTTTTGATTTTTGAACTTTTATTGTTTTAATTTTACTTTTTCTGGCATGTCCTTTAACCCGTCCCTTTTCCTGAGCATTTCGCAACACGACGAATTCTCTAATAGCCGTGGTGATAAAATCGACCAAATCATAATACTCTGAATTATTTATAACACCCTCTCTGGTAGTAGTATCTTCAATTTGGGGATTATTGGCTTTACTTATGGATACGGTGCCGAAAATTTGAGTGTTACCCGGTATATCAGAAGCATTTCTAGACCATTGATCCAATCCTATCCAATCCGCTTCTTTATCGCCATATGGTTTAACTCTAAAATGATCACGATATAATTTTATTCCACCATATTCATTTAGCACCGAGCGAATATATTCTAAATCCTTACCAACAATCTCGGCACCAGTGTTTCTTTTCCAACTATCTGGCGTTTTATAATAAAAATATAATTCAAATTTAGCGTCACCACATGACAATCCCTTACTTAATTCCTTTTTTTCTTTCTTAATTAATTTGCCAAGTTTAAAAAACTCAAAACTAAAAATTTTTTTCTTTGTAAGACTTACTTTAAATGAATATGCTGATTTATCAAAAAAATCCTTTTTAATTTTCGGCAAATCAACACTCTTGTCACCTATATTTTCTTTTATTTTAAACTTTTTAGGAGGGTCAGTTGGAGAAATTAATAAATTTAAATCTCGTAACAGCGATTTTATTTTATCTTTATCGTTCCAGCTGCCTTTTAATTCTTTTATCTCTAAAGATGTGCCGTGAGGCATTTTATTCTTTGCCATTTTCCATGTTTCGATATCAATATCAGTTGCTTTACTACTATCAGAAAATTTACTCCAATCAAATTCTAATTCATAACCATTTTTTTCCAGTTTTGATTTTGTGAATAAAATCATTTTATGTCCCAAGCTATGAGAAGCAAACCTACCTATACCCTTCGCACCCACTGGGACTCTGTGGTAAGTATCTGTTTTTACAATCGCCCTTTTATGCGGCGATCCTATGTCCATAAATCTATCTTTAATATCAGACAACCCCATTCCAATACCGTCATCACTTATTTTTATAGATGCGTTATGTTTTTCTTTATCTAAGAAGTCAACACTTACATTAGTGCTATCGGCATCATAGGCATTTTTTATTAATTCTGCCATGGCGACATTAGGATTTGATATCGATTCTTCACCTAATTCGGTGATGATATTACCATTGAAGGTAAATCGAAAATTGCTAATTTTTTCTTTGTCGGGCATATTAAAAAAATTTAATTAGTTTATTAGCAATCAACGACGACAACATTGGTGGAACCGCATTTCCAATTTGCTTATACTGGGCTGATCTACTTCCTTCAAACACAAAATCATCGGGAAATGTTTGAAGACGAGCTGCCTCTCTAACAGTTAGTGATCTGTTTTGATCAGCGTCTGGGTGTATATAATAATGCCCATCTTTTGATATATGAGCTATAATAGTGTGGCTACTTGGAGCAGAAGCATCAACAACCTTAAATCTATCTAAAAATCCTGTCTGATTCTTATGAGTTTTTAATTTATTTGGCAGTTCATTATATTTTATATTATGACCATTATTTTTTTCTTTAACTGCCATCTTATAAATAATCAAATCCTGTTTATTATTAGGCCGCGCGGAATGACCCAATAAAATTCCAAAGTTATTTGTAATACCTAGCTTTTTTAATACCTTAGATTTACTTTTAAACTTAGTTAAAACAGAACCTTGCCCTGACTTTAACTTTGGTAAATCAGACAAAAAATCACTGACCTTATAATTTCTATTAACTTTTTCAAAGACTGGATATTCCTTTAGATTGGCTTTAGAATTCCAACCTATCAGAATAACTCTTCTTCTTTCCTGCGGAACTCCATACTCCGCAGCGTTTAATATATCAAACGCCGTATTATAACCGGCTGTTTTCATAGCCAAACGCATTTTATTCAGATATATACCTTTACCAGAACTAAGCAATCCCGGAACATTTTCAAATATAAAAACCTTTGGCTTAAGCGCTTTTAAAAATTCGACATAGTATTGATAAAGAAACTTTCTAGGATCGCGCTTCATGTGGTTTCTATCCGAACCTCTCCCAATATGAGAATAGGCCTGACAAGGTGGGCCACCAATTATTATATCCAGGTCAGCACCATTAAGTTTTCTTTTAACTTCGTCAATTAACTGCTTATAATTTTCGCGAC
>CAYYQX010000012.1:0-5763 GCA_964473455.1 uncultured Muribaculaceae bacterium | reverse complement strand
CGCGAGCTGGGTTCAGAACGTCGTGAGACAGTTCGGTCCCTATCCGTCGTGGGCGTAGGAAAATTGAGGAGAGCTGATCCTAGTACGAGAGGACCGGATTGGACATACCTCTGGTGTACCAGTTGTTCCGCCAGGAGCATCGCTGGGTAGCTATGTATGGAAAGGATAACCGCTGAAAGCATCTAAGCGGGAAGCCAACTTCAAGATGAGTTTTCCCATTGATTTATCAAGTAAGATCCCAGAAAGACTATCTGGTTGATAGGCTAGAGGTGGAAGCATGGCAACATGTTGAGCTGACTAGTACTAATAGATCGAGGATTTAATCATAATTATTTCTAATTATGAGATTACACATTATCTTAGTTTTCAGAGAATTATTTCTCTATATATAAGGAAATATTTTTCTTATAGTATAAATTGGTGACGATAGCAAAGTGGATACACCTGTTCCCATCTCGAACACAGAAGTTAAGCACTTTAACGGCGAAAATAGCGCGAGCAAAGATAGCAAGTTGCCAATTTTTTTATGCATTTACACCTTTTAGGTGTTTTTTTATTAATAAGTCATAAATTATAGACTATAATTCTAAAATATAGTATATTTAGTATAGGTGATTAAATATGGAATACAAAGTAACAACAAGTTCAGAGATGGAAACAATAGAGTTCGCGCAAAACATTGAATCAGAAAAGTTTCCTAATATGATTATTTGTCTTAATGGCGAACTTGGCAGTGGGAAGACTGTTTTTGCAAAAGGAATCGCAAATGGTCTTGGAATAGATGAAGTTATAACTTCACCAACATACACTATAATAAAAGAATATATGGGTGCAGAAATGCCTCTATATCACATGGATGTATATAGATTAGATGGAGATACATCAAGTGTTGATATCGAAAGCTATTTTACAAAAAAAGGAATAGTTTTGATTGAATGGGCAGATACAATACAAGATATTCTCCCAAAAGAAAGACTGGACATCAAGTTTAAAATAATTGAAGAAAATAAAAGATTACTTGTTATCGAACCACATGGAAAGAAATATGAAGAACTTTGTGAGGCTGTTATATGACAAGCCTTTTTATTGATACCGCAACTTCTATTTCAATAGTTGCCATATTAATAGATGGCGTTGTTGTAGAAAAAAAAGAAGTGTTGTCAAATAACAATCTTTCAAAATATATTTTTAGTGATTTAGAAAAGCTATTAAAAGAAAATAATATTGATAAAATATATGTTGTAGTTGGACCTGGCTCTTTTACAGGCATTAGAATAGGTGTAACTATTGCCAAAACTTATGCTTGGGCAAAACAAATACCAGTTATACCGGTTTCTTCTCTTGAAGTAATGGCTTCTGTTAGTGATAAAGACATTATTATACCTTTTATAGATGCCAGAAGAGGTTATGTTTTCGCAGGTGTATATGATAAAGAACTAAACATTATTGAAAAAGATGTTTATATAAATGAAGAAGAGTTGAAAAGTAAATATAAAGGAGACTATATTAACACTAATTATGGTGCGAATATAGAAAGAGTAGTTAAAAAACACGAAAATGATGAAGGAGTAAATCCTCACCATTTAAACCCGATATATTTAAAAAGAACGGAAGCTGAAGAAAATGCAAGAGTGTAATGAGATTGAGAAAATAAACTTTTTTTTAACTCTAATGGGTTATAAAGAAATTAGTGAAGAATCATTAAAAAACTCTTTAACAAAATACGTTGTTATTGAAGATATTGGATTTATTGGTTACTCAGTTTACTATGAAAGATCAGAGATTGATTATTTATATGTTATAGAAGAGTATAGAAACAAAGGCTATGCGTCTAAATTATTAGAACACGTTATAAATAAAGGCCTTCACAATATAACACTAGAAGTAAGTGAAGATAATATAAGTGCGATTAACTTATATAAAAAATTTGGATTTGAAATAGTTTCAAAAAGAGAAAAGTATTACAACGGGAAAGATGCATATCTAATGTTAAGAAAGTAGGTGATTTTATGAATATATTAGCTATAGAATCTAGTTGTGACGAGATGAGTGCTTCTGTTGTAAAGAATGGAATAGAAGAATTGTCAACTGTGACCGCTTCTCAAATAGATATTCATAAAACTTACGGTGGTGTAGTTCCAGAAATTGCCAGCAGGTGTCATGTTGAAGTAGTAACCCTAGTAATAGAAGAAACATTAAAAAAAGCAAACTTAACAATGAATGAAATAGATGCAATTGGAGTTACATATGGACCAGGTCTAATTGGATCTTTATTAGTTGGAGTAAATGCTGCTAAAACGCTTGCTTTAGCCTTTAATAAGCCCATAATACCTGTTAACCATATAATTGGGCATATATACGCTAATAACTTAAAAAAGAGGCTCCAATTCCCTTTAATTGCCCTAATAGTAAGCGGTGGTCACACCGAACTGGTTTATATGGAAGAAGATTTAAAGTTTGAGTATATGGGGAAGACTTTAGATGACGCAGTTGGGGAATCTTATGACAAGGTAGGAAGAGTATTAGATTTAACTTATCCTGCTGGACCTAAGGTAGATATGCTTGCTCATCAAGGGAAAGATACATATGATTTACCTATGCCACTAGACGATGGAACTTATAATTTTAGCTTTAGCGGTTTAAAAAGTGCGGTTGTCAATTTAGTCAATAAAGAAAGCCAAAAAGGTAATAAAATCAGAAAAGAAGATTTGGCAACATCTTTTCAAAATAGAGTAGTTAGTGTTTTGTGTAAAAAAACACTACAAGCACTAGAAGAAAAAAAAGTAGACAATTTAATAGTTGCTGGAGGAGTTAGTGCCAACTCTGGATTAAGAGAAGAACTAAGTAAGCTATGTAAGGAGAAAAAAATCAATTTAATTTTTCCAGACATCAATCTATGTACTGATAACGCTACTATGATTGGGGCAGCAACCTATTATATATATCAAAAAAACAAAGAAAGCGATTTAAATTTCGAAGTTAAATCGGTGGTGGATATTATATGAAGTTATATGTTTTAAGACACGGAGAAACCCTTGAAAGTAAAGAGTGTATCATGCAAGGAAACATGGAAACTTATTTAGATGAATATGGGAAAGAACAAGCCCTTAGTAGAAGAGAAATTATTAAAGAAAAAGGAATTAACTTAGTAATATCTTCTCCTAAAGCTAGAACACTTGAGACTGCTAAACTTGCCGCACCTGGGATTGAACTTATAACAGATGCGAGGCTTTTAAGCCGTAATCACGGTGAATTTCAAGGAAAAAGAAGAGATGAAGTTGATATAAAAGAATACTGGAATATTAAAAAAAATGTGCAATATGAACAAGCAGAATCTGTTTGTGACTTGTTTAATAGAGTTTCATCTTTTTTGAATATGGTTTCTATAAAATATAGTGATAAAAAGGTTTTATTAGTCACTCATAGTGGGATATGTCGTGTGTTATACTATTATTTCAACGGTTTTCCAGAAGATGGAGATTTAACAGAATATGAATCAACGACAGCGTCTTTTGAGGAGTATGAACTATAAGGAGGGAAATATGCTTAATGAATTAAACGAACGTCAAAAAGAAGCGGTAATGCATACAGAAGGACCGCTTTTAGTTTTGGCTGGCGCAGGAAGTGGAAAAACAAAGGTTTTAACAACTAAGATTGCTTATTTAATCTCATTAGGAATATCTCCTTTTAATATTTTGGCAATAACCTTTACTAATAAAGCTGCTAAAGAGATGAAAGACCGAGTTATCAAAAGTATTGGCGTTATAGCGTATGATGTTCAAATATCTACTTTTCATGCTTTTGGTGTGAAAATAATCAGAGAAAATTATGAAAAGCTAGGATATCAAAAAAACTTCACTATTTTAGATAGTGATGATTCTGTAACAGTAATTAGAAAAATATTAAAAGATATGAATCTAGATTCAAAACAATATAGTCCAAAAGCTATAAAAAATAAGATAAGTAGCGCAAAAAATGAATTTATTTCAGCAAAAGAGTATGAAAAATTTGTCAATAATGATTTTGATAGTATCGTACAACGAGTTTTTTTATCATATGAAATAAGGCTAAAAGAAAACAATTCTCTTGATTTTGATGACTTACTTGTTTTACCAATTCAGTTGTTTAAGAAAAACAAAGACATTTTAGAAAACTATCAAGAAAGATTTAAGTATATTTTAATTGATGAATATCAAGATACTAACGAAGCGCAATATATTTTAGTTAAAATGATAAGTGAAAAATATAAGAACATCTGTGTTGTAGGAGATGAGTCACAATCAATTTATTCTTTTAGAGGTTCAAACTATAAAAACATCTTGAATTTTGAAAAAGACTACCAAAATGTTACAACAGTTATCTTGGAAAAAAATTACCGCTCGACTAAGTCAATACTTGATGCGGCTAATAGTTTGATTAAGTATAATAAAGAAAAAAAAGACAAAAACCTTTGGACTGATAACGAAGAAGGTAGAAAAATTCTTTATCACAAAAGTGTCAATGAAAAAGAAGAAGCTATTTATGTAGTTAAGAAAGTAAAAGAGGAAATCGAAAAAGGAACAGAAAAAAAAGAAATGGCTGTTTTATATAGAACTAATGCGCAATCTAGAAATATAGAAGAAGAATTCTTAAAGGAAAATATTCCTTATAATGTTATTGGCAGTTATTATTTTTATCAAAGAAAAGAAATAAAGGATTTAATTGCTTATTTAAGACTTATTTATAACAGTAGAGATAACACTAGTTTTATGAGGGTTATTAATGTACCAAAAAGAGGAATAGGCGAAAAGAGTCTAGAAAAGTTAAATGAAAAAGCAGTTACTAATGGTGTTAGTTTGTATGACGCTATTGATGGTGGTAAAGAACTGGAATTTAAAAACATTATTGAAGAGATAAAAAAAATTCAAGAAGATTTATCTTTAACGGAGTTAGTTGAAGAAATATTAGTAAGGTGTAAGATTAAAGAGATGTTACAAAGTGAAAAGTCTCTTGAAAATGAAATTAGGTTAGAAAACTTAGAAGAATTTAAGTCTATTACTAAAAAATTTGAAGAAATACACGGTATTATTTCTTTAGAAGAGTTTTTATTAGAGATAAGCTTGTTATCTGATATTGATGATGGGGAAGAAAAAAAAGACGCTGTCACTTTAATGACTATTCATGCCGCTAAAGGGCTTGAATTTAAAGTTGTCTTTATTGTTGGCTTGGAAGAAGGGATTTTTCCTCACATGAACTCTTTTAATTCGACTAGTGATATTGAAGAGGAAAGACGACTTTGTTATGTTGCTGTTACTAGAGCAAAGACGACTTTGTTTCTGATTAATGCTAAAAGGCGTTTATTATATGGTCAAACGCATAATAATATGGCCAGTAGATTTATTAAGGAATTAGGAGAAAATATCACATCTGATGCTGTTGAGTTTGATGAAGACAAAAATATTGTCATAAATAGTGATGTAGAGTATAAGGTTGGAGAAATGGTAAGACATGATCAATTTGGTGATGGAATTATTATTAATGTTAGTGATTCTATCATAACGGTAGCTTTTAATTACCCACATATGACTAAAAAAATAATTAGAGGGCACTCTAGTATCAAAAAGATTTAGTTTTATTAATATTTACAATGTATACTTAACAAAAAAAATACCTTAAAATCGTTGACAAAGATAGGCATAAATGATAACATTGTTTATGTCCAACTTGTTTGGGCGATTAGCTCAGTTGGTTAGAGCACCTGCCTTACAAGCAGGGGGTCGTAGG
>CAYYQX010000011.1:0-8876 GCA_964473455.1 uncultured Muribaculaceae bacterium | reverse complement strand
AGAAATTTATTCTTTAATTAAATATTACCACAAATATTTCATAAATACAAAAAAAAGATTTATAAAAAATTATAAATCTTAGTGTTGACTTCTATATTTTTTTGGTACCAACCTTAATTTCTTGTCTAAATTAGTGCATAATGCTGGCATCTCATTATCTTCATAAAGGCGAAGACTATCAACTTTGCACTCTGAACCATTGATTGTAGATTCTTCTCTTAAAGCTTGAATTTGCCCCTTAGCATCAAGAAAGTAAACAACATTCGCAACGTTTTCTTCTGTTTTTGTCGAAGTGCTAAGTGTATATGTATCTATTGTTGCTTCTTGTAGACTGTTTAAATACGTATGTACTTGATTTGTTTCCAATTGGTGAAGCAAATTTTTTAAACGCTCGTGTGCAACCTCTTTACATTGGTAAAATCTATTGCTAATACTTTTTGCAAGATCCAACGCTACAAAAGAAACTCCAGACAAAGCAGCAAGTTGTGCTACAAGGGAGTATATTCCTGTTATTCCTATAACTTCAATCAACTGAAATAATAGCACAAATACACTTATCCCACCAAGCGTAATAAATAAGACTTCTTTCAGTGGACTTCTTCTTTTTGATATTTTAAGATCATTTTTTAATTGTCCTTTAAATTCTATGTCTCCTGTAATTTTTAACTCTAAATTCTTCATTTATAAGACCTCCTTTTGCCTAATGGTTTATACTTTATGCTTTTTTTGATAAAATGTCAAGATAGAATAAACTTTTATTTTTGATTAAATATCATCTAAAATACAAAAAAAAGATTTATAAAAAATTATAAATCTCTATTAATGTCTTTTTCCAACTACTGGTATTAATCTATAAACGCTTTGGCGTGCTTCTGTTTCGTCTCCTTCAACAAATCCGACAGCAGATAAAACACCATTTTCGCTTGTTGCTTGTATAAAAAACATGCCTTTCGCATCTTCATTATATTTATGAATAGCAACACAATCAATCATTGGCTCTGTTTGAGAACTTGGTGTTGTTGTTATTGTTGCGTCTTGAAGTGCTTCTACATTTGCACGTACTTCTCTATAGTTTAATCGCATAAGTAATTCTTCTAATCTAGTTCTAGCATTTACTTTTCTGTCAGCAACACTTTGTTTTTCCTTATTTGTATTAAGAATTATTTTAATACCACTGGCTATACTAGCACCAGAACAAACAACAAAAGCAGGAATCATAATCGCTGGTGATATAGTAGATATAATGGCTGCCACCGATAAAAATGTCATCAAAGCAAGTGCTACTTTTACCTTTCTAGATTCTTCTAATACTTTCATAGATTTTTTGTCTTTTAATGTATTGATGTTGTCCACTAATCTCCCTTGAAATTTAAAAACTTCCATTTTATTATTCTCCTTTTTATTTTTTCTTTTAATATTTTTATGTCTTCTACTAACGAGCCACAAAGACGATTTGTTTTTATCATTTGTAAAAACCCCTATTTGTCCAAGGATGTATTATACACATTTTTTATGAATTGTCAAATTGGAGTTAGTTTAAATATTTACAGTCATATATTAAAAAAGTAATTTTATAGCCCATTACTCTTTTAGTGCCTTCTTAACTATTTCATATCTTATTTTGTCTTTTTCTCTGTCACTTGTTTTAAGATACTCAAAGTATTTTTTCAAACTTTCTAATTGATATTTTCCGGCTTTTTCTATTTTATAATCTTCTTTTGTGTCCAACATACACTCAACTTGGTCATTAACAATATACCAACCATTTTCTTTTTGCTTTAAATTAAATCTTTTTTTTAATTGTTCTAATCCTTTTGAAGTAACTGCAATATCTAAATCATTTGCTTTATCAAATAAGTCTCTTAAGACTAGCGCGCCAGAAGATAGAATCCAAAATTCATCAAAATCAATATTCAGACTGTCTATTAATTTAATTAATTCTTTTTTATTCATAGTTTTTCACTTACTTATAAAAGCTGTTACTTCAATTTCAATTTTTGATTTTGGTTCGGTAAAGGCGTTGACTTCAACCATAGTTGATACTGGCTTTGAGTTTTTAAAATACTCTTGTCTTAGGTTAGATACTACAGGAAAATTATTCATATCAGTCAAATATATCACCGATTTTACTACATCATCAAAACTAGCACCAGCATTTTTTAGAATTTTTCCTATTTCTTCAAAAACTAGTGTTGTTTGTTCATTAATGTCTTCACTTAAAATATTATTGTTTTCATCTTTGGGACATTGAATACCAGAAACAAATATCAAATATGAATCTCCTAAATCAATCTTTTTTGCAGGAGAATAAAAACCTCTTGCATGTTTACTGTTGGCAATAATATTTTCTATTTTCATATTGTCTCCTTTTTTATAAAAAATGGCTTACCATGTCCGGGAATAATATAATCAGCTATTCCTAAAAGCTTTTTTCTACTATTTACTAATTTTTCTTCATCTTTAACATAAGGATCTTCTCTTGTTAATAAGCCAATCTTATCTGTTCTTACTTCTTCATCATCACACCACCAGAATACATCACCAGATACTACAATGTTTCCTTTATCAGTATTTTTAATTAAAACTGACATGTGAAATGGATCATGGCCTGGAGTTGAAATTATTTCAATGTTGTCACCTATTGTCTTTTCGTGGCCAACATTTTTGCTGTCCATAGAAAAAATGGATGTATCATCGTATACTTTTGCATTTTCAAACACGCCTGTTAATAAACTGTGATCTAAATGAGTATGCGTTAACAAAACTATATTAATATCACTAACAGTTAGATTCTTTTGTTTCAGTCTTTCTATTAATAGTTCTCTATTTGCCCCTGGATCTACTATTATTTTGTTGTTATTGTCTTCAATTAAAACAGTCGAGCAACTGGCAAACTCTTCCCCTTCTACTTCTTTAGCATATCCTTCGATTAAAACTCTTACTTTCATAAATTCTCCTATAAAAATTATAACACAACTTATTGTATAAAAAAAACTAATACAAATATTAGTTTTTATTCACTCTGACTTTGCGTTCCTATAGTCAAGGCAAGGCGCTTTGGCTTATCCTTTGGTTCATAAAGCATCCAATTGGAAGATGTTGCTTTACCACTACCTTCTGTTAGAACTATTTTTCTTTCTAAAGTCCTAGGCTGACAATAATCGTCGCGAAAACGAACAGTTTGTAAAACTTTTTCTCCTCTTCTCATTGTCTCATCTGGGTTTTGATAATTTATTCTTGTTACTGAACCTATTTCTTGAATAATTCCTGCTGCTTGTAGTTCTTTTACGTTTGCATACACCTTTTCAAATTCTAGTTGTTTTCTCAACTCTTCTAAATGCTCTTTAGCTTCTGCTTTTTCTCGTTCAACTTTTGTTATATAACTATCTGCAGTTATAAATATTGCAGTGCCACTTAGCACACCTAAGATAAAATTTATTATAACACCATTTATTGTATATCCTGGTACTAAAAGAAATGAAATGATCGGGCCTAGTGCAAAAACCCCAAGAACTACATCAAGTACTAATCTCCTTATCTTTTTAATTTTTTTTATGCTTTTTTCATCATTTAATGTCTTGATATCTTGAACTAAATCTCCTTCAAATGTTAACTCTTTCATTGTTGAACTCCTTTCTTTTTACCAGTTCCTTTCATTAATTCCCTTGTTTTGCCTTTTGACTCTTTAAACCAGTCATATACTTGCTCTTTCAAAATGTCTGGTCTTTTATTTAAGATTTGTCTTACTATATATTCTTCATATAGTGCAGATGGAGTTTGTGTACCAAAAAGTCTTATATATGTTTCTGAAGATAATAGTTCTCCTTTTGCATCTTCAATTATTGTTGGTGTTTCACAATCATTAAAATCAGCTACAAAAATTGGATTATTAGTATCTAAGTGAGGTAATAATTCTTCAAGTCTTTCTCTTGGCAAAAAATGCCATTCAGAAACAAAATAGCAAGTTCTTTTTTTATTTTGTTCTTGATATACTTTATATTTAAAATCATAAGGTTCGTCTAATATTCTTGAAATTGTTAAAGCAAAAGCACTGTTGATTTTATCGCTGTTTTTGCCTTTTGTTGTTAAACATAATCCACTACTTAAATTAATAGAAACAGAGGTTTCTTCAACTGTTGTTGTTAAAGAAAAAATATCAAGATTGTTTTTATCAAACGTTACTTCCATATCTAAATAGTACTCTAAGCCTTGTTTGATTAGGTTTTTAAATTTTATTTGTTGTTCAACAGTTAAAACGACATGCTTCCCATGATTTTCTTTATACCACATAGCTAAATTTTTTATTAGTTCATCGTTTTTTTTCATATTTCCCCCTAAATTATTTAATTATACTTGAACTGGTCGTTTAATTATTTTTTGCATGCCCTTATAAATATCTTGTATTGTTTGTAGTCTTTCTTCTAATGTTTTACTAGTATCATTTAAACACTCAAGTACTTTTTTATCTGTCTCTTTAATTGATTCATGGTAACATGTTTCTGTATATGTCAAAGCATATATATCGACAGCAGGAACATTAAAGTCATAAAGTATTCCAACAGTTCCTACTATGTAATGTAAATCTTCATCCATACCATTATACAATTTCATTTGTGTATAAGAACGATCTTCAACGTTATCTATAAAACCCATTAAAACATATTGTTCCATTTTTGTTAAATTATTTGTTGCTCGATAAAGCACAATTGGTTCATTATCATCAACATTGATTAAACCCAGAAACACTGGATTTGAGTAATTTTCTTCAGAAATTACATTTCTGTTAAAAACGTCTCCTTGTGTTCCTTCTAGAACTTGTTGTTTTGAGTACAACATTCTACATATCTTCATAAATCCTCCCTGAAATAACTATTTTATTATACTGCTTTTTTTATATTTTGCAACTATTTTTTATAGTTTGTCTTTCATTGTTTTATATAATGTTCTCATGGACTTCATATACAGGAAACGAAGATGTTTTAAATCCTTTTGTTGAATCAATTGAAATTACTTTTATATCTTCAGCTTTATCTATTATTTTTGCCGAATCAACCAAATGATTATACCATTCATCTTTATTATTATCTTCTTCTGTAAACCAAGCTTTTTTCTTAGCTCTTTCAAAAATTGTATCTAAATCACTAAATAAAAATATTATTTCATATTCTACATTTGGTAGTCTACTTTTTAATCTATTAACTAAATCATTATCAAAATCGATATTTTGACCTTTGATTAAAATAATAGAATTAAATCTACTTTTGTTTTCTTCAATTACTCTATCAATAATTTCAAGTCTTTTGTCTCCTATTGAATCGTCTTCAGATTGTTTAATATAATTAATACTTTCGTTAATTACTACTATTTCTTTATCTTGCCATCCTAATTGTTTTATTAATTCAGGACGAATTTTTAACAACATTTCTTAAATAAAAGTCTCTTTACCAGCAGCAGAGCAACCAAATACCCAAACTACTTTATTATTCATAATTATCACCTATATAGATTATATCAAAAAACTTAGTATTTTTATACTAAGTTTTATTTTTTAAATCTCTTACTAAGAGCTAACTCCATCCAGTGAAATTGTTTACCTTTTGAAAAACCAAAATTAGCGAAAAAAGAAACAGAATTGCTTAACGCACAAATATCTTCAATTTTGCGTTTTTTAAATTCTTGAATACTTCTTTTTAATAGATCTTTACCATATCCTTGTCTTCTAAATTGCTCTAATATAAAAATGTTCTCAATTTCCCCTTTGCGTAGTGAATCATTAATGTTTAATAATGAAAATCCTATAATATCCCCCTTTGATTCAGCCACTAATATTAAGACATCATTTTTATTAATGCAGTTTTTTAAAATTGATTTTGGACAAAATGTTGCTGTATCTTCCGATGTTTCAAAAGCATCAACATTTTTACCTAATTCCCATATTTGATTGATATCTTCTTTTTTTGCAGTTCTTATACTTATTTTTTTCGTATTCCTACTTAAATTATAACACATTCCCTTTTATTTGAATTACAGAAAAAAAGCAAATTAATTGCCCTTTTTATTTAACGTTTCATTTAATGCCACCGTGATATGGCCAATGAATGGCACCTTAAATAAAGTCACTTCCATATCAGTCTTCTCTATAATACTTAAGTATAAATATATAATTGGCTAACAAGACATTTTTGTAAATTAAAAATCACTAATCATTTAGTGATTTAAAGATTTTATTTTAAGATCAATAATACTAATAACGTAATGGATACTATAAATGATAATAAACCACCAACTAAAAACATTACTTTAAATGATTTAGTTGAAAATACTTTTATTTTATCAAAATCTATTTTGTTTACTGCCTTTACTAATTCTTCTTTGTTTTTTATGTTACTCTTATGTCCTGGACTGTCTGATATAAAATGTTGGGCATAAGGAAATATTACTATTTTTGATGGTGTTTCTTTATATAATCCTTTATGCCAATCATTATGAATTAAATTAAATGCACTTATTGGTATTTCTAAGGCTGCTTCTACTTCTTCAGGATTAAATCTTAAAGAGAATATGTCTCCATCATCTGATATATCTTTTCCGTAGCCAATAGATAAATTACCTTCTAACCATAATCTTTGATCTAGTTTTTTACAGCTTCCTTTTGTTATATCTACTTCAAATATTAGTTTTCTACTGTTATCTTTTCTTATTATATTTGCACTCAATATCCCATCATAATCTGTTGTAATAAATGAGTTAGAACAGTTTGAATTACTTAATCCATTTTTTTTATCATAACTAATAGTGTTAGTGTCATAATCTATTATTATCCAACTTAGTAAACCTGTATTAATGTCTTCGGCCATTACATAAAATTCTACTCTCATGCCCATAAAAGCACTAGTGCGAGCATTAACACAGCCAAATATTACATAGTACTTGGGTTCATCATCATCAAATATTTTACATTTTATTAGTTTAAAATTAGTTGGTATTAATTTTTTAGCTCTTTCTACATCTACTATTTCATAGCAAAGAAAACAACTATATGGTTCGATGACAAAGCCCATATATGGTGTGACTTTAGAAGACTTATTTACTAATTTTTTTTGAATATTTTTTGGCAACAAATTATTAAAAGTTTGCATAAAATGTAATGTGCCAACGGTTATTGGATCAATTAGCTTTTCAACACCCCTAATAAACTCTCTCACATATCCTCCTATATAACAAAGTCTCTTCTTTTATAAAACCTATGGCCAATTAATATAAATATAATTATTAAGGTAAAATATATTCCAAACAATATTGTAGTAGTACTTGTCATATTCAATACAGCTTTAGCGCTGAATGATTCAAAAGAACTAAAGTATGTGATAAATTTCTTTTCTAACAATATGCCCAAATAACCAATCATATATGAAAATAAAACAAGTATTGATGAGATAGATGATGGATTTATTTTAGCCGTAATTCCAGATATTAGAAAAGATATTGCCATAAAGAAATATACAGATATACTACTCATTTTTATTATCTTAATAAAGTCATATATGACAAATGTTTCTCCACCATTTATTAATCCACCTATTAAGGCTGCGGATACACAGCTAAGTAATACTAGAGTAACAGCTATAAAGGATGTTATTAACTTAGATATATATATTTCACTTCTGTTAACATTAAGGGAATTTAAGAATTCAATTGATTTGGTGTTTTCTTCTTTATATATTAATTTGGCGCTAAAGGTTGCGGCGTATATACTTATTACTATTAACATAATACTAAAAATCATACCAAAGTATTTAATATAGTTATTCATATCGGTTAGATCATCCATGTTAAAAAGCTTTAGCATTTCTTTTGGCATAGCTTCTAATTTAGCTAAGGCAATGTCTTTCATAGATGAAAATAGTATCATATATAAAAACATTAGTAGAAATACGGCTATACTCCAGCCTATAATACTATTCTTATTAATTTTTAAATTTAATTTAATAATGTTTTTGATGTTTTTAAAATTAATTTTTTTCATTAATTATTCACCATCCTCATAATAAGAGATAAATTCTTCTTCAATAGTCTTTTTTCTTATTTCTAAATCACTTAGTTTAATATCACTTAGTTCTTTAATTAATTTATTTAAATCTCCATCATACTGGTATTTTTTCTTTTCATGTTTATTATTTTCATAACTTATGATATATTTTGTTTCTTTATTTTTATTATTTAAATCTACTGTTTCAACTATCTTGCCTGCTTTAATTATAATTACTTTATCGCAGTACTTTTCTATCTCACTTAGATTATGGCTTGACAAAAATATTGTAACTCCCCTTTTCTTCTCTTTTAATATTAAATCAAAGAATTTCTTTTGCATTAAAGGGTCTAGTCCACCTGTTGGTTCATCTAGTATTATTACTTTATTGTCTTTTAGTAATGATTGAATGATAGATACTTTCTTTCTATTTCCTGTACTTAATTCATGAATCTTTTTATTTAAATCTAATTCAAAGTATTTAGATAATTCTTTTACTTCTTTATAGTCTTTGTTTGAGAACTTTAAACAGAACTTAAATATTTCTGATACTTTTAAGTTGTCATAAAAATTAGAATCACTAGGCATATAACTTAGAAATTCTTTTATTTCTTTGGTGTCTTTTATTGAATCCAATTCATTGATTGTAATTTTCCCATTAGTTGGAAAAAGCATATTTACCATAGTTCGAATGGTTGTTGATTTACCTGCTCCGTTCTTACCTACAAACCCAACTATTTCGCCTTTATTGACGTGAAAGCTAATGTCATCTACGGCTAGAAAGTCTCCATATTTTTTTGTAAAGTTTTCTACTTTTATCATATTATCACCTATTTAAATTATAGCA
>CAYYQX010000010.1:0-14233 GCA_964473455.1 uncultured Muribaculaceae bacterium | reverse complement strand
TTTTTTTGTATTTATGAAATATTTGTGGTAATATTTAATTAAAGAATAAATTTCTTTATATGGAGGTATTTATGAAGAAAATTAAATTACTTTTTGTCTTTCTATTTTCTATCTTATTATTTGGATGTACAACAGAAGAAATAAACGAGACTATCAATAGCTTGTCATCTCAAGTCTCACAAGGTGTTAATATGGATGACCTTGGAAACATCATGAACGGGCAATATTATTTTGATGACGGAGAACAACAATTTTATTCCACTTTTGATGAAAGTGGCGATTCTCATATATACATGACTAAAGGTGGAACAACAAGAAGTATATTTGATGGTTTTGGTTGGTCTTTCGCACTTAAAGGAGACTATTTATACTTTTCTGGTAATGAAGGGGTAAAAATAGATAATACATATAATTTATTTAGAATGAATCTAACCGACGGAACATACGAAAGAATAAACACAGGGTACTGCTTTAACATGTATTTTTATGATAATTATCTTTACTATGTAAAGGAAAATGCTGAAGATGTTTACTCTATTCATAGATCTAATTTAGATGGAACAAATGAAGTTCAGCTAGTTAATACTAACAGTTATAGTAGTATTGTTTATGAAAAGAAATTATATTATTTAAGTGATGATTATGTATATCAAGCAGAACCTGATGGAAGTAACGCTAAAGTAATATTAAATGATGAAGTAGCTCAATTTATCATAGGTCAAGGAAAAATAATCTACTTAGATTTAGATGATAATATAAAGGTGTCTGACGTAGATGGTAAAAACATTAATACTGTTAGAATGAGTGATGGAACATATATATCAAAAATTAACTCTTATAAAGAAAATATATTTTATGTTGTTTACAGTGACAGTTATTTAAGTGACAGAATGGCATACCCATATAATATATATAAACTTAGTATGACGACTTCTTCTGATACATTAGTTTATTCAGGAGTCTCATGGGGATATTATGTTAATATTGTAAAAGATAAAATATATGTTTTAGATTATGCGCAAGATTTAACAATTAACAAATTTATTGCGATAACTTCTAATATGAATTTAGATGGTTCAAATATTACAAGATTATATCGAAAATAATTATATTTGACTTTTTTCAAAAAAAATGTATAATACTTTCCATTAAAGAAAAAGGGGAGTTTATAAATGGAAAAACTTGAATATATAGGAAATCTTGCAAATGACATTAAAAGATTAAGAAATAAAGGCGAAGCATTTTTAACATTTTTAAAAGATGGAATTTTGGCATCTATAGGTTTACTGATTGGCTGTTTTGTGGCCTTAAAAACTGGAGTCCCATATAATATATTAGTACCGATTTCAATAGTTAGCGCAATAAAATTCTCTTTAGTGGAAAAAGCAAATATTAAAAGAATTGAGCAAGAAAAAGCTTATATTAGGTTAAGATTAAATAATTTATGTGACCAATTACAATCCATCTATAATATAAAAGCAAATACAGAATCCTTTTTACAAGGCTTGAGTGTAACAAAAAAATTGAATATTTCTTTAGAAAAACCAGCCATCACTATCAAGATAGGAGATATAAAAAGCGAAGATAGTGAATCAACTGATATATATTTTATTCCAAAAGGGTCAGAAAACTTTGCCGTATTAAATCAACTAACATGCAGTAGAACAGACCATCTTACAGACGAAACAGAGATTTTATCTGATCATATTCGTCTTGGTGTTGGAGAACCTCAAAAGATTTTAGTGAAACGTAGGTTTGGGGAAAAGTAAATTAATAATAAAAACTAAGCAATTAGTTTTTTTATTGCGAAAAAATATTAAAAATGGTAAACTTTAATAAAATAGGTGAAGTAATATGAGAAAAAATAAAACAAAAATAACTAATGAAACACTTTGGCATTCAATAGACATTGAAAAAGTTTTTAATTTATTAAAAAGTGACAAAGACGGCTTAACAAAAGAAGAAGTTTTAAAAAGAAAAAAAACATATGGTAGAAATGTCTTACCAACTAAAAAAACACCTTCTTTTTTATTTATTTTTTTTAAGCAATTTATTAATCCAATTATCTTTATTTTGATAGGTGCGGCTATTGCTTCAATTCTTATCAAAGAAAGAGTAGATGCCTTTTTTATAATGCTTGTTGTATTAATAAACTCAACACTCGGGTCAATTCAAGAAAGAAATGCTGAAAAAACAGCTGCTAGTTTAAATTCTTTAGTAAGAGTAAAGGTGCGAGTTAGAAGAGATTTAAAAGAAGAAATTATTGATTCTGAAGAATTAGTGCCAGGAGATGTTGTTTTTCTTGTATCAGGTGATAAAGTTGCGGCCGACATTAGATTAATAGAAGTTAACAACTTAACAATCGATGAGTCTTTTTTAACAGGAGAATCACTACCATTCTTAAAAGTAGCAGATAAAATCTCAGAAACAGCCTTAATTAGTGAAAGAAAAAACATGTGCTTTGCTGGTTCTAAGATAATATCAGGTAGAGGAGTAGGCATAGTTGTTAAAACAGGGTTAAAAACGGAAGTTGGTAAAATTGCCGAAGAAGTTATAATGGCTAAAGAAACTCCACCTCCATTAGTAATTAGAATGAGAAAATTTACTCGTCATATAACAATAGTTGTTTTGATAGTTGCTATTTTATTTACTGTTATTTTATCTTTAGACGGATATCCAGCTAAAGAAATATTCTTCTTTGTCGTTGCCCTATCAGTTTCAGCAATCCCAGAAGGTCTTCCTGTAGCTCTTACTGTTGTTTTATCTATTGCCACCAAAAAGATGTTAAAAAATAACGTTATAATAAGAAAATTAACAGCTGTTGAAAGCCTTGGTAGTTGTACAGTTATTGCTAGTGATAAAACAGGAACTTTAACTGTCAATGAACAAACTGTTAGGCGTGTATTATTACCTAATGGTGCTTTATTTGAAGTAACAGGTGAAGGTTATAACGGAATTGGGGAAGTAAAGCCATTAAATGATAACGCTTCTTTTGATGACCTAAAAGAACTAGTAAAAGTTTCAATTTTAGCAAATGAAGCTAAATTAGAAAAAGATAATAATAATTGGCTTTGTTATGGCGATTATATGGATATTGCCATTTTATCACTAGGTTATAAATTAAAAATAGACAAAGAAGCACTTTTAAAAGAAAACAATGTTCTTTCTACAATACCTTATGAATCAGAAAATAAATACTCTGCTACTTTTTATAAAAAAGATAAACATTATATTGGGATTAAAGGAGCAGTAGAAACTATCCTTGAATTTTCAACGCATATGAAAGATTCAGAAGGAATCAAAAAAATAGATAAAGATTTAATTGAAAAACAAGCAGAAGACTTAGCTAAAAAGGGATACCGTGTTTTAGCGGTTGCTACAGCTGAAGTAAACAACTTTTTAGATAAAAGGAATTATGACACAAAAGACATTCCAAATCTAACTTTTTTAGGCTTACTTGCTTTTATAGATCCACTTAGAAAAGAATCTATATCAGCCGTCTTAAAATGTCACAGGGCTGGTATAAAAGTTTTAATGATAACAGGGGATCACCCATTAACTGCTTCGGCTATTGCAAAAGAACTAGGAATTTTAGAAGAAAATGAAAGTGCGATAACCGGAAAAGAGTTAGAAGACCTATTAAGTAGAAGTGTTGAAGAATTTGACAATGTTGTTAAAACAAATACGGTTTTTGCTCGTATTTCTCCATCCCAAAAAGCCTTAATAGTAAAATCACTTCGTAAAAATAATGAATTTGTAGCTGTAACAGGAGATGGCGTAAATGATGCACCAGCTCTTCAAAAAGCTAATATTGGAATTGCTATGGGAAGTGGAACAGACGTTGCTAAAGAAACAGGTTCAATGATAATTATTGACGATAATTTTTCTTCGATTGTCTCTGGAGTAGAAGAAGGAAGATTTGCTTATGATAATATTAGAAAAGTAATATATTTGTTAGTTTCAACAGGCTTTGCCGAAATTATGGTATTCTTCTTGGCTATATTTGCAAATTTACCACTGCCTTTTGTTGCTGTTCAGCTTTTATGGCTAAATTTAGTTACAAACGGTATTCAAGATGTTGCACTAGCTTTTGAAGGTGGCGAAGAAAAAACAATGGAAAGGCCACCTAGAAATCCAAAAGAAAAAATATTTGATTTTCAAATGATAAAACAAACATTAATATCAGGATTAATTATGAGTATTGCGGTATTTGGGCTTTGGTATTATTTAATCAATAGTTTACACTTTGATGAAGCAATAGCTAGAAATTATGTATTATTATTAATGATTTTTATGCAGAATATTCATGTCTTTAATTGCCGATCAGAAAAAAAATCAGTCTTTAAAATACCTTTTAAAAACAATAAATTATTGATTTTTGGTGTAATGGGGGCGTTATTACTTCATATAGCGGCAACACATATCCCTTTTATGCAAGAAGTACTAATGACTAGTCCAATTGGTTTAAGTGATGCAGTGATGATTTTCTTACTAGCAATTCCTTTATTGTTTATAATGGAAATAGTAAAGTTTATTGCCAATAAAAAAGAAAAATTTATAAAAGACAATTGTGATAATTAGTGCTTAAATAAAAAACTCGGTATTAACCGAGTTTTATTCTACTGTCACAGATTTAGCTAAATTTTTAGGCTTGTCAATGTCACATCCTCTTTTTTTAGCTACTTCATAAGCAATTAGTTGAAGAGGTATTATTGTTAGAATAGGGGATAATAAATCATGTGTTTTAAAAGTGGTAATGTGATTTTGAATATTTAAGATGTTTTCATTACCAATAGTAAATATATTTGCTCCTCTTGCCATTACTTCTTTTAAATTACTAACTTCTTTATCTATAACACTTTTATCTGTTAATACTCCAAAAACAATCGAGCCATCATTGATTAACGAAATAGTTCCATGTTTTAATTCACCTGATGGATAAGCTTCACTATGAATATAAGATATTTCTTTCAACTTTAAGCTGCCTTCCATACTGATAGCAAAATCAATTTGCCTACCTATAAAGAAGATATCTTCTTTTTGATAAATAGCGTCAGCTATGTTTTTATAATCAAAATCAACAGTTTTTTTGATCAAATTAGGAAGCTCATCTAATTCTTTCTTAATAGACAATTTAGCATTAAATTTAACTAATAACATAAGCATAAAAATTTGAGCAAGGTATGCTTTAGTAGTTGCAACAGCAACTTCAATTCCAGCGTTTGTATACAACACTTCATCTGCTTCTTTTGCAATAGAACTGCCAACAACGTTTACTATCGCCAGTGACTTAATATGTAGTTTTTTAACTAATTTTAAACAAGCAAGCGTATCTGCTGTTTCACCAGACTGCGATATAAATATAACTAATTTATTGTTTTTGTTTAATATTTTTTTGTACCTATATTCACTTGCTATTTCAACGTTGACAAAAACAGATAAATATTTTTCTATTAAGTTTTTGCCAACAAGTCCAGCGTGATAAGCACTACCACAAGCAACAATATCAATACTACTGTATTGCTTTAAATTAATAGTTTTTAATTGATTTGAAAGTTTTTTATCATTAATTAGATTCTTAATAACAATACTTTCTTCATGTATTTCTTTCAACATAAAATGATCATATTTACCTTTATCAATTATATTGAAATCATGGTTATAGGTTCTAACAATAAATTGTTTTTCTTTTAATTTATCATATACAGTTACTTCTTTATTTATAACACCAATTTCATTATCTTCTAAATCAACATATTTATTAGTGTGTTCTAAAAAAGCTCTAACATCAGATGCGATGAAGTTAGCAGTATCACTAACACCAATTACTAAAGGGCTATCTTTTTTTAGACAATATAAGTTATTACTACCTTTAACTAATATACCTAAAGCATAGCTCCCTACAAACATTTTACTTGCTTCATTTAAAGCTTGGATAATGTCTTTTGATTTGTTATACAAACTGTCAATTACAGCGCAAGCGACTTCTGTATCAGTATCACTTTTAAATGAATAGCTTTTTAGTTCTTTTTTTAATTCCTCATAGTTTTCAATAATCCCATTGTGAACTAAGGTAATATCGCCAACAGAGTGGGGATGAGAATTAACTAAATTTGGTTTTCCATGAGTTGCCCATCTAGTATGTCCAATTCCTATAAAAGTATTTTCATTAAGATTGACTTTTTCTTCTAGGTTACTAATTCTACCAACTGATTTTATTGTTTTTATTTTGTTATCTTTTATATAAGCTATTCCAGCTGAATCATAGCCTCTATATTCTAAGTTTTTTAAACCGTTAATTAAAACAGGTATAGCGCGTTTTTTACTTACGCAGCCAATTATACCACACATATTTTTCCTCCATTATTAAAAAATGTGTTGGTATATTTCTTTGTTACAATATTGATTTTGTTTTTTAAAATATATCTTCAAGTACACTTAAACTTCGTAGTAGCATCCGCCGAATATTTCGATAACTACTATCCCTCGTCACCTAATTAAAGGCCTGGCGCTAATTAAAATTTTTCCTTTCTAGCATTATAACTTTAAATAGATTATATATGTATTTTGCTAAAAAAGCAAGGATGATATAATGGGTTGATTTGACATATCAGTGTTTTTCTGCTACAATACATCCTCAGTTAAGGAGAGAAAATAAATATGTCACGGTTAAATCAGCACGGTATGGATTATTGGGAGGTTTTAGGGGTAACTTTAGACTCCTCATTAGAAGAAATACAAAGTGCTTATCAAAATACATTCGAAAAAATAGAAAACTCTTTAGATAGAGGATCATCTATTTATTCACCAACAGATTTGATTGTTGTAACAACTGCATATCTTAAATTAAGTAGAGGTCTAGTTAGTGAAAATAAAGACTTTATAGAATGGAAAAACGCAAAAATTTCAGCATTTAGTGATTTATATAAAAAATGCGACGCAAACTCAATGCTGAGTGCTTGGGGCATGGAAAACGAACTATTGCTTTATAGTCTTTGTAGTATAGTTTCATATTTGAGAATGCTTCAAATAATAAATTTAGAAGAACCAAAAAAATTTGTTAAATCTAGAAGAATTAGTTAATCTAATTCTTTTTTTTTGTAATAAATGTTATATAATATATACAAGGTGAACTTTATGGCAATATTTAATACATGGTATTTTTATGTCTTAGTTTTTTTAGTTTCTTCTGTATTCTCTAATCATTTTTTTAAAGTAGCAACAAAAAGTATGACAAAGCCAGGTTCTTTAACTGTTCTTTTAGAACTACTTGGTGGAATATTTGTTTTACTTTTTTTACCATTTTTTAGTTTTGAATTTCCAAGTGATATAAAAGTGTATTTATTGTTACTTGCTTCTTGTATATTTTATGCCCTAACAGACAGAATGGGGACTGTAGTTAGAAGTAATATTGAAGCTTCAACTTATAGTATACTAAAAAGAATTTCAACAGTTTTTTTAATTATTTCAGGTATTGTCTTATTTAAAGAACCTCTTGTTTTAACTAAAATAATTGGTGCGATATTGATTATTATTAGTAATGTTTTAGTTTTTTATAAAAAAGGAGATTTAAAATATAATAAATATATATTTTTAGGTATTTTAGCTAACTTAACGGTAACAATTGCAGTTTTGCTAGATATTAATATTTCAGAATCATTTAATTTATCTTTTTATGTTGCTATGACACTACTTATACCCGCACTTTTAATAATTATATTTGAAAGAATACGATATAAAAGTATTAAAGAAGAATATGTTAAAGGAAATAAAAAAGCCATCTTTCTTACTGCTTTTTCTTGGGGAATGTTGCTGTTGTCATCTCTTAGAGCTTATCAGTTAGGAGAAGTTAGTGTTATTGCGCCCCTTTGCGCAGTAGCGACTATTTTAAATGTTTTTGCAGGATATATATTCTTAAAAGAAAGAAACAGGTTACTTATAAAAGTAATAGCGGCGATCTTAATTGTCCTTGGTATATTTTTGATTAAACTTTGACAAATATTTACTCTTTTAGTATGATAGTAAATAAAAAAGAGGAATATTATGGAATCTATTAGGGATTATCGCATTAGAAAGTTAGAAGAAGTAAGAAAAATGTTACTGGGTAAAAAATACCCGCCAACTTTCCAACCACAATTATGGAGAAATGTTGTGTTTGCTAATTGTTATGCATATGCATTAGATCTTCCAGTTGAAGATGAGCGCCATAATTTCTGGTTTCCAGGTTGTATAAGCGACCCTACTTGTGATAGAACTATAACTAGTCAAGAAGAATTATTATCGAGATTGCATCAGGACTTAGATTTATTAGGATTTCAATATCAAGAAGCAAACTCGAAAAAAATCACAAAAGAGTTTTTAATAACTGTATATGAAGAAGAAAAAAAATCTGATCAGTATTCATTAGCTTTCCATTTTACTAGAAGAGATGCAAATGAAATTTGGTCACATAAACCATCCTGGCTTAAACCTGTTAGAAGAGGGAATTATTTTAATGGGAGTTTATACATAGCCGGTCATCCAAAAGTTTTACAAAAACTTTTAATAACTAAAAAGTAAATTAAAGCTAATATTCATATTAGTTTTTTTATATACATAAATACTATATAATATTTATAAGGAGAAAATATGAATCATATAGCTGTAATGGATAAATTGACAATAGACATGATATTAAGTGGGAAGAAAACTATTGAAAGTAGATTTAGTAAGAAAAAAATCACTCCCTATCAAAAAGTAAAAGAAAATGAAATAGTTTATTTAAAAGAAACTGGTGGAAAAATAATAGGACTCTTTATTATCGAAAAAGTTTTGTTTTTTAACTTATCAGAAGTAAAAATACAAAAGCTTAAAAAGGAATATAACAAATATATTCTCGCACCAAATAGTTATTGGGATATTAAAAAAGATGCGAACTATGGAACACTAATGTATATAAAAAATCCCAAAAGAATTGGCTCAATTACAATTCAAAAGAAAAATAGATTAGCTTTTTTAGAAACAAATATTAACTATTAAAAAAATTTTTATTTTGTGCTATAATGAATTTAAGATAGGAGTAAATATGAAAAGTTCAAAAGTTATTAAAATAGTAGGCACCTTTGTTTTATTGCTTTCACTCATAATAGTTGGGTATTTAATTTTTAATGGGAAAGGAGAAAATAAAGAAGAAGAAAAAGAAACTGAAATTGCAGATACAACAGAAAATGATGATGATAGAGTAGTTTCTAAAGACATTGATTATAGTATTGACACTTATGGTAACTTACAACTAATCGCAGACATTACTTTAAGTACACCACTAGCTATCAATGAACAAATTGATATTACAGTTAACGTATACAATAAAAGTGATAAACTATTAGAAACATACTTAGCTAGTACGCAGATATTCAAAATAGATAATCAGACAGAAGTACATGTTGGATTTGATATTAGTCAGGCAAACGAACTAGAAGGTATAAAATATATTTTAACAGAAGTAAAAATAAACGAAAAAACTGTTGAATCAACTGTTGACTATGAATTTGTAGTTAATGAAGCACCAGAAGTAGTAGAATATGTCTCATTATATCGTGTTTTTATGGATTTAAGTGATTATTATTATACTAATAGTGGTTTTGCAGCTTTAGAATATGAAGACAAAACTAGAACTATTCAAAGAATTTCTTATTTAAGTAACACAGATTATATTGGAGTATCTAGTTTTAGTGATTTCACTAAAAATTCTAAAGATTCAAAATTAGTTAAAGTTAGTGTTTATCGCATAACTTATGCGGTAGAAAAATAGGAGGATCTATGAATAAATTAGTAAAATTTAATCTAACAATGGGGATAATACACTTTATCCAAGGACTTGCAATGTTGATTATTTCATTTAGTGTAGACAAAATCGCAAACTTTAAACCAGTAATATTTTCATACTTTTTAAGATTTGATACAACTTCAATGAGTTTAGTAACAGATGTTAAAAGACTATTTGATTTACCTTTTGCTATGTTAGTAAGCTTTTTCTTGCTTATTTCAGCTTTATTTCACTTTATAATTGTTATTAATAGAAAAAAATATTTAAAGGACTTAGATGAAAAAATAAATAAGTTTAGATGGTATGAATATGCTATATCTTCATCACTAATGATAATGCTGATTGCTGTACTATTTGGTGTATATGATATAGGCGCATTAATTCTTATATTTGGTCTAAATGCGACTATGAATTTATTTGGATTATTAATGGAAAAAATGAATCAAAAAAAGGACAAAGTAGATTGGATGCCTTTCGTATTTGGATCAGTTGCCGGAATTATTCCTTGGGTAGTTGTTATAATGTATGCCTTTGGTAATTCTAATCCAGCTGAAGTACCTTGGTTTGTTTATGCAATATTTGCTTCATACTTTGTATTCTTTAACCTATTTCCAATAAATATGATTCTTCAATATAAGAAGATTGGTAAATGGAAAAACTATTTATATGGCGAAAGAGCATACATCATTTTAAGCTTAACTGCTAAAACAGTACTTGCTTGGCTAGTATTTTTTGGAGTAATGCAACCTTAAAGGAGACATATATGCAAGAAAAACTTGAAGTAATTAAAAACAAAAAAGGCTTTATTGCGGCTTTAGACCAAAGTGGTGGGAGTACGCCAAAAGCTCTAAAAATGTACGGTATTAACGAAGAAGAATATGTAAACGAAGAAGAAATGTTTAATTTAATTAACGCTATTAGAAAAAGAATTGTTACAAGCAATTCTTTTAATAGTAATTATATAATTGGAACTATTTTGTTTAAAAAGACTCTTGATGTTCAAATTGATGGTTTAAATATTGTAGATTATTTGTGGAACAAAAAACAAGTAGTGACGTTTTTAAAAATAGATAAAGGAAAAGAAGAAGAAAAGAATGGAGTTATGCTGTTAAAACCAATTGATAACTTAGATTCTATTCTTTCTCTTGCTAAAAATTATAATGTATTTGGGACTAAAATGCGTTCGGTTATCAAGAAACCAAATCGAGCAGGCATAAAAGCAATAGTAGATCAACAGTTCTTTTATGCTAAAAAGATAATAGAAAAAGGTCTTATTCCCATAGTTGAACCAGAAGTGGACATTAATGCAGAAGATAAAATGCAGTGTGAGATTATTCTTAAAGAAGAAATAGACAATCATTTAAAAACACTAAATAAAGAGGAATTCATTGTTTTAAAGCTTACTATACCAACGATAGATAACTTTTATCTTGATTATACAAATCATCCAAATGTTCTTAGAGTAGTTGCTTTATCTGGTGGCTATAGTATGATGGAAGCTAATAAAAGGTTACAAAACAATATAAATGTTGTCGCATCTTTTTCTAGGGCTTTATTAGAAGGTTTAAATAAAAATCAAACATCTGAAGAATTTGACAGAGTTTTAAGTGATAAAGTAAAACAAATATATAATGCATCGATTAATAAGTAGGAGAACATTATGAGAGAAGAACTTTTAGAATACTGGAGTATTCTATGTGGTGACGATTACCCAGATTTCATTAGTAAATACTTAAATGTAAAAGAGTTAAAACGTCTTAAAGGAATCGGCCAATTTTGTGGATGTGATTATTGTAAGATTTATGACATTAGATATTGGTATTCAAGATTTGATCACAGTATTTCTGTAGCTTTAATAACTTGGAAATTTACAAAAGATAAAAAACAAACGTTGGCTGCTTTATTTCACGATCTTGGAACACCTGTATTTAGTCATACAATTGATTATTTATTAAAAGACTATATTAATCAAGAAACATCTGAAATGTCTGTTAGAGATATTATTTTGAATTCTAATGACATTATGGCGTTACTTAAAGAAGACAATATTGATGTTGAAGATATAGTAGATGTTAAAAAGTATTCAATAATTGAAAATAAAAGTCCAAAGTTATGTGCGGATAGATTAGACGGTGTTTTACACACGGTATATATTTGGTTAAATGTATATACGCTACAACAAATAAGAGAAATTTACGAGAATATAACTGTTTTATTAGATGAAGATAAAAAAGATGAACTTGGGTTTAAAAGTGTAAAAAGTGGCGAGCTGTTTTTTGAAGCTGTTTATGAATATAGTATGGTTCTTCAAAGTTGCGAGGATAAATTTATTATGCAGTATATCGCAGATATATTGGAAAAGACCATCAGAAACAATAAGATTACTCTAAATGACTTATATATTAAAGAAGAAGCAGAAATTATAAAAGTTCTTAACAATGAAGAATCTTGGAATGTATTTAAGAACAGTAACAAAGTTATTAGAACACAAATAAAACCAAAAAATTATTTTGTTTCAGTTGAAGCCAAAAAAAGAGTAGTAGTTCCTTTATGTTTGAAAAAAGAAAGTATAGTTAGATTAGATAAAGCATCAAAAAGTGTTACAAAATTATTAGAGACATATAACCAATTTAAAGATAGTCCATATTGTTATATGGAAAAAATAGATAAAGTATAAAAAAAATTAAATCATTATTGATAAGTTTTAAAACTTGTTATATAATGTTGTTGAAATAATAAAGGAGGTGTAGTATATGTCTAATGAACAAAACTCAAAAGGAAAAGGGCCAGTCGTAAAAGGAAAACCTAGCTTTTTGGCAAAACCATATTTCAATAATAAAATGTCGGCTTTTAATAGAAGTGGAAAATCTACTTTTGCTATGAAACAAAGAAAGCAAGGAAGCAAATAAAACAATTTTTATACAAAAAAATATGTAAAGTTTAATTGAGCATAATTGTTTTTATGCTTTTTTTATTATATTTATGTTATATTAATAATAGGTGTGGGTATGAGAAATAGAAAAAAAATAATGATTATTTTAGGTGTTTTACTACTTGTTTTTGGTGGAGTTTTTTTATACATTGTTTTAAGTGATAAACCAAAAGAAGAAATAAAACAAGAAGAAATAGAAACTGAAGAAGAAGTAGTAGAGGAAGTAGAAGAAGTAATAGAAGAAAAAAAGCTGACAATAATTGATGTTGATTCAAATACAAGACCGGTTGCTGTAATGATTAATAACATTAATGAAGCAAGACCATATCAGTCAGGCTTACAAGATGCATACATTGTTTATGAGATCCAAGTTGAAAGTGGAATAACTAGATTAATGGCTTTATATAAAGACCAAAACACCGCAAGAATCGGCTCTGTTAGAAGTGCTAGGCATTATTATTTAGACTATGTTATGGAAAATGATGCGGTTTATGTTCATTTTGGCTGGAGTTATGTAGCAGAAAATCAAATTCCAACGTTGGGTATTAATAATATAAATGGCTTATACGATAGTGGTTTTTTTAGAGATTCAAGCTTACCTGTTGCTTATGAACATACAGCCTTTACAACGATGACAAATATAAAAAATGTTATTACCGCTAAAGGTTATAGAGCAACAACTACGCAAGAACCACTTTTAAACTATACAGTAGATGAAGTTGATTTAAGTAGTGGAACTCCTACAAATAACTTTAAATTGACTTTTTCAAGTTACGCTAATACAAGTTTTGTGTATAATTCAAATAATAAAGTATATGTAAGATATGTTAACAACACTGTTACAAAAGACTATGTAACAAAAGCTGACATTACTTTTAAAAACATTATTGTTGTTAAAGTTAACAATTCTTTATATCCTGGGAATAATATATTACTTGACTATAAAAACATAGGTAGCGGGGATGGCTATTATATTACTAATGGTTATTCAATTCCAATAAAATGGTATAAGACAAGTAGATCTAGTCAAACTGTGTATAAAGACTTAAGTGGTAATGAAATAAATGTAAGTGATGGGAATACTTATATTGGCCTTGTTCCTATCAATAATAGTTTTACAATTCAATCGTAAAAAGTAGTGAAAAGTTTAAAAAAAGTATTGTCAAACAAATAAAAATACTATATACTAATAAAGTCATTGGGATAAATGGGCTTGTAGCTCAGCTGGTTAGAGCGCACGCCTGATAAGCGTGAGGTCGATGGTTCAAGTCCATTCAGGCCCACCATTTATGATTTTGTTATTTATGTGCCTCAATAGCTCAGTCGGTTAGAGCACTTGACTGTTAATCAAGGGGTCGTAGGTTCGAGTCCTACTTGAGGCGCCATTTTTTTGGCCAGTTGGTGAAGTGGCTTAACACACTGCCCTTTCACGGCAGCACCCATGGGTTCGAATCCCATACTGGTCACCATAATAGAAATTAATCACTAAATATAGT
>CAYYQX010000009.1:0-16602 GCA_964473455.1 uncultured Muribaculaceae bacterium | reverse complement strand
CGAATATTCCTAACTGCTGTCTCCCGTAGGAGTCTGGGCCGTGTCTCAGTCCCAGTGTGGCCGTCCAGCCTCTCAGCTCGGCTATGCATCTTTGCCTTGGTAGGCCTTTACCCCACCAACTAGCTAATACACCGCAAGCTCATCTTAAAGTGAAGCGAAAGCTTCTTTTAGCATAAACAGTTTTCCGTTTATGAATTATCCGGTATTAGCAGTCATTTCTAACTGTTGTCCCAGTCTCTAAGGTAGATTACCCACGTGTTACTCACCCGTTTGCCACTAAATAGATCATATCCGTCTTTGTGCAAGCACAAAGCTTTCAATGAACCATTTCGTTCGACTTGCATGTCTTAGGCATGCCGCCAGCGTTCATCCTGAGCCAGGATCAAACTCTCCAAAAAAAAATATTTTTTTTGTTATAAGTTTGTAATAAATCCTGACTTCTAAACTCATGAATTTTTGACGTTTTGCTCAGTTTTCAAAGATCATTTGCACTAATTTTGTGAAGTGCATTACCAATATAACATTTGATAATGCCTAAGTCAAGTACTTTTTTTAAAAAAAACTTTTGTTTACAAAGGCTTTTCATCCAAAAGCACTGCTCTAATATATCAAAGGCGCAAAAACTTGTCAAGAAGTTTATAAAAAATACTTTTCTTTTATTATATTTGTTTAAAACAAATGAAAAAATCAACCTTTTTTGGTTGATTTGTGTTTTTATTTTTACATTCCTAAGAATAATTCTTTTGCCTTAATAAGTTGATTGTCAGTTTCGTCTGAGGGATTATTGTAATATTCTTCAGTTAAAGTAACAATATAATCTGGGGTAATGCCTATTTTGTCAATAAACACTCCTTTAGAAGTTAACCATTTTTTGGTAGTCATTTTGTATTGTTCACCAGTAGATAAAGTTTTTAGTTCTTGAACGCTACCTTTACCAAAAGTTGTCTCGCCAACAAACTTAGCTCCCTTTGTTTCCATTAAAGCACTAATTAATAATTCAGAAGCTGATGCTGAATTGTTGTTTCCAATAACTACTATTGGATATTCTTTAGTAATTTTTCCACTTGAATATGTCATTGTAATATTATCGTCTTTATCTTTTGTCTGATATATAACATAGCTCTTATCAACTATTTGTGACAATATGTTTGTAAGTGTTAGAAGATGTCCTCCGGCATTATCTCTGACATCAATAATTAATCCTTCTATATTTTGTTCTTCTAAGAACTGTAAAGCGCTCTCAAACTGTTCATCAGTATTGTTTGCAAAAACACTAATGTATATGTATCCTATTTTCTTTTCACTTTCCATTACTTTATATGAAATAGAATCTAAGACAACCTTTTCTGTTGTAATACTATATTCTTTTTCTTCGTTATTTCTTGTAATAGTAAACAGGTATGTTTTATTTTTGACTGATTTAATCATGTCGCCTAGTTCTTTAGCGGTTTTTCCTACTAATGATTCGTTGTCAATTTTTGTTATAACATCTCCTACTTCTAATCCACCCCTACTAGCTGGAGTGTCATCAAAGACAGCCGTTATAAGTATTGTGCCTGTTTCAGTATTGGCAATTTGTACACCAATACCATAATATTCGCCTTCTAAAATAATATTATAAGTATCAAAATCACTATCATCTATTACTTCAGAATAATCATCACCTAACGCTTCCATCATTCCTTTAATAGCTCCGTTAATTAAAGCATCATCTTCAATATTTTGAAAGAAATTAGTTTTAATATACTCAAACTCTTCTTTTATCTCACGAATTGCTTCGTTTTCATTACTTACTTCACTTTTTGGGCTAATGTAAAAAACTAGTAAAGAAAAAGAAACTGTTATTATACAAGTTATTAATACTATAATAGCTACTTCTTTTACAGAAAACATTTCTTTTAAAATGTTTATTTTTTTTTCTTTGGTTTTTTCTTTCTTCATTTCTTCTCCTTTGTTATATTCCAATTACTTGCACAATTTTTTCTAATATGCTTGCTTTACCAGTATAGTTGTTAACTATATTCCCGTTTTTTATTTCTAATAAAACGTCTTCGCTTATTTTTAGTCCATTATTTAAATCATAAGCAAAACTATCTCCTTTGTAGCTTTTATTAAATGCATTGTTTACATTCGCATAATACATTTTTAAGTTACCGTTATAAATAGCTAAATACTTAGAATAAAAGTTTTGATAATTTTCTTCACTTAAATAAACTAAAACATAATAGTTGCTTTCGTTTTGCTTACCTATATTGCTTATTAGAATTTCATCATATTGAACAAATTCAGTTGGAATATCTGGATTTTGTTTTTCTTTTCCTTGAATAATTAAATAAGCTATAAAATATAAAATTACAAAAACAATTAATAAAGCTAACGAAATAAACATTATTTTTTTTAATTCTACTTTTGGATCTTTGTTCGTTTTTTTCATATAATTCTCACCAAAAATATTATACACTATTTTTATTTTTTTTTAAACTAAAAAAGAAGTTACTTAACTTCTTTTTGAACTAATCTTTTAGCTGTTCGAACCATTTGAGCACTATAGCCCATTTCATTATCATACCAAGCAACTACTTTTACCATTGCTTCGTTATCTGCTTCCAAAACATCAGTAAGTAGTCCATCTACTAAAGCGCCAACAGTTGAACCGATAATATCGCTTGATACTATTGGATCTTCTGTATATTTTATAGTCTCGTTTTGATTGTTTTTAAATAAATTGTTTATTTCTTCTTTTGTAACACTTCTTTTTAGTTTTAAAGTTAAATCAATCATTGAACCAGTAGTTACTGGAACACGCATTGCCCCACCTTTTAACTTATTATTAAGATTTGGTAAGACAAGCCCAATAGCTTTGGCTGCTCCTGTACTTGTCGGTATAATGTTACTTGCTCCTGCTCTACCTCTTCTTGTGTTAATGTCTTTTTTATGAGCCACATCTAATATAACTTGATCGTTTGTATAGGCATGAACAGTTGTCATGTAACCTAGTTCGATTCCTATGTTTTTATCAAGTATATCTAAAACGGGCGCTAAACAGTTTGTTGTACAAGAAGCCGCACTTATAATTTGTTCTGTTCCATCAAGGATGTTATCGTTAACATTATAAACTATTGTCTTCATATCTCCTTTGGCTGGGGCAGAAATAATTACTTTCTTTGCTCCTGCAGCAATATGAGTTTGCGCACTTTCCATATCAGTAAAATGCCCTGTACATTCAAAAACACAATCAACATCTAGTGTTTTCCAAGGAAGCGTAGAAGGATCTTTTTCAGCAAAAACTTTTACTTTTTTTGCCCCTACTATAATGTGTTCGTCGTCATAACTTATCTCATCAACACGATAATTTCTATGATTAGTGTCATATTTTAACAAATAAGCTAATTGTTTGGCATCAGTTAAATCATTAATGGCAACTATTTCAAATTCAGGATCCTTATCCATTATTCTAAAAACAAGTCTTCCTATTCTTCCAAATCCGTTAATTGCTACTTTTATCATATTTCCTCCTATTTATAACAACCGTTCCCAATAAATTCTCTTAATACTGAATCGTTTGGAACGTCTTCACTTGGTATCGGTAAAAAGTTTCTTAAAAAATTAATCAGCCTTAAAGCTTCTGGATATATTGGATCAGTTTCTACAACTGAAAATAATAATGGTTCAACATATGTTTTTAAAACTCCAAGTTCATAAATGAGAGCGGAGTTTATTATTGTATCTGCATCATCTTGAAAAGGATAAATCCACTTTTCTTCGCCTTCTCTTATCTTTTTCCACATTGATAATGTTTCTTTAGCGTTATATCCTCTTGTCTTATTATCCCGTATAATTCTTCTTAATTTTCTTGTATCACTTGTATGAATACGATTGTGATCATCAATATTTAATTGTGTTAAAGGACTAATATAAATTTTATATTTGCACTTTCTTTCAATTGACATTGTAAGTTCATCATTTAAACTATGTAACCCTTCAATTATTATTACTGTGTTTTCTTCAAGTTTTACATATTCATTTTGATAGTATTTTTTGCCTGATATAAAATCATATTTAGGCATAGTTATTTTTTCTCCGGCCAAAAGACTGTTCAGATGTTTATTAAATAGTGTTATATCTATCGCATAAATAGACTCCAAATCATAAGCGCCCGTTTCATCTTTTGGAGAATCTTTTCTATCTAAAAAATAATTGTCTATAGAAATTTGAAATGTTTTGATGCCATTAAGTTTCAGGTACATTTCTAGCTTCCTACTTGTTGTTGTTTTTCCAGAAGAAGTTGGACCCGCAATTAAAACTAATCTTGGCAATTTAGGGTTACCACTTATCTCTCTTGCGACTTGTTCTAATTGGCTATCATAATATGCTTCACTAATTCTAATTAAATCGGCAACCTTTCCTGTTGAAACAACTTCGTTTAAGTCAGCCGCATTTTTAATCATTTGCCCCTTACACCACATATTATATTCGAAAAATTTGTCAAATAGTTTTTGGTGGTGAACGTAATCTAAAGTCATTTCAGGATTATATATGTCAGGAAAATTAACAACAAAGCCATAATCATTTAAAAATTCTAATTTAAATTCATCAATAAATTTTGTATTTATGGCCATATCTCCATAAAAATAATCATACATACTGTCTAGGCTGTACAAATTAACATATGAATTGCTGATATACTTTAAAGCATTTACTTTGTCTTCTACCTTTTCTTTTTTAAAATACTTAATCGCATCGCTTCTTAAAACACTGATCTTTAAAATATTTAACTGTTCATTAACTATTTCCATCATTTTGTCTTTAATTAATTCAACTTCTTTTTTGGTAATCTTTTTATTTATCTCACAATAAAATCCTTTGTCTAAAGAGTGTTCTATTATGATGTTGGTATCTTTTCCAAGAGCTCTTTTTGCTCCTGTTATTGTAATAAACTGTAGTGTTCTACCATAAACTGTATTTCCAACATAACCACTTCTATCATAAAATTCAATATTACATTTTCTAGTTATGGTATCTGATAGTTCAGTTAAATCATTATCTAATTTAGCAATCAAAATAGGGAAAGAAAAGTAGTGTTGAAATTTTTTACTTACTACTTCTATTGTTGTTCCAATTGGAAATTCCAACTCTTCAATATCTCTAAAGTTCACCTTCACTAGTTTGTCATTCATAATATCCCTCTTATTCTATATCTATGATACCAAAAATTTAATTGTTTGTCAGTATTTTATTTCAATTTCTGATTTATTAGTTCTAGTTCTTTTTCTTCTTGCTCTAAAAGCTTTTTATCAGCTTCAACTACATTTATTGGAGCTTTATTTACATAACTAATATTGCTTAGCAGAGTTCTTCTTCTATTAATGCTTACTTCTAGCTTTTCTTTTTTTAATATTAAGTTGTCTTTTTCTCTTTCTAAGACTTCTTTAGAATCATAACAAACAAAAACATTTTCTCCCATAAAAAGAACTGGTTCTTTAGCTAAATCGTTTTCTTTTATTTCGGTTTTTAACATTTTACAAATTAAAGTTTCATTTTCTAAAATTAACTTGTTGTTTGTACTTAAATAAAACTCCTTACCAATGTTATTATCAAGTTTTACTTTTCTAACATTTTTAATCAAGTTAATTATTTCAATCATATTGTTGTAATCGCTAGTATATGTATAATTAGCTACTTTAGGATAAGCACTTACCATTATTGAATCATCACAAATATTACTATAAATCTCTTCTGTTACATATGGCATTAATGGATGAAGCATTTTTAAAACATTACTTAAAACAGTAACTAAAACAGTTTTGGTAGTCTCATTTAATGTATTTTTGGAAAGCTCAATATACCAATCACAAAAATCATCCCACACAAAATCATACAGAATTTTTCCGACGTTGTTTAGTTCATATTTTTCCATACTTTTTCTAACGTCTTTGATCGTTCTGTTTAGCTTTTCTAATATCCATTTATCACTAATGCTTAAATTTTCAAAAGTTTCTTTGTAGTCTTTGGCGTTCATTAAAACAAAGCGTGAAGCATTCCACAATTTATTAATAAAATTCCATGATGATTTTACTTTTTCAGTATCATATCTTAAGTCTTGTCCTGGAGCTGAATTGGTTGTTAAGAAAAATCTTAGGGCATCTGCTCCATATTCTTCAATAACATCCATTGGGTCAACACCATTACCTAAGGATTTAGACATTTTTCGACCTTTACTATCTCGAATAAGTCCGTGGATTAAACAATCCTTAAAAGGTCTTTCGCCCATAAACTCTAGGCCTTGGAAAATCATTCTAGCTACCCAGAAAAAGATAATATCATAGCCTGGTGAGATAACACTTGTTGGATAATATCTTTTAAGATCTTCTGTTTTATTTGGCCAACCTAGTGTCGAAAAAGGCCATAAAGCACTCGAAAACCACGTATCTAAAACGTCTTCATCTCTTACCCAACCTTCTCCTGGTGAGTTTATTCCAACGTGCATTTGGTTTTCTTTATACCAAGCAGGTATTTGATGTCCCCACCAAAGTTGCCTTGATATACACCAATCATGAGCAATTTCCATCCAGTGATTTAAAATCTTTTCAAATCTTTTTGGAACAAAGTTTACTTTGGTGTCTTTGTTTTTTTGATTTTCCAAAACATTTTTAGCAAGATTATCCATCTTAACAAACCATTGTGGCATTATCATTATTTCGATTACTTCGTCTGTTCTTTCAGAGTGGCCTACTTGGTGAGAATGTTTTTCCTCTTTAATAATCAAATTTTCTTTTTTTAGTTTTTCAACTATTTGTTTTCTACCTTCATTTCTAGATAGCCCTTTAAATTCATTACATCTCTCGTTTAAAAGTCCATTTCTATCAATACATTCATGAATAGGAATATTATTTTCTTTTAAAATTCTAACATCTTCTATGGCATGAGCACTACATTTCATCGCACCGCTTCCAAAATTAATGTCGATATATTCATCAGTTATGATGGGCACACTCTCTTTTCTTAAAGGAGTTATAACTTTTTTACCAACTAAATTCTTATATCTAAAATCATTTGGATTAACTACTAAAGCCGTATCTGATCCTAAAGTTTCAGGTCTGGTTGTTGCAACTTCAATATATTCATTTGTTCCTTCAATGTAGTATTTTAAATAATACATAGTTCCTTGTTCTTCTTTATATATTACTTCTTCATTAGACAAAGCTGTTTTAGCAGAAGGGTCCCAATTTATTGCCTTGCTGTCACGATAAATAAGACCTTTATTATACAGATCTATAAAAACCTTATTTACTGCATTATTAAGTCCTTCATCTAAAGTAAACCTTTCTTTAGAGTAATCTAAACTTAATCCTAGCTTTGCCCATTGTTTTCTAATACTGCTAGCATACTCTTCTTTCCATTCCCAAGCTTTTTTTAGCCATTCTTCTCTAGATAGACTTCTTGGTTCAATACCTAAATCTAATAATTTTTTATCAACTTTAGCTTGAGTTGCGATTCCAGCGTGATCCATTCCGGGAATCCAAAGGGCGTCAAAACCATCCATTCTTTTATAACGAATAATCGCGTCTTGTACCGCTGTATCCCAAGCATGTCCTAAGTGTAGCTTACCAGTTACATTTGGAGGAGGTATTACTATACAAAATGGCTCTTTGCTTAAATCGCCACTGTTAAAATACCCTTTACTTTTCCAAAATTCGTACTTTTCTTTTTCTACTTCTAAATGGTTATATTTTGCTTCTAACATATTTTCTCCTTCGTTTCTATAAAAAAACTCCATCCTAACTAAAGGACGAAGTTATCGTGGTACCACCTTATTTCGCATATTTCTATACCTCAAACCTTTAACGCATTCATACGTAATTGCCTATTTACTTAGCAATTAAACTCCCAAGCTACTTCTTTTAAATAAATTAAAGTGTTTACACCAACCACACTCTCTCTTTTAATTATATTTAAGATACTTCTCTTGTTCTTTGTTTTTGTAGTACTTTTCCCTGTTTTTCTCCAAACAGTTCTCTTTCTATTTCCTTGGCCTTTTCTCTTGTATTAATAATGTCTACAGCCTTTAATATAGCCCACTGTTTTGTTTCTTCGGTTTGGGCATCGCTTCTAATAAAAAACTCTTGCGCTAATCCACTAACTGAATATCCTTCGAATTGTCTTCGATCAGCGAAGTATTCTCGCACATTGCCTAGGTACTTCCTTAGTTCTTCGATACTAGGCAAAGTATCGCCCGTTAATATTTCTTCTCGTTTACGAGCTAACAGTTCCATCATAACAACTTTATCTTGGCCTTTTTTCCTTCTGCTAATTGTTTCATAATATTGAAGGCTCTTAAATAATAAAACTATGTAAGGGCTTTTTTTATCAAATATTTTAGACCAATCGTCTCTAGTTGCTGATATCATATTATTTATAGTAACAATTATAGCTTCTCTTAATTCTTCTTCCATATAAAACCCACCTGTAAATAATATACCATAAAATTAATTAAAAGTTAAATTTTTTATATATTAAATTTATTTTCTTTTTTCTTTAAAACAATTATTATAGTAACACTAATTACAATAATTGTAGGTAATATAAAATAATAATATTTTAAATAAAATTCAAATAAGTATTCAATGAATGTTTGATACTCTTCTTCATCAATTACCTCTTTATCAAAACTTTTTTTATATTCATCAATGTCTTTAATAAAATCCTCATAGCTTATACTAACTGTTGACCATCTTTGGCATAATTTATAACTTTCAATCCCCTTACACGCTTCATCTTTGTAATATTTATTGTATGTTGGAACTTCAACATACAAAGTAGTAAGTGCATCTAAATTACAAGTGTTTTTACTAGAATATATCGTAAATTTATAAATCCCTGCTGTTGTGATGTTTGATATTATTAAAACTCCATTGTTTGTTTGTTTATAAGTATAAGTTTTTTTACTTGTCTCATCTTGAATAGTTTGATCTTCCAAAACATTATATATAGTAATTTCAAAAGTCGGTTTTTCCTCAATGAACTGATATGTAAGTATTGTATTAACGTTGGCAGCCTTTTTCAAAGCTTCATTATAGCTAGTATAGTCACACAAAGTATAGGCCTTGGCAACAAAAGGGAACAAGAAAAACATTAAAAATAATAAACTTTTTTTCATTCTGCTTCACCTCTTAAAACTGTTTCATATACTTCGTTTCTTATTCTAAAACCTAAGACAATTTTTGAAGCACTTAATATTTCTTTTTTAATCTCCGCATATATTGTATTTGGTTGATTAACTTTCTTAGCTTGTAATAAAGTATTAAAGTAAAATGTACTTTCAACGCCATCAACAGTATATTTTAAGTAGCCAAAATTTTTTAAAAAGGAACTGATTGTTGGAATATACTTGTTATATTCTTCTGGCAAAGTAAATAAATAATCTATTCTAATAAGGGCTTTATCATAATTCTCACTAATTGTCGGATAAATATACTCAATTGATTTTAAGCAATTACTGCTTGTCCAACAAAAACTATAATTAACAGCTATTTTTTCATTCAACTCAAAACTTTTGATACTTAAAGTGTATTCTTCCAAAATACTACTAAATTTTAACTCCTGATTCATTTCAAAAGTATAATTAGAAACTTCGTTTAAAACACTTGGGTTTATCTTAACTTTGTTGTGATAAAAAGTATCTTCATAATCTAAAACATAATTAGCGCCATTTATATAATCATTTATTTTATAAATTAAAATAAAAGTTTGATAGTCTTTTGTCAATTCTTCACTAATATATGCGCTTCCCATGTCACTAAAATAGTCTTTGTATAAATATTGGTGATAATAAGCGTTGCCGTTTATTAATAATTTAAATCTACTTGTATTTAAGAGTATTTTAGTGTCTTGTAGTTTCTTTACCTTTACTTCCATTATGAAAAAATAATTGCCACCATCTATTTGCTTGCCATCTTTATCTACGTTAGTAATGTACGCTTCTTCTATAACTGTATTGTAATTTTGCGTATTAAAAGCTTCAAACTGGTTATAATTAGGCATACTATTTAATGTTCCTCTTAAAACAAGGAAAACTATAAAAAGTCCAAATAATGAAATTAAAATATTGCAAACAATCTTATGTTCAAAATAGAAATATTTTAACTGTCTTTGAATTTTTCTTCGGTTTCTTTTAGCTTTATTTGTGTCAAAATTAAACTCCACTTCAACTTCTTCACTATCTTTTTCTTCTATTTTTAGATTAACTAAATCTTTACCGAAATTAAATTTTTTTATGTCAAATCCAAACGATCTCATTCCATACATAAAAATACTAACAATAGATATTGCGTCTATCACTAAACAAATGTCTCTTAAGGCACGGACAACTCTTGTATCCACAATTTGTATTTGCATAGTTCCAAGAGTAGACATAACTATTATCAAAAATACTAAAACGCTGCCATAAAAAACTATATTAAAAATATAAAAAAGCGTATTTTTTTTCTTAAACAACATTAGTAAAAATACTACCAAATTAAGTAATATAAATACAAATATACTAAAAATAATCATAAAAGATAATAAACTATTAGCTTTAAAAGCTTCTATTATAAAACCATCATTAGATATATATTCGTTTAGAAATCCTAATAACGTACTTGTTTTATAAAAAGCAAAAATACCAAATAGGGTAAATAAAATATGGATTATTTTAAAACTTTTAATTAAAAATGCATACGGTTTTCTTAATATCACACTATCACCCTTTACTTTATAAATAGTATATATTATTAAGAAGGTAAAAGCAACAGCTCACCTAAAAACTTGCGAAAATTTAACAAAATCATTGCATTTAAAAACAAACTTTGCTAGAATTATAAAAGAGAAATGAACTTGGAGGTGAATTTAATGCCAAATATGAAAAGTGCAAAAAAAGCAGTTCGTTATACAAAAAAAAGAAAAGTAGATAACAACAACCTTACAGCTAGTATGAAAAACGCTATAAAAAGTACTGAAAAAGCAATTGAAGGAAAAGATAAAAACAAGGCTTTGGAAACTTTAAAAGTTGTTATAAAAAAAATAGATAAAGCAGTAAGTAAAGGAGTTTCAAAGAAAAACTTTGGTTCTCGTAATAAATCTCGTTTAACAAAAAAAATTAATGAAATGAAGTAGTTTAACTACTTTTTTTGTGCTATAATTAAAAATAGGTGATATCTTGAAAAAGTTTTTTTCGGTCGTTTTTGTTATTATTGTTTTATTAGTTGGTTTTTCATACAAAAAAGAATTAACTGAATTTATTTATATTAATTTTTTTAGTGAGCAATTTATTATAACAAGTGTTGGAAATATTTACGAAAAAGAGTCGAATAGTTATATTGAAAACAAAGACTTTTATCCCAATACTAAAGAGGACATAACAAACATTTTATATACAGCCTTAAATGGTGGGCTAGATGAAGTAGTATTTTTCTGTACTTCCAAGTATAATAATTGTATATTTGATGCGATTGAAGTTATAAATAGTCAAGAAATCCAAAAAATAAACAATTTTATTCATCCTTACAATAGTTATAAAAGTCTAATTATGATATATGATGATTTTGGTAAAGTTAACATTAAAATTACAAAGTTGTATTCAAAAGAAGAAGTAAATGCTTTGGAAGAAAAAGTTAATAATATAGTTGATGCTTATATTACTGATAATATGAGCAATGAAGAGAAGGTTAAAACAATTCATGACTATATTATAAATACCACTAAATACGATGAGGATTTAGAAGGTGAAAATTCAAGCAGTGCATATGGGGCCTTGTTTGATGGAAAAGCAATTTGCGGGGGTTATACTGATGCGATGGCGATATTCTTAAATAAGTTTGGTATTGAAAACTATAAGCTTGCAAGTATAAACCATGTTTGGAACTATGTTTACTTAGATAACGAATGGCTTCACTTAGATGTTACTTGGGATGACCCTATTACTAATACTAAAGAAGATGTACTTATTTATACTTACTACTTAATAAGCGACTCTAAATTAAAAGAACTTAATATATCAGATCATGATTATTAAGTCCTTTTTTATTTTTCCCATTTTCCTGTAATGCCACATGGAAGTATTAATCCATCTTTTATAGGTAACCCTATTTCATAAGCTTCAACTTCTCCATTATATTTTTTTTGTATTTTTGTTTTTAAAATATTATGTAAAACAACACTTGATATATTAACAGTATAAGCATTGATTATGAAAAACAAAGGTTTATCTGATAGTATTTTTAAGCAAGCATCGATTAAAACTTCTAAGTTTTTTTCAAATTTCCACATTTCACCATTGGGGCCTCTTCCATAGTTTGGAGGATCCATTACAATCGCATCATACTTGCTTTCCCGTCTTGCTTCTCTTTCAACAAACTTTAAGCAATCATCTACAATGTATCTAATATTATTGTCTTCTAAATTGGAAAGCATAGCATTTTCTTTTGCCCAAGAAATAATATTTTTTGATGCATCAACGTGTACTACTTCAGCGCCAGCTTTAGAACAGGCAAGAGTTGCTCCTCCAGTATAAGCAAACAAGTTGAGTACTTTAATTTTTCTTTTTTCTTTTTTTATTTTGTCAGCCATAAAATCCCAGTTAACAGCTTGTTCAGGAAACAGTCCTGTGTGTTTAAAGCCGGTTGGGCTTACTTTAAAAGTTAGATTCTTGTATTTTACATTCCAAAAAGGAGGCAACTTTTTTTTATAATCCCAATATCCTCCGCCAGTATCTTGGCGAATATAGACAGCGTCAAATTCATTAATCTGATCACTTTCCCACATTATTTGTGGATCGGGCCTTTTTAAAATAAAGTTTCCCCATCTTTCAACTTTTTCACCATTACTGGCAGACAATATTTCATATTCTTCCCATTTAGCTAATTTCATATTTACCTCTTTTTTATTATAGCACAAACTTTTTTATTTGGTTTAAATCTATTTTTATTCAATAAATCCAGAAATAACGTCTATAGCTTCTCTAAATACTTCTCTGTCTGCTTTTTCAATATAGGAAATATTTCTCGCAACATAATCTACTGTTTTGATTTGTTCGCACATTATTGTTCCAGTTGTTTTGTGTTTTTCATTTAAATTAATGTGAAAAGGAAAGTTTTTTATGGTGTTTGTTATAGGACACACAATCGCCATTTTAGTAAATTGATTAAATGTTGAATTGCTAATAACCAGGCCTGGTCTCCTACCTTTTTGCTCGTGTCCTTTTTGTGGATCAAAATCTAAATATACTATATCTCCTTGCCCAGGAACATAATTCACCATATTTCATTACCTTTAACATCAGACGGGTTAAACTCACTACATTTATATTCTTCATTATACTCGGCTATCCTGTCTACTATTGTTTTATGTTTTGGCTTAGATAAAACTATACTATCGTTCATTTCTTCTATAAGCATTTTGTCGTTTTCTTTTATATTTAACGCATTTAAAATGTCGATTGGTATTCTTACTCCATGAGAATTACCCCATTTTTGAATTTTTACTTCCATATTCCTCCTCCTTAATAATAGTATATACTTAGTATATACTATTGTCAATTGCTTTGCTTTTTAATTTTTTTAAAAACCTCTCTTTTATTTATCGCACAATAAAAAAAGTCTATAAATATAGACTTTATAAATATTATCTCTTTGAAAATTGTGGAGCTTTTCTTGCTTTCTTTAAACCTGGTTTCTTTCTTTCTTTTTTTCTAGGATCTCTTGTTATAAAACCAGATACTTTTAAAATTTTTCTAAAACTTCCTTCATTCTTTTCATTTTCTTTATCATACATTAATAAAGCTCTCGTAATACCATGTCTAATAGCTTCAGTTTGACCTAAAAAGCCACTACCTTTTACTACAACTTCAATATCAAATGTCTCTTCTGTATTTGTTAAAACTAAAGGTTGTTTTAAATTCATTATGTTTGTATCATAAGGAAAATATTCTTTTACATCTTTTCCATTAACTGTTATTTTTCCTTTTCCTGGAAACATTTTAACTTGAGCAACAGCTGTTTTTCTTCTTCCAGTACCAATAAATACTCGTTTTTCCATTCAAGCCTCCTTATATTTCCATTTTTTTAGGTTGTTGAGCTGTATGTGGGTGCTCACTACCTTCATAAACATATAACTTTTTAAATACTTGACGTCCTAGTCTTCCATTTGGAAGCATTCCATCAATTGCTCTTTCAATCATTTCAATTGGATAACTTTCTTTCATAACTCTTGCAGTTCTTTCTCTTAAACCACCTGTATAACCACTATGGTTATAGTAAATCTTTTTGTCTAGTTTATCTCCTGTTAGATTTACTTTTGATGCATTAATAACAACTACAAAATCTCCGCAATCAATATGAGGAGTATATGTTGTTTTATGTTTTCCTCTTAAAAGGTTTGCTGCTTTAGTAGCAAGTCTTCCTAAACTTACTCCTTCTGCATCAAGTAAAATCCAATTACGAACTACACTTTCTTTTTTTTGCATGTAACTATTTTTCATATTTTTTCCCTTCTTATGCTTGATTACTTCGTTTTCCCAGAACTAATAAATAAACATATAAAAAATGTACCAATATAAATACTACTAAAAAAACATATTTTTGTCAATTAAAACAATATGTTTTTTGTAAACTTATTCTTTTTCATCTCTAGATATTGAATAATCTTCATCATTTAAAGTAAAACTATATACTACTGTTGTGTATCCAGCGTTTTTTGTTGATGCGCTTGTTGTTGTAGTAACTGTCGCTACTACCTCATTACCGCTTTTATCAAAGACTAAAACATTATTAATATCGCCAACGCTTCCTTCGTATAAATTACTTCCAATTAACAAAACAACATAACTTTTATATTCATCTGTTGTAGCTGTTGCTTCATCACTTACAAGATGAAACTCAACATCATAGTTACTAGTTTGTTTTGTAAAAGTAATTAACGAGTCGTTGGAAAAGGCTTCGTTTGTCTTAATATTAATTACGCTTTCTTCGATATAAGCTAATCTTTTTATTAAATTTAACTCAATTGTAAAAGTCTCAATTTCATTAACACTACTATAATAATCAAGAGTGAAATTAGAGGCAGCTTCTTCAATAGATTTTATTTGAGCCTCATACAATGTATTATTAGAATTTTTTATTATACTATTAATAGCTGGAGTTGCGATAGTTGCGATTATAGCAAGTAATGCGATTACAACTAGAAGTTCAATTAATGTAAAACCTTTTTTCATACAATCTCCTTTTATACTTCTATTCTTATTATACAAGAAATTTTTATTTTTTAAAAGATAAAAAAACTTTCCATTTGGAAAGCTATTTTTCTTCTTTTGTACATTTCTTTTTTTCTCGCATTATATTCTCTGTTATTTGTGTTTCTATCTCATTAAGAGCACTTACTGAAACATTAGAAATGGCTACAAATTCGTGTAACGTATCAATATATATTTTACCCCAAATAATTCCAGATTTTATATGAATATCATTAAATAAATCTGGCGTTATAGAAGTGAAAAAATGCCCAAACATAAGTCTCTTGGTTGCGATTATTAGTCTTCTATTAGTAACAACAAATATGTTTGTTGAAATTATATCATAAAAACGATCATTTTTTTGACCTAAAAAAGTATAAATAGCTCTTTCGTCTGGATTCAAATATTTTTCTATTACTTTTGCATGTTGTCTTGTTCTCCAGGCAACTGTTGATGGATATTTTCTTTTAAACTCTAATGCTTGTTTTAATATTTCGCTCATATATGCCTCTTTTCTTTGTAGCTATATTATAACATAATAATTATTTTTCTTTATTTTGTTTTATATCTAATGTGTCTACTAATTGGCTTAGCAAAAGGATATAAAAACTATTTCCTTTTTTATTTTTTTCCAGCTCTAAAAGATAAAAACTGTTTACTATCTCAGGAGAAAGATTTTCTATTTTGTCTTCAAAAAAAACACTAAACCACTGAATAAGTCTGTTTGCTATTTTTTCATCAAAATTTTCTCGGTATTTATTTTCAATATTATATAAGCCCTTAGTTTCTAGATGCAATGCTGAAAAGGTCAATTTCAAAATCTCTTGCAAAAAGTGTGGAGATATTTTTTCAATTTCTTTGCTTACCTCATTTAATAGCGTAATAATCTTGTCTATCCCGTTTGAAAAAGGAACATACTTTTTGTTTCTTTCTTCTATATAAGCTCTCAAAACTTTTACGTAATTTTCACCATATTCCAAAAGGTTAAACGGGCTTTCTAAATACTTATCTACTTTTGCTTTCAAAAGTTCCAAACTCGTTTCCATGTCAATTATAATAAAGTCATAAGAGCCTAATATAATTCCGTTCGGTTGGCGCTCTTTTAATTTGTCAAGATTTATTTTGTGTGTGTCGATAAGTTTTTGTAACTCTCCACGGATTTCTGCTCGTTTAGACGGTATTAATAGAGAAGACTTTTCAAAAATTTCCGCACTTAAATCATTAATTTTTTGCCTTGTTTCATTACTTCCTTGTCCCATATTCCCCTCCTATAACTTATCTCCCACAACAATGTTTATACTTCTTACCACTTCCACATGGACACAAGTCATTTCTGC
>CAYYQX010000008.1:0-29435 GCA_964473455.1 uncultured Muribaculaceae bacterium | reverse complement strand
TCAACTACTACATCGTCTTTCATTTCAATTATAGTTCCTTTAATTTTACCATTTTCTAATCTAAGTAAATCAAAAGCTTCTTTAGCGTTTACTTTTACTAACCCATCAATTTCATTTAAATCAAACTTGAATTTTTCTATAGGTTCATCAAAACGACATATAAAAATGTTGGCAAAAGCTCTATCTTTAAATATACTCCCGTCCTTATTTTCTCTATTCATTCTAAAAAACACTATTTCTATTTGTTCTTTAATTAAATTACTAGTATCTATTCCTATTTCTTCATTTATTTCTCTATCAAATGCTTCATTGACACTTTCTCCAGCAGATACATGACCTGACGCAGTTGTGTATAGTTTCTTTTCATCTTTTCTAATTTGAAAATATACATTTCCTTTTGAATCATAAAGCCAACAGTGAACAGTTTTATGCCAAAGAGCATTTTCATGAACTGTTTTTCTTAGTTCTTTACCTATATAATTTCCTTCTTCTGTATATATATCTAAATATTCCATGTTAGTTCTCCTTATATTAATTTAATAATTGTATACTACTTTTTGTGAGTTTTTTGGTACGATGGTGTTTCATTGGTAAAAGAAAATTCAAGCTTTTGTAATTCTCGATGCAGTCTAACAAATGGGCAAAAAAAGTTTCCATATAAACTTCCGCTTTCACAAATTCGAATAGCGTATGTTGGCCAACTTTGTGGAAAATCTTCATTTTCCTTGTTTTTAATAAAAGTTATTATTATTTCTTTTTCAAGTTTCTCTATTTTTAAAACAGCTGCGGTTTCAAAAGGATCATGATCATCACTATGCCAAAAGATAATGCCATCTTTTACTAACTCTCTTTCTTTAGCAATTTTTTGGTGTTCTTTTCTCCATTCTGCTTTTTTTTCTTTTATTATTTTTACTTCTTTTTCTGTTTTGTTTTGAATATCCTCTTTCTCTAATGGGAAAACATTACCAGTAATTATATCATTATATAATGTCTCAAACAGATGATATACTTCTCCGTCGTTTTCATGAATAACAAATATTATATCTTCAGTATCATTTAATGGGTGAAAATCAGGTATCCAACATAAATCTGGCGTGAAACTTCTCGCAATAATAAAAGATTTTTCACCATCTGATATTCTGATATCTGGATATTCTATTGGGCCTTCTTTTGTTATTGTTATCATATTTTCCCCCTGGATACTAATTATTATAACAGAGTTATTCTATTTTTTGTTTTAAAGTAATTATTTGTTTTTCAAAATTGTTTTTTTCGTAAAATGATATCGCATTTGTGTTTTTAAAATTTGTTGAGGCCACAATATAATCAATATTATCTTCTTTACATTTTGTTTTTAATGCTTCAAATAATTTTGTTCCGATTCCCATTTTTCTATATTCTTCTAAAACAAAAATATTATCTAATTCTACATGCTTTTCATCTTTATATGCCAAATCTATATAATTATACCATGAAATGTATCCGACAATTTGATTACTAACTTCTGCAACCAATAATAGTTCTCTTTCAATTTGTCTTTTAAAATAAACAATTCCACTTTCCTTATATGGCCAATTTATATCAAGACTTTCATCTTTAAAAGTAGTTACTTCATATATAAATAACTGTTGGTTAAGATTCTGAATAGAACTTAAATCTTCCATAGTGGCTTTTCTAATTATTATAGCTTTCATTTCATCACCTAACTGAATTATATATCATTTTTGATAGAAATATTATATTTTTTTAGACATACATATTGAAAATGGGGAGTTTTTTAAGCTTTCAAATGTAGGCACCATTTTAAATCCCATTTTCTTATATAAATTAACAGCGCCTACTAATCTTTCATAAGTATCTAAAATTAAATATTTTGCTCCGTTGTTTTTTGCGATTTTTTCAACCTTCTCAAGCAATTTAGTTGCGATTCCTTGGTTTCTATACTCTTTGCAAACATAAACGCGGCCAATTTCTACTTCTTTATTATTAACATCAGTAGAAGCAATACAGCCAACTGGTTCTTCACCATCATACATAATATACACGTTAGTGTATATTTCGTTTTCTACACAACAACTAGCACCAGGCATACGTTGTTCTGCAACTACTTCGTTATGTATATCGTCTAACTTTTTACACAGACTAATAAAATCACTATTTGTATTTTCAACTTTAATTAGTTTCATAGTAATCATCACCTAATTAAATTATACTATATATAAAAGAAAAACCGAACTTCTTTTTTAAAGTCCGATTAATTAGACAATATTTCAACAGGTAAAACACATTTTATATCTCAATACTTTCTTCAATTTCTAAAACTTTATAATTAATTCCAAATTTTTCAAAGTTCTTTTTCATATAATCCATATCTGTTGGATACATTTCATTATCCATATGAATCGGTAATACAAGCTTAGCATTTAGCTCTTGTGCAAACAAAGCAGCTTCATAGCTAGACATTGTTAATCCGTGTCCTGTTACAGGCAACGCAATAATATCTGCTAAAACATGAGTTTCAAAACATATTGTATCACTAGTTACATAAAGTTTTTTATCATTTTTTCCAGGGGCATCGTTTATAATGTAGCCAACATTTTCCAAAACCTCTTTCCCCTTTAAATTGGGATTATATCCGTGAATAGCTTTTGTTACATATACTGACATATAGTCCAAAGCTAAATCATCTTTTTCGCTAATTATATTAATTTTCAAGTCAGGATAATGTTTTTGAACTTCTAACGTAGAATAAATTTCTGCCTTCATCTTTTTAAGAACTTCATAATTAACATGGTCACTATGCCAATGAGTTAATAATACAATATCAGCTTGATTCCACTTATTAAAATACTCTTCTTTGTACTTTAATATTCCTGGATCAACTAATATTTTTCCTCTTTGTGTTTCAACCATTAAACAAGATTGTGGATATTTAGTTATTTTCATTTTTATCACCTGATATAATTATATAATATTTTTGATAAAAAGAAAACGAACTTCAAATTGAAATTCGTTTACTATCTTCATGGGACGGATAGTGGGACTTGAACCCACGAATAATAGAACCACAATCTACCGTGTTAACCCCTTCACCATATCCGCCATGACTTATAAATAATAGCAAATATAGATAAAATTGTCAACGTTTATACTTAGCTTTTTATTATATAATTAGTTAAATATTCATAAATAACATAAACTGTATCCAAAGGTATTGGCTTTAACAAACTAACCTTTAATTTATGCGCACCATTAGTAATCATTTCAATTGTCGAATCGAAATTATGAATGTTTAATATATATGTTGTTATATTGTCATACTTTATTGCATATATAGACTCTCTAAAACCTCTAATCCCTTTTTTATCAATCAAAACTAAACGCTTATCAGTAAAAATACCATAATCTCTTTTAGATTTAACTGCCAAAATTATTTTCTCATTAGGATCAACATATCTTAGAACTTCTTCTTCTAAATCTTTACTCTCTACCATTTGAAAAAAACGAAATTGTGTTGCGATCGGTTTAAACTTAATAAATGCCATACAAACACTCCCTTTACTATTAAAATAATATCACTAATAGCTTTAAAAGTAAAGAAAAAGAGTTTTTCAACTCTATTCTTTAATCATTAAATTATCCCAATATATGTTATATGTAGTACCTGTTGTTGTGTTGTAACCTTGAAGGATTATTTCATCCATTGATTTTGTATCATTAGCTGTAAATGTATAACTTAAATCATTTACAGAAAATACAAATGTATTGGTACTAGTATCTAACTTAATATTTAAAGTATACCATTGATCATAAGCAAATCCTGAAGGTAAACCTATATTAATATATTGTCCTAACATAAAGTCATATATTCTAAACTGTGCATAACCATCAATAGTAGCAAACTCTAATATTGGGTAAGATGAGATAGAATTTGTTTCATCAAATCCAACTCCCCAAATACCAGCTAAACGAGCTGTTGTACTTGCCCAAGAACTTGGAATATACAACTGAATTGTAAATTCTGTAGCTCCATCCGTATTGAATTTTCTACCTTGAGTGTTATAGAATGCACTTGAATAACTTGAAGGTCTTGTTAGTGCTGAATCTGTAGCGTTAATAGAGTGCAATAACACATTATTTCCACCAAAATTACTTGAACTAAATCCATTTGGTGCATATCTATCAACATACCACGCACCATCTACATTAGTACTAGAAACATTCACACTGTTGAAATTACTGTAATATAGAAACCCTGTATCCAAAGTAAATTCATATGTTGTACTGTTTCCATAAATATCATATAAAATTAAAGTGTTTGTTCCCTCTACTGCGCCATATAATCCTGGCTTAACATTATTTAAGTCTCCCCATTGACTGTCAGTAACATCTTTTAAAACTCCATTTAATGTTAAGTAATCAATACTTCTATTATCACTTAATTTAAAGCTTACTTCTTTATATACTTTATAAAATGTACTTCCAATTGAAGAATCTTTAATTGTTAAAACAGGTTTTGTTCTATCAACTTTAATTGTAAAATTACTTGATACATTCCCTGCTTTGTCATAAGCAACTAAAACAAAAGTTTCTAAAGTATTATATCTATTTATTATCCAATTAATTCCATAATATCCAGCACCAAAATATTGAGGATATTCAATACCATTAATATATATTTTGCCGATATTATTATCTTTTATTTGAATACCAATATTATTTACTAAATCAACATATGTTCCTGTTGTAATTATTGTTGATCCTTCTCTTACTACTACTTCTGGATTAGTAATATCTAGCGTGAAATTATATGTCACACTATTTCCATAAATATCATAAACAACTAAAGTGTTAGCTCCTTCAACTGCTCCAAATGATCCTGGAATTACGTTGTCAAGACTAGTAGATGTTCCAGATAGGACTGTATTTGTACCATTTAACTCTGCATAACTAAGCCCCATCACATCACTAATTTCAAAGCTAATATTACTATAAACTTTATAAGTGCTACTTCCAACTGAAGTATCTTTTACTACAATTGTTGGAGCATTCTTATCTATAATAAATCTTATAAGATAAGTATCAGTCAAGTCTCCTGTTTGGTTTCCTGCTTTGTCTATTGCCCAAACACGAACCCAGTAAACACCATCTGTCAAACTAGAAGCATCAACTGTAAATAAAGTTCCAATTACATTAGTAGTTCCACCTTGAATAGAAGAACCTACTTCATTTTTACTTGCATCTAACAATTGATATTTATATTCTTGTAAATTTAAATCATTTACTGTTCCAGTTACATCAAATGAACTTGTAGATATATATCCTAAGTCATGATTATCTAGAACTAATACTGGGTTAACATTATCCATAGTAACTGTAAACACGTCTGATGCGTTACCTGCTTTATCATAAGCAACTATTGTATATACGCCATCACCCAAATGAGTGAATTTAGCATATCTTGTAGTTACTGTTAAGCCTAATACTTGACTTACTACACTATTCATTGAATTATAGATTTTAACACTGTCTAAGTGTAAATCTGTTGCCCTATATTCTGGCACTTGAAGTTTACTTACTACTGAACCACTTGTAATCCAAGTTAATCTATTTAAATTAACAGCGACAACTGGCTTTGTAACATCAACTGTAAATTCATAAGTAACACTATTCCCTGCTTCATCATATAGCGTAATTGAATTAGCTCCTTCAACTAAGCCATATCCACTTGAAACATTATCAACATCAAAAGATGTTCCGGATAAATTAGTAACTGTTCCATTTAAATTAATATATCCAAGTTCTAAATTGTCTGTAAAATTTAAACTAATGCTACTAAACAATTTACTGCTAGCATTACCAATTGAGGTTGTTTTAACATTTAATACTGGTGCTTCTTGATCTATATTAGCAACAGTTGCAACAGCTGTTCCAACATTTCCAGCATCATCTACTAATTCAAAAGTAAAGCTTCCGTTTGTTGTAAATTCATAAGTGAAACTACCACCGTTATTTGTAACAGTTACATTCTCACTAGGAGTTAAGGTTGCAACTACTGTTCCGTTTGTCGGAGTTGTCGTACTATAACCAAACGTTCCTGTTGGACTTACTTTATCTATCCAATCAATTAACACATTAGCTGTATTGATGTTTCCAGATAAATCTGAAAAAGCTACATCTTCATCAATATTTAAACTATATTCTTTTTGATATATTTTATTAGTTACTTTTGTCCAACCGCTAATAGGGTTTATTTTTTCATTAACTGTTAAAGTAACTAAAACATTTCCATTTGTTAATGTATTTGGTGTATAAACAATTGATACTAAATCAGGGTTATTGTTGTCAAGCCTAAATCTTTCACTTCTAGTAATATTATAATTACCTTCCATATCCTCAACATATACCCAAAGATAATATCCACCACTTTTACCATTTGGTGTATTGATTGTTGATCCATTTGTAAATGAAGTAACGAAAGCTGAAACACTTGGTGTAGTATCTGGTGCTTTATTCCATAAATACTTAAAGCTGCTTTCATTTACGGCAACATTATCAGTTACCGCTACAACAGTACTATAACTTTGCGCTGCTGTATCATTTCCTTCTGGACTAAATGTAACAACTGGAGCTGTTGTATCTACTACTGTTACTTTAGATGTTTTTTCTAGAGCTTCTATACCTAAATAAGTATAGTTAAATCTTAGTGTATATTCTCCTAAAGTATTTACTAATACATCGCTTTCATTGTCAGATGTTAAGACAATTGTGCCTCCATCTAAATCAACTACTACTGTTCCTTTTGGAGCAGTATAAGCATCTCCCACGTTATGTGTATAATCAGCTGGTGCGGTAATAAGTGGTCTAACATAAACAGTTCTTGTAACAAACGAACTATTACCTGAACCATCTGTTGCGGTATAAGTTAATTCATATGTTCCAGAAACTCTTATATTTACTGTTCCTGTAACAACAGCAGTTAATGTATCAACATCATCTACAACTGTTGAACCTAATTCAGTATAGGTTTCTCCTAATTCTAAATACTGTACATCTTCACCATTTAATGTAACAACAGGAGCTGTCGTATCTACTACCGTTACTTTAGAAGTCTTTTCTAAAGCTTCTATTCCTAAATAAGTATAGTTAAATCTTAATATATATTCTCCTAAAGTATTTACTAAGACATCACTTTCATTATCAGATGTTAAGACTATTGTGCCTCCATCTAAATCAACTACTACCGTTCCTTTTGGAGCAGTATAAACGTCTCCTACACTATGAGTATAATCAGCTGGTGCGGTAATAAGTGGTCTAACATAAACAGTTCTTGTAACAAATGAACTGTTACCTGAACCATCTGTTGCGGTATAAGTTAATTCATATGTCCCAGAAACTCTATTATTTACTGTTCCTGTAATAACAGCCGTTAATGTATTAACATTATCTACAACTGTTGAACCTAATTCTTCATATTCTTCACCAATAGTAATAAATACTTCAGCTTCCCCGTTTAGTGTTACAACTGGCGCTGTTCTATCTACTACAGTTACAGTAAAAGTTTTTTCTAAAGCTCTTGCCCCATCTTCAGTTACATAATTAAACCTTAGTGTATAAACACCTGGTGTGTTTAATAAAACACTAGCTTCATTATCAGAAGCAAGTTCTACTGCAGCTTCATCTAAATTTGTCAATACTGTTCCTCTTGGAGCAGCATAAGCATTTCCTACAGTATGAACGTAATTTGCAGGAGCTGTTATGGTTGGTCTAACATATACTGTTCTTGTTTCAGTATCTGTCTTACCTGAACTATCTGTTGCCGTATAAGTTAGTTCATATTTTCCAGCAATTCTTGTATTTACTGTTCCTGTAACAACAGCAGTCAATGTATCAACATCATCTACAACTGTTGAACCTAGTTCAGTATAGGTTTCTCCTAACTCCAAGTATTGTACGGCATCGCCATTTAATGTAACAACAGGCGCTGTTACATCTGTTACTTCTTCTTCGTTTGGTAAGGCAAATGTAAAAATGCCTAAGAAAACTAGAACGACAGCAACAATTCCAATAATTATTTTTTTATTCATATTTCTCTCCTTTTTTGTAAGCAGAATATGTCGATAAGATTTCAAAGAAAAAAGTGCCTAAGATTATAGGCACTTTTAAGTATGCAGTATAAAAGTATTATGTAATACTACTTTATTAATGTGCTTAAACCCCGAAAAGACATATCATACTCCATTAACAAAATAATATCACATCAAAAAACAATAATCAATATATTTAACAAATTTTATTTTTTCCAAGGCCAAATAACTAAAAATGGTGAGCCAATTATATCTTCTTTTTTGATTTCTCCAAAGCTCCTACTATCTTTTGAATCATCCCTATTGTCACCAATTACAAAATAACTATCTTCGGATACTTTAATTTCAAAGTCTAAAACATTTCCTAAGTGAGCAAAATCTTCATTAACCTTTTCTCCATTAATATATAGTTCGTCATTAACATATTTAATTGTTTCACCTGGTAGCCCAATTACTCTTTTTATTAAATGGCTTGGACTTGTATACTTAAAAACCACAATATCAAATCTGTTGGCATTTGAAAACTTATAAGCGACTTGGTTTATTAAAACAATATTACCGTCTGTATACGTTGGCAACATCGAAGGGCCAATTACTTCTGTGGTAGTTAAGACAAAAATTCTAAGCAATATTATCACTAAAATAACTACAATATATTTAAATAAGTCCTTGATGGTTTCAACAATTGTTACCCACATAAATCCTCCTAAATATTAACCCCTATTTACTACGCAATCTGTAATTTCTGAAATAGTTACTACAACTTCTCCACCTTTTTTATAGGCACAATGTTTTCCATCATACAACGCTATTTCAACTACTCCATCGGAATAGATGAATGCTTCTCCAAAAAGGTTTGTATCATCAAAATCAATTGTATTCTCACCAGGAAACAAGAATAATTTTCCAAGTTCTTCTCTATCATATTCAGTTTCATAATATGTGTTTAATATTTCTTCTAGAGTATTTACTTTATCTTTTAATTTGTTTTGGGCATTCTTACTGTCTAAATTAAAATAAAATAACAAGCCAATTAAAGATGTATAAATTATTACAATTACTATTATCATCCATTTCTTCATTTAACTATCCCTTTCTACATAACACTTGTCTTCTAAAGTTAATTTTACCATATTTTCAATACTACTTCCACTAGTAATAGATTGTTTTGTGACAAAGCCATTCCCACTAAGCTCATATTCAACTCCAATTAAATTTAAAAGTAGTTCGGCTTCTTTTCTGGAATACCCTATCAAATTAGGCATTTTTAATGATCCATTTGTAACAACAAATAAGTTTTCACCTTCAAGTAAAACTTCTCCCATCGAAGGATATTGCTTAATTATAGTATCTCCTGTTCCAACAATAATAACGTTTAGTTTTTCTTTTAAACTTTCTAATATTGAAATATTTTTATTAATATAAGAATCAATTTCTATTTCTTGTAGCTTATTAACGTTTTCTTCTTCTAATTGTAGGTATTTTACAACATTTTGAATAATACTTGTTGTTGCATCAACCACACCTTTAGAAGTTCCATATTTTGGTTTTTTCATTGCCGCATATATAATAATTTCAGGATCATCTCCTGGAAACATTCCCGCAAAAGAATAAATATAACTATTTGCGCCATCTTCGTATTTTTTTGTTTGCGTATTATATATTTGCGCTGTTCCTGATTTTCCAAGAACTTCTACTGTATCCATTTTATAATGAGCAGCGGAAGTTATTGCGTAACTGGCATTTACTGATTCACTCAATAGTTCTTTCATTTTATTTATTGTTTCACTACTAACAAGTTGTTCTGTTTTTTCAACACTAGATTCATAAGTTATATTTCCACTTTCATCAACAATTTTTTTCACTATATGAGGCTTTACCATCGAACCATCATTAGCGATAATAGTTAAAGCTTGAAGTTGTTGAATTTGCGTTATTGTAATACCTTGTCCAAATCCGGCATTAACTACTTCTATATCATAGTTAAAATCTAAATTACCAGAAAGTTCCCTTGGCAGTTCAATTCCTGTTTTAGTGCCAAAGCCATACTTTTCCAGACAGCTTCTAAGATCTGATTTAGTTAAGAAAGTCTTCATCATATTAGCTACTCCAACATTTGAGGAATAAACAAACCCTTGATCATAAGTTAAATAACCCCATCCTTTTGGATCCCAATCACTAACTTTACTTCCTTCACTATCAATTGTAATAGAACCCGATAAGAACTTTAAATTACCGTTATAAGTTCCTTTTTCAATCGCACACATATAAGTAAATGTTTTCATTGTTGAACCCGGTTCATAAAGATATGTTACAAGAGGATTTTCATAATTACTGATATCTCTTGTATTAGGGTCAAACGAAGGTGTTGAAGAAGAAGCTAATATTTCGCCTGTTTTAGCGTTCATAACCGTTACAATAAGCCATTCTGGATCATATACTTCTGACGCACTTTTAACCGCATTCTCAGCAAATCTTTGAATATTTGAATCAATTGTTAAATATATATCGTTGCCATTTACAGCTTCTACTTTCTCTTCTTTTGTATTAGGAATTTTATAACCGTTCTTATCTTTTTGGTATTTTATATAACCATTTGTTCCTTCTAAAATACTGTTATATTGTGATTCTATACCCAGTTCGCCAACAATTTTTATGCTTTCTAAACCATCAGTTGAATAACTGATACTGTTTTTCGCGTATCCTACTATATAAGAAGCAAAATCTCCATTTGGATAATATCTTTTTTGCGATTCAACAAAGCCAAGACCATCTAAAGATAAGTTAGTTATTTTTTCTTTTGTAAGTTCACTTAATCCACTGCCATATGTTCCAAACTCTACTTGATACAAACCCTTGGCTTTACCATTTGTAAGTATTGTTAAAAAGTATGTTGCTTCTGCACCTAAAACTTCACTTAGTTTTTGCGCAGTTATTTCAATGTTTGAAACATAATTTTTAGTTCCTCTATCTTCATCTAAATAAGCAATTAACGTATAAGAACTAACATTTAGGGCTAATGAATTCCCATCCTTATCTAGTATTTTACCACGGTCTGCTTCAATAACTGCTTCATAAGTACTACGAGCACTAGCAAAGTCACTCATATTTATTCCATATACCTCTTTAAATAGTGAAATATAAGCATATTGGCCATAAAGGCATAAAAAAAAGAGAATAAATATAGCAAAAACTAATCTAGGAAACTTCCACTGATTAACTTTTTGCATAAACTCACCTCTTAATTATTTATTACAATTATGTTATCTTTATTATACGCTAATCCTTGATCTTTTACAACGTCTTTAATGTTTTCATAAGAAGTAATTTCGTCTATTTTCATAACTAAGCTCTCATTATATTTTTCTTGTTGTTGTAATTTATAACTCAATTCTTCAATAGTTATTTTAATATTCCCAATATTTGCTCCAAATAAAACTTTTAAAACAATTAGACCACCCATACAAAAAATAGCGCTTCCATATAGTACTTTTTCTATTTTTAATAATCTAACTTTTCTTGTTTTAACTTTTTGCATATTTATCTTACTCTTTCTATTACCCTTAATGTTGCACTTCTACTTCTTGGGTTTTCTTCTACTTCTTTTTTACTTGGTTTTACTTTAGCAATTATTTTATATTTTGGTAATTTATCTTCTGGAATAAAAGGCATATTTTTTAAATTAACGTCTGTTTGACTAACACTTTTAAATATACTTTGGCACAATCTATCTTCTAATGAATGAAATGTAATAACGCATATTCTACCGTTAATATTTAATATATCTAAAGCATCCTTTAATGAAGCTTCAAATACATTTAATTCATCATTTACTTCTATTCTAATTGCTTGAAATGTCTTTCTAGCAGGGTGGTGATCCTTTTTATATTTAAATGGAACTGCAGATGAAATAATATCTACTAGTTCTAAAGTTGAATTTATTTCTTTTTTCTCTCGGTATTTAATAATGGCTGAAGCTATACTTGAGGCGTATTTTTCTTCACCATACTCTTTTATTATTTTTACTAATCTAGCGTACGAGTAACTATTGACAATCTCTTTAGCAGTTAAACTGTTGTTTAAATCCATTCTCATATCAAGAACATTGTCTTGGTGAAAGCTAAATCCTCTTGTTTTTTCATCTAATTGAACGCTTGATACTCCAAGATCATACAAAATGGCATCTGCTTGTTTAACGTGCTTCTTTATATCTTTAAAATTAGTTTTAATTATTTTATAATTGTCTCCGATTGTTTGTAATAGCTTTTTGCTATAGTCAATAGCTGTCTCATCTTGATCTAAGGCGAATAAGAACCCCTTCTTAATCTTTTTTAATATTTCTTGACTGTGTCCAGAAAAGCCAACTGTTGCATCAACTACTGTGCTGGTGTCTTTTAAGTTTAAATACTCAATTGCTTCTTCTTTTAAAACGCTTATATGCATTATAATGTTACCTTAAATAGGTTATCGGCAATATCTGATAAGTTACTTTCATTGTCAGTAATAAATTTATTCCAATTTTCATTACTCCAAAGTTCTATCCTATCGTTTACTCCAATAATAACGCATTCTTTTAACATATTTGCATACGTTTTAAGTGGCATAGATATATTTATTCTCCCTTGCTTATCTAGTTCACATTCAACAGCGCCTGATAGAAAGAACCTCATGAAATTACGTGCATCTTTAGTATTTGGTAGTTCTTTGTATTTACTTATAATGTTTATCCATTCTTCTTTAGGATAAATAAATAAACAGCTGTCTAATCCTCTTGTTAAAATAAAATTCTCACCTAAATCGTATCTTAACTTTGCAGGAATAATTATTCTACCTTTTTCATCAAGCTTTTGATGATACTCTCCTATGAACATAATCTCACCACTTTCCCCCACTTCTTGCCACTGCCTACCACTATATTACTATTTTTAGACAATAATGTAAAGAGTTTTTAATTAAAAAGTGTCAATTTTTTTATAAAACATAAAAAAAACAAGAAATTTAATTCTTGTTTTAAAATTCTTTATTTAATTTAAATTTAAGATATAAGGATCCGCTATTGTTCCATCACCAGAAGATACAGTAACATCTGACTGAAGAGTCAAAACTGGCCTGATCATATTTGAACCCATTGTAAAGTAATAACCAGTCTCTCCTTCAGCACTAACATATGTTGTAAGATCTTCAGTATCCACTTTTCTATTTAATAACCAGTATCCAGCATTTATATCGTTAGCGCAAAACATATCTCCCCATGACGGAAGTCCAACATAAGCTTCTATTATTCCATCATTTATTCTTGTTGGATATGTTCCAGAAGTATCTGTGTTGAAACTTCTTGTATAATCTTCACCATAAGAATCGACAGCTAAATTCCAAGTTGCTAGGGCTAAGTTTTCTTTGACAGCGTTACTTAACCAGGTATAATACCCATTACTCGTATTATTTAAATAGTAGCCTAGATTCTCTCCATCAGTATAGTTATACGTTCCACTTCCCTGCGTTGGCTGAAAATAATTATGCATCGCACAACCAGTTGTTGAAACACCATATTCGCATGTTCCAGCTTCATAATAATAAGCAACATAAATTCCCCAAATGTTTGATATATTGCTTGCTAAGCCTCTTAAAATGTCAGCTCTTTGAATCTTGATTGTTCCATCACTATTTATACCTATGATTCTGTATCTTACTTTCGTTTTATCATAAGTATAGCTTATTCTACTTGTAACATATGAAGCAGGGTCTGTTGAAGGAGAATTTGATTCATCAATAAAAAGATATGAACCAACGCTTGCGCTGTTTAAAGTTTCACCTTCATTTCGAACTATATTAGCAGATAATATATACGGGTTTGTAGCCGTTCCATAATTACTATCACTGTTTTCATCAACTAATAAGTCTGAACTCAAATAGATTACTGGTCTTACACCCTGTCCATATCCATTTGTTGTTGCCACACTACTAGTATTGTAAGTTATAAATGACGCATCATCATATGTTGTTGACCACAATTGATTTGTTGTTCCGTGTTTTGTTATAGTGAAATTTCTTTCATCTTCGTCTAGGAAACTTCCTCCATTGCTTCCACTTACTGTTCCATTTAAAGCATAAATATAATCTTCAAATGTTAGTAAACCTATCTTATCAGTAGATACACTTGCACAAGTACCTATTGTAGTAAAACTTGTTACTTTACCACTTGTAATAACTATATTACTTGGCTCATCTAAACAGAAGTTCCCTGTTAATAAAATATCTGTTCTACTTAGATTGTGATAGTAAATTCCGTCTTGAGTTGAATTACTATCTACTTCATTTAGCCACTTTCTTACCCACGAACTACTCCAAGTATTAGTTGTTCCATATGAGATAGATGTTACTGAGTTAGCAGTTACTAATTTAACATAAGTAGATGTTGTTTCTAGTACTTGCCATAGTTGGCCTGAATACCAGACCCAGTTTTTAATGGTTGTTTTATCAGACTTGCTTCCTATTACTTTAGTTACACTTGTTCCATTAACACTTCTAGTTGTTAAATGGCTACTGCCGATATTAGCTTCAACAATGTTTTTTAATGTCTCATTAGCTGTATAAGGGTTTTTATCTCTTTCTGTATAGTAATAGTATAAAAGCCCATTTATTTTTTTAACAATAACAGCTTCACCTTCCATTACTTCTGTAGTTCCACTTAAATAACTTTTAAGCTCACTAACTGGTAAAACATACTCTTCATTTTCTTCTATGCTGTTAAAAAGATAATTATTAACCGCATACATTTCAGCGACTCTTTCCACATTATTCATTCTTAATTCAAAGTTTTTAATGTTGATTTTCTGTATTATACCTGTAACCACTTGAACAGTTATTAAAGATATAACTGCTAAAACAACAATTACCGCTATTACTTCAATTAAAGTAAAACCCTTTTTCATGTTTCCTCCATAATTATTTCATCAGAGTAAGTATACCAATAGACTTTGACATTTATAAAGTCTTTTAAAAACTCTTTTCCTTCTTCTAAATCCATCATATATAAAACTGTTGCCAGCATTGAAGACGTATTTATATCTTCTCCTATTACCGTTACACTTTTAAAATAATTATTAGAAGATAAAGTCTTACCATTAATTATATCAGTATAATAAATATCATTTAATTTATAAAACTTATTATATGTTCCTCTTGTTACAACTGCCTTGTTAGTACAAGATATAAGATCATATACAGAATTATCATATGGTTTTTCTAGCGCAATACTATATTCTGTATCATTATAAGAATTGCCTAAAACAACATCTCCACCAATATTTATTATATAATCATTAATATTTACCGAAGTTAAGTACTCTTGTACAATTTTTGTTATATATCCTTTAGCAATCAAATATAAATTAAGATTTAATCCACCCTCTATTTTGTAATCTTTTAAAAGAGAAATGTTGTTAATATCAATATCTTCAGTATAGCTAATAATTGGAACTTCTCCTTTATTTGTTAAAAAGTCATTCCATTTTTCAACAACACTGTTCATATTTATGTTTATAAGCCCATTAGTTTTAGAAAAAACAATCATTCCATAAGAAATTAAATCGTGCAACTTTTTATCTATTGTAAGTACTTCATTAGTGTTATTGATCGTGTATACATTAATAATTCCTTCATACTCTTTATCTGTTGAAATAAGTTTATCATATTCACTAAATATATTTTCAATACCATTAAACACCTTATCAACACTCTTATTACTATATATTCTAACATCAATAAAAGTATCTAAGTAATAAAAAGTCTTGAAATATTCTTTTTTAATATTTTTATAATCAATAAATAACCATATAAGAAAAAACAGTATTAAAAAGGCACATATAATATATGTTGTTTTTTTAATCATACTGTATTGTCCTGCCATAAAAGTAACTATTGTTACTTGGAAAATTAACCTTATATATTGGGTTTATTTGATTGGCAATATAATCACTCCAGTAGTAATAATCTTTTAAGTACAATCCGTCGGCCACACTAAAATGAAGGTGCTGGCCGGTTGTACAACTATCCCATGGTGTTGAAGAACCTCCACCCATTCTTCCTACCACAGTATTAGATGAAACAACATCTCCAACATGGACATTTACTGTTGCTAGGTGAAAATAACTTGTTGTGTAGGTATTCCCATTAATATTGTGATGGATATAAACCATATTCCCACCACAGTTAGAATAATAAGTAATACCAGCTACTATTCCTGGTGCGGCTGCATAAACATTTGGTTCATATTCATATGAAATAATATCTATTCCATTATGACTACCACATTTCCAAATGCCATTTAGACTATAACATCTCCAACCAAAAAAGCTAGAAATTTGGCCGTTTTCAACAGGTCTATAGAAAGCTGTTCCAACTGGTAAATATTTAATACCGCATGTTTTAATGTCCTCATCATCCGAACATCCTAATTGGTTTTGATACATATCTAGAGCTTCTTTTTGAAGCTTTATTTCTTCTTCTACCGAAACCTTTATTTCTACTATTTCATTTAAATGTGAGCCAAGTGAGATAAGTTTTTGGTTTAAGTCTTTACGTGCTTGATCTAACTCAACTTCTTTTTGATTAAGTTCAATTTTTCGATTATTGTTTTCTTCAATTAAACTGTTATATGAGTTTATTAGTTCTTCATTATGTTTAGTAAGTTGTTCCGCTACGGCAACACGGTATATAAAATCAGTAAAGCTTTGCGCTCCAAAAGTGTATTCCATATACATAGATTCACCATTAGATATTTCCATATAATTAATTATGTTATCTATTTCTTCTTTTTTATCACTTATTTCTTTAGAAAGTCTTTCTATCTCTTTTGTTAATTCAAGTCTTTCTGCTTGAATTTGTTCCATATTTTTGTTAATAGAATCAATTTGCGAATAAACATTGTTTATTTCTTCTTGTGTTAAAGTTTGATCCTCTTGTTGTTTTCGATAACTTTCTTCCAAATTTATTAATTCTTGTTTTAAATCTCCTACTGTTTTAGCTAAAACGTCTTCAGCATTAATAGGCATTAAAAAAACAAAAGAAACAAGAAACAATACTATAAATATGTTATATATCTTTTTCATAATACACCTCAGTATTTTAAACTTTTGCGACATTTTTTATAATTAGGACAATATTTAGAAACTAAGTTCCAAAACTCTTTTGAATGATTAAAATAAACAAAATGACTTAGTTCATGAACTATAACATAATCTATTTCTTCCATAGTATATTTGATTAATTCACTGTTTAAAGTGATACTACCATTTTTATTACAAACACCCCAACGAGTTTTCATTTTTCTTATTTTTAGTTTTGGATATGGTATTTTTTCTTGAAACAGATGATAAACTTTTTTTAATTCCTCTGAAAACAAACTTATTGTTTCCTTTTTTAACCACTTATCTAATTGTTCTAAACTCTTGACGTATATTCTACTTCTATCTATTTCAATATTCTCTATCGTAGGCACAATTATTATATCATATTTATTATTCAGATATATAAATGTAGATTGAAATTTTATTTTTTTTTCGTGTTTTTCAATCATTTTATCAATAGTACTTTTGTTTTTTTGAATAAGGTTATTTATCTCATTTTTAGTCACAAAATAATTAGTAGTGACAACTACTTTATTATCTTTGATTCTAATATAAGTGTTTTTGTTTCTTTTTCTTATTATCTCTATTTCATAATTCATATCATCACATTTCTATTATATCAAATATTTATTAATAATAAAAGTTCACTTTTGTGAACTTTTTATAATTTAAATAAATGATGCGGCAATAATAGTTATCGCACATATTACTGCTAGTAAATATAGTAAGTATTTCCAAATATATTTCATCCATTCTTTATATGATATTCTCATAAATGCTAAACCAGCAACTAAAAGTAAACTTGTTGGTAAAACATACATTACAAATCCATAAACAGCTTGTGTTATTAAACCTACAACTGGGTATACTGTTGTATCAGTATAGAAAATTGTTGCGATGTTTAATGTATCAGATGATAAATAAGGGAAATAATTTACAAAGAATGAATCTGTTGCAACTACAAGTCCTTGAATAAGAGCATTAAATTTATCAGTTATACCGTATAAGAAATTCATTATTGTATAGCTAACAAATGATCCAGAACCATTCATAAGAATAACAATGATTATGTTTGCAAGAGTAGCATATCCAAATACTGGAAGCATTTCTTTTGCGCCTCTTATAAATGATACTATTATATCTTTAATGCGAAGTTTGTAAATTAAACCAATCACTAATGTCATAACTAATATTATTACATTAACGTCTTGAACAGACCAGTTTCCAATTGAACTTACTGTTCCTAAGATATTTGAAACGATTGGATAACCACTAATCTCCCATCCTGTTATTGTCGTATGTAAGTTAGTAAAGAATTCTATTCCATACATATCACTCCAACTAAATGTTCCAACTAGCGCTAAAACCATTCCTACTGCAAAAACGATAACTAAAGGTAAAGCACTTCTCTTTGAAGTTGTCTTTCCTTCTTCTAGTAAAGGAATTGCTTCTACTTTTTCTTCTTTCTTTCCAAGCTTAATTAAGAATAATAATAAAAGTCCTGTACTTAAGAATAAAAGTGCGATTTTGTACCAAATAAATGTAGCTACATCTTGGCTTAGATAATAATTAATATATCCATTAATATCAAATCCAAAAGTAGATCCTATTGTACCTATAAAAAGTGCGCCAACAGTTGCTAGTAAAGACTTTATTTTACCAAAGCCTAGTTTTACTAAAACAGCTATCAAGAATGGTACTAATATAAATAAATATACGTTACCACCCATTACAGAAGATATAAAAGCTAAAGCTGAAACGCAAATAATTAAAAATATATTTTCTTTCTTTTTGAATTTTTTAACTACTGCATCTACTACCTTAGTGTAAACTCCTGTTTTATTTAAAACTCCATAAAATCCACCAATTAACAAAAATATTAATGAAAATTGGAAAATCATACTTGCTGTCCAAAGTGGAACTTTAAATAAATCAGCTATTCCAAGCGGTACTGTACCAGAACTAGCAAATCCTCCTGTACTAAAGTTTCCTGCTGCTATAATCCATGTTAGAACTACAACAAATAAAAATGACACTACTAAAGTTATTAATAAACTATACCTTTTTAACATATCTTACCTCCTTAAAAATTATAGCACATTTTTTAAAAATTGCAAAAAAAATATTAAACATAATCTAACTTTACATTTTTTAACAAATTAACTCATATGGTATAATGGTACCGGTGAAGTTTATGTTTAAATATAGTGATTCAAATAAAAGATATCACACTCTTGACTATTATTATAAAAAAAAGTTTAATTCTAAAGTGTTTAAGGTTAGCTTAAATGCTGGTTTTAGTTGTCCAAATCTTGACGGGACATTATCTAAAAAAGGCTGTATTTTCTGTTCTAAACTAGGCAGCGGCGATTATGCAGGTGACATTAAAGACGAGATAATCACTCAGTTTGATAATGTTAAAAAAGTAATGGAGAATAAGTGGCCAAATAGTAAATATATTGGGTACTTTCAAGCCAGAACTAACACTTATGCGAGTGTTAATATATTAAAAGAAAAATTCGAACCGATTTTAAAGCTTAACAATGTTGTTGGTATATCTATCGCAACCAGGCCCGATTGTATAGATGATAATTGCTTAGACTACTTAATTGATTTAAATAAGCGAACATTTTTAACGATAGAACTTGGATTACAAACAGTTAATGAAGAGACATTAAAACTAATTAATAGGTGTCATACTGTTTCTTGTTTTACTGACTGTGTTAAAAAACTTAGAGAAAATAATATTAATGTGGTTGCCCATATTATTAATGGTCTTCCTTATGAGACAAAGGAAATGATGATTGAAACAGTAAATTATTTAAACAAACTAGATATTCAAGGAATTAAAATACATATGCTACATATTATCAAAGACACAGATTTAGATAAATTATATAAAGCTTCTCCTTTTAAAGTTCTAACCAAGAATGAATTTGTCAATATAGTTTGTGATCAATTGGAGTTTTTAGATGAAAAAATTGTTATTCATCGAGTTACATCAGATCCTAAAGTTGAAGACTTAGTTGAGCCAACATGGCTGGTAAAAAAGTTTGATGTTCTAAATTCTATTGATAAAGAGATGAAATTAAGAAACAGTTTTCAAGGTATAAAAAAAGATGCTTAACCGCATCTACTTGTGTTATAGCTAAAATTTGGTTGATTGTTTTCAAAAGTCACTTCTATGTTAATATCAAAAGAAAGTTCATTACCTGTTGCAACATCTATTACAGGTTCGATTAGTTTGCCATCATTAACTAAATCTTCAATTGTAATACAATAATACTCTTGCCCAGTTTTAAACATATAGGCATTACTTTCAATATATTCATTTGCTGCCATGTATAAAACTTGCTTTTCTTCTTCACTTGCTTCAGCTTGTTTTTTGTTGAATAATTCTGTTATTTTAGGAAAAGCAATTAAAGATATTACTGCAATTAATGTAATTACTGTTAAAATTTCAATCAATGTAAAACCTTTTTTCATATTTTACTCCTATGCTAAGTATAAAATAAAAACAACCTTTTTTCAAGGTTATTTTTTATTTTTATGTTCTTTGTTTAAAAAGTATATTACTAATCCAACTGTTAACATATTAACAAAGGCACTAAAAATGCTCATATAGCTGTTATAATCACTACTTTTATTACTTAAAGTATATCTTTGGTAATCAAGTAAACATTCTTCGTTTGTTTTTTCATATGAACAGGTATCACTTGAACATAAACAGTTAGTATAGTCATCTGTTGATGCGCAGTACATTGTTTCATATTCTTGATAAGTGTAATTTTGCGTTGGGTTCTTAATAACCAGAGTTAAAAGACTTATGGCTAAAAAAACGGTTGCCCCTGTGAACCATAAAAGTAAAACAGCGTTTGTTATTTTTAATATTAATCCTTTTTTTTCTTCAAATAATTTCATATATCCTCCATATCTTATTTTATCTTTTTTAATATTTTTGTCAACTTACTTTAAAAAGCCTTCAATAATTTTTGCTTCGGCTTCTTTTTCATTTAAGCCTAAAGTCATTAGTTTCATTAGTTGTTCACCAGCAATTTTCCCAATAGCTGCTTCATGTATTAAATTAGCATCCATGCATCTAGCATCTATTTTAGGCATTGCTTTAATTGTTGCCTTATCTTTAATAATAGCATCACATTCAACATGTCCAAAACATTTTGTATACCCAATAACGTTTGACACAAATTCTTGATAAGAATTATTAGTGGCAACAGCTCTTGAAACTATATGTGCACTTGCATTTTCTCCAATAAAATTGATGTTAAACTCTGTTTTAGCACTTTCTTCATTACTAGTCATGATTTTTTCAGAAACTGTTAATGTGGCATTTGTTTGTAAATTAGCTGTTGTTGTTCTGAGTGAAGTGTCAACTCCACTTATTTGAATAGTCACCACATCCATTTTAGCGTTTTCTTCTAGTTCTATTATAACTTCTGGACTAATGTCCTTTTGTTTACAAGCTCCACTTCCATAGTGTTTTTCAACATATTTTACTTTAGCATTCTTTTGAATAAAAAATCGGTGAATGCCTTTATGAGATGATATGTCATCACTATGAATACCACATCCAGCAACAATTACAACATTAGCGCCCTTCCCAATATAAAAATCATTATAGACAGTTTCTTTAATATCTCTTGTTGTTATTAAGACTGGAATATTTATTATACCAATAGCGTTCTCTTCAACAGTAATATCTATTCCTTCTTTGTCCTTTTTAGATTCGATTTTTATTTTGTCATTTATTTGTCTATCTATTGTTTGACCATTTTTTCTAATATTATAAGCATCAAATTTTTGATATTCAGGGCTGGAAATGTTTTCTAATAAATCTTTCTCTAAGTTATTCATTTATATCACCTATACAACACTTTTTATTAAAAAAATGATTTTCTATTGAATTGTTTTTTTCTATTTTGCCATCTTTAATTAAAATAACTTCATCTGCTAAAGCAAGAATTCTTTCTTGATGAGATATAACTAAAGTTAAGCCTTTTTCTTCTTCACTTAATGCTTTAAAAGAAGAAATTAATCTTTGAAAGCTCCACAAGTCTATTCCTGCTTCTGGTTCATCAAAGATAGCTAATTTTGGTTTTTTAGCTAAGGCTAAAGCTATCTCAATTCGTTTTAATTCTCCACCAGATAATGAAGAATTAATCTCTCTATTAATATATTCTTTTGCACATAAACCTACTTTTAATAATATATCACATACTTCTTTTTTATTTACTTCTGTATTCATGGCTATTTTTAATAAATCATATACTGTTATTCCCTTAAACTTGATGGGTGTTTGAAAAGCAAAAGCCATACTTAATTTGACACGTTCATTAATAGGCATGTTTGTTATATCTATATTATTAAATAATATTTGCCCACTATCAGGTTTTTCAATGCCCATTATTATTTTAGCTAAGCTACTTTTCCCACTTCCATTAGGACCAGTTATAACGACAAACTTGTTTCCTTCAAGTTTTAAATTTATATTTGAAAGTATATTTTTACCATCTCTTTTAAAAGAAATGTTTTTTAACTCTAACATTTTTTCTCCTTTATAATCACTATTAAATTATATTATAAGGTGACTTTAAAGTCAACGAACAAAAAAAAAGACTATTTAGTCATTTCTGGATAAACACTTACTTGTTTTTTACTTCTTCCTAGTCTTTCAAATTTAACATATCCTGTTATTTTAGAAAATATTGTGTGATCTTTTCCAATACCAGTATTTTTGCCCGGATATATTTTTGTTCCTCTTTGACGGTAGATTATCGAACCACCATTTATGCATTCTCCATCAGCGGCTTTTGCGCCTAACATTTTTGGTTTAGAATCTCTTCCGTTTCTTGTTGAACCTTGTCCTTTTTTATGAGCAAAAAATTGGATATTTAATTCTAACAATCTCATTTAGGATACCTCCTCTATTTTTATATTTTTATTGTATTTTTTTGTTAAATCATTTAATTCAGCTAACATGTTTTCAATTAATATATTAACTATTTCAATATGTTTTAACACTTTAATTTTTATAGTGTCTTTTTTTTCTTCATAAGAAATAGCATTATCATCTATTCTTAAGATAGCATTAACACTAGTTATAACGATACTACTAATAGCAGCGCAGACAATATCTTTGCCGTACTCTTCATAATTAGCGTGGCCTTTTATTGTTATTTCTACTATTTGATTTTGTTCTTTTTTTATACTAACAGTTGTCATAATTACTTCTCTGTTATTTTTTTAACTACAACTTTTGTATATGGTTGACGATGTCCTTGTGTTTTATGGTAGTTCTTTTTTGATTTATATTTAAATACTTTAATTTTTTTACCTTTGCCGTGTTTTAAAACTTCTGCTTCTACTGTTACATCATTTAAATATGGTCTTCCAACTACACCATTAAACATTAAGACTTTGTCAAAAACTATTTTACTACCAGATTCAACTTCTAACTTTTCAATATATAGTTCAGTTCCTTCTTCTACGTAGTATTGTTTTCCACCAGTTTCAATTACTGCTTTCATATTTCCTCCTTTTTTTCCAAGACTCGCCAGCAAGGTGACTTTCGTACTTAAACCTTTTTTGTGCGGTTGTAGAATGGAGTTCTACACAATTAAAGATTTTAACACACAACTAGGCTGGTGTCAACGTTTTTACTTTGTTTGGTCTTTCTTTTTTTATTGTTTCCATAATAGTTAAATACCTATCAATTTCAATTTCATAGCCAAGTAACAGATAATATTCTTCTGAATCTATCTTCCCTTTTCTCATGTTTGTTTGTAATAAGTAGTGTTTGTCAATTAAGTTTATTAGTTCTTCTATTTGTTCTTCACTTATATATGCGCTTATTTCTTGGATTAGTCCTTTTAAATCAGCATTAAAGTAACAATTTAAAAACGATTTCAATCCAACCGTTTTCACTAATTTATCCATTATGTTATAGTCGTTATGGTTAAAATAACCAATTTCATTTTGAAAAAGAATACTATTAATATATTGCGTAGAATACTCATCTAATCCTGTTTCTCTTCTCCCTATTATATTACAAAAACCGCAAATTTTTATTCCTTCAATGGTTTCTCCTTTTGACGAGGCATGCAAAAGTTCGTGCATAAAACCATCTTTAAAATTTTCAATAAATTTAATTACAATATAGTCATTATCAATGTCATAAAAATTTTCTGCTCCCAAAAAAACAGGCACAAAAATTTTATTGATATTTAAATTTAAATTATAGCGTTGTTCTTCTATTAATATTTTTTTAATAAATAAAAAAAATATTCTTCTTACTTTTATGTCTAAAATCGAATTAACTTTTCCATAAAGTTTTATTGCTTCCTTTTGCTTTGTTGTTTGATGTCTCATAAATCCCCCGATAACTTATATTAAACTCTTCCTAGTATAAACCTCTACCCCTTTTAATGTATAAAGAATAATCTTTCCCCTATTATTTACTTTTATAAAGCCAAGTCCTGTTATTACAATATCTGTTTTATTATCTACTTCAAAGATGTGTTTTATGAAAGAATCAACAAGATTGTTTTCTTTAAACATTCTTTTTATTATCAACTTATCTGACATAAAAAAAGTTATATTATTTTGTTCAACATCAAACCTAAAAATATCATCAATCAAAAAAAACTGTTTATCTTTTACTTGATATGTTGTGGGTTTTATTGGTTTAGTTGGCATTATTTTTTTAATGGTTTTTAAGTCTACATAATTAATAATACTACCTTCATCTATTATTCCCGGAGTATCTATTAAAATTAAATCTTCTTTTATTTTGATTTTAATTAAATCTAGAGTGGTTGAAGGCATATTACTTGTTGTAACACTTCTACTAAGACTTGAATAATTATAAATTATTTTGTTAATCAAGTTTGATTTGCCAACATTTGTCATTCCAACAAAATAAACATTTTTTGTTCTTTTATGTCTATATATATTTTCCATTAATAAATCTAAGTTATAGTTGTTTTTACTACTAACAATCATTTTAGACACGCACTTAATATCAATATAATCTAATAACTTTTTTTCTTCTATTTTTTCTAGTAATAAATCTTTCTTAGTGAGTACTAAAATAACATCGTTACTTATATACTTATTAATCATTTCGATACTGTTTTCAATGTTAAATAAATCAATAACTAAAACCACTAAATCTTTTTTTTTATTTATTTCACGTAAGATAGATGTAAAAGAATCCTTAGGTTTTGCAGTTTTGGTAAGTTCGTTGTAGTTTTGAATTCTAAAACATCTATTACAAAGATTGCCTTTTATCGTGTACCCAAGGTCATTTTCATCCGTATTTTGAAGTTCAACACCACATCCTTGGCATTTACTCATAGTATTTTCCTTTTTCAAACAAATCTAACTTTCTTAGTTTTTTTAATACCCTTTTTTCTAGTCTTCGACTAATTAATCTGATAAAAAAGTTATCTTTTACACTAACTGGATTTACTAAAATAGTTGTTATGCCTGCTTTATTGCCCGCTAAAACATCCGTTAATAATTGATCTCCTATAATACATATTTCACTTGGTTCTAGTCTAAAATCATTCATTATTTTAAATATTTTTTTGGTGCCGGGCTTTCTTGTCATAGAAAGAAAATCCACTTGAAGTTCACCAGCAATTCTTTTAGCTCTTCTCTTAAAAGTATCAGTATATATTATTATTTTGAATTTCTTTTCTTTTAAACTTTCAAACAGTTCTTTGTTCTTTTGTGTAGCGTTTTTTATACTATATGGAACTATAGTGTTGTCTAAATCAAATAACAAACACTTTATTCCATTACTTTTTAATTTATTATAGTCGATATTATAAATGCTTTTTTGATATATATCGGGAACATATTTTTCCATAAAATCCACCTTTAAGATATTTTATCACGTTAAGTGTAAAAAAAAAAGGTTTTATTGTATTAAGCAGTTAAACCTTTTTAGTCGTTGAATTTAATATTTTTTGAATAGTATCTTCATTAGTTGTTAAAGTACAAATTTCTTTTAATCTTTCAAAAAGGTTATAAACTGCCAAATATTTCGGACAAGTATTGTTATCTCCTATAGCTATATCAACAAATTTAGTAGGAAATTTTATTCCATATAAGTTCTTTTTAATAACTAACGAGACACTATCCATGTAGTATTTTGTATATAGTAAGTTTTCTCCTTGTTCCGCTGGAATAGTTGTTTTTATTATTCCATTTAGTTCTTGATGAAAGGCTAAAAATATATTATAAAATATCTTATTACTTTCAAAATTAAATTCAATAGTCTTATCAACTTCATCCTCTTTGTCTAACGAATCTACTTGAAAAGCTCTAAGGCTAAATTCGGGAATCCCACTTTCATTAGATATATAGAGTTTTAAAAATCTTATTATTTCTTTGTTTTGCTCAGTAACAATATAAAATCCCCCGGGCAAATTAGATTTATCATCACAGCCATATATAATATAAGTTCTTGTTCTTGTGTTCATCTTGCTCTCCCTTGTAATTCTAAAGTGGTTGTAAGGTCCTCTTCAATCTCTATTAAGCATTGAATAACCGTTGAGGATGGTTTCCCTGTTAAAGTATTAACATACTTTACTGCGTGTGTTATTTGATCTTCCCTTTTTTGCACATAAGGTAATAATAAATCGATATTTAAAAAGCAAAGATAAATTTTACTAAGTAAACTCTTTCCAATAGTGTCAGTATTTAGCATTTAATGCCTCCTTTTAAAAAATTTAATTATATTTATTTCAATAATTGCATTTTATATCAAGGTGATTACTCTTTATTAACACATAGTTTTTTGTTTATGAAAATTACAGTAACATAAAAATAATAAGTACGCAATAAAAAATCACTATATTTAGTGATTTTATTAGAATATTATATTAATTTAATACTAATTTATTTTATTCCTGCTATTACATTATTATATGGACCTCTATTGCACGTTAAGATCTTTTGTTTTGGCTTTACGTGTTCTTGCCCTATTAAATCAACTGATATGCCTTCAAAATCAGTTCCATACTTTTTAGAATATAATAAAATTTGCTTTAATGCAACCACCATGGAACTATTGTTTTGAATTACAAATTGTATTTCTTCTTCACCATTTGCAAAATCTAAAGTTAAGCACTCTATATACCTTCTAACTGAACAATCATAAAAATGATTCCAAATAAAGGCAAAGCTTTCTTTTTGCTGAGCTAAAGTTCCTAATTTACTACTTGCATCAGCAGTAGATTGTTTATCATCTTGAAATAATTCAGAGATACATTTTACAGGCGCAACAACTGTTAAATTTCCTAAAATATTTCCTTGTTCTCTATCACCATGATTTCCACTTATAGAACCAAATTGACTTAATACAATCTTTTTCATTCCATATGCTTTGTCTTCTTGATTTGAAAATTTCAAAAGCAACTCAATAAATTTTTCAGTATTATAGAATCTCATGTTAATATTATTATCTCTTATTTCAGTATACTTTTCATCTAAATTGTTAGCTTTTTCTTTAACAATTTTCATCAACCCTGCTAAAACTTTTGTTTTAACAAACAGTTGTTTTAAAACTAATGCTCTGCTGTATTGCGCTATATTATATCGGTTTTCTAAAACTTCAGTTTCTGACAATAGAAGAGTGATTTCTTCCATTATGTTTATACCAAATTGATCTAATATTTTACCTAGAGATACAAATTTGCCTTTTGTAAGTTCTTGTTCAAGCAGTTCATACATTTTTTCTCTATTTGTCATTATACCCTCCCCTATAAGTTATTATAGCAAAAAATCATTACGTATAGTTATTTTTTATTACACTATTTTCAATTTTTTTTACCCATTGAGTTGGTGACATTGTAAATGCATTATGCATAACTTCATTTTTTTTAATTTCGCGAGATTCCGCTAAATTAAAATTTTCATTTGACAACTCTTCCCATAAATTATAAAAATCAAAAGAATCTTTATTAGACATCCATTTGTTAACCACGTCGGCTGGATTGTTAGTGTTTTTAAACCTTGCTAAATCCGTAAGTGATATATAATCAACGTCTCCTATTCTCATAATGTTTATTTTGCTATCTTTAACAACAATTGTTGTATTTACTTTTTCTTTCATTTTATCTCCTACCTTCCATATCCATTATACCGAACACACGTTCTTGCGTCAACTAAATACCAAAAAAATCACTATATTTAGTGATTAATTTCTATTATGGTGACCAGTATGGGATTCGAACCCATAATCCACTGGTTAAAAGTGTACCATTGAAACTATTTCATTTTATTATAAAATGCTACAAAACGTTATATTCATTAGTTTTGCTAGCACTTTATTGTTTCATATATTTTAAATTATACTGATGAAATAGCGGTATAAATTATGTAATATTTAATGAATATTATAATAATTTGAAAGTACTTTTATAGCTTTAAAGGTTATCCATTTAGAATCTTTAGCTTTTTGTTCAACGTTAGTTATCATCTTACCATTAAAAGTGTTTTCAAGCCTCCATCGTTTATTTAATCCTTGTTTATTTTTTAATATCTCAATAGCTTCAATCATTCTATTATCTTTACACTCAAGTTCAGTTAATATTTCTAAGATTTCTAAAATATCAGTTTGATACATCAAAGGAAACCCCAGTTTTAGCCATCCTGGTTTTGACATTTGACCTAAATCATGACTTTTTTTATATATATGATGTTTCAATATGTATTCTACCAATTCATTAGTCTTTTTCTTTATTTCATTAGTTCTCTTTTCTTTAGGAATAGCGGATAATGCTTTCAATGTTTTAACAACTCCCATATGACACGAATGCTTACCAAAGCATGTCCCAAGAGCATCATAAGGCCAACCTGCTGGAGATTTTTCCACACAATCGTCACATCTTTGATATTTTAATATCCATTCAATTCCCTTTTGAATTCGCTCATCTTTTAAATAACCAAAATAAATTAAACTATAAATAATATTACCAGTAAGACAAGGTATTACCGCACTATGCCTACCACCATTTTTACCTGCATCTATTGAAAAGCCATAACTTTCTATATCTTGTGATTTATCTAAAATGAATTCTATTGCCTTTTTAATCCTAGGATCATTAATATCCGCATGTAATTCTGCTAAAATGATTAATTGCCAAACTGTACCCTTATATTTATCTCGATAAAATTTGTCAGCCTCACCCCA
>CAYYQX010000007.1:0-29950 GCA_964473455.1 uncultured Muribaculaceae bacterium | reverse complement strand
CTTATCATTTCTATTTCATATTTATAAGGGGCTTTTTCATTTATATAAGGTGTTTCAAGTATCTTAGGAACACTTTCTAACCTTTTATTATAAATAACACTTATTAAATTATCAAACCCTATAGTTCCATAACCAATATTCTCATGTCTATCCTTATGAGATGTTTGAACATTTTTACTGTCATTTATATGAATACAACCTATTTTTTCTATTCCAATTAATTCATCCATTTTATCTAAAACTACATCAAACTTACTAATATCATAACCAAAATCATTTAAATGACATGTATCTAAACAAACAAGTAAGTTAGAACTATCTTTAACTCTATTCATAATTTCTTTGATATCTTCAATAGTGCCTATCTCACTACCTTTACCAGCCATAGTTTCTAAACAGATAAAAACATTCTTATTTTTGACATTATCTAAACAAAAAACAATATTCTTTATGCCCTCTTCTCTTCCTAATCCAACATGACTTCCAGGGTGCAGAATAATTTTTTTTACTCCAAGGCTTTCACATCTATTGATTTCTTCATTTAAAAACCTAATTCCAAAATCAGTATTATTAGGATTTGCTAAATTGATTATATATGGGGCATGTACTAAGACGTTATTAATATCTATTTTATTTTCCATCATTTGTTGAGCTTTTTTAGTTATCTCAACACTTATTGGATAACGCATTGTATTTTGGGGAGCCCCTGTATAAAACATAAAAGCATTGGCGTTATACGATAGTGCCTCTTCAACACTGCCAACTAATTGATTATCTTTTTTAAAAGAAACGTGACTTCCGATTATTAAACTCATTTTTTGACCTCACCATATAGTCTTTTTACTTCGTGAGGAGTTAATGACCTATATTCTCCTACTCTTAATCCTTTTAAATCTAAAAAAGCTTCTTTTTCTCTTTTTAGTTTTTCAACTTCATAGCCAAGACTTTCAAACATATTTTTTACTTGATGATTCTTTCCTTCATGAATAGTAAGCTCTACTATTGTTGCTTTTTTCTCTTTATCAAACTTTATTATTTTTGCTTTAGCAGGAGAAGTTTTAAAACCATCTATAAAAACTCCTGTTTTTAATTTTTTTAAATTTTCATAAGTAACAATTCCTTTTACTTTCGCAACATATGTTTTTTCTATATTATTACTAGGATGAGTTAAAAAGTTTGTTAAATCTCCATCATTTGTAAGAATTAAAACTCCCGTTGTATCATAATCTAATCTACCAACTGGATATATTCTTTTATCCGTTTTGACAATATCTATTACTGTTTCTCTGTGCTTATCATCACTAGTTGTAGTAACTACTCCTTTTGGTTTATAAAGTAGATAGTACACCTTTTCTTCTTTGGCTATTGTATTTCCCTCTACCTTAACTTCATCTTTGGGAGATACTTGCATGCCTAAAACAGCTAATTCACCATTAACATAAACTTGTTTTCTTTTAATTAGTTCTTCAGCTTTCCTTCTTGAAGTGTAGCCACTATTTGCGATTCTTTTTTGAATTCTTTCCATATGTTTCTCCTATAAAATTTCTTTAAACTCTTTTTCTAAACTAGTTACTGTTTCTATGTTTTTTACCGCGTCATTTATTAGTTTTTCAACGTCAATTAACTTTTCATAATTCAAGCATTTACTTAAAACCGGATTTATGACTGGATGTTTAGGAACAAATATTGTACAACAGTCTTCAAAAGGCAAAATACTTGTTTCATAAGTTTCTATTTTATTAGCTAAATCAATTATTTCTAACTTGTCAAAACAAGCAACAGGTCTAATAACCAATGTATTTATCGCTCCATTAATAACACTCATACTATCTAGTGTTTGACTAGCTACTTGCCCTATACTTTCTCCGTTTATTATTGCCTTTATCTTTTTTTCTTGACATACTCTTTCAGCAATTCTATACATCATTCTTCGCATAATTGTAATTAAATAAGTGTGGTCGATATTTTTATAAATTGCTTCTTGAATATTTGTAAACTTAACAACATGCACCTTTATATTACCACTATATTTATTTAATGTCCTCGCAAGTTTTAAAACTTTATTTCTAGCTTCAAGACTTGTATAAGGAGGAGATTCAAAATAAATACACTCAATATTTATTCCACGCTTTAAAGATAAGTATCCAGCAACTGGGCTGTCAATCCCACCACTAAGCATTAAAAGGCCTTTCCCTTGAATACCAACTGGGTATCCTCCTAAAGCTTTTATTTCTTTGGTATAGATAAATACACCATCACTTCTAATTTCAACATTAACAATTATATCTGGATTATGTACATCAACAGTACAGGTAAAGTTATTTAATACCAACTCACCTAAAATATTATTTATTTCATTTGAATCTAGAGGAAATGTTTTATCGTTCCTTTTAGTATTTATTTTAAATGTAGTAAACTTTTCTTGTTTTAATAGTTCTATAACTTTTCTTTTTATCTCTTCTATATCTTTTGTTACTCTTTCAGCAAAAACAATTTTGTAAATTCCAAATACTTCATTTAGTTTTTCTACTATTTCTTCTTCGTTTTCTTTAGTAATTATATACATTTTAGACAAATCGTTCTTGATTTCATAATCATAGTTTTCTAATTTTTTTATTATATTTTTTTTTAATAAAGCAACGAATTCTTTTCGATTGCCCTTTTTTGTTGTCAACTCACCATATTTTACTAATATTACCTTCATGTTGCTCACCCAACTCATTATATATGATTTGACTTTTAAAGTAAACAAAACATCAATTAAAAATTGATGTCTTAAGATTTGGTTCTATTCTTCTTAAATATCCTAAAGTTAAATTATAAGATTTTCGATATTCTCCAGTGAAGAATAAATTTTCAGAATAATTTAAAATTTCATCTAATCCTGTATAACTAGATCTAAACCTGTTACTGTAAACAATAGCGTTTTCACTCAATTTTGCAAAAGTAGTAATCTCTTTAGCTCTTTTCAAAAGCTTCAAAGTCAAATCTCTTGCTGTATCAACTCTTGTATTTAATGTTTCAATCATTATAGGTTGATTTCTTAACTCTTTAATTATTTCTTTTATTGAATCTGTTGCTTCATAATATTCTGTTTCATAAGCTTTAGGAATAATTGGTAAGTTATAAAGACTAATTTCTTTTTTAGCATCTTCTAAAATAAGTTTTATTTCTTCTAGTTGTTCCCTAGCGCGAACTTCATCTTCCTTCATATTTCCAATTGCTTCTAAAGTTAAATCAAGGCTCTCTTCAATCATATTTAATTTATTTGCTAAATTTTTTATTTCAGACGTCAATTTAGAATAAGCAAAAACATTATTACTAGTATGAACAAGAAGAGATTTATAATCATTGCTTAATTCGTCCATTTCAGTTTTTATTCTTAATAGACTTTCTTGTTTTTCATCACTTAAATTATAAATTTTTTTAAGTTCTTCTATTTGGCTAATAAAATCAAATACTTCTTTTGTTTTTTTATCTAACCTTTTACTAAATTCTTCTCTTTCTTTCTCATATTCACTATAACTTAGTTTTTCTTTTTCAAAGTCTTCATATAAAGAATCTAAATAATCATTAATTACTTTAAGTTCAAAAGTACTATCCTCTAAATTTAAAACTTTACTGCGAGAAATTATATCTGTTATTTTTTTTTCTGATTCTTCTATGTTATATTCAACATTTAAATAATCCAGTTGGTAACCTTTTTTTAACAGATCGTGATAGATTCTTTTAATTTCACAAATTTTTTGTGGCAAAACATTAACAGTAAGCAGAATTACACTTGGAATTTCTTCTATCACATACTGCATATGTTTAAGCATTTCATCTATTGAATTTATAATTTGAGCTATCTCAACAAACTCTTTTTGCTCCATAGCTTTTTCAAAAGCTTCAAAACGATGAGCAATATTTTCAAATTGTAAATTAATATACTTAAATATTTCTCCGTAATCTTCTGGTTTGGAAATAAATTCTTCGTATAATTTGCGATATTTTACTTTAAGTTCTGTTATTAGGCTTCTATTTTTCTCATCTGATGTCGTTATCTGCTTTATTTCTTCAAGTAATTCTTCAGAATATGTTTTGGCTGTATTTACTTCTATTTCAAGTTTAGCAATTTTGTATTCACAAGATTTGTGATCTTTTTTATTCAAACAATATTCAACATTTAAAATCATGTCTGTTATTTCTGGCATTTTTTTAGTTGTAAGTTCTTCAAACCTTTCAACCCATTCATTATATAATTCATGTATTTTTTCGTTTTTTAAAAAAGCTTCTATCTTTGATAATTCGGAATTTATAGGAGTACTATTTATAACGTTTTTTTCATATTCTAATTTATTGATTATTTTTTTATATTTGGCGGTTCTTACTTTTTGAATAATGCTTAAAACAATAATTATCGCCAAAAGTGGCAAAATAAATATAAGGCTAGCAATAACTATAACATTATCCATACATTTCACCTCAATTATAATAATATCACATTTTCTTCTTTTTTTAAACGATAAATGTTCGTAAATAAATAATTATCTAATACCATATTTTGTTGACATTGAAACTGTCTCATACTATAATAGGTAGGAACAAAGAGGTAGCTCTATTTTGAAGTATATAATGTGTTTATTACTATTTGTGTTACTAGTAACTAAGCTATAAAGTGAAAATATTAAAATAAACTCCCTATTGTACTGACAAAATAGCCTTCTCCGTTTTAGAGAGGAAAGAAAAATGAAATATATAGGACCAAAATACAAACAATCTAGAAAACTTGGTTTTTCAATACTTGAAACAGGCAAAGATCTTGCAAGAAGACCTTTCGCACCTGGGGCTCATGGTAAAGATAGAAAAAGAAAACTATCTAACTATGGTGTTCAGCTTCAAGAAAAACAAAAAGTTAGATTTATGTACGGATTAAGTGAAAAGCAATTTAGAAAAACTTTTAACGAAGCTGGGAAACTAAAAGGCGTTCACGGCGAAGATTTCTTAAGATTTCTTGAAAGCAGATTAGATAACTTAGTTTATCGTATCGGTTTTGCATCTACTAGAAGTGCGGCAAGACAACTTGTTAACCATGGTCATATTCTTGTAAATGGTAAAAAAGTTGATATCCCATCATATAGATGTAGTGTAAAAGATGTAATTAGTCTTAAAGAAACATCTTTAGAGCATCCTGCTGTTTTAGGTAGTTTATCAAACATTGCTAAAAGAGCTGACTTTATTACTTATGATGAAGTAAAAAAAGCTGGAACTTATGCAAGATATCCTGAAAGAAGCGAATTAAATCCAGAAATTAATGAATCAATAATTGTTGAATTTTACAACAGATAAAAAAAAGATCTTAGAATTTCTAAGATTTTTTTATGCCTAAGAAGTATATAGTTACCACCCTAATACATATGGATCAGCTATTGTTCCGCTTCCCGAGCTTATTTGGATGTTAGATTGAAGAAGAAAAACTGGGCGAACGGCATACCAGGTGTAGGCCGCATAGTTCGCGTTCGCGTTCCCGCTGCTGCCCACATACGACACGGAAGCAGAAGAACCACTTGCTCGGTTTATTAACCAGTATGAGACATTTATATCATTACCACTAAACATATCCCCCCATGTTGGTAAACTTATATTTGCGGTCACTGTTCCATCGTTTATTCTTGTCGGATATGTTCCGCTTGTGTCTATATTAAATAATGTTCTTACATAATCTACTCCGTATGAGTCTACGTTTAAGCTTAAACTTGTACTTGTTATTTTTGCTTTAACGCTATCACTTAACCAAGTGTAAAACCCGTTTGTTGTATTGTTTAAATAGTGTCCTATGTTTTCAGCTTCAGTATAAGCATAAGCTCCAGAGCCTTGAGTTGGTTGAAAATAATTATGATTTGTACAGCCGCCATAGTACCAAGTACTATTTAGGTAAGCACAGCTTGTTGTATTTTCGCCATTGTTTATATAATAATACGGTACATACATATTGCTGCTTATTGCGATAGTACTTGCTAATCCCCTTAATATGTCTGACCTTTGTACTTTTATTGTTCCATCTGCATTTATTCCTATTACTCTATATCTTACTTTTGTTTTATCATATGTATAACTTATTCTACTTGTTACATATTCGGTTGTGTTGGTTGATGGTGTATTTGTTTCGCTTATATAGATATATGATCCTACTGCTACAGTATTTAAATAGTCTCCGCTTGTCTTTGTTTCATTGATTGTTAAGATGTATGGGTTCTTAGCCATTCCATACTTCTCATCAGTGGCAGCTCTATCTGTTCCTGTTCGAATTAATAAGTCTGTGTCTAAGTATATTACCGCTCTTACTCCCTCACCATATCCGTTTGTTGTTGCGACTAACGCTGTATCATAGGTTAAATAAGAAGAACTCGAATCTTGGGTTGACCAATGTAATGTCGTTGTTAGATGCTTTGTCATTGTCCAACTTCTTTCATCTTCATCTAGAAAACTTCCACCATTACTTCCACTTACTGTTCCATTTAAAGCATATATATAGTCTTCAAATGTTAATAATCCTATTTTATCTGTACTTACACTAGTACAGCTTGATATTGGAGTAAAGCTTGTTACTTTTCCACTTGTTATTACTATATTACTTGGCTCATCTAAACAGAAATTTCCATTTAGTAAAAGATCTTCTCTTGATAAGTTGTGATAGTAAATACCGTCTTGGGTTGAAGTTCCATCTATCTCGTTTAACCACTTTCTTACCCATGAACTACTCCAAGCATTTGTTGTCCCATATGAGATAGAGGTTACTGAGTTAGCTGTTACTAGTTTGACATACTCGTCTGTTGTTTCTAATACTTGCCACAATTGTCCTGAATACCACACCCAGTTCTTAATGGTTGTCTTATCTGCTTTTGTTCCTATTACTTTCGTTACACTTGTTCCATTGACACTCATCGTTGTTAGATGTGTACTTCCAATATTTTCTTCTACCACTCTTCTTAATGTTCCAAGAGCTGTATTGTTATAACACTCGACATTTACTCCGTAACTATTACATAGATAACTTCCAAATAAAAGGTCTGTTACACTATATGTTCCATTGGCGTTTAGTGTTACACTTCCACTAGTTGGGGTTGTTCCACTTATTACAACATCACTACTCGGAAAGTTAACTGTCAAAGGTAGTGTTTCTTCTGTTGTTAGTTGACTTGTTGTAAAGTAGTTTTGAACTGCTTTAACTGTATTATAAGCTGAATCTTCAGCTGATCCTTTTCTTGAATCTTCTATTATGTCTAGTATTATTGGCGTTGTTACTACTGCAATAACAGCTATTATTACGATTACTGCCAAAAGTTCTATTAATGTAAAACCTTTTCTCATACTTTACTCCTACTTATTATTACTCACATTATAACATATTATTTATTTCTTGTTAACTTTTAATAAAAAAAGATCTTAGAATTTCTAAGATTTTTTTATGCCTAAGAAGTATTTCTTCTTACCTTTTCTAACAACAATTAACTTATTATCAAGTAATAACTCTTTTGTAACAACTCTATTCTCATCAGTTACAACTTCACCATTAATACTTATACTATTACTAGTTAGAAGTTCTCTTCCTTCTCTTTTACTTGAAACTATTTCGTTGTTTACTAACATATCTAAAACAGTTTCATTTTCTTTAATCGTAAAATTTGGAACGTCTTTTAAACCTAATAAAATATCTTTGGTACTTAAAGATGTAAATTCTTGATTAAATAGTTTTTCACTAATAGTAAGAGCTTTAAGATATTCACTTTCTCCGTGTAGGTCTGTTATTATCTCTCTTGCCAAAGCTTTATGAGCTTCTCTTAAGTGAGGTTCATTAATATTGCTTTTCTCTAAAGCATCTATTTTTTCCTTATCTAAAAAAGTAAATATTTTTAAATAATCTACAACTTTCTCATCACTTACATTTATTAAAAACTGATATAGTTCATAAGATGAAGTTAAATTTAAATCAAGCCATAGCGCATTTCCTTCGCTCTTACCAAATTTATTACCATATTTATCTTCAACTAAAGGCATTGTAAAAGCTAAAGCTTCTTTGTTTTCTGCTTTTCTAATTAGCTCTACTCCAGTTGTAATATTGCCCCATTGATCTGATCCAGCAACCTGCAAAGTACAGCCTTCATTTCTAAATAAATATAAAAAGTCATAACCTTGAACCAACATATATGAAAACTCCGCATATGTTATTCCACTCTCTAATCTTCTAGAAATTATATCCTTGTTAATCATATAGTTTATATTTATATATTTTCCAATATCTCTTAAGAATTCTAAATAATTATAGTCTTTGAACCAATCATAATTATTAACTATTTTAGCGCTTGGTATTATCTTAGTTACTTGTTTTTTGATTCCTTCAAAATACTTATTCAAAACTTCTTTATCAATTATTTCTCTTTCCGCACTTGGTCTTGGATCTCCAATAAGTCCTGTTGCCCCACCTACTAATAAAATAGGATTATGTCCATACATACTAAGACGTTTTGCCATTACTAAAGAAGAATAATGTCCTAAATGTAGGCTTCCTGCGGTTGGATCTGTTCCCCAATAAAAAGTAAGCCTTTGTTCATTTAATTTTTCTCTTAAGTTTTCTCCCGCAATGTCTTTTATTAAACCTCGCCAGTTTAAATCTTCAAAACAGTTCATTTTAATCTCCTTTCATAAAAGAGTATCTGATTTAATTGTAACAGTTATCATTTATTTTGTATAGTTTATAGTAAATTTTTTAGTTCTTTAATGCTTTTTACTATTGGATATTCTCTTTTTTCTTTTATTGTATTGTTTAAATCAACCATAATCACTTTCATACCCATTTCTAAGGCAGGAACTATGTCATGGTTATAACTATTTCCTATCATTATGCATTCTTCAATTTTAAACTTTCCGATAGCCTCTTTGAAAGCTTCTTTATTTGGTTTTATTTTAGCCATCGATTCAAGGCCATATACTTTCTTAAAATATTTTTTTATTTTTGATTTTTTTAATCTTCTTGTTTGTCCTTTTTCAAACCAATTAGTTAGAACAACTAGTTCATACTTTGATTTTAAATATTCTAGTGTTTTAATATCTTCTAAATCAAGCACTTCAAAACAATTACTATGTCTTTTTAATATTTCATTAACAAAACCAATTGGTAAGTCAGCTTTTAAGTGTTCATTCATTAATTTTAAAAATATCTTCTTAGTTAGTACTTCATTATTGTCTACTATCTCATCAATAGTATTACTAATAAAAGTATGTGAACAATCTAAGTTATATTTTTCTATTATAGGAATAAACATTAAATCATTTCCTTCTTTCCAAGGAATTAATGTGTCATCTAAATCAAATATTATTCTTTTTATCATTTTATCTCCTAATAAAAAACTTCCACAAACATAAGGACTAATTACTAGCGGTACTACCTTATTTCATAGAAGCTATGTAACGCAAATTATTTAGTTTTCTTCATGTATTTTATTAATTAAAGCTTGATTAGTTTTTATCCAACACTAATTTTCTTATTACTAATTTAATAATTACTTAATATTTTTCTTCGTTAAATACTTTTTTCGGCTTCAACTTGGCAACTATCCTGAAGATACAATTGAGCCTCAGTAATCTCTCTTTCACTATAGTGAAAAATGCGGAGTTTTCTATTAATATATTCTTCTGGAGTAAGCCATTTAATCTCAGAAATCATTTTTGTAACATCTTTCCATGATATGCCTAACACACTACTATTAGCGGACAAATAGCTTAATTGATTATCCATTGCTCTACCATCATATCTATCGCTTTCCACAGTATAATATTCAGCATCCATTAACCGATTATCTTCAAGTGTATAACTTTTTACATCTTGCTTTTCGTGGAAGTTTGAAGTAGGCTTTACATCTTTGTATACCTCGTAAATCTGTTCTATTTCTTCTACTTCTTCTTTTCTCATAAGCTCAATTTCATCTAAACTTAAAGATGAATAATAAATATATCTTAATCTTCTTGCAAGTTGATTAATATTTTTGCAGATTTCTTTCATCAGTGGGTCCCTTAAATCAACCGAGTATCTTTTTGCTATACTATCTATGCAAGCTTCATAATCATATATTTCCCCCTTTAAGGCCACTTCCAATACTAGGTTCCAAGTACTTTGTCCTATTGGACTAAAACTCTTCATTTTTTCCAACTCTACTTGATATAGTTCTTTTTTTGTCATTTTTTTCTCCCCTAACAAAATTTATATTTCCTGCAAATTATTTAGTTTTCTTCGTGTATTTTTTCAATTATGTCTTCTATCTTTTGCCCATATTCTATCGATTCATCATAAACAAAAATTAATTCTGGAACATGCCTTAACTCTACTCTATCAGCAAGTAATCTTCTAATATAACCCTTAGCTTTATTTAAAGCATTCTCTGTTAATTTTTTATCACCATTTAATACCGTAAAGTAAACTTTAGCAAATCCTAAATCTCTTGCCGTCTTAACAGAAGTTATTGTCACAAAATTTATGTCTTTGTCTTTAACTTCCATTTCTAATATATAACTTAATTGTTCTAGAATCATATTATTAATTCGATCTATTTTAAAATTCATGTTGTCCTCCTTGTTTAATTATAATTCATTTATTGAAGTAATTCAATGTAGTCTTCCATTGTAGTTGTTGACCATATCGTATATCTTGGTATTTTATACCTATCTGTACTAGAATTAGCTATTCCATTAACATTATAAGCTCCAACAAAAGCCATTTTTATACCAACATCCTTTAATATTTCTATTAACCTAGCATTAAAGTCATAAAAAGGATAAGCAAAATATTTTGTATTATTTAATTTTTGAATGCTTGCATTTAAATCTTCCTTTATTAAATCTTCATCTTCACAAAGAAGTTGTGAGCCTTGATTACCACCACTACATCTATAATTGTTGTGCATATTGTCAGTATGAGAAGCTAACTCTACATAGCTTGACTTTAAACTATCAATATCAACTGTACTTGTGATAACAAAGTAAGTAGCATTTACCTCATACTTTTCAAGTATTTCAATGGCGTTTTTGGCAAACACTCCATCATCTAAAGTTATAACAACACTTTTAAGTGGAATTCTAATATTACCATCTAAAAACATTTCTAATTCTTTCATTGTTAAAGTTAAATAATTGTTTTCTTGTAAATAAGCCATATGTTCATCAAACTGCGAAGCTGGATGACATATTATATTATTACTACATGTTTCACTTAGTTTATAAACAAAGTGATAAGCTAGTGTTCGAATATTATTTCTCGTTTTTTCACTCGTATTAATATTTGCTTTAACACTTTCAACATCTTCTTTTAAAATATAATATAAATTATCATTGTATTCAACATAATACTTGTCTGTATTCTTAACAATTATAGCAAATTCATTAACTTCATTTATCTCAAAAACTAAAGTGTTGGTTTCATCATACAATTTAAAGGTTTCTTTTGTTATAACATTTTCATTAAAAACAACATACTTTTTATATCTATTGTTGCTACTTTCTTCAGCCTTATCAACGTTAGTATAATAAACATAATAATTAGTATTTAATATTTTAAAATAAGAATTTTCTTCTTCATCTAGTTTTAGAGAAACTCCTTCATTAATCATACCAATAACTTTGTATTCATTGTCCTCGTATTCATATAAAATACTTGTTTTATTCGTTTTAACATAACTATTGTAATGAGAAGAAACATCAGAAGTGATTGTTATACTCTGCTTAGTTGTTTCGATATAAGTATATAAACTAAAAAATAATGCGCTAAGTACAAAAATTATCGCTATCATTACTTTTACAAATTTATTCATTATATCACTTCCTTACTAATCTTCAACACTTTCTAGAAAAAGTTTTAATTGAAATCCGCCTTTTTTTTCTCTTTTATCATTCATACATCTTATTATATCATCTATATCATAATTATTGAGTTCATTTAGCGCTTTTATTACTTCTAAAAGATCACTTGATTCTTCTAAAATGTTCTCTTTGCTTCCTTCTTTTAGAGCTTCTTCTAATTCTTTTAGCTCTTCAGTTAGTTTTCTTATCAATTCAATTTTATATTCTTCATTATTAAGAGTCCTATAAACGGGCTTTTCTCCCTTACTTTTTATTATATCAATTATTTTATCTCTAACAAGTTTATTATATACTTTCATGAATTAATCCTTTCTTACAAAATACATTTTTCTATCCAATTGCCAAGAGCTTCTTTTGTTATATTCAAATTATTTTGTCCAACCCCAATAAAAATGCCTTTAGAATTATTCCCATGGTAATCACTTCCACCTGACATGAGCAACTTATATTTTTTGCAAAGTTTTACTAAGCTTTTAATTTGTTCATCACTAAATTTAGAGTAAAAACATTCTAATCCGTCAATATTATACTCATTTATAAACATTTCTATGGTTTCTAACTTGTTTTCGAAAGGATATTCAAAAGGATGAGCAAGAAAAGCAAAGCCACCGGCGTTATGAATTGTATCAATTATTTTTTCTAACGGTGGTAATTTTGCAGTTTCGTCTATATAAAATATACTTTTAGGATTTGTTTGCGCATTTCTATAAAACTCTTTCCATTTTGTTCCTAAATTATATTTCTTTATTATTTCAATATTCTCATCATATTTAAATATCTCTTGTCCAAACAAGTCAGAAGCAAAAACATGATTTTCATCAACTTCTATTTTGTCATCAAATTTTAAGTTAATCAGCTTCCCTGTGTCTTTCATAAATTGTAAATGTTCTTTTTCTCTTTTTTCTTTTTTAGGATTAGTAATAGCTGAAACTTTATCAATATCAAAGCCATAGCCCAAAACTTCTACTGGTATTTTTTTATATATACTTTTAAATTCTGCACCTATTATTATTTTACCCGAATAATAATCTCTTACTCGAATATTTTGTAATTCTATGTGGGCATTTGCCGTATCATGATCAGTTATTGAAATTATTTCTAGCTTTAATTCTTCAGCTTTTTTTAGTATTTCTATAACTGAATCTGTTCCATCAGAATGAGTTGAATGAATGTGTAAATCTATCATAACTCTTACTCCTTTATTTCCAAACTAACTACACTTTCAACATGATGGGTATTTGGAAACATGTCTATTAATGTTATATTTTTTATATTGTATTTTTCTTTTAAAACTTTTAAATCTCGCGCTAAAGTTACTGGGTCACAAGAAACATAAATTAATTTTTTAACATTTAACCTTAAAATATTATCAATTGTAACTTTATCTAGCCCACTTCTTGGAGGATCCACAACTATTGTATCAACATCATTTACTTTATCAATTAAATTTTCTACCTTACCGCATAGAAACTCTATATTATTAACACTATTTATTTTGGCATTTTTAATAGCGTCTTCTATGGCAAATCTATTAACTTCAATCCCAATTATTCTTTTTACATTCTTACTTAAAGATATTCCTATTGTTCCAGTCCCACAATATAAGTCTAGCAAAGTATCTGCTTCGTCAATATTATTTTTTATAACCTCAAACATTTCTATTGCTTGCTTTGTGTTTACTTGAAAGAAAGAATCTGCTGATATATTAAACTTATAATCACCAATAACTTCTGTTATATAGTCATTACCAAATAGTACTTCATATTTGTTTTCATAATGTTTTACAATAGAAATATTTTTTTCTTTTAAACTAGCAAATATTGTTTCATCAACTTCTCCAGTTAAGTAAAAAATTATCATTATTTCATTTAAATTAGTTACTTTTATTACTATTTTTCCTATATTCTTTAAATCTAACTTCTTCAACTTTTTAATTACTTCATTTATTTTCTCGTTGCATATTAAGCAAGCATCAATTGGTACTATTTCAAAACTATTCTCTTTATACAAGCCAACTTTCTCTTGTACTTGAAGCGTTATTTTATTTCGATAATAAAACTCTTTACTTGAAATAATTCTATCTATTTTAAATTCAACATCAGCAAACTTTTTTAATACTTCTTCCACTTTGTTTTTTTTAAATTCTAATTGTTCATTGTAGTTCATATGCATTAAATTGCACCCACCACAAGTTCCGTAATATGGGCACTTTGGGACAATTCTCGCCTCACTTTTGGTTATATATTCAACAACTTGAGCTTCCGTAATGTCTTTTTTTTCTTTTGTAACTTTTATTTTTACTCTCTCACCTACTAAAGCGTTCTTAACAAAAACAATTTTATCATTTAGTCTTGAAACTCCTCTACCATAGTGATCAAGAGAAACTATTTCTACTTCCATAAAATTCAATCCTCCATCTTATTTTAACACCATTTCAAATATTTTTATAGTAAACATTTACTATTGTTAAATAAAAAGTTATAATTAATTAAGGTGAAAGATATGGAAATAATAAAATTTATTATACTAGGAATAGTGCAAGGATTTACAGAGCCAATCCCTGTTAGTTCAAGCGGACATTTATTAATTGTTAAATCTTTAATGGAAAGTGCCAATATTGATTATGAATTATTGTCAATTATTACTAATTTTGGTAGTTTTCTTGCAATATGTTTAATATTTAGAAAAGATATTATAAAATTAATAACAAACTTTTTTAAATACTTAACAAAAAAAGACAAGACTTATTATAATGATTTTAAATATGTTTTATTGGTTGTTGTTGGAACTATTCCGGCAGCTCTCTTAGGTTTATTAGTAGTAAAATTAGGTATATTTGACTTTTTAGAAGGAAACATTAAGTTTGTTGGCGTTACTCTTCTAATTACGGGATTGTTTTTATATTTAATTAAAGACTTAAAAGGAAAATATAGCGACGATGAAATAACATTTAAAAAAGCTTTAATAATAGGTTTATTTCAAGTTGTAGCCTTAATTCCAGGTATTAGTAGAAGTGGTGCGACAATTGTAGGTGGGATGAAAGAGCACCTTAAAAGAGATGTTGCTTTCAAGTTTTCATTTATGTTATATATTCCAATTTCAATAGCGACTATGGTTTTAGGTGTTAAAGATTTAGTAAACATTGATTCTTCTTTAATTATTTATTATTTAATCGCAACAGTTATGGCATTTATATTTACTTATTTTAGTACAAAGTGGTTTAGAAACATCGTTACTAAGGGAAAACTTATTTATTTTGTCTACTATTGTGTGATTGCAGGATTAATTACTATTATCTTCCTATAATGTTTGACAAAGTAAACTTTGCCATAATATAATTAACGTTAGGGGGAAAATGAATTTATGAATGAAAATGAAGAACAATTAATAAAAATAATAGAAGAAATTAAAAACGTATTAGATGAAAGTACAACACCAGCTGTCTTTAAATATATTTTAGATATTTTAGGACCTCACGAATTAAAATTTCAAGTTGAATTGCTTAGAGAAATATTAGTGTTTATTAACGAAGAAAAAAGCATTGAAATGTGTGACATAGATAATATAGAAAATGATTTAATTGCTCCAGAAATTGAAATCATAAAAAAAAGGTTGGAAACCAAAGTAAAAAGGCCTATCTACAAATATATACTGCTTAACTTAGATGATTTCGACTTAAAACTTCAATTTAAATTACTTGAACTTCTTTGTATGCATAACGGGGAAATCGACACCGAAGTAGTAGACAATATTATTATTAGTGAAAAAACAGAAAGACACACACTAACAAAAAGCTTAGCTTAGTAGCTAAGTTTTTTTTGCTTTGACAATATATCGATAATTTAATATAATACCTTCAATCGGGAGAAAGACCTATGTCTATCAAAGAAGAATTTGAATATATTAGATTATATGTTGATGAAGATTTATGGTTTGACATTTTATCTTTGTTTTATATTGGCCAACTTAGCCCTCAAAATCTATTTGATTGTGTAAGATGGGTTCATAAATATCGAAACTTAGATCCTTTGATAGTGCCTGCTTTAATAAACGGACAAGATATATTTTCACTAGAGTGTGGTGAGAAAGAATCTGATAAGGCCGATCTAATCATTAAACATATTAGACTATATGAAAATATTTTATATGGGTCGTGCGCTTATATTGTAAAAATAGATGGCTCAAAACAATACTTTATAGATGGGTTTCCAACCTCAAAAGAAAACTATTTGATATCAAAAAAACTTCGAAAAAGGGCTAGTTTATAAAAACCAGCCTTTTTTTACCAAGTAAATTTCTTATACTTTTTAGCATAATTAACTTTTCTTAAAATCAAATATATTCTTTGCTTTATGGATTTATCTCCTTTATATATTAAAGGGTCAGACCATTTTTTATTTTTTAACAAGCTTAACGCTTTTTTCTTATATTCTTCGTTTTTGATTTGTTCTTTTATAACGCCCTTGGAAACAAAAGTTAGAAGCGTTTCTTCACTTAAATGTTGATATGTGAATTTTTTATCATTATATAAATCTTCTATTAAATACTCTACTAAATTATGACCTAAAGCAGCTAAATAATAACTGCTTCTTGCTTGTCTTGGATTTATTTCCAAAACTTTAAACTTTTTATCTCTTAAGTCATATTTTATGTCAAATTCACAAAAACCTTGATAACCTATTTTCTCTAAAAAGTCTTTAAACTTATTTACTAATTTATCCGTACTGCCAAATTGATTGTAGCCATTAATTAAAACAGTACAATTTCCTATAGCTGTTGGGGCGTGTTCTTGAAGCCCAATTTGCGCAAAAGTTGACAAAACAACCTTTTTATTTTTATCACAGTAAAATACTGCATCAAACAAAGTTGAATCATCACCTAAAATACATTCTTGAACAATTATATTGTCTTCATACCCAGAGTTTGTTATTTGATTTAAAATAGCTTCTAGTTCTTTTTTTGTTTGAACTTTATATACTTTTGCTTGTCCAAGAAAATGGTGTTGGTGATAAGTAATTCCATTACTTGGTTTTATTATCAAGGGATATCTAAAATCTTTAGGAATAGTTTCACTCTTACCTTTTTTATAAAAATAAGTTTTTGCAAAATCAAATTCGTCCTTATATTTTTCATAAAACTTTTCTTTTACTAATAAAGTATCCATAATTTCAATAGAAGGACAGTTAAATATAAAATACTTTTCTAATGCTTTTTTATTTTCAACAATCAATCTGACATAGTTATCGTGGCAAGGAATTAATAGTATTTTTTCCTTATATTTTTTTCCTTTAGCATAATCAATTAATGTGTTTACAAACGCTTTTTCTTCCATTAAGTTATCAATGTAAGTAATATTCATAATACCACTAAACTTAGTAAATTGAAGTCTTTTAACAGCAAACGCATCTACTTTAGTTTTATACAGTTCGTGATAACACCTAGCCATATAATAAGCATTAATGTCCGATCCAATTATTAAAATAGGTTTCATATTTCTCCTTTATTTTTTATATATTCTAGGAACACTACTATCTATCATACACAATACTTCATAAGCCGATGTCTTCATATGTCTAGCAATTTTATTGATATCTAGTTGTTCATTAATAATGGCTACTTTATCATACTTTTTAACACTTTTATCTACTTTAACCATAAACATCCCCATACAGATGTCCCCTACTATTGGAAATTTTTTATTATTGATCATAACATAAGAATTTCGTCTATTTCTATTTATTCCATCTGCGTATCCTGCATCAACAACAGCAATATCCATATCTTCTTTTGTTTGATATACTAAACCGTAACCAACATATTCATCTTTCATAACATGTTTTACTTGTATAACTTCACTGTATAAAGAAAAGGCTTGTTTTAAATCTAATTCTTTATAGTCACTTAATTTAATGTCTTTTATTTTTAAGTTTATTTTTTGTTTTATTGTTCTTAAATTATTTAATAAGCCATGTCCCTTTTTAGGCATATAATTAAAACCATACATAATTAAGCCTAATCTAACTCCATTACAAAAATCTAGTTTTGGATGAGCAACTAAAGTCATACTTCTTTCAAAATGAACAAGCGGAATTTTAGTTAAATCTATTGAACTAGTTAAATGTTTAAACTTATCAATTTGTTTTAAATATTCTCTATCACTAATACCAGAAGTCCTGAAATGAGAAAAAATACCTTCTAAACAAATGCTTTTTGATTTGTTGATTTCTTTATAAATATAATCAACATCTTTTTTATCTTTTAACCCAAGTCTATTCATGCCAGAATCTATTTTTAAATGCACGTTTAGTTTAAATTTAAGGTCTTTTATGTCATTAAAATATTCTCTGTCATTTATACAGATTGAAATGTTTTTTTGACTACAAATTTCTAAATCTTCTTTATGAATTGGTTGTAAGCACAATATAGGAGTATCTTTTGTCTGCTCTCTAACATTAAGAGCTTCCTCTAAAGAAGCTACAGCCAAATAGTTAATACCAGCTTCTAGCAAAGTTTTTATTATTCCATATCCATGTCCATAACAATTTCCTTTTACAACACCAATATAATATTTATATTGATAATTGTTAATGATATTTTGAACATTGTTTTTTATATTATTTAAATTTATTTCTACAAATGTGTTTCTATACATCTTTTACCACCTATTTATAATTATATAACATAGTTAAAAAGAAAACAACGCTTTAATATTTGCGTTGTTTTTATATTTTATGGTGCCGAATGACAGACTCGAACTGTCGACTGAACCTTACCATGGTTCTGTTATACCCCTTAACTAAATCGGCAAAGAAAAAGGAAATCTCAAAATTTATTCTAACATAAAGCATATTAAAAAACAAAGTATTACTTTGTTTTATTTTTTAAGTCATCAATATGGCAATTCAAACACATTCCACTATGGCAACAAACAAACTCATTACACGTTTGACATTTCCACTTTTTTTCTTCTTTTTGTAAAAACTTTGTTATTCCTTTTTCTTTGATATAGTTTAAGTTTTCTATCATACTCATGTTATATTTTGTTTTATATCTTTTATCTAATCTTTTTAAACTCTCACAAGGAAAAGTATTACACTCATAACAAAATCTTATTTTACCGTTTGCAATCAAATCACAATGCCTAGCTAAAGCAAAAGTACAATTTTTGCCTCTTTTTATACAACCATTACAGTATTTTTTATGAAAGCCTTCTTTGTTTAAATCATGTTTGTTAAAAATATAAGCTATACATAAACTACAATTCATCCCACATGGAGCAATTGATTCTTCTAACATAGTCACCTCTTTAATAAGATTATTTTTTAATATAGATACCGTCTGTATTTGGACCGCATAACGCTCCATAACAAACTTCATCAATTACGCCATCTCCAACAATAAGCGTATTAGCGTTTTTTACCTTAAAGTCTGATTCTGCTTCCTTACCATTCATAGTAACATATATTTTGTTACCTTTTATCTTATAACTATACCCAACTGTTGAACCATCAGGATAAAACTTGCCATTTTTAAACTTTATAACAGTCTCCCATCCCTTGTACTCACTGCTCAAACTTCCCATTTGTTGAACAAATTCTCCATCTAAACTTTTAACACCAAACATCGAACTTATTATTAAGTAAGTTAAAAGAGCTCCAAAAGAAATAGTAACTAACCAAAATAATTTAGGTTTTTCTGTTTTAATTTTTTTAATGAAGCTTAATCCTTTATTGATATTTGGTTTTGCCTGTTCTAAAAGCTTTGTAGTTGGATTAGTACTTTTTGTTTCACTAACTGTTGTTTTTTTCGTTTTTGAAACTTTTTTTTCTAACAAATTATATAACGTGCTTTTTATTTTAGCACTTCTTTTTCTAATATAGCTTTTGCTTTTAAACTTACTGATAAAAAGAAATACAAAAGTTGTTATAACGCTAAAAAGTAATTGTAGTCGAAGATAAAATCCCGCATCAATCGCTACATTAATTTTATAATCTTCCGAAAAACTAAATAAAATTGAGTATATAAAATAAAATAAGACTAATAAAGCTATAATTCCACGAACCTTTTTAGAGGTATTTTTTATATTTAATATTTCGACTTCAAAATTATCGCTTGTTTTGTCACAATTCTCTAGTTCTTTTAAAATTAAATTAACAATTTCTTTTACTATTTTTTTATTAACTGAAATCAAACACACTCTAGATTTTGATATAACCTCTACTTTTGTTAATCCTTTTTCTAGTTCTTTAACTTGAATACTAACTTTTGCCTTAACAAGAAACTTTCTGCCAACTAAATGAAAAATATTGTCATTTGCTTCTGTTTTTTCTAAAGAAAAAGGTTTTATCTTGTCATATTTGATTAGCTTTTTTAATGGTTCTAGTATATCGTTTTCACTGTAAGGTAACTTTAATAATTCTCCATAATCATTCATTTTGTTCTCCTTTTATAACTATATTATAGCACAATTATAAAATCAAAAAAACAAGTAGGTTTAGCTACTTGTTAAAATTTAAATTCTTATTAATTGCCATTTAATTCAAAAGAACTACCAAGTTCTAGAGTATTTATATTTAATGTCTGTATTTGTGTCTGATTTATAACATAAAGATAGTCATCAATATATAAACCTCTTATATTACCTGAATAATAATATAATTCTTTATCTACTGAACTTACCGTCATTTTGGCAATCTCTTTAAACCCAACCCCTTCAGTAAATCTATATACAGCATAATAATTATCAACCGGAAAAGCAATCAAAGCTTTATCTTTAGATACTAATATTGCTTTATGGTTATAAGCTTCTGACCAAGAATACTTATCTCCAATTAATAACTTGTATTCTTCAGTAACATCTTTTTTATCACTAACATCATACATCGATATTTTTAAACTGGCTACTCTACCTTCTTCATCTGCTTCTTTTCCTAAACCAAACAAATATTTTTCATCATAAACATGTAGATATTCTGAAAACCCTGGTATTTTTAATTCATCTTGAATAATAGGTTCTCTTGGGTTAGAAACGTCTACAACAAATAATGGATCAGTTCTTCTAAATGTAACAAAATAAACAACCTCTTCATCAAATCTTACAGAGTAAACACTCTCTCCTTTAGCTAGGTCTTCTAGTTTTCCAACAACATTTAACTCACTATCTAATATATATAAATTATTTTTAGTTAAACTACTATCAATAATGATAGAAGACACTCCTAAATCTGGATCTTCATTAAATATATAATCATTTGATGTTGTGACAATTCTAAAGTGTCCATCATATTCATCCATTGAGAACTGATTTAAAATGTAACCATTAACAGTACCTGTAGCATCTAACTTAAGAACACCCTTACTCATCGAAAACTTTAATAAACTAGTTTGTGATATATAAGTATTCCCCTCTGTTTTGCTACTATATCCAGCAATATATAAATTATCCACATCAGCATATATGTTTGAAGATGATCCTAAGATAGCTTTTGAAGATACAAAATCAGTCGCATCATTAACATCAATTCCCGTAACGATTAAATATGAACTAGAATTAGGATTTGGCATAATCATAATATCTTCTATGTTCATAGGTTTTACTTCATCCGTGGTCAACAAAGGAACAAAGGTTTTAGCGTCATCTTCTTCAATCTCACTATAAATATAATAATTAGTTACAATATATAAATAATTATCAATCATTCTAGAAGACAAGTAATATCCACTTTGCGATAATTCACTTTCTTTTACTGGATTTGCTTTATCTGTTATATCAAATACAACAACAGAAACATCATCTGTTTTATTCCACAAATACTCTTCTGTTGTTTTTTCCATTGGATAATAAACGTTAGAATATTTACTTTTTATAACAATAAGTTTGTTCCCACTTACATACATTTCAAGAAATCTAGAATAAGTAGTAGCAGCTTCTTCATAAGATTTAATCTTAGACATGATCTCCATATTTCCATTTAAAGCTTTCACAATATATAAATACTCATCATTTAAAATATAGATGTAATCTCCATCTGTCTTAACAACATCAGCTTCATCTACTCCATCCACTTGAATGTTAGTTTTAGAGTAATCTGTACTGTTTTTTTCTGTATCAACAGCTGTATTTTCAAGGTATTGTCTTTGAATAAATGTGCTGTCAGAATTTATTAAACTATATAGTTCGTTATATGATTTGGGGTATTGAATTTTTGTTAAATCAAACTTTGTTTCCTCTTCAGTCAAGCCAAAAAGACCGTAAAAAAACAAGGCTGCGACAAATAATATAGCAATCATAACACTTCTTTTCTGAAAAAATTTCATAATACACTTCCTTTTACTATATATAAATTATTATACCAGTTATTTAGTAAAATTAAAAATTGTTACTTTTAACTATTTCTTTAATAATTACATAGTCTTTAGCATTCAACTTACTAGAAACATTTTCACAAACATACTCATCTAAAATATTTTCAAAACTTTTTATCAACAGTTCAATTTGACTAATATTTTCATCAATAAAGTCTTTGTTAGCAAAAAAACCTTTACACGGATTTTTATATAAAACTAAGTAATATTTATTTTCTTTATTAACAATTCCAAAAGGATATAGTCTACAATCAATTGGCCGATAACTATAGATTTGACATTTATGGTTTTCATAAAAAAAACATTGTCCTATTTTATTTGTTTTAATTTTATATAAATTCTTTGTTACTTTTATTGCAAAATCTTTTTTACCAGTCTTTTCTTCTATAGTTTTTAACTCCTGTTGTGTTATTAAAGGGTCATCTATATTAGTAAAATCTGTACAACATTCACTTTTCTTACAATTTGAACAATATAAAAAAGTACCTATTTCTTTTTTCATCTATACCACCTTAATAAATTTTACAACAAAAAGGTATAAAAGGAATTATGCCTCTTTTGTCTTATTGCTTTTCTAAAAAAACTTCCATTTCTGATACATCATTAAGCATAAAGTCCATTTGAAATTCACTTCCACCAATATCAAATCCAGCAGGCGGCATTTCAATTTCATAATCTTTATACAATGTTTTCCCACCAACAGTAATTAATTCTACTCTAAACCCTAACGTTAGGGCAACCTCTTCTCTTGTAATGCCTAAGTCACTATAGATTTGACTAGTAGTTGGTGATTCATCCCAACCATAGTTGGCTGAATCAAAAAGCGCAATACGATTTACTGTTACACCAATCGAAGTTTGATCTGAATAAAATATTGGTGAGCTGTATTCCTTAGTATAGGAATTATTGCTGCCTTTCAATTCAACATTTGTTCCGAAAGCAAAATAATCAGGATAGATTTCTTCTGCTACGCCCATTTTTGGTGTTTTAATCAAGCGAATATTGCTAATTATTTTTTTCTCTATATAATTATTTGTATCATCATATCCTATAGTTGACACAAATTCAGTAATAACATTAAAGGTCATAGTAATATAAGATTTACCATAGTTTTCTGCATCGTCGCCAAGTGAAACATAACTCCTATAAATATTTACTAAGTAGCCTTTTGATAAATATTGTTCAGATAAATCCGTAACTGCTCCAGAGTATTCGGTTGTTTTGTCAGTTACAGCTCCACAACCAGTAAGTAACAAACAACAAAATAATAAAATTAATACTTTTTTCATAAAATCATCTCCAAAAACATTATATCACAACTTAAAAAGCAACAATAAATTTTATAATTTAACTTATCTTAACTACTTTTCTTAAGAACAAACTAGCTTTACTTGCTGTTGCACTTCGTGCATTATTAACTTCCTTTTCTGCTAAAGCAATGTAAGCTTTCTTTACTCTATAAGATAATAAATCCCAAACCATTTCTATACACTTAAACATATGCCCAATATGGATGTGACTACATTCTTCTGTATCGTATTGATAATCTTTTGATTTTAATATCTCACAAGCTAAAAAATCACTTGCATTTGGATTTGAAATTATTATATTAATTAAAGCTCTCATAGCGTGACCTGCCGTTATCATTTTACCAGCATTAAGTTTTGAAATTATTATTGGTATAACACCATCTATTTTATTTTCAACATCTACCTTGGCAAGATTTCCTAACACCATTAATCCAGTCCAAACCATAATATTGTTATTACTATATAATAAGTACACAAAATAATTAAAGTCTTGGTAAAGTATTTCAGGTTTACTTAAAGATATGTTTAAAATGTTTTTTTGCTCTTTATATTTTATTTTTGCGCCTTTATTGTTTAAGTTATCTAAATTATATTTCATTTTATTCCTTTCAAACGGTTTTTTTATTTTAAAACTAAAATTATAATGACTCCTATTATAAAGAGTATTCCCCAAATATAATCAGCAGAGCTTTTTTCTTCTTCACTTCTTTTATATATTGGTCTAAAAGTTATAAAATAAATACTCATTATAAAAGTTAAGAAAGCTGTTCCGTATCTAGCTGCTTCCATATATTTTAAATCTAAAACAATTAATATCTTAATTAGTTCAACACTAGCAAATCCAAAAATAATACCTAAAAAGAAATAAAACAAGGGGTGATCATAGTTAAGCGGTTCTTTTATGACTTTTTTTATAACACCTTTTGGTAAAATACTTTGTAATTTAGTACTAAAATCGTCAACTCTTTCTACACTATTACTTATATAAGTATTGGTATGATTTATAAAATTTACCTTTATTTCTCTAACATTACCTTCAGTAGTGTTTTTAACTGTTATTTTTTTGATATCTTTTATTAAATATCTTACCTTGTTCTTCATAATATAATCGACAGTTAATTCTACTTTTAATTTAGCAAGAGACTTAAAATATTTTACTACTATTGCTTCTGATATCAAAAGCAATAATATAATTATTATTATGACATATCCAAGAACATTAAAATATCGTATCACATAGTCCAAAGAAAAAAGAAGTGAGCTGATGAAAAAAGATACAACAAGCGCTGTATAAGCTTTTATTCTTCTATTCATTTCTTTTTTGGAAATTGTGTATGTTATATTCATTTATTTCTCCTAATTTTGTTTCCAATTATACTTCCACTAATTTTTTTGTAACATGCCTTAAATATGCTTTAATACTTAATTTTGGCTTTGGCTCACTATATTCATAAACCTTAATATAAGAACAATATTCTTTAATATTGATTAGTTCTATATACTTTTCTTTAACGCATTTAATTGCCTCTTGATAAGAATTAAACTCATGTATACCCCTATTTTCTTCAAAAGAATGTTCAAACCAGTAATATTTACTATTTTTCTCATATATTAAAAAAGCATGTGTTGAAAAATTGTTCTTTTCTTTTAATTCAACCCACATAAAAAAAGTTTTAAATTGATAATTATTGTTCTTAAACCAGAGCCTTTCTAGTTCAACTTGGTCAAAGCATGTTCCAACTTTTGTTTTTAAAACGCCTTTACCTTCTTGAACAATACACTTTTCATACCAGTTATCAGCCCATTTTGCATCAAGTAAATTAGTATATTTTTTTCCCTTTTTATCGATATAACCATAAACTATATTAGTATTTATAAAGGTTAGTAACTCTTCCGGGTTTTTTATATCTTCAAAATTCAATCTTATCACCTAAAATAATTATACACTAAATTAAATAATTTATTTAAAATAAAAACTGTAATTGTTTTTTACAGTTTTAAATTTTTTTTACTTACTTTTGTTATCCGCTTTTTCTTCTTGTAACATTAAGATGCTTGCTCTTCTTAGTAAGTCTAGTTGAGCAATCATATGTGCTTTTTCAATTTCATCAATGCATGAATTTTGTAAGTCTCTGATACTATCTTCGTAAAATAGCTCTTCTTCCTCAACATCTATAGAAACTCCTGTTTCAATTGCTATTCTTTCAATAATTTGTCTCTCATTTACAAGTGCCCACTCTTTTAGAGCTTCAATATAAATAGGGTGCTCATTAATGCGTTTCATTAAGTCCCAATAATCTTTACCAAAGTTCTTTTTTGCTTGCTCTGGGCCATCATTTATTGTGCTGTTAGTTGAGTCCTTTGCAAATTTAGATAAACCATTATAAATCATCAGCAATTCATGTCGCTGCAATTCGTTTAAGTCTTCCCATTTACTTAATGCCTGACGAATAACTAATAGGCGACTATTGAATCTTGCTGCGAATGGGTTTGTATCATTTAAAAATAAAGCCTCTATATCCTTCACATCCATATATAGTTCTCCTTACATAGTAATTATAACATATATTCTTATTTTATCAATATTCATGGGCCTAATAGTGTAAAGCATTCTTACATAATCAAAGATTTGAACCACTTATGCTTTCACCAGCCAAAAGACCCGTTAGAAAGGCTAAGCCTAAATTATACCCTCCACAGTCTCCAGCTAAATCCAATACTTCACCAATAACGTATAAATTCTTTTGCTTTTTTGACTCCATTGTTTTTAAATCAACTTCACTTATATCAAGACCACCCGTACATATTTGAGCTTCTTTAAAAGAAGCATAACCAGTTACTTTAATACTTAAATTAACTAAATTATTATATAAAGTATTTAATTCTTCTTCAGTTAATTCAATATACTTTTTATTACTATCAATTTTAGAAAGTTTAAGAACGGCATTAATAATCTTATAGTTTAAAATAGTGTCAAACAGTTCACTAATATTACATGTATTTAATAAGTTAGCTCTATTTTTAAAGTAGTTATTAAATTCATTAAATGTATTTATATTTAAAAAGTTTAAAAAATTAATAGTAATATAAGGATTTTCTTCTACCATTCTTACAGCATAATTACTTAACTGCATTGTACAAATACCACTTATACCATAATCAGTAAATTGTAATTCTCCTACTTCTTCTTTAATTAGTTTATCTGTATTTAGCCCTAATTTAACATCACACCTGATTCCATCTAAATCTTTATAAAAGTTACCTTCTAGTTTTAATTTGGTTAAACCTGGTAAGACTTCAATTATATTGTGGTTAAATTTTCTTAGCGTGTTATAACTAATGTCTTCTAAGCCCGTATTATAGTATGCATAAGATCCTGTTCCAAGCACGACAACATCTCCAATAAATGTTTCCTTATCTGTTTTAATATAATACTTGTTATCTTGATAATTAATATCTATTACAGTAGTATTGAGAATAACTTTAACATTACTTTTTTTAATACTGTTAAGCAATATATTTTGAATACTAACTGCTTGACTAGAAAACGGATAATAGTATCCACTCTTTACTTTTGAAACAAAACCTAATTCATTAAATAAACTGATTAGTTTTTCTTTATTACTTTTGTTTATTAACTCATCTATTAATTCTTTATTATTTGATTCATAATGACTACTAGTAAAATCATCATTAAAATAATTACATTTTCCATTACCTGTAATTAATATCTTTTTACCTAATGTATTGTTTTTTTCTAATATAACAACTTCATTATTAACAGAAGCTTTTAGAGCTGCGATTATGCCTGAAGCTCCTCCGCCAATTATATAAACTTTTTTCATATTATTCACCCAGATAATTATATCATTTTTATATTCCAACCAATTAAAAAATGAACAAAAATTAATCTGTTCATCTTGTTTTATATTTTATTCCTTAACGTCCATCATCGCATAAGGTTTTAATTTTTGTTTGAAGACAGATACTATAGATTCTTTAGTATCTTTAGGTGACGCACTTACACCTGATAAACTTATAAAAGAATAACTATCTTTATTGAGAGTATTTGTATATTCTGTTATGTCATCAATAAACACTTTATTATTTATTTTAAACTGAAAAATGCTTAAAAAATTAATTTCTTCTTTACTATTTTTAATAGCTTCAAATGTTATTCCTGCAAATAAGTCACCAGCTGAATTTGCCCAAAAAGGGTCGATTTGTGTTTCATCATCGTATATTAGTTTTTTTAACAGTTCTATTTCTTTTATACAATCAGTAAACTTTTTTTCTTGATATAATTTGAAACATTTCAATAGCTTTTCTTTTGCAATTTTATATTCATTAGTCATATCTTTTCTCCTTTCTTTTTCATTTATAAGGTTAATTAATTCTTTTTGATAATTTTGCTTATTGTTTTTAGTTTTTCGAATAATATTTTCTATCATCTTAATACTTCTTGTTTTTTCAATCACTTCTTTTTTTAACTTGTTCTTATGATCAATTAACAACTCTTCATCATAGTTATTGACTATTTTTGCAATGTGTTTTAGTTCAAAACCCATTTCTTTTAGTTTTTTTATTTTTTTTAACAATATTAATTGTTCTTTTGAATAATATCTATAGTTATTAAGTTCTCCTATTGTTTTGGGTTTTAAGATATCTAAACTATCGTAATAGCGCAACGTTAGAATCGAAGTTTTACTGATTTTAGCAAAATTACTTATTTTATACATTAATCTCTCCTCACAAAATCATATTAACACTATAGTAAACTATAGAGTCAATACTTTATTTCAATTTAGCAAAAGCTGTAGCAAGAGTTAATATCTTAGTATTTTCTCCGGCAACTTCATAAAAAGGGGAAGGAAAGCTAAAGTCTTGTGGCGAATTTACAATATCAACTTTAGTTAACAAATCCACAAATAAATAAAAATCTAAGTACGCATCTTTTAATAATGAAAGAGCTAGTGCGGGATTTTGTAAAATATATTGTAATTTTTCAATCTGTAATTGAAAATCCATTTTTTCTGGTTTTACAAACCCTTGAAGGGTTACTTCTCTAGAACTTTCTTCAAAAAAGTCTTTTAATATAAAATATTTACTATTTTCCAATTCTAAAAGAGCTCTAATAATCATTAAAGTGTTTTTTGCTTTAGTTGTAAAATAATTTATCGGATAAGATTCACTTTTTTTAGTTACTCCCCAAGTATGTTCATCATATACTTGAATATTTTTTGATGTGATTAAAACATTCTTAATTGGCTTTTCTTGGTGAAACCAAACTGGCCCATGTTGTAGGTAGCCCAATTCAAAGTTAGGTGTTGAGTATAAGTGGTGCAGATATCCTATTTGCTGTAATAATCCGGATTTTGCTTGGAAATCAGTTAAAACAACCTTATCTTTTTTATCTATAGTAAGAATCATATTAAACCTCCCTGTTTATATGAATATTATATCATTAATTAAATATAGTAGTATAGAATAATACTGGCCTTATAAATAATATATTTAATTACTATATTTAATTTATGTTATTATATAAATAGTTGGGAGAATAAAATGTTTTATATGTTTTTTATTATTCTTTTGCCTTTTTTGTTAGTATCTTTGTCTATTATTTTGTTAAAAATGTTGTTTTATTATGCTAAATATAATAAATCTAATTATAAATATGAATCTGGCGTCAGCTTTTTTAAATTTTATTTTAATACGGGTTGTTTTGGTGAGGGATTAACTTTTTTTAAATTAGAAGCGCTTAATCATTACAGCAAGATCATGTCCAATTTATATATTCCGACTGAAAACAACGAAACTACAGAAATAGATTTATTATATATTTATTCAAATGGTATTTATGTAATAGAATCAAAAAATTATGGTGGCTGGATATTTGGAAGTGAAAATCACAAATATTGGACGATGGTAATGTATAACTATAAAACAAAGTTCTTTAATCCAATATGGCAAAATAAAAAACACATAAGCTGCTTAAGCAAAATTGTAGATGTTCCTTTGCATTCTTTAATTGTATTTAGTGAACGGTGTAAACTAATGAAATTAAATTATGATAAAAAAAACACTAAAATTATTAATCGACAAGATTTAGTTGAATATTTAGAGGCAGAGTTGAGTAAAAATAATATTTTGTCCGTTGACCAAATTAATAAAATTTATGAATCATTAAAACCCTACAAATTAAAAGACAAGGAAAAAAAGCAGCAGCATATAGATCAAATTAGAAATAGATTATAGCCAGATTTTGCCAGTTAAAAAATATTATTTGTAACAAAAAAAGCAATATTAGTATTGCTTTTTAATACGCTTTATTTTATGAAGGTTTATGATTACTAGTTGCTAGGTCTCTATATTCTTCTGGA
>CAYYQX010000006.1:32752-35925 GCA_964473455.1 uncultured Muribaculaceae bacterium | reverse complement strand
AAGAATATATCGATGAGTCATGCTAGAATTTTAAGCAAACTAGAAGAAGATGAAAAGATCATAGAAATAGCTGAAAGAATTGTCAAAAACAATTTATCAGTTAGAGAAATAGAAAAGCTAGTGAACACTTCTGAAATAGAGAGAAAAGTAAAAATAGCAAGAAAAGTAACAGAGCATACAAAAGACTATGAGGTTGTTGAAAAACTTATTTCTGAAAAGTTAGACTCAAGAGTTAAAATAAAAGAACATCAAATACTAATATCATTTACAAATACGGCAGATCTGAATAGAATATTAGAGATTTTAAATATTAAAGAGGATCTATGAAAGAATATAAATTAGGGGATATTGTTGTAATGAAAAAAGCGCATCCCTGCGGCTCTAATGAATGGGAAATAGTTAGAGTAGGGGCGGATATAAAAATAAGATGTACAAAGTGTCTAAGAACAGTTATGATTTCAAGAATCGAATTTAACAAAAAAATAAAAAGAGTAGTGGTAAAATGAAAAATATAAGAAAATTTGGACCAATAACGATAATTTTTTGTCTAATGTTTGTAGTAGCATTAGTCTCTTTAATTTTCTCATTAATTGGAATAGATGCTAAACAAACTTTTATTAACGGGAAAGCCTTAGAAACACAATTAATCGCAGTTAATAATTTATTCTCGCTAGCTGGCATAAAATATATTTTTACAAGCGTAATAACAAATATAAAAAGCTTTTTACCATTATTTCAATTAATTATTGCTTTAATAACAATAGGAATAATGGATAAAAGTGGCATAATAAAAGCAATTGCGACAAAATTAAAAAAATTAAAGTTTAAATACATTACTGCTTTAGTTTTGATTTTGAGTATTTTATCTATATACGTTGGCGACTACAGTTATGCTTTTATGTTACCTTTTATAGCTTTAATCTATAAAAGAATGGGGAAAAGCCCAATTCTTGGAATAATAACAGTTTTTATTGGTTTGACATTAAGTTATGGGCTAGGATTTTTATCTAATAACTATGCTTTAGGCCTTTTAACACAAGTTTCTGCTAGGCTTGAAGTTGATCCAACGTACACTTTTGCCCTAAGCTCAAATGTTTACATAACCGTATTAATATATGCAGTCTTAATTATATTAGGCTCTAATTTAATAGAAAAAAAACTTGCTTTCAAATTTAATAATCCCGAAAACGAGGATGAAATAACAGTGAGTAAAGAAGCTGGACAATATACAATAATTGTTCTGTGCTTTTTAGTTTCTATATTAGTATACTTGATAATTCCAAGTTCATATTCTGGCTTTTTACTTGACAATACGAAAATAACATATATCGAACAGTTATTTTCAGACACCTCTCCTTTTGGAGTGGGATTACCATATATTGTTTTAATGATAATGATGGTTTGCAGTTTTGTTTATGGGAAAATATCCAAAAATATTTATTCTTCAAAAGATTACAGTCAAGGATTAACTTCATCTTTTGAAAAAACAGGATACATCTTTTCAATCATCTTTTTTATGGCTCAATTAATTGCTTTAATTAATTGGACAAATTTAGATAAAGTGTTGGCGGCAAACGCGCTAGATTTTTTAACTAAACTTAATTTTTCTGGCTTGCCTTTAATATTTATCGCCTTTATCATAATCTTTTTAATAACGTTAGTAATGCCAAGCAGTTTAGACAAGTGGATATTGCTTTCGCCGCTATTAATTCCTTTTATGATGAAAGCTAATATCACGCCAGATTTCACACAAACACTTTTTACAGTGGCAGACAGTGTTGGCAAGTTATTTACTCCTTTATTTATGTATTATGTCATTACAATAGGATTAATATATAAATATAGTGATAAAAAAATTGGCTTATTTGGAGTCACAAAGAGTTTGTTTCCAATCATTTTAACAATAGTAGGGGTCTTATTTTTAATAATAATAAGTTGGTTTTTAATTGGGCTTCCTCTAGGACTTAATATATTACCGACATTGTAAGGAGGAAAAAATGAGTTTAAAAGCAGGCATAGTTGGATTACCAAACGTGGGAAAGTCAACTCTTTTTAATGCCATAACAAAGAAAAACATATTAATTGCTAACTATCCTTTCGCAACAATTGACCCTAATGTTGGGATTGTGACTTTACCAGATAAAAGAATGGAATTTTTAGAAAATCTTTATGTTCCTGAAAAAGTCATCCCTGCGACCTATGAATTTATTGATATTGCAGGGTTAGTTAAAGGGGCTTCAAAAGGAGAAGGACTGGGCAATAAATTTTTATCTTATATTAGAGAAGTAGATGCGATTGTTGAAGTTGTAAGGTGTTTTGATGACAAAGAAATAATTCATGTTGAAGGAGAAACTAATCCTGTAAGAGATGCTTCTGTTATAAAAACAGAGTTAATGTTGGCTGACTTGGAAATTATTGAAACTAGACTTTCGAGAATTGGTAAGAAAGCCAATACGACTAAGGATAAAGAAGCATTAAAAGAATTAGATCTTTTAAATAGAATTAAAGAATCTTTAGAGCAAAACAAACTTTTAAATAAATTAGATCTAGCCGAAGATGAAATCAATATAATTAAATCCTTTAATTTATTAACTTTAAAGCCGATTATTTATATGGCAAATGTTGGTGAGAAAGACATAAATACAGAAAACATTTATGTTGAAGAATTAAAAAAATATGCCAAAGAAGAAAACAATGCGGTAATTACAGTGTGTGCCAAGATAGAATCAGAATTAAGTGAATTAAATGAAGACGATAAAATAGCTTTTTTGAAAGATCTGGGAATTGAAAGTGGATTAAACAAGTTAGTTAAAGAAACTTTCAAACTGCTAGGCTTAGCGACATATTTTACGGTTGGTAAAGATGAAGTTAGAGCATGGACTTTTGTCGTTGGGATGAAAGCTCCTGCTTGTGCTGGCATAATCCATTCTGATTTTGAAAGAGGATTTATTAGGGCGGAAGTTATGAGCTATACTGATTTAGAAAAATTTGGCAGTGAAAAAGCTGTTAAAGAAAATGGTAGAGCAAGATTAGAAGGAAAAGAATATGTTATGCAAGATGGAGATATATGCCATTTTAGATTTAATGTTTAAAATTCCTTTACACCAGCCAAAATCTTTGTTATAATCAATACCGAGTATTAATTTACTCCTTGCTTTAACAAAGCCGAATAG
>CAYYQX010000006.1:0-32652 GCA_964473455.1 uncultured Muribaculaceae bacterium | reverse complement strand
TGTTATAATCAATACCGAGTATTAATTTACTCCTTGCTTTAACAAAGCCGAATAGACCATAAGGAGGTGCAAAAATGAGAAACTATGAAATTATGTTCATTGTTAATCCAACACTAGGTGAGGAAGAAGTCAAAAAAATCACTAAAGAATTTGAAAAAGTTCTAACTAGTAATGGTGCAAAAATGACTAATATCAATGAAATGGGCCAAAAAGAACTAGCTTACGAAATAAAGAAGTTTAAAAGCGGATATTATTTTGTATTTAATCTTGAATCAAAAGATGACAAAGCTATTAAAGAATTTGACCGTTTAGCATTAATCAATAATGATATTATTCGTCATTTAATAACAAAAACAGAAAAAACGGAGGAATAATATGAATAAAGTATTATTAATTGGAAGATTAACAACAAAACCAGAATTAAGATATACTGGTTCTAATTTACCATATACGAGATTTTCTGTTGCTGTTAATAGAAATTTTACGAATAGTCAAGGTCAAAGAGAAGCTGACTTTATTAATGTTATTGCTTGGAGAAAACAAGCTGAAAACATTTGTAATTACCTTGATAAAGGAAGTAAAGTTTCTGTTGAAGGTAGAATTCAAACAGGAAGTTTTGACGATAAAGATGGAAATAAAAAATATACAACAGATGTTGTTGCAGATAATGTAGAGTTTTTAGACTCAAAATCGCAAGGTCAAAATAAGAGTGATACTACAACCCCATATGATTATCAAAACAACGCAAAAAGTGTAAATCTTGAAGAAGAGAACCCTTTTGCTGAATATGGTGAAGAAGTAACTATAGACGATAATTTTTTAGAATAGGAGAGAAAATGGCTGAATTTTATAAAAAAAAGAAAAAAGTTTGCCAACTATGTGCTGGTAAACCGTTTGAATATAAAGATGTAGAAACAATTAGGCACTACATAAGTAATGACAGTAAGAAAATGCTGCCAAGGAAAATGACAGGGACTTGTGCTAAACACCAAAGAGTAGTAGCAAGAGAAATAAAAAAAGCACGCTTTATGGCTTTAATTCCATATACAAGGTAGGTAGTAAAAAAACACCTACTTTTTTTATAATAGGAGAAGAAATGGTAAACTTTATAATTTGTGAAGATAATAAAAAGTGGAATGAAAAAATTTGTAATATTATTGATAAAATAATGATTAAAAATAACTATGCTTATCAAAAATATATATATTTTGATTACAATCAAGACTTTGAAAAAATTGTAAGAGAAAATTTGCCCAACAAAATTTATATGTTAGATGTTGAAACCCCATCATCTTCTGGAATTGATATTGCAAGGCAAATTAGAAAAAATGATGTTGATAGTGTCATAAATTTTATTACAAGCCATAATGAAATTGGTAACTTGCTTCTTAAAGAGCGAATAATGTTTTTATCTTTTATTTGTAAATTTGATGATATGAAAAAAAGGCTAATTCAAACAATAAATGACTCACTAAAAATGACAAATTTGAAACAGGCTATAAGATTTGAAGAAGGTGGTGTAGTATACACAATCCCACTAACAGATATTTTATACGTAACAACAGATACAGTAAGTAGAAAGACAATAATAGTAACCAATTATACTCAATTTAAAGTAAATAAAAGCTTAAAAGAGATAATGATAGGGCTAGATGCTAGATTTATTCAAACTCACAGAGCTTGTATTGTTAATATGGACAAAGTAATAAAAATTGATAAAAGAAAAAATATCATCTTTTTTGAAAAAGTAAAGATAAATTTGCTATCAAACAAGTATAAGAAAGGAATTTAAAGTGATTAAATTTGTAGAAGTTTTTATCTCTAGTATTATTTTAAGTTTTTCAATCATCTTTGTTGCCAGTAAATTTATAGATGTGAGAATAGAAAAAAAGAAGTTACTATGGATGTCCGTTTTGGCGCTTTATTTTTTTGCTTCGTATATTTTAGAAATAAACTTTATAAAAATAATCTTTACTTTTTTAATCCTAATTTTTGTTATATATAAGACTTTTAAAATATCAATATATAAAGCCATTTTAACCTCTTTTTGTAATCTGGCATTATTGCTTATTTGCGAAATAATATGTGCAATATTAATAACAAGCTTATTAAAAACAGATATGATTTTTGGCAATTTAATAACCAACCTGTTTATTGCTGCATTGTATGTTGGATCTTCATATTTGAATAAAATAAAAGACCTAGCACGAAAAATAATCAATTTAAATTGGTCAAAATCAAGATGGTCATTATACTTCTTTCTAGCAACACTTCTTTTAGTATTAGTAATTCATTTATACTATGTTTATTTTAATATAGAGGTCAAATATAGTGCGATCTTGTGTTGTTTACTAATTGGTTTTTATTTATATGTTGGTCTTAGATTACTAAAAGAAAAAGACAACTATAATACTCTAAACGAAGAATATAATACGGTTTTAGGTTGTTTAAAAGAATATGAAACTTTATATGTTAGAGAGAGAAAGGCTGCTCATGAATTCAAAAACAATTTAATGATAATAAGATGTATGGCCAAAAAAGAAAGCAAAAAGTTGCTTAATTATATAGATGAACTATCGTCAAACGAAAAAAATTATAAGTTTAATGCTTTGGATACAATTCCAATTAAAGATTTAAGAGGAATATTATACTATAAATTGTTGGAAATGGAAAAATTACAAATCAATTATTATATCGAGAGTTTAAAAGTAGATTGGCAAAAATATAATTTGTTGCCAGACAAATTAAAAATAAAAATTTATAAGCTTTTAAATATATTTTTAGACAATGCGATTGATGCAGTAAAAAAAGAGGCAACAAAGAAAATAAATATAACTATTTGCAACGAAAAAGAGCATATTATATTTGAAGTTTCTAACAACTTTTCTGGTAAAATAGATTTTTCTAAAATTAAAAAAGAAGGGTTTTCTTCTAAAGGCAAAAACAGAGGATTTGGTCTTTCTATTGCTAAAGACATAATAAATAGCGATAAAAAGATAATAAACGATACTAAAATAAATGGAGAAATATTTATTCAAGAAATTAAAATAAAAATGTAGGATGGTTTCCTACATTTTTACTTTATTAAGGATTTTGGGCAACTTGGTTCATCTAGCCAAAAGACTACGCAAGCAGAAGAATTAGCTCCAGCAACAATAGTTGCCAAAGCCGCCAACATTTTAAGCACAAAAATCACCTCCTTTCCATCTCTTATAATTGTCATAGGGAAGTTTAAATATTTTATAAACTGTTTTAGATATTAATAAACTTTGAATAAGTAAACTGATAACTAAAGCATTATGAAGAAAAACATTTTTTATAAATAAAGAAGCTATAATTAAAAGAAAGGCAATAGTAACAGATGTGATTTTATAAATGAGCCTTCTTTTTTTATTGATGATTGGTTTTTCCTTAGTATCAGCCGGCGCTCTTTTAATAAAGATTATTAGGCTTAATATGCTTAATATTAGTCTAAAAATAAACGCGATATCAAACAATGTCAACAAGTAAGGAATAACTATAAAAATTATTGTCGAACTTAAAAAACAATATATGCTTTTAGTCGCGTGCAGTCCAAAAGATGGAGCTCTAATTAATCCGTATAATAAAGAGAAAATAATGGTTTCTTTTACTGTTTTGAAAATGTAAGCTAATAGAAAAATGAAGAAAGTTTTGGATATAAAAATATAAAGAGATTCTAAACCATATCTGATTATTTCTAAATCTTCTTGTTTATAGTTTATGAATTTTTTGATAATTAAGCCGACAATTTTCTTCCTCATATAATCACCAAGAGAACTTTACAACTTTATTACTTAAGCAAATCGATTTTAGTTCAAAACAAAAAGAAAAGAACAATGAAGTTTTAAAAAGTTAACGGTGGAGTAACCTTTATAATTTTTAAACTTGTGAAAAGCCTTTTAATACAAAAAACGCAAAAAAAATAAAAAATTATAGTAAATTTAATTTTAGAAGGAGGATTTATGCAGGGATTAGTTAAGTGGTTTGATGAAGCTAAAGGATATGGCTTTATTAAAAACAAAGATAATGAAGACGTTTTTGTTCATTATTCTGAAATTATTTTTGATGGTTTTAAAACTTTATATAATGGGCAAAAAGTAAACTTTACTGTCGTAAATACCGGCAAAGGATTGCAGGCAAAGAATGTTTTAGAAGTAGACATTTAAACTAGTAAGATACTAGTTTTTTTTATGCTGTGGTGTTATAATTAAAAATAGGTGATAGAATTGGAAATAAACGAACTTATAAATCTATATACTAATAGTTTAAATAAAGTAAACGAACTTTGGAGGTTACTTTGAATTAGATAGTTATGTAAAAAAGATTAAAGAAATAGAAAATCAAATGAACGAATCAAATTTTTGGCAAAGCGAAAATAGTAACAGTGTTTCAAAACAACTAGCTAATTTAAAAGACACCTTAGCTCATGTTACGATGTTAAAAGACAAAATAACAAATAATATGCAAATGCTGTTGATGTTAAAAGAAAGTTTTGATTCTGAATTAAAAGAGATTATTGAAAAAGATTATCAAATCATTTTTAAAGAAATAGAGACATTAGAATTAACAACATTATTAAATGAAGAGTATGATTCATTAAATTGTATTCTGGAAATCCATCCGGGAGCAGGCGGAACAGAAAGCCAAGATTGGGCTGATATGCTTAAAAGAATGTACTTAAGATGGTGTGAAAAAAGAGGTTTTAAATTTGAGATAATAGACGAAACAGCAGGAGAAGAAGCCGGCATTAAAAGTTTTACTATGATAGTAAATGGCCAAAACAGCTATGGATATTTAAAAAACGAAGCAGGAGTGCATCGACTAATTAGAATTTCTCCGTTTGATTCAGGAGGCAGAAGGCATACATCTTTTGCGGCTGTTCAAGTAACGCCTTTGTTTGAAGAAAAAGTACAGATTACAGTTGAAGAAAAAGATCTTAAAATAGACGTATACAGAAGTAGTGGGTGTGGAGGGCAAGGAGTTAATACAACAGATTCTGCTGTTAGAATAACCCATTTGCCAACAAAAATAGTCGTAACTTGCCAAAACGAAAGAAGCCAAATTCAAAACAAAGAAAGAGCGCTAGAAGTTTTAAAAAACAAGTTATATCAACTTGAACTTCAAAAAAGAAGTGATAAATTAAATGATACAAAAAAAGACCAAATGGGTATAGATTTTGGTTCACAAATAAGAACATATACAATGTGCCCATATACACTTGTCAAAGATCACAGAACAGGTACAGAAAAGAGTAATGTCGATAAGGTTTTAGACGGGGAAATAGATGATTTTATAAACGATAATTTGAAGGTGAAAAAATGATATTTAAAAGAAAAGAAAAAATAGAAACAGAAACTAGGGATCAAAAATTATTAAGATATCTAACGTTTGTGTTAGGTGTTTTAATCGTCGCAATCGCATTTAACTTATTTGTCTTGCCTAGTAATATTGTTTATGGTGTATCTGGACTTGGCGTTATTTTTAAAAATCTTTTTAATATAACCCCATCTTTAACAATATTAGTTGGCTCAGTTTTATTGTTGTTACTAAGTTTTATTTTATTAGGCTTTAAAAAAACAAAGAACTCCATTATAGGCTCTTTGCTTTACCCTCTTTTTGTCCAATTAACACTACCACTTACTAAGTATGTTGATATAGCCAATACAGAACTAATAGTAGTAGTTTTATTTGGAGCAGTATTAACTGGCCTTGGAATTGGTTTAATATTTAAATCTGGGTTTACTACAGGCGGAACAGACATTTTAAATCAGATTGTTTCTAAATACTTTCATATGTCTCTTGGCAACTCAATGTTTTTTACAGATGGAGTTATCGTAACGGCAGGAATTTTTGTGTTTGGGATATCTTCATTTATGTATTCTCTAATTTCTCTTTATATATTAAGTGTGTTAACGGATAAAGTAGTAATTGGAATTTCTCAGTCAAAATCGTTTTATATAATAACGCAGAATGAAACAAGTGTTAAAAAATATTTAATACATGAGCTTGGGCATAATGTTACTGTGCTTGATGCATCCGGAGGATATACAGGAAACAGAGTAAAAGTTTTAATGTGTATTATTCCAACCAGGGAATATCACAAAGTAAAAAGTGAAATAGCAAGATTAGATGAAAAGGCGTTCTTTGTTGTAGCAGACGCTTATGAAGTATCTGGTGGAAAGTAGGCAAAATGGATCTTATTAAAATAAAAGATGTTAAAAAACAATATAAAACTGGTGTAACAGCCATTTATAATTTGGATTTGACCATTGAAAAAGGTGAGTTTGTTTTTATTATAGGCTCAACAGGTTGTGGGAAGTCTACTCTAATTAAAATGTTATATAGAGAAGAAAAACCAACTGATGGAAAGATTTATATTGGTGGAATAGATGTTGCAAAGTTACCTAATAGAAGAGTTTATAAGTTAAGGAGAAAGCTTGGGGTTGTTTTTCAAGACTACAAGCTTCTTAGTAAATTAACAGTATACGAAAATGTTGCTTTTGCGCTTGAAGTTTTAGGTGAAGCAAAAGAAGACATTTATAGTAAAGTTACGAAAGTATTAGATTTAGTTGGCTTAAAAAACAAAGCAAAAAGTTATCCTAGTCAATTATCTGGTGGTGAGATGCAAAGAGTTGCAATAGCTAGAGCTATGGTAACCGGGCCTAAACTTTTAATATGTGATGAGCCAACAGGAAATTTAGATGAAGTAACTAGTATGGAAATTATGAAAGTTTTAGAAGAAATTAATAATTTAGGAACTACTATTATCATGGTTACCCATAATACAGACATAGTTGAAAGAATGAAAAAGAGAGTAATTTTGTTAGATGCTGGCAGAATACTTAAAGACTATGAGAAAGGAACTTATGTACATGAAAGGACTTAGATTATTAAGTAGAAGCATACGTGATTCGTTTAAAAGTGTTTTCAGGAATTTTTCTCTTTCCCTAGCATCTATTTCTTGTATAACAATAACTTTAATAGTTGTTTCAATATCAATAATTCTAACTTACAATGTTAATAACTTTGTTGAGCTAGTTGAAAAAGACGTTACAATTGTAGCGTTCTTGGATGTTGATATTACTGCTGCAGAAAGATACGCTGTTGAAGAAGAAATTAATAAGTTAGAATATATTGAATCATATGTTTATAAATCAAAGATAGATATTGCTAATGAAATGATGGCATCGTCTGAGTCATTAAAAAATATTTTAAGTAATTATACTGAAGAAGATAGTCCAATTCAGGCTACTTTTCAAGTAAAGGTGACTGATATAAATGAGATTCATTTAGTTGCTGAAAATATTAAGAATATTGAAGGCGTTAATATTGTAAAATATGGCGAAGGTATGGTTGAACAATTAATAAAGGTGTTTGACTATATTAAAAAAGTTAGTATTGGTGTAGTGGTAGCTTTAGTTGTAGTAACCGCATTTCTAATTTCTAATACGATTAAATTAACTATTTTTTCTAGGAAAAAAGAGATTGAAATTATGAGGTTGGTTGGGGCTAGTAATATTAACATAAAAATACCATTTATTTTTGAAGGCATGTTTTTGGGTATTATGGGTTCTATTATTCCAATTGTGGTTACAATATATGGTTATAGAGCTCTTTATGATAACTTAAGTGGTAAGATAATTTCACCTTTTATTAAGTTCATTGAGGCTGTTCCGTTTATTTATTTTGTATCTTTGGTTTTGCTTGGAATTGGAATACTTGTTGGTATGGTAGGGTCATATAGAGCGGTTAGAAAACACCTTAAAATATGATTATGTGAAGTGCTTAAAAATTATTGACTTTTAAACATCATTAATTTATAATTACAATAGCGTGATTTTGTCACGCTAGGTACTTTAACGGTTTAATGTTATTGTTACCGACCAAAACCCCCTGAAGGAGCCGAGAGGCTCCATTTTTTGTGGAAGAATAAGGGAAGAAGAATAGTCGTGTATTTTTGAGGACATAAAGTGATGGCATTTTTAATTTTAAATCAAATATTTTTGATAAAATAATGTTATAATTAATATAAGAAATGATTAATTTATTAATAAATTAAAGGTGATAAAATGAATCAATTAATTGAAAAAGATTTTGAAGAATTAATTGGGTACTCTCACTGTTGGAATTGGAGCCCTGATTTGAGTATTGTAAAAAAAATTTATAATCAATTTCCCGATTCGTATTCTGTACTGATACCTTTTATATATTCTTACCTTGAGGAGCTTATACGTTCAACGACATCGGAATATGGGCGTGAGTTGGTTGATAAAAATGGCAAAGAAATAAAAAGACAAGTGGGTAAGGCACTAATTGAATTAGCAATTAAGGAGAATGAAGATCCAGGATATATTGCGCTTTTAAATCAAATTAAAGAGTATTTCTGTTCTTCAAAATCAACAGATTGCGGAGATAATCGTCACAGTGTTGCCCATGGCTATATGCATCCTAGATATTGGAGTGAAGAATCTTTTGCAAAATTAATTCATGATATTGCAAAAGTGTCTAAGTATGCCAGATTTTAATTTATGGTAAATTAATATAGTGAAATGAGATGTGAATAATGATAAAAAATGATAATGAGATTTTAGATGATGCTATTTCTTTAATTGATATGTATAGAGCAGGGGAACTAGGTGGCGAAATAATGCCAGAAGACGAAAACCCAAAGTTAGAAAAAAATTCTAAAGAAAATTACTTGTATTTTACATTGCCTATGGCTTTAAACTATCAAAGAAATTCTTATGTTTTATGGGAAAGTGCTAACAAAACATATAGAGATAAAGATACTTGTTTTGTATTTAACCCTTTAGAGGTGGCAAATAAAACATTTGAAGAAGTGCAAAATGCTTTAACAAAATATAAAGTGGCATTACAAAAAAACAAACAAACCGAAATTTGGATTAAATTGTGTAACACTATTGTTAGTTTATATGATGGTGATATAAGAAGATTATTTGATTCATTTGATAATGATGTGAATAAGATAAGAGAGTTTATACAAGTTCAGAAAAAATCGTTATTTCCATATTTATCAGGTACAAAAATATGTAATTATTGGCTTTATGTTATCTATCAATATACAGATAGAAAATATAAAAATATTAACGAGTTAACCGTTGCACCAGACACACACGTAGTAAAAGCAACACACCAACTTTCCTTAATTACAGATGAAGAGTTTGCAAGTTCAAATGTTCAAAGCATAGTTATTAAAAGATGGAAAGACTTATTGGCAAATTCAAATTACAGTCCAATAGATATTCATACACCATTGTGGTTATGGAGCAGAAATGGGTTTAAAGAAATCAAAAGAAGTGTTAGATAGTGGAATAATAAAGATGAGCGAAAAGGCTCGTTTTATTTTGCTCACTTTTGCTCAAATAAAAAATAAAAGGCTCGCTTTAAACTTGAAATATTATTTTTTTGTGATAGAATAGAGAATTATAACGCAAAAACTTTATATTATATATTTAAAGTTAAAAGAAAGTAGGGATGATTGATGAAAAAAACAAGTTCAGTTATTAAAAAACAAAATTTATATGAATTAGTAGTTTTAATTCAAGACACAGCATTAATGAGCACTATAAATGGAGCAACCGGATTAATTGATGTAAAAAGTAATAAAATTGTGGGAGATTTTGGGTGGTTTAACACAACATATGACTGCCAAAATGGTTTTTTCTTCCAAACAAGCATACAAAATGCAGCTTCAGCGCCTCTCCGTATTTATGATGCGATAGAGAAAAAAATGCTTGCTGAAGACTGTATAGTAACTTATATGGCAAGCGGTGATTATGGTCTTATAATTATAAAAAATCCTCAGACAGGTAAATGTTTTTTGTTTGATATAAAATCATTTAGGACAAATCCTGAGATTTTTAATAATGGATATGATAATATAGAATGGATTTTAGACTATTACGGAGAAGACTTTTTTGTTTTTTCAAACGGAAGTAAGAAAGGCCTATATACTACAAAACATGGTCTTATAGAGCCAGTAGAGTATGATAATATAGATATAAGAAAAAACTTCATAATATATACAAAGGGGAGCAATAAATTTTTCACTTGTATGTCAGGAGACAAGATACAAACAAAAAGTCCTATGTTTGAAGAAATTTCTTTTGAGCCAACCGATAATACCATTATTTATTGCAAAAGGGAATCAGGAATTTCAATTTACAAGCTAGAAAGCTGTGGCACAAAATTATTATTTGATGTGCCTGACTGTGATGAAATAAATTATGCTCATGTTCAACAAAGCAATGATAAAGAAACTTATTGGTTTATTGGGCAAGAAAAACATAAGTATGGAATTTTTAATATAGTGTACAATTATGATCAAAGCAAAAACAGCTCATTTACACAAGTACTAGAGAATAGCTATGATAATATACAATATACGACATATAATGGTATATTTTTCTTGCATAGCAATCAAAAACGCGGACTTTTTAAAGAATTATGGCAAAAGAGTTTTCTCCTAGAAGCTAAGTATGATAATGTAATGGCTTGCATGTATGAGTGCTATATTCTTGTTAATGGAGGATCTTGTGATATTATAACATCATATTTGAGAGAAAAGCCTTTAGTAAGAGATTGCAAAATTATTGAAATATTAAAAGACCGCATTATTTTTGAGAAAAACGGTAAAAAAGGTATTATATTTTTAAAGCACAATAATTGTTCGATTATTAATCAACTGGATGATGTTACTCTCTTAGACGACTCTCTTTTTAGGATAGAAGTAGATGGTAAATTTGGAATGGTTCTTAATGGTGAAAAAGTCATAGAACCAAAACACAATCAAATAGATGTTCACTTTGCCGAAAAAGAAGACGGCCTTAGAAGAAACGTACATTTCTCTATAAAAAAAGAAGATGGAACTTATGAACTTGTAAAATATGAAATTAGCAAATTCAACAGTTCTATGATCCCGGCAAAGTTTCTATCAACTATAGACTTTGAAGATGTAAAATTATATGAACATATAATGGTATGTCAAGACAAAACCAATGTTTATGTATATAATTATGAAAACACACTGCTAAAAACTTTTCCTGCAGATGCAAAAATTATGCCAGTACAGGATAGTGTTGAATTTCAAGAAGCCGCTGTGTTTACTGTAGATGACGTCTATTATTTTTATACAAACGGACATTTTGAAAAATTAACTTTTGAAGTTTATAATCTATATATTACGGCTTATGAAAGCAAGTATGGTATTGTAGTAGTTAATGATACAAGCTTAGAAGGCCATGATAGAAAATGTACTGAAATCGAAAATGTTAAAGCTGCTCAAGTTGATGCTACTTTATTGTCAATATATAAAGGCAATAAAGATTTGCAAGATAAGTATCCTCAACTGGTTAAAAAAAAGAAGTTATAAAAATTAACTTCTTTTTTTTAACTTTTTACAAGCAATTTTTGGTTTATCAAACTCTTTTAGGCCTCTAGTATATTCTAAATATTTTTCTAAGACTCTTAAACAAAAAGCAGTAGTACTGATAGCTCTTTTATATTCATCCATCATATAAACGTAAGTCTTTGGCTTTTCACCGCTCTTAGTAGATAATGGATTAGTTAAAAAGTTAGCCGCAAAATGATTCATTGGATCATATAATGCCCATGTTCCGGTAAACCCAGTACTGGCAATAGATTTAAGACTTGCAAATTCAGAGACTTCTGTAATTGCTAGGCTTTTTGGATGTTTAATATACATCATTCCCATTTTGTTGCCTTTATTATGCTCATCTAAACTTCTTTTTCTAATTATTTCATTATAAAGTTCAGGATTATAATTAATTAACCAGCCAATCAACTTTTGTAATTTTAATAAATCAGTCGCAGTTGAAAAAACACCAGCATGACCAGAAAACCCACCAAGAGTTTGGCATTTTGAGTCATGAACTAAATGAAGATTGGTTATATTTCCACCTGTTGTTATAACATCTGCATCAGGGTTAAAGCCTGTTTGCTTCATTCCTAATTGCTGAATAAATAAAGCATTAAATATCTGTTTATATGGAAACATTTGACTAATAATTATATGAGGAATATCAGAATAAGTAAATTCTTTTTTTTCGATTTCAGTTAAAGGCAAAATACTATTAATTATTTCCTCTGTGGTGTGCGTAAATTCTCCGCTTTGCGTTTTCTCATCTATCCTCATTGTTGTTTTTAGTTCATAATCAAAACGTAGGGCATCTACTATTCTAACTTTAAGATTTGCGTAAGTTGAATTACAACCAGCTATTGTTTTATATATATCAATTTTTCTTTCTTCCTGATATTTTTTTTGTTCTTCCATAACTGCGATAATAAAAAATAATTTTGAAATGGAAGCTAAATCAAACCTTGTATTTTCATCTATTTTAGTAGAAGAATCATCACTTATAAATCCACCATAAACCTCTGTTTGAAGACCTTTATCAGTGCGAATTGAACTTGCAAGACCTGGCGATAATTTACCTACTATCTGTTCGGATAATTGATAATATTCAACGGATAGCTTTTCAATAAGCTCTTCTATTTCTCTATCATCAAACTTAGTTAAAATAGAAACAAGTAAACTTTCATTAATTCCTATTGTTTCATAATCAGCGCCATTTAACCAAAATTCATGCATTGTTTTTCTAAAAGCTTCTCTTGCCAAGACTTCTTTAACCATAAGTTCTCCTTTTTATTGCTCTGTTATTATAGATAAAAATATTTATAAAGTCAAATATAAGTGCTATAATATAAAAAAAGAGTTGGGAGGAAATATGGACAAATTAAAAGAAATAGAGGAAAAGAAAGATAAGGCGCATAAGAAATATGGTAAAGGATTAAAAAAAATTATTTCGGGTGTAGCAATTATAGCTGCCACAGCCGCATTATTACTTGTATATCCTTCTATCCCTGCAATAGTTGCTTTAGATAAAGTTTTCGCAACCATTGCTGGTGGAATAATTTCTCCGTTAATAGTTGGAGGAATTGGGACTTTTGGTGTAGTAAAAACTATAATGGGTGGAATAAAGACCTTCAGAGCTAAAAGAGAATTGTCAAGAATAAGAAAAGAAGAGAAAAGCCAAATGCAAGAACTTGAGAAACAAAAAGACCCAGAAGTATTGGAAGAACCAAAAAAAACAGAGTTAACACAGTTAGGTGTTTCTAGACCAAGAGATTTTGGAAATGAGAGATTCGAAAAAAACAGAGAAATGCTTAAAGATGTTTACCGCGTTTTTAACGAATTATTGTCGTCTGAATTAAGTGACGGGGAAGTTTCATTACTTTTAAAAATGAAAAACTATGAAAATGATAAAATAAAATATGTAGATGGTCAAAACGGCATGCCGATGGCATTAGCTTTTAATGAGAACGCATTTTTGGGCATTGTTACTCCAGTCGGTAGGTTCGAATATAGGACAGGCGGTTTATTAAAAAGAGAATATGTTGATGGTTTGATTGAAAGAGCTCGCATGTTGTTTGGGGCAACGGAAGATCAAAATCAAAAAGAGCAATTCACTTCTTTCGCGTGGGATAATCCCAAAGTACTAACTTTAAAGAAACTACCGTGGAAAGAAGAGAATATACCTGACTTTGTTGTTGCCAATAGTGCTGAGGAAACACTTTCTAAAGAGCAAATACAGCAAATATATAATGATTGGAATGCGCATTTAGAGTTGGCATCACAACCAAAAACACGTTAAACATTTTTTTTGTTGAACAAACTAGTTTATATAAAAAAGGAAAGCAAAGTCAAATTAGCATAATAAAAAACAAGCACTGTTTTGTACTTGTTTATTTTTCCTGTTTCACTTTTATTGATTTTGTATTTTATGCTTTGAAATTATAACCACAGTCGTGGCAATAGTAGATTTTTCTTTTATTAGAAAACCATTTTTTTGATTGCCATATATATCCTTTATTATTTGCGTTACATATTATTGCCATCCACCAGTCAAAAAAAACAAATATAATCAATCCTATCATATACTTTATTATTAGCCAAGAAATATAGTAGATTCCAAACAGAATTGTCCAAAGACAGCCATGTTTGCTAGACTCATCTGATAATTGTACATGCGATCCACCACATTTTGGGCATTTAGTATTTATAGCCATATTTATTTCTCCTTTCATTAAATTAGAATGCATATTAATACTTATAAACTTGACAATACTCTTTAATAAAATTAATTTTAATATTTATTTTCTAAATGTTGTTTTCCAAAGACCGTGAACATTACAATATTCATAAATCTCTATTTCTGTAAAATCTTCATCAATTGTGAAAGTCTTTTCAGGCGCCTCGCCTGGATTTAAATCTTTTCGCCCAACTTTACCATTATACTTTAAAAGAATAAAATTAATAAAGTGATTTTCTTCCATAGGATGAGGAACACTACCAACTCTAACAGTTAATTTATTACCGTTTAAAGTAGCTACAGGAAGATGTTTTTCACTACCTTCTTCCATTTCTTTTGGAGTTAATAATTCCATATCTTCTCCGCAACAAACAAGAGTTCCTCCGCCTTCAACAACTAAGTCAACTACATTTCCACATATGTTACACTTATAAAATTTCATATTACCATCCTTTCTAGAAAAAGTATAACATAATTTTACTATATTGCCAATAAACAAATTCCTTCATTTTTTCACAAAAGTATAATATAATAGGTTTATGACTAAAAAATTAATTATAGATTTATTATTATTTATAAGTACAATTCTTCTTATGAATTATGCCTTTACAGGTAATCTTTTGCATGAGCTTTTAGGAATAGTTATGTTTGCTTTTGCCACTTATCACAAATATAAAAATAGTAAATGGTTAAAGAGTGTCTTTAACCAAATAAAAAGTAAAAAATTTAACTTTAAATTGATTTTAAATTATATAATTGACTATATTTTATGGATTTTACTACTTTTAATAACTGTAACAGGTATATTAATGTCAAAAAGTTTATTTACTTTTATAACTGTTAATATTAACAATTTATATCAAATACATACACTTGTCGCTAAATTATTTATGGGTACTGTAATCGTACACACCCTATTACATATTAAGTTAATAAGCACATTTGTTGAAACAAAATTTAAAATAAAAAACAAAAAATCAATTAAATTTATATTGCTTTTTCTAATAGTTGCCTTGTCTTTATTAGGCTTTAAAGAGACAATAGATAAATATATATATAGTCATAAAAACAATTTAAAAGAAAAAGATGAAATAAATGTAGTAGAAAGTGATAAAGCAAGCGATGAGGAAGAAAACAAAATTGAAGATCCAACAATTCCAACCTTATACGAATATTTATCTGCGCATAATTGTACTAATTGTTCTAATAGGTGTCCATTGAGTGCGATTAGCTGCGCAAAAGGAGAAGCACCAAAACAAGTAGCGACAGAAGAGTATTATAGATTATATAATTAAAAGACTTTTTTCAGGGGGGAGAAGAAAATGAATAAAAAAACTGCAAGAGAATTAACAATTAACGAGGGTACAAACTTGTTTATTCGTGAAAATGAATACTCAGAAGTTTATGATAATGTTATTTCAAACGTATCACACTATAGAAAAGAAGATGGAAAATTAATTCTAAAAGACAAATATTCAACAAATGTTACATCTAAGATAATTGTCGAAAAGTTATCAGAAAGCACAATTATAATTGATGTCTTTGGGAAATATGTAATGTATGATATTAATAAAGCTCGCCCAATTTCTTTGCCATTTACTAGTTATTCTTTAACAAAAAGGGGCAAGCAAGAATGTATATGTATGTCGATCCCTATCGAACCGTTTTTAGATGCTGATCAAGAATCAGACAGATGTTTATTGGCTACTATGAATTTTCAAGGAGAGTATATTGGCCCAGTAATCGATTCACTTTATAAAAGCAAATTCTTTCTTGGCTATCCTGAATTTTTTGAAGAAAACAATAATTTTTTTGTTCTTGATATTCGTGAAGCAATAGAAATATTAGTTGAAGAGGAAAAATATAGAATAGAAAACTTAGAAGATATTCTTGAAGACTCAAAAGTTTTAAGTTTTTGTAGAAAAAGTTAATATAAAAAGTATTAACAAAATTACTTTTAAATAGTAAAATATAAATAGTATGTTAAAATATATTTAGAAAGTAGGTTCTATGAAAAAACTATTATTAATATTAATAACTTTATTTATTCCAATATATGCCTCTGCTTTAGTTGAACTATCCAACAACAACAATCTGGAAAACTTATCTGTTTATGGTTATCCGCTTGGTTTTAGTTCGGAAGTTTTAGAATATAATATTTCTATCGGAACAGAAGCAAAGCTGAATATAACCTATACTACCGAAAATGAGGATGCCGAAGTTTATATAGAAGGAAATGAAAACTTAGTTAAAGGTTCCGTAATAAAGATTAAAGTAATCGCTCAAGCAGGAGATGTTAGAGAATACAAAATAAACATTAAAGATGCCGAACCACGAGAAGAAATTGAAACAAATGAAGAAGAAAGTTTTGATATGAATTTAATCATATATGGTGGGATAATAGCTTTAGTAACTTTGTTTCTTATTGTTATAAATATTAAAGGAAAAAAAGCAAAAACCATAAAATAAAAGATAAAGTATTGAAATTAGTTGAAATTTGTGCTAAATTGTAATTGATTTAAAGCTTATTCGTTATTTCCTAACAAATAACTATTAAATCATATTTGTAAAGGAGGTAACTGAATGGAATACAAAGATAAGACTATTGTTTGCCAAGACTGTGGACAAGAATTTGTTTTTACTGCAGGTGAACAAGCATTCTACGCAGAAAAAGGTTTTCAAAATGAACCAAAAAGATGCAAAGAATGTCGTATGGCAAAAAAAGGTAGAAAACCAAGACCAGAAGCAAGAGTAGAATCAAACGAAGAGGCAGCTTAAATACTGCTTTTTTCGTCGGAAGAAAGGAAATATATGGATATTAGATTAATTGTTTTAGACAGTATGAAAGAAGTTGGAGAAAAGATAAATGAACATCTAAAAAAAATCAATAAAACAGAAGACAATTTTATTGTGCCAATTTCTGCTATAAAGTTTAGTAATGGTGAAGGTAAAGTAAAATTATGTGAAAGTATCAGGAATAAAGATGTTTATATTTTAAGTGATATTGGAAACCATAGTATAACTTATAAAATGTATGATTATGAAAATCATAAAAGTCCAGATGATCATTATCAAGACATTAAAAGGTGTATTTATGCGGTCAGAGATCACTCAAAATTTAATTCTGTTATAATGCCTATGTTGTATGAAGCAAGGCAGCACAGAAGACAGGGGAGAGAGTCTCTTGACTGTGCGGCAGCTCTACAAGAATTAGTAAATTTAAAAGTAAAAAACATTGTTACTTTTGATATCCATGATCCAGATATTCAAAATGCGATTCCAACATCTTCTTTTGAGAGCTTTTATCCAACAAAAGAGATAATAGAAAACTTTTTGGAAGAAGAAAAAATCGATTTTAATAACATGTTTGTTTTAGCCCCAGATACAGGCGCAATAGGAAGGGCTAACTTGTATGCTAACTTATTTAAATGTAATATGGGATTTTTTAGAAAAGAAAGAGATACATCTGTCGTAATAGATGGTAAAAACCCGATTACAAGTCATCAGTATGTTGGACCAAAGTTTGTTGATAAAAATGTCTTGATAGTTGACGATATGATCGCATCAGGAGAATCAATCTTAGATGCAGCAAGACAAGCAAAGGAATTAAAAGCTAAGAAAGTTTATTTGATTACGACATTTACTTTATTTACAAGCGGGATAAAAATATTTGAAGAAGCATATAAAGAAAAAATTTTTGATAGAATATATACGACAAACTTAACGTATTTTAACGATAAGTATAAAAAAAAGAATTGGCTTAAGGTGGTAGATTGTTCATATAAATTAGCTCTAGTAATAGATGCATTTAATAAAGGAACTTCTCTTGGCCCACTGTTAAATGAAAGTACAAAAATAACAGAAATGATTGAGAAAAAACAGAATTAATGAAAAAATTAGATATAGTATATGAGGACAAATATTTAATCATAGTTAATAAAGAAGAGAACCTTCTTACAGTAAGTACAGGAGAAGAAAAAATAAACACGCTGTTTTATAAACTTTCAACATTTCAAAAGCAAAAAAACAAAAGTAATAAAATATTCATCGTAAATCGTCTTGATAGAGATACTAGTGGCTTAGTAGTTTTTGCCAAAGATGTTAAAACTAAAAATGCATTTCAAAATAATTGGGATAATGTTATAAGAAAGTATTATGCGGTTGTTGAAGGAAAAACAGAAGAAGAAGGAACAATTAAATCATTTTTAAGAGAAACCAAAAGCTTTATTTCTTATTCTAGTACTAGTGGAGATTTAGCTATAACAAAATATAAAAAGTTAAAAGGAAATAATAAATATTCTTTATTGGATGTTAATATTTTAACAGGGAGAAAAAATCAAATAAGGGTTCATATGAAAGATATTGGGCATTTAGTCATTGGAGATAAAAAGTATTCTTCAAAAACCAATCCTATAAGAAGAATGGGATTACATGCTTATAAGTTAGAGTTTAATCATCCAGTTACGAATAAAGAGATTATTGTAGAAACTAAAATTCCAAAAGTTTTTGAAAGTTTATTTTAAAAACTTTTTTTATGCATTTCTTTACTAATAATTAATTAACGTGATAAAATAGAATAGTGAAGGTGAATAATGACAATAATATATTACATTTTAGTTTTGGGAATAACAATTTTTGTACATGAGTTAGGACATTTCATATTTGCCAAAAAAGCCGGAATTTATGTTTACGAATTTTCTTTAGGTATGGGACCAACTTTGTATAGTTTCAAAAGAAAAAACGACGAAACAAAATATTCCTTAAGACTATTTCCAATAGGTGGCTATGTAAAAATGGCCGGAGAAGAAGTAGAGCTAGATGAAAAGATACCAAAAGAAAAACGATTACAATCTAAAACTTGGAAGCAAAAAGCTTTTGTTGTTTTAGCTGGAATAGCTTTTAATTTCTTATTAGCGGTTTTATTATTTTTTCTAGTCGCATTAATTACAGGAATTCCAAAAAACAATGCCACAATAGTAGAAATCGATAAAAATTTTCCAATTGTTGAAACAAATATTAAAGTAGGAGATAAAATTGTTGAAATCAATGGAGGTATTTCTAACACTTTAGACATGTTTCAACTTCAATACTCAATTAACTATGGACAAGAACTCAATATCAAAGTAAAACACACAGACGGCACTTATGAAAATATAACATTAACGCCAACCAAAATAGAAGAAGAATATTATTATGGATTTTATTTAGATAACACAAACACCAAAAACTTTTTTCAAGCATTGGGCTATGGGTTTGTAAAAACAGGAATGATCTTACAACAAATGGTATATATAATATGGTATTTAATTATTGGAAAACTTAGTTTAAATGCCCTATCTGGACCAGTTGGAGTATATAATATTGTAGGAGAAAGTGCGAAAGATGGAGTTATAAGCATTATTAATCTAATGGCTTATATTTGTGTCAATGTTGGTTTTATAAACTTGCTTCCAATTCCCGCATTTGACGGCGGTAGATTCTTGTTTATGATAATAGAAAAAATAAGAAGAAAGCCTGTGCCAATAAAAGTAGAAAACACAATCCATGTTATAGGACTTGTCTTACTTATGATATTAATGGTAGTAATAACGTGGAATGATATAGTAAAATTTATAATTAAATAGAAAGGATTATATATGTTAAAAGTAGAAAATGTCACAAAATATTATGGAGATTTTTTAGCCGTTGATAATTTATCTTTTGAAGTAAAAAAAGGAGAAATATTTGGTCTTCTTGGAGTTAATGGAGCTGGAAAAACAACAATGTTTAGGATGATTATGGGCCTTCTTGATATGACAAAAGGGACGATCACGCTAAATGGAAAACCTATAGACTATAATGTAACAGATCAAATTGGTTTTTTAACGGAAGAGAGAAGTTTACTTACAAAGTTAACCGTTAAAGAACAGTGTTTATATTATGGAGCTCTTAAAGGATTAGATGAAAAAACTATTCTTGAAAGATTAGATAAATTATTAGCTGAATTTGAAATAGTTGAATACAAAGAAAAGAAAATAAAAGAATTAAGTAAAGGTAATCAACAAAAAATTCAATTCATAACAGCAATCATTCATGAACCAAAATTACTAATATTAGATGAGCCTTTCGCAGGCTTAGATCCACTAAATGTCGAACAATTCAAAAAGAAAATAATTGAGCTAGCCGATAGTGGCAGCATGATCATTTTTTCATCCCACAGAATGGAACATGTTGAACTGTTTTGCGAAAAATTAATTGTTTTAGTAAAAGGAAAACCGGTCTTAAGTGGTTATTTAAAAAAGATCAAAGAAGATTATAGAAAGAAAAATATTAAAATAGTTGGAGACATTACAAAAAAGGACTTAGAAAGTATCGATGGAGTAATAAGTGTTACTAAGTCTCCATTAGAATTTGAAGTAAAAATAAAAGACTTAACAGTTGTCGATGATGTTTTTAAAGTTGTTAGTAAAGCTAAAAACATTTCTAAATTTGTTGTCGAAGAACCAAGTTTAAATGATATATTTGTTTCAAAAGTAGGTGAAAAGTATGAGAAGTAAATTAGGATTTCTAATTATTAAAAGTTTAAAAAGAAAAATAACTACAAAATGGTTTTTAGTAGCCAATATTCTTTTGGCAATCGTTATAATTGGGTTAATAAACATTAATAGTGTAATTACTTTTTTTGGTGGAGATTTTAACGACAAACAAAAAGTTTATATAATTGATAATACAAGCGAAACATATGAGCTTTTTCAAACGACACTAGAGGAAACAACTAGTTATTTATACGGAGAAGAAACCATATACGAAATCGAAAAATATGATGGAACTGTAGAAGAAGTAAAAGCTCTTTTAGAAACAAAAGAAGAACAAAAGAATTTAGCGCTTGTTTTCAACTCTTCAAAAGAAAATATTGTTGAATTTGAGCTTATTTCAAAAGAATATTTGGATTTAGTAGATACACAACTTCTTACAACCGCATTAAATAATACAAAAACAGCGATGGCTATTCAAAAAACAAATATTAGTGAAGAAGAATTAAATAAAATATATTCTCCAGCAGTAGTTGTAAGAACATTTTTAGATGAAGATAAAAATAATGCTGAAGAGAATACAGAAATGATTATGACAACAGTTTTTCCAATCATCATATTACCATTTTTTATGCTGACTGTCTTTTTAATCCAAATGATTGGAGCAGAAGTAAATGATGAAAAAACAACAAGAGGAATGGAAATAATTATATCTAGCGTATCTCCTAAAACACATTTCTTTTCTAAGATAATCGCAGGGAACTTATTCGTTTTAATACAAGGAACAATATTATTGGCTGCAGGAGGTATAGGATTGTTGTTGAAAAATATTCTTGGTGCTTCCAGCATAACTGATGGAATAGGTGGAGAAGTAACTTCATTTATTAATAATATTTTATCGTTAGAAGTGCTTGGCAATATGGCAGTTGTTCTTGGGTTAACATTTGTCTTAATGCTTTTAGTGTTTTTAGGATATTCACTTTTAGCAGGAATTCTTGCAAGTATGACAACTAATACAGAAGATTTTCAACAAATGCAAGCTCCTTTAGTTATTATACTTTTGGTTGGTTATTATTTGTCAATGATGGCAGGATTATTTGAAGGAGCTATATTTATAAAGATTCTTGCATTCGTACCTCTTTTATCGGCAATTCTTGCCCCATCACTTTTAATACTTGGCCAAATTAGTGTAGTAGAAGTGATTATTTCAATTGTAATTATGATTCTATTTGACTATTTATTAGTAAAATATGGATTAAGGATTTACAAGGTTGGTATTTTAAATTATTCTTCAAAAGACTTATGGAAGAAAGTATTTAAAGCAATAAAGGCTTCCTAAAAAAGTCTTTTTTGTTATTGTTTTTTAAAGTTTATGATATAATTAAAATATAATACAAGGAGGATAATATGGCCAGAAAAAAGCAAAAAAGAGAATTTAAATTTATGGCAGAAATAACAGGATTAATATTAATACTGTTATCTGTTATTGGATTAGGACACTTTGGTATAGTAGGTGTTTATATCAGCGCAGGGTTAGGCCTTGTTGCTGGAGTGTGGTATTATTTAATACTTTCACTAACGTTACTTCTTGGAATATATATGATTATTAGGAAAAAGATTCCAGATTTTTTTGCTTCTAAAATAATTGGTCTTTTAGTCACACTAACTAGTATCTTAGTATTATCAAGTATAAATTATATGAATAAGCTTTCTCTAGCGCCTTATACTATGCTTTCAAAATATATTGACAATTTTACAACTGCTTTTAAAGATCCTTCCGCTATTAGAGGAGGAGGTTTGATTGGAGGCTTTTTAACTTGGATTGATATAGAACTATTTAATATTGAAGGAACTAGAATAATAGTAATAGTATTTTTGATATGCGGTGCGTTAATGTTTACGGGAATGTCAATCTTTGACATAGTTAAAAAAGCCAGAGAAAAAAGTAAAGATATTATTAACCATAGAAAATTATTAAAGGCAAAAGATCAAGAAGAAATCAAGAAAGCTGAAGAAGACTATGAAAAAGACAATAAGATAGTTGTTTCTTCATATGATGATTTATATCAAAAAGGAGAAGCAAAAGAAACAAACGAAACAGAGAATACAGAAAACAAAGTTGCGTCTTCAGTAGAGTACAATCTTCCATCGATTAATTTATTAAAAAAACCTGCCAACAACAATAACAAAGCTTTAATGGAAGAAGTGAAAAACAATGTTGATGTTTTAATTAAAGTTCTTAACGACTTTGGTGTCAGCAGTAAAGTTGTTGGAATAAATATAGGGCCTGCTGTAACACAATATGAGCTTGAAATGATGAGCGCTATTAAACTAGATAGGATAATCAGTCTTAACAAAGAAATCTCTCTAGCAATGGCTGCCAAAGACGTTAGAATAGAGGCTCCAATTCCAGGTAAAAGAACTGTTGGCATAGAAATCCCAAATAAAGTTATTTCAACAGTAACTGTAAGAGAAATATTAGAAGTAATTCATCCAAAAGTACAAGATAATAAATTGCTTGCTGTTTTAGGGAAAAATATTATGGGAATTCCAATGTATGTTGAAATAAATAAAACACCACATATGTTAATTGCAGGAGCAACAGGAAGTGGTAAATCAGTATGTATAAACAGTATAATAACATCAATTCTTATGAGGGCAAAGCCAGAAGAGGTGAAGCTTGTTTTAATTGATCCAAAAAAAGTAGAACTTTCTATGTATGCTGGAATACCTCATTTATTAGCGCCAGTTGTAACAGATCCTAGAAAAGCCAATGTTGCTTTGAAAAAAATTGTCGTTGAAATGGAAAGAAGATATGATGTTTTTGAACAAAGTGGAAATAAAAATATCGTTGGATACAATATGTATCTTGAAAAATATAATCAAACAAGCAACGAAAAAATTTCTAAGATGCCATATATTGTCGTTATAATTGACGAGTTATCGGATTTAATGTTGCTTGCAAGAAAAGAAGTAGAAGATTCTATTTTAAGAATAACACAGATGGCCAGAGCAGCAGGAATACATTTAATAGTTGCAACGCAAAGACCATCAACAGATGTTATAACAGGAGTTGTTAAAGCAAATATTCCAACTAGAATAGCTTTTGCAGTTGCAAGTAGTGTTGACTCTATGACAATTATTGGAAAAAGCGGAGCAGAAAAATTGCTTGGTAAAGGAGATATGTTATTTTTACCTCAAGAGGAAAATACTGCTATAAGAATTCAAGGCGCTTATATTTCTGAAGAAGAAATCAAGCGAGTAGTAGACTTTGCTGTTAAACAACAAATTGCCCAATATGACAACAATTTGCTTACTGATGAAGAAGGAACAACAACGATGGTTGAAGAACGTGATGCGGATGAAGAACCTCTGTATAATGAAATAGTAAAATTTGTTGTAAGAGAAGGAAAAGCATCAGCTTCGTTAATTCAAAGACGATTTAGAGTTGGGTATAACAGAGCAGCAAGAGTAATGGATCTTTTGGAAGATAGAGGAATCATTGGTCCAAGTAATGGAGCAAAACCAAGAGAAGTCTTAGTTGAGGTTGAATCTAAGGAGGAATAATGAAAAATAAGGGATTTACATTAGTAGAAATCTTAGGTGTTTTAATTCTTTTGTCAGTACTTAGTTTAATTGTTTCACAAATTATTATTAATAGAATAAAAGAAAACCAAGATAAATTGGAAGAACTAGCTAAAGAAGTCATTATATCTTCGGCCAGGGATTATGTATATAATAATTCATCTTCATTTGAAAAAATTAACCAAACACAATATTGTATTTCTTATGCAACTTTAAATGCAAGTAAATATTTGAATGAAGAAATGATTCCTAATTTAGATAATGTTGAATACTTAAAAGATTATTTTATTAAAGTAACTTATAATGGAGTTTTATTTGAGTATGAGATGGTTGATACTTGTAGTGTAGTATACACATTAACTGTTAGTGCCAATGGAGGCATTTGGAGTGGAACAAGTCCTCAAACTATTACAAGTGGAGAAACTGTCACAATAAATAATCCAACTAGAACAAATTATTTGTTTGCCGGATGGACTGTAAGTGGAACGGGAAGTAGTATTGATGGAACAACATTTACTATGGGTACAAGTAATGCGACTTTAACGGCCAATTGGACAGTTAATTCGTATACTTTAACAGTAAACGCGAATGGTGGGACATGGAGTGGCACAACGCCACAAACAATAGCGGTAGGAGGAACATCAACAATAAGTAATCCAACTAAAGGATTTGATATGTTTGTAGGCTGGACAGTAAGTTGTACAGGATGCTCAATGGTCGGAACAACGTTTACTATGGGAACAAGTAATGCAACATTAACAGCAAGTTATACACCGATGATTGCTTATACTGGAACGTATACGTTTGTAGATCAGGGAAGCGGGAACTGGTATGTAAGCTTCTTAACATCTGGAACTTTGACAGTCACTGGACTAACTCAAACGATTGATGCTTTAGTTGTTGGTGGAGGCGGTAGCGCCGGCCATAATAATAACGACACAGGTGGAGCTGGAGGCGGAGGAGCAGGTGGGGTTGTTTATAGTACTAATATAAGCCTGGCTAATGGAACTCACACAGTAACAGTAGGAGCCGGAGGAACACAAGTAACCGCGATAAATACAAAGGGAAACAATGGAGAAAATAGCGTCTTTAATGGGATTACTGCCTATGGTGGAGGAGCCGGCGGAGGTTATAGTTCACCAGCTGGCTCTAGTGGAGGCAGTGGCGGTGGTGGATCTTATCCTGGTGGAGTCGGTGGAACTGCTTCTCAAGGATATGCTGGGGGGAATGCTAGAAATGCTACCGGAAACGGTGGTGGAGGCGCAGGCGGAGGTTGTGACCCATATGCCACTTATGGCGGTGCGGCGATTTCAAATTCTATTACCGGAACGGCAGTTTTCTATGCTCAAGGTGGTAGTGGTGGAGAAAGTGCAAAGGCTCCAGTAACTGCTTCATATAAAGGCAGTGGTGGTGGTGCAGCATATGCTTTAGAAACTCCATCATATGCCGGTATAATAGGAATAGTCATTATTCGTAATCATAGATAATAAAAATGTCAAGTAAAGTAAATAACCTTGAAGTATATGCAAAAAAGGAATACTATTATAATAGAAATACAATAGATTGGAGAACGTATGAATAATTTTAATGTTAATCCAGGTGGTACTATTGCTATGAACGGAGGAATACTAGCAGTACCAGAATCAAGAGCAAATGTTGAGGCAATGAAAAGAGCTAAACAACTCGCGCTACTTGAAAGAAATAAAAAAATAGATGTTACTATAGACCAAGTTGTAGATATTACAAAAAAAGTTGTAGCCGGACTTGGATTTGTCGCAACAATAGCCTTGACCGCCTTTCCTTTAGACGGACCTATTGGTGAAATAGCAGCCGCGCTTGCAACACCTGCTTTAGTAAATCTAGTTGAAAATAGTAGAGGGTTTCTTAAGGGAATACTAATTAAAAAAGATCCTGAACAAGTAAAAGCAGCTTTTACTGATATGTATGGTAATACCAAAGAAGTAGCGATTCAGACAAAACTAATTAAAGATCAAAAAGGAAAAGGTTTGTTTGGAAAAAAAGTAGGACAACAAGTTGCTAGTCCAAATAACGAAATCGATCAACAAGTCACACAAGATAAAACTATGGGAGGAATACAATGATAGATAGTATTACAGTAGTTAACGAAGAAGGAAAAAAAGTAAAAATTAATATTCTTGTTATGTTTAAAGTATTAGAATATAAAAAAGAATATATTGTTTATACTGTAAATGATGATGAAAAGTCTGAAACAGTTCCTGTTTTTATTACAGAAATGGAACAAACAGAAGATGGTACATTTAGAATAAAATTAATTCCAGAAGCAGAAAAGCATACCGTTTTAGCTTTTTATGACAACGTTAGAGACACTTTGATTGGAGCCAACTAATTATGAACGGAATACTTGCTCTTGAAGAGCAAAGATCAGTAGTAGATGGACTTTCTGAAAGATATCTTGAAGCATATACCGCTTTATTAGATGAAGAAGCTGCTATTGATAAAGAAAGAATAAAAGCCAACTGGCAAATAACAATTGGAGGCATAGTGGCAAACATTGCTTTGACTTTTACTCCACCAGCTATTAAAGGAATAGGCAGATTTGCTATATGGGCTGGAAAACCTCTAATAAAAGGGATTAATAAAATCAAAGCCAATTATAAGAAAAGACAATTGGAAAAGAAAAAAGAAATAATTAAAGCAGCCTTTATAGCTGAGGATGGAACAGTCGATTTCTTTTCTGAACCTGACGGAAATTATATTAAAACAGAATTAGAAACGCCAACATATGGCGATAAAAGACCAACCATTAATAAATAATTTTATTGGTGGTTTTTTTGTTATCAAGTAAATTTATAAAACCTCTTGTAAATTATTCATATTGTGCTATAATGTTTGGGAGTTTTAATAAAGGAGGAAAAATGACTGAAAAATTAAAAGAAGCCATTAAAAAAGCTCTTATTAAAATAGAATGTTTAATTGATGAAATAGAAATAGAAGTTCCTAGTGATATTATAAATGGTGATTTTTCAACAAATATAGCAATGAAGTTGTCGAAACAACTTAAAAAAAACCCAAAAGAAATTGCTACTTTAATTGCTGACAATATCAAAGAAGACTATATTGAAAAAATAGAAATTGCTGGGCCTGGTTTTATAAATTTTTATTTAAAAAAAGATTATTTGTATGAAAATATAAACGAAATTTTAAATAAAAAAGAACAATACGGTAAAGGAAAAACAAAAAACAAAAAAATAAATTTAGAATTTGTTAGTGCAAATCCAACAGGGGCTCTTCATATTGGACACGGTAGAGGAGCAGCCTATGGAAGTTCACTTGCCAACATTTTAATGTTTTTAGGCTTTGATGTTACTAGAGAATACTATATTAATGATGGTGGAAACCAAATTAATAACTTAAATAAGTCAATAAGAATAAGATATAACAACTTATGTGGAATAAATGATGAGCTAGAAGAAAATCATTATCATGGAAAAGAACTTATTGAAGTTGCTAAAAACATATATGAAAAATATGGAAAAGATGCAACAGACGATATTATTAATGAATATGGAATAGATTATTTATTACAGAATATAAAAAAAGATTTACAATCCTTTAGAACTTACTTTGATATATGGACAAGCGAAAGAAAAATATATGAAAGCGGGAAAGTAGAAAAAAGTTTAAAATACTTAATTGACAAAAATTATACATATGAACAAGAAGGGGCAATATACTTAAAAACTACAATGTTTGAAGATGACAAAGATAGAGTGCTTGTTAAGAGTGACAAAACAAATACATATTTGTTGCCAGACATTGCTTATCATGTTGACAAGTATGAAAGAGGATATGATAGCTTGATTGACGTTCTTGGTGCCGATCACCATGGATACATCAATCGTCTTAAGGCAAGTATCAAAATGATGGGCTATGATGAAGAAAAATTAACAGTAAAAATACTACAAATGGTAAGATTATTAAAAGATAACGAGGAAATAAAGGTAAGCAAACGAACAGGCAAAACGATAACTTTAAATGAGTTAATAGAAGAAGTTGGAATTGATGCGACTAGATATTTCTTCATAAGCAAATCTCTTGACACACAGCTGGATTTTGATATAAATGTTGCAAAATCAAAAACAAATGAAAACCCTGTATATTATATTCAATATGCTTATGCTAGAATATGTTCTGTATTAAGTAGTTATAAAAAAGAAATAAATACAAATATAAAATACAGTAAACTAAATAGTGAAACAGCGTATAAATTACTTGTTAAATTATATGAATTTCCACAAACAATTGAAATTTCATGTAAGAAATTATCTCCCCATGTATTAACAAACTACTTATATGAATTGGCAGCTTTATTTCACTCTTTCTACAACAGTGAGAAAATACTGAGTGATGATGAAATAGAAACCCAAGAAAAGGTAAGCTTGGTAAAAGCCACTTCAATAGTAATAAAAAACGCATTAAATTTACTTGAAATAGAAGCAAAAGAGAGGATGTAAATTATGAAATTAAAAGAAATGACAAAAGAAGAATTAGAAATACTTTCATACACAGATCTAGCCTATATGATATTAAAAGAGGAACAAAAACAAATAAACACACCTGATATTTTTAAAAAAATTTGTGATTTACTTGGATACACAAAAGAACAATATACTGATTTAATTGGGGATTTTTATACTTCATTAGTTACGGATAAAAGATTTATTCTATTAAATGGACTATGGGATTTACAAGAAAAACATGATATAATAATAGACAAAGAAGATGACGATGATGATGTTTACGTTGACTTGTATGAAGATGTTTTAGAAGAAGAAACAGAAGAAGTAGAAGAGGAAGAGCCTTTAGAAGAAGACATCGATGTTGATGAAGAAGACGATTTAAGTGATTTAACAATTGTTGACGAAGACGAGGAATAAGAAAAGGGGTAAATATGTTAAGTATTTATAAAACGGTTGATGGGAAAGTAGAATCTTTAAAAACAATAGAAAAAGATGCGTGGATTGATTTGGTTGAACCAACAGAAGAAGAAATCAGTCTTGTTGTTAGTGAGACAAAAGTAGAAGAAGATTTTTTGAGAAAATTATTAGACGAAGAAGAAATGCCACATATTGAAACAAGCAAAAACGCGACCTTAGTTGTTATTGACACACCTTTTGTACTTGATTCAGCATACAAAAATAAGTATCGGATTTATCCGCTTGGAATTGTTATTTCAGAAGGATACTTTATTACTGTTTCAACAAAGCCAGTTGCTTTGCTAGAGGATTTTAAAAACAATAAAGTTTCAGGATTCTTTTCAGAAAAGAAAACAAGATTTACTATTCAAATACTTTTTAAATTGGCAACTCTTTATCAAAAACACTTAAAAACGATAGATGAAGATATTAGAAGCAAAGAAAAGGTATTGAAAAAATCGACAAACAACAAAGAAATATTAAGTCTTTTAGATATTGAAAAAAACTTAGTATATTTTATTAATTCATTAAACGCAAATGACTGTGTATTAAACAAATTGTCTAAAGGAGCTGTCTTAGATTTATATGAAGAAGATCAAGACATTTTAGAAGACGCTATGATTGAAAACAAACAGAGCATCGCAATGGCTAATGTTTATAGAGAAATACTTACAAGCATGACTGATACATACGCAACAATAGTTTCAAACAATATGAATGTTATTATTAAGTTTTTAACTGGGATTACAATAGTGTTTTCAATACCTACGATGGTTGCATCTTTCTTAGGAATGAATGTTAACCTAGGTGTTATTGGAACATATAAATATTCTTTTGTCTGCGTTGTATTAGTGTCAATTGTCTTTTCACTTCTCCTTGCTGTCATACTAAAGAAAAAAAATCTACTTTAAAGAAAATATTTTATTTTCTTTTTTTATGGTAAAATATACTTATGCAAGGAGGATAAAACATGGAGTTTTTTAAGAAAATATTTGATCGTGGATATAAAGAATTAGAAAAATTTAAAATTATTGCTAACGAAATAGTAGCGCTAGAGTCTGTTATGGCAAAGTTAACAGATGAAGAGCTTAAAGCTAAAACAACTGAATTTAAAAAAAGGCTTGAAAAGGAAACCTTGGAAGATATAAAAGTTGAAGCTTTTGCGGTTGCAAGAGAAGCTGCGTATAGAGTTTTAGGTGAAACAGCTTTTTATACGCAAATATTAGGAGGGCTCGCAATTCATTATGGCAATATTGCTGAAATGAAAACAGGAGAAGGAAAAACTTTAGCGTCAACCATGCCAGCATATCTGAACGCTTTAGCTGGTAATGGTGTTCATATTATTACAGTCAATGAATATTTAGTTGAACGTGATGCTGAATGGATGGGGAAGATTTATAATTTCCTTGGACTAACTGTCGGGGCCAATAAAAGAGAATTAACGCCAAAAGAAAAGCAAGAAGTTTATAAGTGCGATATAACTTATTCAACAAACAATGAAATTGGATTTGATTATTTAAGAGACAACATGGTAATAAATGCCAAGGATAGAGTGCAAAGACCTCTTAGCTTTGTCATAATTGATGAGGTCGATTCAGTTTTAATCGATGAAGCAAGAACGCCTCTTATTATATCTGGTGGGGCTATGAAAACTGCCAATTTTTATATGGACGCAGATAAATTTGCCAAAAGCTTAAGTGAAAATAAAGGCTATGTATATGACGAGAAAACAAAAATTGTTACTTTAGATGAAGTTGGAATTGCCAAAGCCGAAAAAGTATTTAATTTAGATAATTTATATGATCTTAACAATACCAACTTGCTGCACTATATAAATCAAGCTTTAAAGGCTAATTATGCGATGAACAAAGATGTTGATTATGTAGTAGAAGAAGACAATGTAGTAATAGTAGATCCATTTACTGGAAGGTTGATGAAGGGAAGACAATATTCCGAAGGACTACACCAAGCAATAGAGGCAAAAGAGGGTGTATCAATAAAAGAGGAGACCAAAACTCTTGCCACAATTACTTTTCAAAATTTATTTAGAATGTATAAAAAAATATCTGGTATGACAGGAACGGCCAAAACCGAAGAAGAGGAATTTAGAGAAATATACAATATGTATGTTATTTGTATTCCGACTAACAAACCAATTATCAGAACAGATTACGGAGATTTAATTTTTGCTACTAAGCAAGGAAAATATAAAGCAATATTAGAAGAAATTAAAGAAAAGCATGCAAAAGGGCAACCTCTGTTAATTGGAACAGTTGCAGTAGAAACAAGTGAACTTTTAAGTAAAATGCTTCAAAAAGAAGGAATTAAACATGAAGTTTTGAATGCTAAAAATCATGCGAGAGAAGCAGAAATTATTGCTAATGCAGGTAAAAAGGGAGCAGTGACAATCGCTACTAATATGGCTGGTCGTGGAACTGACATAAAAATAAATGATGAAGTTAAAGCTTTGGGTGGCTTATGTGTTATTGGAACAGAAAGACACGAGTCAAGAAGAATTGACAACCAGTTAAGAGGTAGATCAGGTAGACAGGGAGACCCTGGATATTCACAATTTTGTGTTTCTTTTGAAGATGAACTTATGGTTCGTTTTGGAACAGATAGAATTCAAGGAATGTTAGCTCGTGTTGGCTTTGATGGGGATTTATCTATTCGTAATAGTATGTTTTCAGGGACGATAGAATCTGCTCAAAAAAGAGTTGAAGGAAACAACTTTGACGTTAGAAAAGGGTTGTTACAATACGATGATGTTATAAATAATCAAAGGGAAGTAATATATGCGAAAAGAAATGAAATATTAGATAATGTTTCTATTCATGCAACAGTTTTAAATACTTTTAAAGAATATATTACAGACCTTATTTTGCCACATACGCAAAGTGGTAGATTGTCAAGGAAGGATTTAGAAGAGATTCTTGAACCAATTAACGGAATAATTTATGAAGGCAATATAAAAATAGAGGAAATTGAGAATAGAAGCAAAGATGAATTAATTACTTATTTTTATGACTTAATAGTAAGAGAGTATGAAAAAAAATTAGAAAAAGTTCCAAAAGAAGTTTCTAATGAATTTGAAAAAGCCATATCTTTACGTGTTATTGACCTACATTGGATGGATCATATTAATACAATGGCTCATTTAAAAGAGGGTTCCGATTTAAGAAGTTTAGGAAACGAAGACCCACTAAGAGCTTATACAACTGAAGGTTATGCATTGTTTGAAAATTTGCTTATGACCATTGATAAGGAAATAACAATGTTTTTAATGAAAGCAGAAGTAAGACAAAACATAGAAAGAAAAGAAGTTGCTAAAGGAGTTGCAAATGATGGGAAAGTGACTAAGCAGACTCCTAAGACAGTTAAAAAAGTAGGCAGAAATGACTTGTGTCCATGTGGAAGTGGTAAGAAGTATAAACATTGTTGTGG
>CAYYQX010000005.1:0-37278 GCA_964473455.1 uncultured Muribaculaceae bacterium | reverse complement strand
TTTTTTTGTAAAGTTTTCTACTTTTATCATATTATCACCTATTTAAATTATAGCATATATTAATTATTTAGATAAAATAAAAAATGTGAAGATTAACTACACATTTTATTATAAGTTAATTGAATTTAATTTTCAGCCCACACATTAAGAGTGCCCCATAGTTGGTATTGCGTTTTATCTTAAAACGTCGCAATCCGTTGTATTTATTGGGCTTGTTGTTATCTTGCTATTTTCATTTATTTTGCAATATTGCCCTATATTTTAAAAAATGGTGGCGAAATGGTGGCGGATTTTAAAGCTGTGATTCATAATACTATCTATACATAGCACATTAATACTTAATTAAATTTTTCATAAATCCAGTAAGATGAATAGCTAATACCTATTATCAATATTACCCATTCCAATTTATAGCCTGTTATAAGTAAGTCAACCAATGAGGTTGGAAATTGTAGTAAGGTACCAATTAATCCTAATATTGCACTAAATAAACCCCATTTTAATTCGCCGGCAAATATAAATAATTTACTAAGTAAAAATATTATTGTATATATGGAACATGGAATTCCTACCACTTTAATAATGTATTTCATATTTTTCAACCTTAACCCTCATAATGACTTTTTGTAAAATTTATTATATCATAGAAACAGTAATTTAAAATCTCTTTTTTAATCTAAAACAAAAAATAAGTAATTGAATTACTTATTTTTATTATCTTTTGATTGACAAGCATCATAAATATATTTAAACATTGATCTCATAAAGTCTTCCATATATCCTTCTTCTGACATCATCTTTTCAAACATACCATTATTCTGCTGATATCTATTAAAAGCTTTCTTTTTAAACTCATCATCATATACCTTTTTAAAGGCCTCTGGCGAGTTATTTTGAGCTAGTTTAACCATTTCATCATCATCTACGAAATCTTGCTTTATTTGTTCCATAACTTTGTCCATGTTAGTAAATGATGTGTGATATTTATTATTGATTTTATCAATTATTACACTTAATGGTTCTTTCTCTTCTTCGCTACTCTTCCCAATATTACCTGTTGCAGGATCTAATTCTCCTAATTCTTTGGTAAGTTCTATTGAACCTTCAAATTTTTTTTCAAGTCTATAGTACTCTAAATCCAGCTTATCATTTAAGGAGAAGAACGTTTCATGTTCCTTTGGAAGAACAGCATTTAAATATTTGCAGAAAATATATTTTTCTTGAATATCTTTATCCATCATTCTTTCAACTTGAACTATAAATCCGTAATTCCTAATAAATGCTTGAAGAATAGCTTTGTATTCTTTTTTGTCTTCAGATTCCATATCGAAAAATTTCGTCCTTGCCGGGAATAAATAGAAATTTAGTTTTTCCATATTTTCTTGGCCACTATAATAAGTATCTGCAAAACCCTTAACTTCATCATTAGTAAATAGTTTATATGCCTCAATTCTTTTATAAATAGCATAAATATCATTAGGGTCTGCACATTTTGTTAATACTGTACCTTGATAGTATGGTTGAAAAGCATTTTGAATATCTTCTGCTTTATTAACAAAATCCAATACAAATGTGTCCGTTTTGCCTAGGCATGTCCTATTAAGTCTTGATAGAGTTTGAACTGCCTTTACTCCTGATAATGGTTTATCTACAAACATTGTATGTAGTAGAGGTTCATCAAATCCTGTTTGATATTTTTCTGCAACTATTAATACATTGAAATCTTCGTGAAACTTTTCTGGCAATTGGTTTTCTTTTATACACTCACCATTTTTACCAATATTTAATTTTGTTTCTGTATATACATCATTATCTGCTCTTACTTCGCCAGAAAATGCTACTAAAACATCTATGTTTTCCAATTTATGATCTTTAATGTATCTTCTGAATTCCTGTAAGTACCTTACTGCGTGAAGCCTTGAAGGAGTAACAACCATCGCTTTAGCTTTGCCACCAATCTTTTTAGAGGTTGTATTTAAAAAGTGTTCAATCATTATTGCTGATTTTTGAGCCAAATTGTACGGATGCAATGATTCATACCTTGCAATTGCTTTCATACCATTAGAAGACTTAACTTCTGGATCTTCCGTAGACTTCTTAACTATTTTATAGTACATATCATACGTCATATAATTCTTTAATACATCTAATATAAATCCTTCTTCAATAGCTTGTTGCATTGAATATATATGAAATGGTTTATAACTTCCATCTGATTGCTTTGTCCCAAACAATTGTAAAGTCTTTTCTTTAGGCGTTGCAGTAAATGCAAAGAAACTCATATTAGTATGCATTCCATGAGATGCTAATTCGTTTAACAATTTATCTTCATCGTCAACGATGTTATTTTCTTCTGCCAATTCTTCTCTAGCATATTTTTCTAATATTTCTTCAGTATTGCCCAGACCTTCTTTTAATTTTGTAGCAGAACGTCCTGTTTGAGATGAATGAGCTTCATCCACTACTACTGCAAAACGCTTTCCTGCACTTTTAATATCTTGGTAAATAATAGGGAACTTTTGTAATGTGGTAATAATTATTTTTTTACCATCATTTACAGCTTTTAGTAAATCTTTAGAAGTCTTTCCTTTATCTATTTTTTCAACCATTCCTACGACATGATCAAACTGATAAATTGTATCTTGTAACTGATTATCTAAAACTTTTCTATCAGTTATTACTATTACCGAGTCAAATATTTTGGTATCATTTTCATCATGTAAATTAGCCAGTCTATAAGATAACCATGCTATAGAATTTGATTTCCCTGATCCAGCACTATGTTGCACCAAATAATTTTTTCCACTTCCATTTTTCTTAACATCATATACTATTTTTGTTACAACATCTAACTGATGATATCTAGGAAATATCATTTTACCTGTTTTATATGATTTCTTTTTATCAAATTCTAAATGAATATATTTTTGCAATATTTCAATTAAGACATTTTTAGTTAAAACATTTTCCCATAAATAAGCAGTCCCAAAACTATCATTATTGTTTGGATTACCTGCTCCGCCAACATTTCCAGCTCCATTACTTCCTTGGTTAAATGGTAAAAATCTTGTCTTTTCTCCATCTAATTTAGTAGTCATTTTACAATCAAATAAATCTACAGCAAAATGTACTAGGCTTCTGTTATTAAATTTGAATATTGGCTCTTCAGGATTCCTGTCTTCTTTATACTGCCTAATCGCGTCATTAGCATCTTGTCCTGTATATTGATTTTTTAATTCTAATGTAACAATTGGAAAACCATTGATGAATAAAACTGTATCTAAACTATTATTTAAATCCGCCGAATAATGCAATTGTCGCACACATTCAAAAATGTTTTTATTATATAAATCTATTAATTCTGAATTGATACTTGTTTCTGGTTTGAAATATATGATTCTAAAATCCATTCCATTTAATTTAATACCATTCCTAAGTACATTTAGCAATCCAAATTCTTCAATTTCTTTTTCTATTTGTTTTAAAAAGTATTCGATAGATGTTGATCCATGAATTTCACAAAATTTATTCCATTTCTTAGATTGAGTATTTTTAATAAATTCAATTAATTTGCCAGGCTTATATCCTCTTAACGAATCAAACCCTATTTCATAACTTTTTTCATAGCCACCTTTAGTAGATAAAAACTCCTCAATCTTTTCTTCGAAATTAATTTCTTTTGTATTCATTATTACACCTCAATCTTTCCAGTTACAGCTTCATATATTAATGATTTTTTATATTCTTCTAATCTATCAATGATTTTTTTTCTATATTCAATGACTTTATCTATTTTAGAACATTTATTATCAAGAAACAAAGCAATATTTTTTTGATCTTTTTCATTTCGCATACAAATGTTAATGTTTTTTAAATAAGCATTGTTTAATATTGGCATTGTAGTATAAGGGCAAGTATCTTTAATATATTTAGATGCAGAAATTAAATTATACGTTAAATATTTTGGATTAATTTCTTCGTGCGGAATTAACGCCGTTATTTGTTGGTTACTGTATGATTTTTTTAATATATACCCTACTTTTCCAAGAGTGCCACCAATTCCAATTATTAAGGTGCTTCCTTCTGGATATAAATTTTCTTCATTAATTAGGTATGAATCAAGTTTTCTCTCAGAAGAAAACAATTCTATTTGACTAAAATCTGATGGTGTAAACCAATCAATTTTATCTTGTGAAAAATCATTTTCAAAATCTATTGGCGTTGTTCCAGTTTTTAATTTACATTTATATTTCAATGGTGTAACTATACAGTTAGCATAGTTAGCAATCCAGCTTTTTCCTTTTATATTATCACTATGCTCAGTTATTCCAAATCTTATTGTTCTATCTATTAAACTTTTTTTATATTCTTCCATCAATTCAATAGAATTCCTGTTTTTTTCTATTATTCCATCCAATTTTTTGCATTCCGTTTCAAGAAAATTTGCAATCTTATCTTGCTCATGTGTTGGTGGTATTGGAAGATAATAATTCATAATTGTTTCACTATTAATTGTCCATCGATTGTCAAAAGATACTCCTTTACCATGTATAAACATGGCATTTACCCAGTACTGATTTTTGAAATAATAATCATAATACCTTGGATTAACATCTCTTTTATTTACTAAATTTATATACGCAGGGCTTATAACACCGTTGATCTTTGAAAGAGAACAGTTTGCTCCACTTATTAGATCCATCGGATTTAATAACAAATCATTTTCGTAAACAACGTGATATTTGTCGTAACTTTCAGCTAATTGACCTTCATTTTTTGAAATATCTCTAATTTTAATTCCATCACGTGCTAAAGATAAAATTTGTGGATTATCTTTGTTGTTTATTTCTTTTCTCCTAAAAAATAATCTTCTAACTTTTGATATCTCCCAATTTTCAGGTATTTTTCCTATCCAGGCAATACTACTATCTCTCATAATCCTAGTCATTATATTGTAACTCCTTTAGTACCCCGTCGAGTTCCTTATCTAATTCCAATATTTCATTTAATATTTTTTCCGTACTTCTTGGTTCTTGATATACATAAAAATATTTCAGAAATGATATTTCGTAACCAATTTTTGTCTTGGATTCATCTATATATGCATTTTTATTAAATTTAATGACTTCTCTTTCCATATATTCATTTATATTTTCTAATAGAGGGATGTTTTCAGTCTCGGTTAAATCTTTATTAGACATTAGATTTCCATTTTTCTTTTTTAAATTACCTTTTTCATCTTCTTCGGGAGTTAACACAGTTACCTTTCTGTAACCAAAATATTCATTTTGAAAAATTTTAGAAATCTCATTTTCTGCAAAGTTACCATATACTTTTGTCAATTCATTTATTTGATCAGTAGTCATCTCATTTCGTTTATTTCCCAACGGCTTCCTCATTTTATTAAAATATGAGGATGCATTTATCAACTGAACTTTTCCTTGTCTGTGATCTGGTTTTTTATTTGACAATATCCAAATATAAGTTGCTATTCCAGTATTATAAAATAAATCATTTGGCAATTGAATTATACAATCTAGCAAATCGTTTTCGATTATATATCTTCTTATTTCACTTTCTCCAGATTCAGCATCGCCCTTGAATAAAGCCGATCCATTATGAATAATTGCCACCTTTGCTCCTTCTGGATTCATTTTTGAAACAGCGTTTTCTAAAAACAATAATTGACTATCGGATATAGCTGGAGTACCAGCTCCAAATCTCCCTTCGAAGCCTCTTTTTGCTTCTTTTTCCACTGCATCTTTTTCATTTTTCCACTCTCTACCAAAAGGCGGGTTCATCATAATATAATCAAATTTTTCATTTGAGAATTGATCATCAGATAATGTGTTGCCTCTTCTAATGTTTCCCGCTTCCTGATCTTTTATAAGCATGTCCGCTTTACATATAGCATAGGTTTGTTCGTTAAGTTCTTGACCGTAGCAAATCATTTTTGATGACGTATTTAACTTGCTCGCGTATTCTATTGAAGCTGATAATATTCCACCTGTACCACAAGCCCCATCATATACTGTTTTTATCTTTGATGAATCTGCCAAATCATTTTCATCACTAAATATAATGTTAACCATTAGCTCAATAACTTCTCTTGGAGTATAATGTTGACCTGCTTCCTCATTGTGTGATTCAGAGAATCTTCTAATTATCTCTTCAAAAATATATCCCATTTCAATATTGGTAACTTCCTTTGGATTTAAATTGGCTTGTTTTGAATTGAAGGTTTCAATAGTTGAATATAAAATCCCGTTATTTGCCATTCTTTCAATGTGTCTATCAAAATCGAAATTTTTAATTATATCTGTTACTTCTTTAGAAAAACCATTAATGTAATTTCTAAGATTTGCTTCTATATTATCAGGATCATCAAGTAATTTTTTAAAATCATATTTGCTTGTATTATAAAAGTTTTGCCCAGATATTTGTTTTAAAATAAAATCTCTTTGAGCAAATGTTTCTGGATACTTTTTTGATGCCTCCAAGACTTTTTCTTTAGTTTCTGCTAAAACACTGTCAAATCTTTTTAAAACAGTTAAAGGCAATATTATATCACCATATTCATGTGGCTTATAAACTCCTGTTATTTTATCTGCTACACTCCAAATCAAGTTGGCTTTTTCATTTACTACGCTTGTTAAGTTTCTCATTTTTTCCACTACTCACTTTCTTAAATTCAACTATATCTTCGATTTTTAAATCTAAAGTTTCACATATTTTCAATAAAACGCTCATGCTTACTTCTTCACCTTTAGTAAGTTTTGAAACAGTTGTCCAGCCAATTTTTGCATTATTTCTTAAATCTGTTTTATTCATTCGTCTTTCATGTAAGTTGGCCCACAATTTGCCATAAGACACTATCATTTATCATCACCATATTTATTGTAACACTTTCTCCCGTATTACACAATTATTTTTTATTATCAGGAGTAAAATTATAATAAGATAATTACTATGTTTATCCTTTTTGCTTTTACTATCTGTTTTTCGAGTTTTCCCCCCTTTCCAAAATTTCAATCAGTTATTTGGAGGTCCCCATACCGTTTTCCAAAATATATATTTTATGACCTAACCGGGGGGGGTATAACCATGTTGCAAGGCAATATAATATAAGGGCTTAATAACTTTCACCACACATTTTTGTATTCAGAACAAATAATATGTATTTTTATAAAAAACAGTGCCTTTTTCTAACGAAAATCACACCATTTTAATCATTTCCCTATGCATTTTTTGAATAAATGCTATTCAAATTTTAAATATATAAAGCCACCTAATCTAATTCTCGATATTCATTTTTTGAACATCATAAATCTTTAATTTTCTTTGATATTAAAGGGCAAACCTTCATTTTATTTTTATCACCGTTCAATATTTAATTTTTGAACATAATATTATATACTACCATACATAGTAGTTTTTATTTATTACTCCAATCAGAAATGAATTGATACTTATTTGGTAGTCTTGAACATTTGCATGTTCTTGTTATTTTAATAAAGCCTTTATCTATTAATTCTTTTTTAGAAGAATTAAATGTCCCACTACTTCCTAATATTTTACTTGCATTACTCCAAGCATACTCTACTTCATCTCTTCCTGCTGCCCATAGTTTCATATAAATGTATAGGATTCTAGCTGAATATGATAAATTTATAAACTTTGAATCCATTAACATATCCTTTGTTAATCTAACGTGTTTATCATCTGGTTTCCTACCTTCAAACGCTCTAAAAAGAGACAGCTTCCTTTTTTTAGCCATATTGTTTAATTAATTGAATTATTAATATTATATACAATAAAGTTAAACCACTGATAACCCATAGTTGTAGAATATCTATTAATTTTACCTTCTTGATTTTTTTAAACAAACGTGAATTACTTATAAGTTTTTTCAATTTCATTTCTGACCTCCTTCCTTTAAATAAATTTTACATAACCACTAAACCTGGAAACTTTTTTAATTCTTATTTTTTTAAATTTCTTTCAATAAAATAGTAAGAATAATAAATTCTGTTTTTAAAAACTTACCCATACTCTTAATTATCGTTAATTCATATTATTTTTGATTTTATATCATGCTATTTTCTTCTTTTACCAATAAATATTGCTTCTCGATCTTTTTCGGCATCCTCATTGTTCCACATGACGTATAGCAAAGTCGTTCCAGGTTGATCATGATTATACATTTTCATTAATGTAATAACATTACCCCCGTTTGCTATATAGGTATATCCAAACGTTTTTCTTAAACTATGTAATCCAAAGTTAAAGTCAATGCCACAAGCACTAACTACTTTTTTGCATATCAATCGTGCATTATGTCTTGTAATAGGATATATAATATTTTTTGTAATTCCTTTATACGTATCTTTTTTCTTTTGCCCCATAAATAAGTAATCTTTTTCATTTAACTTATAAGTATTTATGTATTCTACTATTTCTTCATGTAGTTCTTTGTTCATTCTAAAGTTTTGCATTTTTCCGGTCTTATTTTCTTTTATGGATACGTACCCCTTAATAACATCTTTTACTCTTAATTGAAGTAAATCTTCGGCTCTAAACGCCGTATTAAATCCCACTAAAAATAAAATGTAATTTCTATAAGCTTGATATTTTTTTATCTTGCTTTTTTGATGATCTTTTTCATAAATAAGATAATCAATGACTCTATTTAATAGCTTTTTATCTTTAATTGGAAGCATTTGTGCCTGTCCACCAAATTTTTTTATTCTTCTATTTCCCATCTCTTATCTCCTTTTCAGATGATTGATTGTTCATTTTATTAATCCACTCATCTATATCTTCTTTTTTAAATAAAATCTTACTAAGTATTCTTATGAAAGGAATCTGAGATTCCCTTATAAGTTTTCTTATAGTCGTTTCCGATACACAAATATAATTTGATAACTCTTTAACGGTCATCATTTCTTTCGGTTCCATAATAACCTCCTATTCTTTGTTTTTAATTTTTAATTTGTTAATAATATCGATGACTCTTTTCTTTTTATCTGAAGGCAATTCTCTTCTTAATAATCGTGAAAAGTTTGATTCAGATAAGCCATATTTTTCTGCAACTTCCCATTGTTTAATGTTAAACTTTATGATTGCATTTCTTATATCTAAGTTGGCTTTTTTCACTTATTTTTTCCTCCTCTCTTGTGATACTTGTAATTACGTCGGTTATATGTTAGCATATAAATTAGGAACGACAATAATAATTACATATTTATGATATCATCGCTGTTATTGACAGAAAACACGTTAATATCAACTATTTATTTTAATATTCATGGAACGACAAAAGGAGGTGTTTATACATGAATAAAAATCATTTAATGTATGAAGTAATATTAAGGCATAATAATACAATTGATGAGATTAAAATATATTTCGATAACAATTTAAATGAGTCTTTAAGAGTTACAGGAGGAAATTTTTTCTATGTATCCAAAGAAACGAATGACACAACTAATCTGAATCTTTTTGATTTTTGTGAAACTCTTTCTAATGACTCAAACTATTTAAAGAAAATTGCTTTTAAAAGTTACAAAGCAATAAATTCAACTTTTGGCGATAATACTAATTTTGCAGAAGAAAAGAAAAGATTAGATTTTATTAATTTGTTCCAAGAAGATGAAGCCGAAAAAGCTACTATTTTAATTTCAAAATACTTTGAAATTTTTAAAACAGACCGAATCAACAAAAAAAATTGGGAGGATTTCGCAAAATACTTTGATCTAAATATAATAAAACCTATTGTAGAAAATGTTATAAAAGATGGCAAAGACACCATATTACATGATGGAAGCAAAAACTATTTAGATTTATTAAACGGAAAAATTATAATTAGTGATATAAGCGGTTTTAAAAAGATTATTGAAAAAAGCAATTTGCTTTCAGAGAAGCATTATGACTGTTCAAATAGTAAAGAAATAATTGCAATAGTAATAAGTAACATCTTTGAAGCAAATCCTAACATTGTTATAAAAAAATGCAGAAACTGCGGAAGATTGTTTATTCCAAACAAAGCAGATACCATTTGCTGCACAAGAAAAAGTTTGGATCCGAAGTATAAAAATAAAAATTGTAGAGAAATTTATAAAGCAGAAGCAAAAAAAGAGCAATCAAAAAAATTGTATAAGGACATTTATGATATGCTTTACAAAAGAAAAGAACGTTCAAAAGACTATACTAAGGACAAAGAAAAAGAGAAGATTTTAGAAACATTCATAAGCAAGGCAGCAAAGTTTAAAAAACAAGTTAAAATTGGAACTATTACCAGGGTTGATTATATTAATTGGTTGACTAAAATAAAAGAAACAGGTGTGATTCCAAATGATTAGAGAAAAAGGCAAAAACATCTATGAGATTGCAGTAGACAGTGGTAAAGATGGTAATGGTAGAAGAATTAGAAAATACGAAAGATTTAAAGGGAGCAAAAAGGAAGCCAAAGCCCGTGAAGCAGAAATAAAATCACACATGAGCCAAGGTACTTATGTTACTAATAATAACGAAACTGTAAGGTCATATTTTGAATCTTGGTTAGATATATATGTTAAACATTCTTTAAAACCTAAATCATACGACTCTTACATTCATATTTGTAGAGAATTTATTGATCGCTATGGTAGTATGAAATTAAAGTCACTAACACCATTGAATCTTATGGAATTTTATAATTATTTAAGAGATCGAGGCAATGTAAAAAAGGAGATTATAAATCAAAATAGAAGGTTAACTGAGAACACTATACTTAGATATTATGCAGTTATTAATGTAGCTTTAAAACATGCCGTAAAATGGCAATATATTGCTTATAATCCAAATGAAAGAGTTAACCGCCCAAAGAAAGTAAAAAAGGAATCAAAGTTCTACGATTTAGAGCAAACAAAAACCCTTTTAAGGGCTTTAGACGGCGAAGATATAAAATACCAAGCAATCATTCGCCTAGCGCTAGATACAGGCTGTAGGCTTGGCGAGTTGACCGGTTTAGAGTGGGATGATATCGATCTTAGAACAGGAATTGTTTCAATAAACAAAACAACACAAAGAATTAATCATCAATTAGTTGAAAGTACACCCAAAAATAATACATCAATAAGAACTGTATATATATCAGAACCCACTATTGAAGTATTAGATAAATATAAAAAATACATATATGATATAAAAGAACAATTGGGCAACAAATGGTTAGGCAGTAAAAAGGTTTTTACCTCAGATAATGGAGGCCCTATTCACCCAGATGTGCCAAGAAAGATATTAACAAGAGTATTAGAAAAATATAAACTACCTATTATAAACTTTCATGGCTTAAGACATACATCTGCATCATTACAGCTTTCAAGTGGAACTAGCGTTGCCGATATAAGTAGAAGATTAGGACACGCAGATATATCAACCACTCTCAATATCTACTCTCATGCTTTCAATTCTGGTAATCAGATAATTGTGAATAAATTTAATACTATGTTTAATACAAAAGAAGGATAAAATTAACTATCCTTCTTTATTTTCAGAATCACAAATTATTCCTTTTTTACCAAACAGCACTGCATTAGCACTATTAGGTTTTGATTCATCTTTTAATTCATCAATATAAACATATTGTGGCATATATAATGAATTACCGGAAATAATACACTCTCCCGCACCCAAAACTGTAACCATATTAAGACTTGATTCCCCCATATATGATACAGTTTTTCTTATTTTTTCTATGTCATTTGGATTTACAAGTTTATGAATAAAATAATTGTGTAGCTGTGAAGTTATTGTGTTAGAAATATCACTAGGCCTTTGGCTGGCCATCATTAAATAAACTCCATATTTTCTTCCTTCTTTAACTATTTTTTCAAAAGTTTTTAATGTATCGTTATGTAGATCTGTTTGTTCATAATCAGTTGATAATAAATTATGAGCTTCATCAATGACAATATTAATAATTGATTTAATTTGTTCATTTCCTTTTTCTTCAACCATATTTTCATATATTATTCCTGACATCAAAGAAGGAACAATTGTTCTGATATCTTTATTAACGTTAGCAAGTTCTATTAAAGATATGTTCATATTGTCAAACCATTTTGAATAAAAATCTTCGTCATTTACATTGTAAAATACTTTATTCAGATCCTGTTTTTTGGAAGCCATTCTTGGCATTAACGGACTAATATAATCAAAATTTACACCGCTATCATTTCTAAGCGCAATCTGTATTATAAGTTCAAGTTCAAAGCGACTTAACCAATCATCAGGAATATCAATGCTTATAATATTGTTTGGGATATTTTCAATTGCATGAATATAATGTGCCCCACTCGAATCATTGTAATAAAAATCTCCGCTTGTTGAATTAAATTTAAATTTATCTAGCCCCTTTATATAATCAGAGCCGTATTGTCTGATTGCAAAAAATACATTTGAGCGCTTATTGACAATTATTTTTTTAATTAATTCGACTCCATAGTGTTCTTGACCATTTTCGTATTTTTGACTAACATTATCATAGGCTTTTTTTATTACGGGCAATTGCATTTTTTCAGTTGCATTTAAAATAATACCACAATCCTCATAAGACAATTTGCTAAAGTTTATTGGTATTTTTTTGTCTTGTGATGGTTCCCTTTCCCTGGTATTTAGTCTAAAAACCTTTTTCTTATTATTTTCACAAATTGCATCACCATCATACTCGTTATTCAAATCAAACAATATTATTTTTGACTTACAGCAATTTTCGTATTTTCCCTTCATTTCAATATATTCTTTTAATATTTTTGCTAATGTATTGGATTTCCCACTTCCAGTGTTCCCAAATATGCCAACATGTGAGGGAATTAAAGTATTTACATCTAAATATATTTTATTTGAAGAATCATATAAATTTGTTCCAACACATATTGAAAACTCGGGTTTTAAAAATATACTATTAAATTCATCTTCTGTTAACGTTTCTATTTTTGCACCAACTATGGGTAATAGTCTTAGTCCACCTAAAAACTTATTTTTTCTAACTCTTCCGCGCACTTCCAACTCTACAATATAATTATTATTAGTTTTTTCTTCTTCATTTAGATATTCTCCAACAATTTGGCAAATGATTGTATCCAATCCAACATTAGTTTTAACGTAACTATTTATTTGTGGAGCAGGAAAAATATTCCCATTATTAATAATATGTGGAGGTAATTTTTCATAAAATTTCGCAGATACTTTTATACCTCTAACTTCCGAAATACTACCTATTACCATTGCTAATTACCTCTTTTATTTTTTTATAACAAATATATGTAGTATCAACAGGGTTTTTTTCTTGATTAATTTCAATGATTTTGTTTTTAAAAAGTTCAGGGACTTCTTTCTTATTGTCATATTTAAACCAATAAACGGTAAGACCATTATCAATGCAATCCTTAATTACGTTATTTATGTGATTATCAGCTCCAGAATACCCTATAACAAATAATACTGCATTCATCTTCATTAATTCACTTTTCATTTTAAAAATTACTTCAAAAAAGTCAGAAGCCATACTACTTTCATACTTTTGGTTTCCAGGATATATTATCTGCCTTGGCGCTAAAATTCCTTTTCTGATTGTACCGTGGATTTTCGCCACAACAAAAGCTGGCATTTCCTTTTTATATTCTAAGTTGTAAGGAACTACGTCAAACAATGGCATTGTTCGCAAATTGTCAACTGTAGCCACCGTCTTAAAATAGCCCAAATCATCTATAATATTTTCTACTATATCATCGTAGTTTAATGTAAAAATATTAATTTTTTTCATGCTGCTTTGCCTGTTTTCAGTCAAATTAACTAATTTACAAGTTATTTCAAGTAATCCTTTCAAATTAAGAATAGATTGATCTTCATAATCAACCTTAATTTCATTAAATTCTTCGCAAAATTTTTTAGCAGCCTTTATTCGAAGCTCTTCACTAAGACCATTAAGTTTTTCCTCAAATAAAGTGTCCCCTGTTTGTCCTAATTCTTCCATATATTTAATTGTATTTGTAAAATTTCTAAGTTGTGGAAAAGCCTTACCATTAACTCCTGCTCCAAACAAAAAGTTGATATGTGATGAAGCTACTATTTCTCTAAAGTCTTTTAGTTCTGTTTCATCATCTTCTGGTTTTAATAAACACATAATATACCTCCAATATCCATTTGACCAAATTATACCATTTTTTATATTAAATAAAAAGAAGCAAAAAACCTTACGACCTCTACTTCTTCGTTGCATTAATTATATCATAGCTCGACATATTTTGTCACAATCTGTTTATTCTTTATTTCTTCCCCATTCTTCGATTCTTTCATTTCTTTTATTTATGAAGTTGATGGATTTTGTTTTATAACTTAAATATTCTTCCACTGTTTTAGGAAGTGGCGATTTCTCAAAACTTTCAAACGGATGAAAAAAGTTTATCTTTGTATAATCGCTATTTATCAAATCTTGCAAAAAGAAAAAATCAACATATCCTTTAAAATTAACAAATAAATTAAAGAAATCCGAATATCTATTTAAGCATTTAGATAAAGGGCTTTCTTCATTATTATAATATCTTTTAATACATTCAAGAGTTAAATCAAATCTATCTTTAATTTTCTGATTACAACCACGTGCCATATTAATTGATTGAAGATTATTTATTTTATTACGCGGAAATATTATCATTCCACCCATTGTATAACTTAAATATCGAAATTCCTCTATCTCCTCAATTGGTACCTTATCAATTATATATTTATAACTATCCCATCTTGAAAAGCTATGAATGATTGAGTCACTCCCAAAATAGAAATCACCAATATCTGATACGTTATCCAATTTTTCATTTAAAATCAATTCCCCACCACAAGGCAATTTTTTACTCCATAGTAATCTATGATATGTACGTAAAGTTGGACTTTTTGAATCGGGATCTCCCCCATTGGAATCACTTCTAAAATCAAATGTTACATCTATTAAATCTTTCATATTCGTTACTCCATCTACTTTTAATAAAAACTTACCACAGATTAATTATAACATATTTTTGAAATGGTGGCGAAATGGTGGCTTTTTAGCCTTTTTATGCATGAAAAAAGATTGTGATTTCTCACAATCCTTTGATTTCATTGGTGTCCCCTTGCGGGCTTGAACCGCAGACCCACTGATTAAGAGTCAGTTGCTCTACCAACTGAGCTAAGGAGACATATGTAATAAAACATTACTATTTTATCACACTTTCAAATTTTTTATCAATAGAAATCTGGTAATTTATACAAATGATGATAATCAAAGTTTGAACTAGTCGTATATTTAGTAAGTAACATATCCGAATTAGGGTCCGATGCATGCGCTACTACGATATATCCTTCATCTTTATTAACTTCCATTACAATAGCCCAGTGACCATTTTGATTAGTCCTTTGACTTCTTCTTATAATGTCCCCTGGCTCTACACCATAGTTATATATTAAACTACTAACTGTAAAAGATTCATCAACAATATGTGTTGAGTGCTGAAGGATTGATGCGGTTGGATAAATATTATATGCTCCCGCATTCCATAAACTCCACATAACAAAGTTTTGACACTCTAACCCAACAGTACTACTCCAATTTGGATTCCATCCTGGGTAATTTTGATATGAGCCAATTTTTGAATTACCACCATATACATATTGAATCCTATAATACGGGTTATAAATTAAAAAGTACGCTGCTGCCATTACCCTTGCCCTATTACCAGTATATCCATTAAAACCATTAATAGCAGCTTCATCTAAATAACTAAAAAGATGCTCATTGATTTTTTCTAAAACATCATTTCCTATACTACCAGTTGGAATAACATTACTTCTAGTACTAGGAGTAATGTCTGGATAACTGACCCATACTTTTAAAGTTGCTGAAACACCATTACTAGCCATCGCAACAACATTAGTATTTCCTGCCTTAACTGCTTTTAAAGTCCCATTATTAACTGTTACAACACTATCATTTCCACTATACCAAGTTAAAGTTTGCGAGGCAGTTGTTGGTAAAACAACAACAGATACTTTTTTACTACTACCAGGTTCTAACACTACAGTTGATGAACTAAACATAATACTTGTAGTGCTTGAAGTTTCTCCTTCTAAAACAGTAACATTAGTAGTTGATAATTTACCATTAGTAGATCTTGCAACAATAGAAGTAACTCCTGCTTTAACTCCTGTTACAACTCCACTACCATTAACAGTTGCAATAGCTGTATTATTACTTGACCAAATCAAATTTTTATTAGTAGCATTACTTGGTAATACACTAGCACTAATTGATTTAGTCTCTTTTTCATTTAAACTAATACTTGGTGTTAATGTAATAGAAGAGACTTCAACTATCTTAGAAGAATCGTCTACTGTTATTAAAGATGTACTAGATACACCATTTGAAGTTGCCGTAATAATACTAAACCCTTCTTTAATAGCTTTAATATACCCACTTGAACTAACTGTCACAACACTATTATTACTACTTTTATAAGTAGTTGTTTTATCACTAATATTATTAGGCTCATACTTAATTACTAATTGATAATTTTCTCCTGTTGCTAAAGTCATTTCAGTTGGTAAAATATATAGCTTAGATAAAGTTACTTTTCTACTTTTTACGGTAACTTCTATACTACCTAACATAGTTGTTTTATAAAAAACATATATTTCAGCTTCGCCTGGTGAGCTGGCAGTAATGATTCCATCATCACTTACAGCAGCAACACGAGCATCTGTTGTTTCCCAAATAATATCCGTTGTACTAGCATTAGTTGGAAAAACACTACACTCTACTGTGTATGTCTCACCACTTTCAAGTTCAATATTATCTTCATCAATAACAACACCAGTTGGTATAACATCAATAGTATTAACAAGTATTTCTTCACTAGCAACAACAACTTCAACACTTGTTTTAACACCAGTTGGAGTAATTGCGGTTAAGGTTGCTGTACCGTTTTTTAAAGCTTTAACTTCATCTCCAACTACACTAACAACTTGTTCATTACTAGATGTATATATTACATCTTCTAATTTGCTCTCATCTGAAAAATTAACACCTAACTCAAACACATCCCCAACGCTAAGAGAAAGGTTCTCATATTCAAAATATAAGCTCACTTCTTCATCTGTTTTTACAACTTCAATTACTTTCTTTTTATTAAAAAAAAGAAACACTAAAACAATAGCTACAATAACTATTAAAGTACCAATTAAATACAAATATTTCTTTTTTTTAAATATTTTCACTTAACCACCTAATATCAAGCCAAACCCACTGACAACTCTTCGACCACCAGTTACAACTTGACCATAAATATTAATTGGAACATTAACTAACTTACCTTCAATTACTAAAGAACTAGAAGTTCCTCCATCTAAGTTAGCCGCATTATAAGCTCCATATTGTTCAAGAATATTAGCAACTTCAACCATATTAGCCCCAGTTCCGTGAGTTCCTTCAATAACTAAGAACAATACTACTCCATCTTTTCTTTGGCCTATCGCAACTCTTGCTGCCCTGTCATATCCTCCAACTGCTGTATTAGAAGCAATTTTTTTACCATTAACAATTAAGAATGGACCAAACTCCATCGCATCTCTCATTCCCATCGCAATAGCTTCTGTGCCTGTTGCTTTGGTTAACAATAACTTATTATCATAAGTAAAGCCAATCAAGTTTCCCGCACTATTACTATCAGACCAAATGATTTTACCGTCTTTTATCAAATAACCCATTGGAATGTCACTACCATATCCAGGATCAACAAAAGCTCCACCATTAATACAAACAGTTCCTTGAAGTCTTTTGCAGATATTTAAAACAGTTTCTTGTCCACTTCCAGTATTAAAAGCTTTAGAAGTTATTAATTTCACTTTAGAAGGATCATATATCGCAACTAAAAAAGCTTTTTTACCATTAACTTTAAGTTCAATTAACTTATAGTCTTCGTTTCCTTCTTCTCTTGTTAAAATAGCCTCATCATACTCGTTTTCGTAACTTGCTTTTTCTTTTGTATCAATTACTATCTCATCAACATTAACTTCTTCACTGGGTTCAATATAAGAATTTTCTTGAACAACTTTATTAACAGTTTCTTCGCTGTAAAAAGTATAAGCAATATACTGATGAGTCTTAGTAATAACAGCTGTACTTATAATTGTATTTCTAAAATTTATCGACCCATAACAAAGAAGAAAACAACCTACTATTAAAACATCAATTATAATGACAAATATCGTTAACTTCTTCATCTTACACCTCTAATATATATGGGTCGCTTTGTTTCCCACTACCACTTAAAACATCAAATTTATTAATACAAATAGTTGGAACAATATTGTTTTTGATACTATAACTAGAATCTAATAATTTTGAACTATATAAATATACTTTAGTACTACTAGATTTATTAATTAAGAAATAATCACTCACACTACTCAATTTAATATCAGTTATACTAAGCATTCCAACCTTACTGGTCACACTACTATTTAAAATACTTGCATAATTAGTATATTCTCCGTTATACCATTTAGCTTCCACTAACAAGCTCTTATAAGATAAAAGCTCATAATAAGTCGTATTTAAATATTTAGCTATAGAATATTCATTTTCCAAATCAAAATTAGTAGAAATGCCAAAATCATTTTTAGCTAAACTTTTGTCTAAACTTAACTTTAAAGTATCATCCACAACATCATACACAACCCAAGTATCTGTTCCTAACTTAACATACTTCCCTAAAAAAGTATCAGCTTCATTAATAATATATGGATCAGTTAAAGTACCTGTTCCACTCTTTAAAACAGTTGTCGCCTTTAGTGTTACAACAGGTCTTAAATAATACATGCCACTTGCTTTAGCTTTTGACAACTTACTGTCATTAATAATCCAAACACTATCTTCACTAATCGAAGAAGTCCAGATTTCAGCTCCATTAACATAAGAACTAGTTACCTTACTGTTTAAATAATCTGTCACACCAAGAAGTGCTACATTACTAGAAATACTATCCTCACAAGTAATGTTGTTTAAATCATCTATTTCATCTAGACAAATACTTGTACTAGTTAGGTTATCCTTATTTAGTTTCTCATAAAAATAATTGTTTAAATAATTATAAACATCCGTTTTGTCAAACTCTGTTTTAGAATCATTCCATCTTAAAATATTAAGATTTTCCGCACTTACTAGTTCTAAAGACCCATCTGTATTAAACTTAACTATACGCCATAAAAGGCCTGAATACATAATATAATTATTAACTTCTTCACCTTTATATACATATGATCCTGACACACGATATAAGCCATCTTCTTCATATACAATTGGCGTATTTTTTGTAACAGAACCCATGATAAATTCTTGTACTTCGCCTGTACTTGACTTAGGGTTATATATTTTATAGTACTTTATTAAACGAGTGCCATAAAAAGAAATACAGCCCACTATAAAAAGAAAGCTAATAGCAATAAAAACCTTTTCCCATCTTTTAAATTTCTTTTTTTTCACTTCTTCAACCCTTTTAATCCTTTAGCTCCTTTAAATCCTACCATACTAAGAATATTTGTATCAAACGAATATGTTTTCTTAGCTTTATTTTTATAATCTTTTATTGTTCTTTTAATTAATTCATCTAATAACTCAGAATATGATTTACCAATTGGATCCCAAAGATAAAACGAAAGAGAACCTGGAATTGTATTTGGTTCATTAACATATACTTTGTTATTTTTTTTATCAATTAAAAAGTCAATTCGACAAACTCCACCTAAGTTTAAATTTCTAAACACTTCTAAAGCAAGTCTTTTTATTTCTTCTTCTTCAACTGTATTAATTCTAGCTGGAATAACTCTATTAGTTGTGGCCATTCCTTTGCCTTTTAGTTTGCCTTTTCCCATATATTTATCTCTATAGGTTAAAAAATCATTAGCGCTGATGACTTCTTCAAGAGCGCTTACTTCTTGATATTCATAGTTTCCTGTTACACTAGCATTAACTTCGATTAAATTAGTAATAACTTTTTCAACAACTATTTTAGTATCATATTCAATAGCTTCATTTACTTTCATAGCAAACTCATTAGAGTTTTTAGCAATCCCTATTCCAACACTACTACCAAGAGTAGCTGGCTTGACGATTACTGGATAACCAAGCTCGTTTACTTTCATCTCTATTTCATCTTTTTTACTAAAAAACTCTGTATCATAAAACCATAAATAAGGTACTACTGGAATATTAGTAGCTGCCATTATTTGTTTCATAACAACTTTATCTTGACCAAGACTAGAACCAAGAATACCACTTCCAACATAAGGAATACCTAATGTTTGTAAGTAGCCTTGAATAGTGCCATCTTCCATATTATTTCCATGAACAATTGGGAAAGCAATATCTATTTCATCTATTTCTTTATAAAATAGGCCATTTGCTTTTACTAAAACAAACCTAGCATTTTTTCTCACTAAATTAATTCTTTTAGCATACCTTTTTAAGTCTTCAAAATCTTTATAAATGTCTATTTCTTCTAACATATGGCCTGTATACCATACCTTATCTTTAGTAATGTAAATAGGGACAATGTCATACTTTTCTTTGTCCATGTGATTCATTGCTTGAACAGCTGAGATGATACTAACTTCATGTTCAACTGTTGTTCCTCCAAATATTACTCCAACTCTTACTTTCATTTTATCCTACCCTTCATTAAATATATCTGGTAAATCGTTTTCTAAAAGAACATAAGTTTCCTTGTCGCTTAATTCTTGCATTAAAGGAAAAGCCTTTTTAACATCATCCAGGATATAAATATTTTTTTTATTATAATTTTTATTTAACAATCCATCATATATTGGTTTAGTTTGTTTCTCACCAATCAGTATTACAGCGTCAGCTACTTCACTAATGTATTCTCCAAATTTGTAATTTAATTCATATTCCTTGTCTTTTAATTCAATCATCCCAGGAGTGACAATTATTTTCTTACCTGGCATTAAATCTAATACTTCCAGAGCCATTTTAGACCCTATTGGATTAGAGTTATACGCATCATCTATAATATTAATGTTTAAATATTTTTTAAGTTCTAAACGGTGCTCGATTGTTTTAACAGAAACCACTCCTCTTTGTAGTTCATCTATTTTCATTCCTAAGTGTTTACCAAGCATAATTCCTGCTAGAATGTTATAGATATTTGCTTTACCAAGAAGCCTTGTTTTAAAGTGATAATTATTTTGATCTTCTTTAAATACGACATCAAATTCAGTTCCTAAATTAGATAACTTAATATTAGTCGCATAAACATCAGCTGATTTGTTATCTATACCAATCCAAAGTACTTGAACATTGTTTTTTAATTGATAAGATACTTGTAACTCATCATCCATATTAAGGATGGCTGCCCCATCACTTGGTAGAGATTCAATAAGTTCAAATTTACCTTGTTGAATATTTTCTTGACTACCAAAGCTATCTAAGTGGGCTGTTCCTATTTTTGTTAAAATGCCATACTTTGGTTTAACAAAGTTACAAAGTTTTTTTATTTCTCCCTTTTTAAACGCACCCATTTCGGCAACAAATATTTCATTAAATTTATCTAAATGGTTGTTAATACTAAGCATTAGACCATAATCAGTATTAAAGTTTTTTGGTGACATAAATGAATTAAATTTAACATTTAAAATGTCATTTAAGATATTCTTACTGCTTGTTTTACCATAGCTCCCTGTTATTCCAATAACTATTGGGTTTATTTTTTTCAACTTTTTCTTAGCTTTGTTATAGTAATACTTATATACTAACTTTTCCCATGGTTTATTGATTAAGTTGGCAATAGTTACAACCATGAAGTTTATATATATTGAAGCTCCTAGTATTACGTAATAATAAGCTAAATGGCTTTCATTATAATACAATATCATCAGTACAATTGGAATCAAATAAATAACACTTGTTGTATAGGTTAACCTTCTTACTCTTTTAGTAAACTTAAAAGGAAGTTTTACTTGTTCTTTTTTATGCATTCTTCGATATAAATAAATACATCCTACATAAAAAATAAAGAACAATACTTGAATAAATAAGACGTCTATTACTAAACCTAATAAGAAGACTATAAAAAACATATCAAAGTTTATAAAAACTTTTTTCTTGTTTTTAAATACCCATTTAAGATATCTATTCCCATCGTTATACCAATTTTGTTGTAACATATGGAATGTTTTTTTTGTCTTAACAATTATAAATATTAAAAGCGATATAAGCGACAAAATAAAATACTGCATTATTTACTCCTTATAAAATATTTCTCTTAATATTATAACATAATTATTATTTTTTTCACATAACTATAACTAGTTTGACACTATATTAACAACTATAACTTTGAGTTATTGTAGAGATAATTAACATGTATTTTATTTATGAAAAAAGTTAAACTACACTATATTTAGGAGGTATATATGAATAAAGAAGAAATAAGAGAGTTACTTTATTATGGTAGAGATAAGGGTTATACGCATATGATTATTATATGTGACAGATGGGATTATACATACACAACTGCATATGTAAGCGAAGAGGAAGATGTTGAAGAAGTAATTCAAGAAAAATTATCTTGGGGAAATTTGTATTCAGTCACAGAGATTTATAACTATGGCATGGACTTGGAATTTCAATTAGGAGAATATAGAGCCAACCATCAAGAAATAGATATGAATCATATAGTAAAAGAAAAGGTTAAAACAATTAGTAAGTAAATATTAAATAAAGAGATAAATTAATATCTCTTTATTTTTCTGCTATAAAACTATTTATAATATTTATTGTTTGGTCTAAATTCTCTAAATAGGCATAATGAGTACCATTTTCATAAACAATGACCGCTGAATCCTTAATCAACTTTTCCATTTCATAAGCGTTACTTAAAGGTACTTCCTTATCCTTACTACCCCAAATTAAAAGGGTTGGACATTTTATTTCATTTAACTTGTCTGTCAAATCTTCATTAATATGATTTACCAGTACTTTACGCATTGTATTAGATGCGCTTTTATAATCTCTTGAACCAATGTGTTTTTTACCAAATTCTTCCAATTTATTTACAACAGGAACTTTTGTTAAAAACTTTAAAATCTTAGTCTGTAAAGATAATTCCTTAATTTCTTTTTTATATGGACTTCCAAGTAATACTAGCTTTTTAACATCATATGTACTAGCATACAATAAACTAATCTTCCCACCAAAAGAGTGCCCTATCAATATTGGATTGCTTATGTTTAATTCATCTAATAATTTTTTTATTATTCTAGTATAATCTTCTAGTTTAAAATCATATGTTGGTTCATTACTTTTTCCAAAACCAGGCAAGTCTATTAAAACAATCCTATTATCGTTAAAGTTTCTAGCAATAGGCATCATCATTTCAATATTTTGACCCCAACCGTGTAATAAAACTAAAGGATTATTTTTCTTCTCATTTAAATCTATATAATTTATAAAAACATCTTCAATATTCATTTTTCACCTTGTTCAAACAAACTAGTTGTTTCTTTCATTTCTTTAGGTATTTCTATATTCATATATTCTAGTATTGTTGGAGCTACATTAGATAAACCACCAGTCTTTACTCTAACACCTTTATCGGTAATAATAAATGGCACTTTAGACATTGAATGAGTTGTTATTATATTGTCATTTTCATCTAACATCTCATCAGAATTACCGTGATCAGCTAAGATAATAATTGTATAATCTTCTTTAGCTTCATATATTTCACCTAAGCATTTATCTACTGTTTCAACAGCTTTTATAGCTGCTTCCATATTTCCTGTATGACCTAACATATCTGAATTACAAAAATTAACTAAAATAAAATCATAATTGTTTTTCATACAATTAATTGTTTGATTTTTAATGTCAATAGCTCTCATATCTGGCGTTGTAGCGTAATCACTTACTTTAGGAGATTCAAAAATAAAATAATCAGCGTTCAAAACTGGTTCTTCTCTTCCTCCATCAAAAAAGTAAGTAACGTGGACTCTTTTTTCTGTTTCAGCAATTCTCGCTTGTCTTAATCCTAAAGTTGACAAGTAAACACCAAGAGGATTTTTATTTGCCTCCATATTGTCAAATAAATAGTTATAAACTATATTATCGGCAACTGGAAAGATAGTCGTTAACTTAACATTTTTAAAATCTATTCTTGTAAATCCATCAAAGTTAGGGTAAGTTAAAGCTCTAAGTATTTGAATTGCCCTATCTTGTCTAAAATTAATCCAAAATACTCCATCGTTCTCACTAATAACTTGATTTGTTAAGTTTATCGGAGGCAAAAACTCATCAAATATTCCCTCACTGTAAAGTTTATTAATAGTAACCTCGATACTTTCACTATTTAAACCTACCCCTTTTGTAATTAAATCATAATAAGCTTTAGTTCGATCATACTTTTTATCTCGATCCATCGCATAGTATCTGCCACAAACGCTAGCTATTTCTCCAAAATTTAATTCTTTAAACAATTTTTTTATTTCATTAATATAATTTAAAGAGACATTTATTTTGGTATCTCTTCCGTCTGTTATAACGTGAAAATATAATTTATTTATATTTTGTTTTTTAATTAATTGAATTAACTTTTTAATATAACTAATGTTGGAATGAACTCCGCCATCAGATAATAAACCTATTAGGTGTAAAGAAGAATTGTTAGTTTTAACATGATTTATTAAAGATAAAAATTCAGAATTATTTTCTATTTCGTTATTTTCAATCATCTCATTTATAATAACTTCTTTAGACTTAGTAATTAATCCGCCACCGATTGTTTGGTGCCCTATCTCACTATTTCCAAATTGTCCGTCCATTAAACCAACAGACGTACCAGAAGCTTCTAAAAGAGAATGAGGAAAAGTTTCCCAAAGCATATTAAAATTAGGCGTTTTAGCCATCTTAATAGCGTTCCCATGAACTTCTTCTCTTATTCCATACCCATCTAAAATAATTGTTAAAACTTTTTTCATTTTTAACCTTTCTAATCAAGTTCCTTTATTTCTAACCAGTTGTCTGGAAAACCAATATTGTTTAATATTCTGTTTAGTGGAACAACTTTTACTCTACTGTTTAATCCAGCAATAATATACTCAATTTCATTTAATAAATCTGTAAATCCTTCAGGAACAAGTAATTGTTTCATGATAATAATTAGTGCGAATAAGTCATTCTTACCATAGATATAGCCTTCTTCATCTTGCATAATGTCTAACTTAGTGTGATAAGTTGTGTCAGGTATTTTACGTCCTGCTTTATGTTCATATAAAATGTCTTCATGTGCACAAAGATTACGAAAGTTAGCTAGAAGAGATAAATAAATTGATAATTCTTCATGACTAACATTGTAGCTTTTCGCAATAGCCATCTTATCTTCAGTTTTTAATATGTTAAAAAACTCTCCAACAATTCCAAGAGATAAAACCTTTACTAGAATCCACATTGGAATATAACCATAATTGTTAATATAGTGGAATGTGGCAGTGTGTTTTCTACCATTTACTTTTATTTGCCTTCTCATTTTACTTAAAACATCACTTACTTGGCCTTGTTGTAAAGCATCTTGTGTAAAATTATTAGGATCTAAATAATCCTTTTCTTTATAACCGTATTTTTTAGATAGCTGATAACTCATCATTGACTTAATATTATTTTCAATAATCAAAATATTTTTAAACATTAAGTTTCTAAGTTCTCGATCAAACAAAAAAATACTATACAATTCTTCAAAAGTAGTTCCTTCAATAAAATTTTTATCTTTATATTTGGCCATTAAAAGATGTCTATAACCACTTATAAAAAAATAATTTTCGCGGTACAGTACTTTTTTAGCGTCTTCTTCATCAGTTATGATAAGACCTTTTGCTTTTAATATCTCAATTTGTTCTTCTAAGTTTTTAAATACTTTTTCTCCCATTTTACTTCACCACAGTAATTATAACATTTTAAATCAACTAAAAAAATGGTTTTTACACCACTTTACACATCAAAGTAATTTAAGCCAATAGCTTGTTTTACTTCTTTTAAAGTATTATTAGCTACTTTGTTAGCTTTTTCATTACCTTGTTTTAGTATTTCAACTACTTCAGGTAACCTTTCCTCATAATATTTTCTTCTTGTTCTAAAAGGGGTTAGTAGTTCTTCTAATATGTTATACAAAAATGTTTTTATTTTTATATCCCCTACGCCACCTTTTTTGTAAGCTTCTTTTAACTCATTTAAATCTTTATATTCCTTTAAATATTTTTCAAAATGAGTTGGATTAGAAAAAACATCTAAGTATGTAAATACCATGTTTCCTTCTATTTTACCAGGGTCTTCTACTTTAATATGGTTTGGATCGGTATACATTTTAAAAACCTTTTCTTTAACAGTTGTTGAGTCATCCTTTAAGTATATACAGTTTCCTGATGACTTACTCATCTTACTAGCGCCGTCTATCCCAGGCAGTCTAGCTTCTTTTTCACTTTTTGGAACAACACCACTTGGCATTACTAAAACTTCTTTGTATGTTGCATTAAAAGTTTTAACTATCTCTCTTGTTTGTTCAATAACAGGCATTTGGTCAATTCCAACAGGAACAGTAGTTGCTTTAAAAGCTGTAATGTCAGCTGCTTGACTAATTGGATAATTAGCAAAGCCTACTGGTAAACTGTTTTCCATACCTCTTTCTTTTATTTCATCCTTTACTGTTGGGTTTCTAAGAAGTCTTGCCATAGTTACTAAATTCATATAATACATGGTAAGTTCTGGAAGAGCAGTAATGGTTGATTGAATTAAGAAAGTAATTTTTTTAGGGTCTAAGCCCACTGACAAATAATCCAACATTACTTCCATAACGTTATTTCTTACTTTCATAGGATTGCCTGAATTATCAGTTAAAGCTTGCATATCAGCAATCATGATAAAAATATCATCATACTTTTCTTCGTTTTGAATTCTTATTCTTTCTTTTAGTGAGCCAACATAGTGTCCTAAGTGTAGATTACCTGTTGGTCTTTCTCCAGTTAAAATTGTCATAAAACTTCCTTTCATTTTAAAATAAAGCATAACTAGTATACTTTAGTTTAAATCATCGATATATTTTTTTAAAGCATCAGCATTGTCGCCTAAAATAATTTTTAATTGATTTTCTATTTCAACTATTCCTTGGGCGCCCATTTTTTGGATAGCTTCTTTGTTGACTAAATCAACATCTTTTAAAGTTACAATAAATCTTGATTTGTTTACTTCATAATTGATGATGTTTTCTTTACCACCAAGGTTCTTAACTAGTTTATTAACATCTAGTTTGTAGCCTTTTTTGTTTGATTTTACAACCGCTATTGCAATTATTAGTAATATAACCGTTATTATTATATATTGAATATAATTCATATCATTCACCAAGGTTATTATACTATAGTTTTTTTGTTGGCGCAATTAAATTTTTATTTTATACTTACATATATCTTTTAATTTACAAGATTCACACAAAGGTTTTTTAGCCTTACAGTAGTACCTGCCAAATAAAATCAATTGGTGATGGATTCTACTTAAGTCTTTTTTAAAATACTTTGTTAAATCTTTTTCAATTTGTAAAACATTATTAGAATTAGATAAACCAAGTCTATTAGCCACTCTTTTAACGTGTGTGTCAACCGCAATAACATTTTCTTTATATAAAATACTTAAAACAACATTAGTAGTTTTTCTACCTACTCCACTTAAACTTTCTAAGAACTCTCTATCATTTGGCACATGACCTGACTCTAATAACTTATTACTAATTGAAATTATATTTAAAGCTTTTTTGTGGTACGTTCCAATAGGTTTGATAATATCTTCTACATCTTTAAAGTTAGCTTTAGAAAGTAGTTCTAAAGTGTTATATTTTTTAAATAAAAGACTAGTTACTTCATTTACTCGTTTATCTGTTGTTTGACTACTCATCATAACTGCAAGCAACAATTCATAATCCTTGGTATAATTTAATTCACAAATAGGATTTGGAATTAAAACATTCAAATAATCAATTATCTTTTTCTTCATTGATCCAATCATAGTCAAAAAGTTCTTTTACTTCTTCTTGTTTACCTTTAAATTTTAGTCTTTCTTTTTCAACATCTAAACTAGTTTTAATATTTTTTTTCTTCCAGTTTTCTAGAATCCTGTCAACATACCTTAAACTATTAACATTGTTAAATATAGCTTCTTTTAGAGCTAAAAGAATTAATTCCGTACTGTAATCTTTTTCAAAGTTAGATATTATTTCATATTCTATTGGCGATAAAGTTCTGCCAAATTCCTCTTCAAAAGTACTATAAAGGTCACTTGGTTTATCATCCTTTTTAACAATTAAAAATCCAATTTTTTTATATAAATTGTCTAAGTTGATGTGTTCTGCCATTTTTGGCCCTTTTGTAACAACTATTTCTAAAAAGGCTTTTTCTTGTAATCTACTAATGGTGCCTAAAATGTCTTTTACTTTAATACCCAATTCTTCACTCATCTTGTTTGGATTATATGAAGTGTCTTTTACATTTATCAAATATATTAAAATAATAAGTTCTCTGTCTGCTAGACCTAACTTAATGTAGTTTTTTAATAGTATTGATGGAATAACTACAGCCGAATCTTTTATTACTTCCATTACTTTTTCTAACATAAGAAACCTCCTTTTTTTATTATATCACGCATTAAAAATTTTAGGATATTTTGTTATTAACCACAAATAACCTTTTCTTATAAAACGGTAATAAATAAAAGATATACACAAAATAGTAACTAATATTATAATACTTTTTCCTTCTAAAATCACTAAATAAAAAATATCTTTTAAAATAAGAGCTAGTAAAATAAATAAAGTAGCTAAGCTAACAAACAATATCTTTCTTAACTTATTAAAAGGTTTACTTATTAAATATAGTAGAGAAAATCCTATTACCGTATTTGACAAGACAGCCATTGTTGAAGTCTGTTCCATACTTATATTAAATACTTGTGAAACAATTATAATTAATAAAATGTTTATTGCCATTGTTAATCCAAAAGGGATGGCTTTTTTAGTAACATTTGCTAAAAAGTTTCCTCTGATTATTGAATTATTTTCTTCTAAGGCAAGAATAAAGGATGGAATTCCAATAGTCGCAATACCGGTTAAGGTTAATTGAATTGGTGAGAGAGGATACTTAACATTTAAAAACAAGAATAAAACAGAAAGAAGTGTCGCATACGTTGTTTTAACTAAAAATAAGGCAGCTGATCTTTCTAAGTTATTAATACTTCTTCTTCCCTCTTTAACTATATCTAAAACTGAAGAAAAATCATTATTTAAAAGAATTATTCCAGAAACATTTCTGGCAGCTTCTCTTGCGTTTTTAAAACTAATTCCAACCTCTGCTTCTTTAAGAGCCAAACAATCATTTACTCCATCTCCTACATAAGCAACGGTCTTTTTATTTCGTTGAAGAGCTAGGACAAGTTCTTTTTTTTCATCTGGTCTTACTCTACCAAATATAGTATATTTCTTTACTAATTCATTATAGTTTTTGACTTTAATAGTTGATAAATCAACATATTTGTCATAATTTTTTACGCCACTTATTTTCGCAATTCTACTAACGATTATTGGGTTGTCTCCTGAAATTAATTTAACATCAACATTGTTATTGTTAAAAAACTCTATTATTCTATTGGTATCTTTTCTAATTTTATCTTGTAAAAAGATTAAGGAAAGTGGTACTGCTTTACCGTTTTCTACTTGCGCTAATAAAACCATTCGATAATCGTCATCAATGTATTTTTTAAGTGGTTGAATATCTTTTAGGATTATTTCTGGAGCTCCTAAAATATATGTTCCAGTATCAAATTCTATTTTAGAATATTTTCTGTCTGAAGAAAAAGGAATGCTTGATATTACTTTAAAGTTATTTAACTTTTTGTATTTTTTTTGAAGAGCTAGTTGGACTTCACTATCATCCTTAAAAACATAAACATAGTTAGATAATATTTCATCAGTATTTGTCTTTTTAAAATTAATTACTTTTTCAACTACCATTTTTCCTTCCGTAATGGTTCCGGTTTTGTCAAAACAAATGGTATCTACCCTGGCCAGATTTTCAATAACATATAGTTCTTTTACTAAAACATTTTTTTTAGCGAGTCTTAATATGGCAATCACAAATACAGAACTTGTTAGTAAGACTAATCCTTCTGGAATCATGCCGATTATTGCCGCCGCTGTATTTATAATGGCGGTATTTGTATTAGTAATTCCTTGTTGTTTGAAAAACAGAATAAGACTAAAAGGAATTATTATGAAAGTTATAATTTTTATTATTTTGTTAATTGAATTAATTATATTGGATTCTACTTTTTTATAGTATTTTGCTTCTTTTGATATTTGATATGTATAGTTTTCAATTCCAATATGTTTTACTTGAACAACGGCAAATCCACTAACAACAAAGCTACCAGATAATAAAAGATCTTCTTTGTTTTTTGTTAGTACTTTACTTTCTCCCGTAATAAATGATTCATTTACTTCAACTGTTCCATCTAAAACAAGAGAATCTACTACTACTTGATCTCCTCTTTTAAGGATTAATAGATCATCCATTACTATTTCTTCAATGCCAATTTCTAGTTCTTTATTGTTTCTTGTAGCAGTTACTTTTGATTTGTTGATGATGTTTAAATTGTCTACTACTTTTTTAGCTGTTAGTTCTTGAACAACGCTAATGGTTGTGTTTAATAAAACAACAAACATAAAGAACATGTTTTGATATTCTTTGGTTGTAAAAATAGCTATGGCGATTAATAGGTTTAGTAAATTAAACAATGTGAAAAAGTTAGAATAAAATATTTGTAGTTTAGTTTTTGATTTTACTTTCGCATCAATATTAACTAAACCAGAGTTTATTCTAGTATTTACTTCTTCTGTTGTTAGGCCTTTGTAATTAAATTCCATCATACTCATCTCTTCTATATTCATTATAACAAAGTTTGTTAAAAAAGATTGATATATTTTAATTAATTTGTTATAATCTTTTTACTTGATGGACCTATAGCCAAGTGGCTAAGGCATGGGACTGCAACTCCCTGATCGTTGGTTCAAATCCGACTAGGTCCTCCAAGAGAAGTAAAAATCAACTTTAATAGGTTGATTTTTTTATTTGACATGTTATAATACTTGAAAAAGATTTTCAGTGGGGTTTCTGTATGAACGATTACGATTTAGCAAATTTTAATATTGGGGTACGCATTAAAGCTCTGGCAGACGAGCAAAATAATTATGCAGAAATTAACAAAAAAATGCGTTATGGGAAATTTGTTTCTGATATCTTTATTCAAAAAAATCTAGAAGGCATTCTAGTAGCTTACGGTTTATGTCATTATCAAGACTACAATTTCTATATTAGATTTTTTAATTTATTGATAGCTAAATATGATATGACAGATGATTATCTTAAATGTAAAACTAACAATGTACGTTGGGACTACAAATGGGCTCTTTTTTCGCATATGGTTGTTGCTTTATTGTCCTGCTCTGACGATGAGACAAGAAATAGATTGTTTGAGTCAGATACTATTAGAAATTATTTAACTAAATTTCACGATTTTTTTCCATACACAGATTGCTTTAAAGATTTCAAATGGGAGCCATTAAGTTTATTGTTAGAACTTCCGTGCTATCAAGAAGAAATTATTAATTTAAAAAAAGAAGAATTAAACCGTGTCATTATAAACGAAACGTTAACCAGCGTTGCTTTGCCTACTAATATATTAAATAATCTTCAATTTATAAAAAAAATAGCTAACAATGTTGATTTTGAAGAATATATAGCTGCCAGGAATCATATTGAATACCACAACTCTGTTGAAATAATTGATGAACAACACGCCCTTTTTTGTGATAGTTTAATTAATAGTTTTAACCATAGAACTAAAACTTTCCCTGTATTAAAAGAAAAAGGCTTTTTTTATAATTTAGCATACGCCTCTCTTTTAAAAAAATTATATGAATCTTTAAAGAATAAAAATATCCCTGTTAATGCAATACATCAAGAAATTTCAAAATATATTGTTATTGGTTTTATATTCTCACGTTTTTTTAAAGCTTCTTGGTATAACTTGTCTATTGACATGAGAACATTAGTTGAATATATTGATGATCCTTTAAGAGTGAAAAAATTTGAATTTCATAATAGAGATCTTTATTATAAACTTCTTAATTTTAAAGAACTAAGTGTATTGGAGTTAATTAGGTTATATGATAGTTTCAAAACCAGAAATATAATGCATGAATTCTATGATGATTGGCATAATGCTCAAAATGAGTTTGTTAGTGAGTTAAATTCTAATACACTAAATGGCAAAAACTTAGGAACTCTAAACAATGGTTTAACTATGATGTATAATACTCCAGTATATGAACTAAATGGACAAGATTATTATATAATAACCAGAAACACATCAATAGATGTACGAGATGATAATTTCAGAGAAAAATTAAAAGGCACAAAATACTCAAGAAGTTATCTTTCTTTAAGTGTTCAAGATGAACATCATTTAAAATATTATACTCATGAAGATTGTGGACGTGATACTACATACCAGTTGAAATTAGTTTATGGCAATTTAGATGAATCTTATATAGGAATGATTTATCCAACAGATGCATATACAAATGGACTAACCTCTTCTGAAATAGGAAGCTTTAGTTCAAGAAAAATATATCCACTTAGAAAGTTAATGCTAAATACAGAGGGCTTTAATGATATATCATATTTTAAAACAGATGAACTCCAACCAATCGCAGTAATTGTAGAAAACGAATTAATTTTGGAACAATTATTAGCTGCGCAAAAATTGAAATTACCAATTATATTGAGACACAACAATTTGTACAAAGAATCACATGATCATTTTAAAGAAGAACCATCTTATGTTAAACATTATGCTTTACTTAAATATATACATTTATGATAAAAGTGATATAATTTAATTGGTGATTAAATATGAATAGAACTATTTATTTAGACAACAACGCTACCACAAAAGTAAGTGAGGAAGTATTAACTGCGATGCTCCCCTATTTAACAAATGAATTTGGAAATCCCAGTAGTATCTATAGTATTGGTAAAAAAGTAAAAACTAAAATAGAAGAAGCTAGAATGATAATTGCAAAACACATAAATGCAAGTGCAAATGAAATTATTTTTACTGGTTCTGCTAGCGAAAGTAACGCAACAGCTATTTTTTCGGCAGTTAAAAATAATCCAACAAAAAAACATATCATAACTACAAAAGTAGAACATTCTTCTATTTTAGAAGCGATGAAATATTTAGAAAGTATTGGATATATTATAACCTATCTTTCTGTAGATACTAAAGGAAGATTAAATCTTGAAGAACTTAAAAAAAATATTACAAATGATACTCTACTAGTTACGGTAATGCTTGCTAATAATGAGATTGGAAACATTTATCCAATTAAAGAAATTGCAGAAATTATTAAAAATAGAGATATTTTATTTCACGTTGATGCAGTTCAAGCCATGAGTAAAATGAAGATTGATGTTAAAGATTTAGGGATTGATTCTTTATCTATTGCTGGACATAAAATACATGCCCCAAAAGGAATTGGAGCTTTGTATGTAAAAGAAGGTATAAAGGTCGCTCCACTAATATTTGGCCATCAAGAAAAAGATAAAAGAGGTGGGACTGAAAACGTTCCTTATATTGTTGGTTTAAGTAAAGCAGTTGAACTTATTGACCTTAATGATACTGTAAGAATAAAGGCATTAAGAGATTATTTAGAAAGTGAAATTAAAACAAATATCAATGATATCGTTATTTATGGTGATATTGAAAACAGATTAGTTAACACAACAAATATTGCTTTTAAAGGTGTTAAAGGTGAAGAATTACTTTTAATGTTAGAAGTAAATAATATTTTTGTTTCAACAGGATCAGCTTGCAACTCTTTTGATATAAATCCATCACATGTATTAACAGCCATGCAAGTAGATTTTTCTAATAGTAGTCCTATTCGAATAAGTTTAAGTAGTGATAATACTAAAGAAGAAATCGATATGTTTATAAAAGTTTTAATCAATGTAGTTAATACTCTAAGAAAAAGGATTGAAAAATAGTATGAAAAATAAAACAGATGAAACAATTAACACTTATAACAATGTTGTAAATGAGTATATTGAGTACTTCAACTCGATAGATTTAAAAGGAAATGTTCAATTTCAAAAAGAAATTGATGTTTTAACAAAAGAACTAAAAGAAGGTAGTAAAATTCTTGATGTGGGAACTGCAACTGGGGATTATCCAAAATATTTAACAGAAAAATGTAACAAAAATTTTGAAGTAGTAGGAATTGATGCGGCTCCTAACATGATAGAAATAGCAAAGCAAAAAGCACCAAAGGCGAAGTTTTATGTTATGGATTTAAGAAGTTTGAAATTTCAACAGAACTATTTTGATGCCATAATTTGTTTAGCAACATTAATCCATGTTAATGATGATACAGCCGAAAAAGCATTAAAATCCTTTGATCATTTATTAAAACCAGGTGGGATTATGATAGTTAATGTTATGGAACATATATGCGGAGATAGAGAAATATATGGTGAGGAACCATTTAATCCCAAATACAATACATATTTTAATACATATAAAAAAGAATTTTTTACCGATTGGTTTTTGAAAGAGAACTATGAAATTCTAAATATTATTGATAACAAAATATTTAATACCGAAAAAATTACAGAGCCTACAGCTAATACAAACCAATTTTCTGTTATAGCCAAAAAAAGTATATAAATTTATTAGTAGGAGGAGCCTTAATGAAAGCTTTAATTAACTTTAAAATTTGTGACAATGCCAAAGAATGTGGTGGAATAGCTATTTGCCCAACTGGTGCTATGCACTATGATGAAGAAAAAAACACTATTATTGTAGACGATAATTGTACTTGTTGCGGTTTGTGCGAAAAAGAATGTCCAATCGGCGCTATTATGGTTGCCAAAAATGAAAATGAATATAATAAATTTATTAAAGTCATTGAAGAAGATCCAAGAAAAACAAAAGATTTATTTGTAGACCGTTATGGGGCTTGTCCAATATCAGATTTTTTCTTGATTGAAAGCAATACAATAGCAGATAAAACCAGAAATAATCATTTAACTTTTATTGAGGTTTTTGATTATGATAACGCAATGTGCTTATTAAAATCTATTCCTATCAAAGATATTACAGACAACATTAATGGTGAAGTATTTTATTACAAAGTATCAAAAGATGAATTAATAGATAAAGAATATCAAATAACTAAATTCCCTACTCTTCTGATATTTAAAGATAATAAATTATTAGGCAAAATTGAAGGTTATTATGAGATAAAAGATAAAGAAGAATTTGAAAAACAAATTATTGAATTAATAACTAAAACCAACTAAACAAGTTGGTTTTTTTTATAAAGTGCTATAATATTAGTGAGGTGAAACATATGAATGTTTTATTAACAGGAGCAGCTGGAAATGTTGGATTAGAAACATTAAAATTTCTTTTAAAATTTAAACACAATGTAACCGTTTTAGAACTAAATACAAGAAAGATTAAAAATAAATTAAAAAGTTTTAAAAGTAAAATAACTATTATTTATGGCTCAATAAATGATAAAGATTTAATAAAAAAATTAATTCAAGGAAAAGACGCTGTAATCCATTTGGCAGCTATAATTCCTCCCCTTGCCGACTTTAATCACAAGTTAGCAAAAAAAGTTAATTATTATGGAACAAAAAACATTGTTGATTGTATTAAAAAAGAAATAAAAAAACCTTTTTTAATATATTCTTCTTCTATTAGTGTCTATGGAGATCGAGTTAAAGAATGTAATATTAGCGTAACAGATGTGTTAAATCCTAGTTTAGACGATTATTACGCTAAAACCAAAATAATGACTGAAAATTATATAAGAAAGTCTGGTATCCCCTACACTATTTTTCGCTTAACAGGAATCATGGGATTGCCTTCATTAGACCCTTTAATGTTTCATATGCCATTAGATACTAAAATAGAGTTTGCGACCAACACTGATGTTGGAAGAGCGCTAAGTACTTCACTTAACCATTTAGAAGAATTAAATCACAAGACATTTAATTTAGGTGGTGGAGAAAAGTTTCGAACAACATATAGAGCTTTTTTACAAAACATGTTAAATATATATGGAATAAACTATAAATATCTTAAAGAAGAAGCTTTTGCCACACAAAACTTTCACTGTGGGTATTATGCAGATACCGAGGTTTTAAATAATATTTTGCACTTTCAAAAAGATACTTTAAATTCATACTTTAACAGAGTAAGCAAAGAAGTAAAATGGTATAAAAAAATAGCTTCTAAACTATTTAGTAGACCAATTTGTTATTTTTTAAATAAGAGCTCTGAACCTTTAGAGGCTAAAAAAAATAAAAATAATAGTTTAATTAAAAAATTTTTCAAATAAATATTTGCTTCTTTTTTAATATATGTTATAATTTGTTTACAAGTTTTTACTTGTAAATGCAGGTGTAGTACAATGGTTAGTATATGGCCTTGCCAAGGCTAAGATGCCAGTTCGATTCTGGTCACTTGCTCCAAAAAAAATAACTTGCGAATTAACGCAAGTTTTTATATTTTATAAATAGATATTTAATGCACTGCTTCCGGATTCCAATCTCTAAAATGAGGATGTAGTCCAAGTCTCTTTACTCTGCTTTCTTCAATGCCTTTTGTCTTTTTATTGGTTCTTATATTATGAAGAGCTGCACGAAAATATTGTATTGCAAGCTCATCAGATATATTTGGGTGTGCTACTAAAATGCCTTTATAAATAGCCATCCCAAGTTCTAAAGAACACTCTTCTTTAATAGACACTCCATTCCCAAGTGTTTCTTCGTATATATATCTCATTTGTTGCTGTAGTTCTGTTGCAAATCTCATATATTCGTCGCTTAAATATTTTGAGTCTAATCCACATTTAATACAGCCAAAATAACTACAAGTATCTTTTCTGTGGCCATCCCAAACTCCATCGATTTGGCTTGTCACAAAGATATGCGAACATTCTCTCATCCCTTCTTTCGCAATTTCAAAATCTAAATCTTTTAGTTCGGCTTCTACACTAGCAATAGTTTTTAATAATTCTT
>CAYYQX010000004.1:0-123566 GCA_964473455.1 uncultured Muribaculaceae bacterium | reverse complement strand
AAATCTAAATCTTTTAGTTCGGCTTCTACACTAGCAATAGTTTTTAATAATTCTTGATATTGTCTTATTTCATCGGTATCTTCAAAGAGTTCAATTACAGCTTGAAAAGCTGCCAAATCTTCTAACAAACCTTCTCTTTTTTTTTCTAAATCTTCTGGCATATAAAACCTCCTAACAAAATCTATATTACCATATTATTCAACATAAAACTATATTTTTAAGAATTTATTATAAGCTACACTTAAATACGTCCTACAAAAATTTCTTCTACTTTCTTATAATATCAATAAACTTCTTAGAAGCAAAAGATAAAGTTACATCTTTAAGCTTTATTATTCCAAAATGTGTTACTTCAACTTTTGGTAAAACTCTTAATTCAAAGAGAACTTTCTTATCTAACTCCTCATCCACATACAATTTACTGACAAAACCTATGCCAAGTCCTGCTTTAACAAAGTCAATTAATAAGTTAGAAGAAGCTATATTCATACTTGGTTTTATTGTTATATTATTACTTCTACAATAATTATCAATAGTTTTCCTTGAACTAGAAGGCTCCTTTTGAAGTAATATCGGATAGCTCAATAAATCTTTAATATTTAACTCTTTGTCTACTAACTCTTTATACTTTTCATTAACTATAAAAATATTATCGATCTCACCTAGTTTAATATAATCTAATTCGTTATCTATTATTGGAAGTTTTGCGATAACAAAATCAAGTATTCCTTGCTTTAAAAGTTTAATTAACTCTTCTGTTGGATCAGTATTAATTTCAATTATAATGTTTGGATACAATTCGTGAAAATGTTTAATATATGTAATTAAATACTTTCTAACTAAAGTTGTGCTGATACCTATCTTAATAGTCCCTACTGTTAAATCTTTAAAACTAGTTAATCCTTGTTCCATATTGTCAATAATAGAAAGAGCTTGTTTGATGTTTTTAAATAAATTTTCTCCTACTTCAGTTAATTTAACACCCTTTTTAGTTCTAATAAATAATTGTGAGCCAAGTAAACTTTCCAAGTTTTGAATGTGCTTAGAAACTGCTGGTTGAGAAATGTGCATCTTTTCACTTGCTTTAGTAATATTGCCTGCTTCTCCTACTAAATAAAAAATACGGTAAAGTTCTAAATCAATCATAATAACCTCCTGTTATAACTGCTATATAAAATATGTATTTTTATTATAGCACATTTTGTTTTAAAATAAAATTAGGAGGGATACTTTATGGAAAATGTTGTTTGTACAAAAGCGCTTTCTTTCGCAACTTTAAAACATCTTGGTCAAAAAAGAAAAACAGGAGAAGACTATATTAATCATCCAATAAAAGTTTCTCAATTAGTTCGAAAATTTAAAGCTTCTAAAAGCATTGATAGTTTAGATGCGGCAAGCTGCCTTCATGACACTTTAGAACAAACTAATACAACTTATTATGAACTTGTTAAATATTTTGGTTCTGAAGTTGCTGGTTTAGTGTTAGAGCTAACAACAAATGAAGATATGAAAAATGAAATGGGTAAAAAAAAGTATTTAGCATATAAGCTAAATAGTATGACTAGTTGGGCTCTTGTAATTAAACTGTGTGACAGATTAGATAATGTTTCTGACTTGGATAATATGGAAGAAGAGTTTAAAAGAAGATATACTGAAGAAACGTTATATATCATTGATTATATTTCAAGTAATCGAAAATTAACTAATACTCACTTAAATATTATTAAGGAAATAATTTATACTCTTAAGCAACCACACTTACTAAAAGTATAGTGTATAACTATACTTTTACTTATAATTGTGTTAAATTATAAGTTAAGGAGAATTTATGAAAATAGGAATTATCGTATATTCAAATACTGGTCACACACTAAGTGTTGCCAAAGAATTAGAAAAAAAATTAAAAACTAAACATGAAGTAGAATTAAAAGAAGTTAAAGGCAACAGAAAAGGAAATGTAGTCTTAACTAATACCCCAAGTATTGAAAAGTATGACTACATTATCTTTGCATCTTTCGTTGAAGCATTTCAATTAAATGAAGTTATGAAGAAGTACTTAAAAGAACTTGATTTAAAAAATAAAAGAATTTCTGCCTTTGTAACAGAAGCTTTCTCTAAACCTTGGTTAGGTGGAAATAATGCCATTAAACAAATAAATAAGATAGTTAATCTAGAAAAAAGCGGAATCATAAACTGGAATAACAAAAAAAGAGAAGAACAAATTACTAACTTAATTAACGATTTTTCAAACATAAAATAAAAAAGTCAAAATTGACTTTTTTTTATATTCTCTAAAAACTTTTTGCTTTTTAAATAAAGCCCTGTATATTTTTCATAATATTCATCTAAAAATTCATCTATTTCGTTGGACACTTTTTCACTAACACTCATTTTAGTTATCTTATCTATATCAACATATAAGTACATTCTAATTAATTTGATTGTCTTATCAGATACTATATACTCATTGTCGTAGCATTTCCTACAAACATATCCACCTTTATCCGCACTTATTGTCAAGATATCTGTTTTAGACTTACACTTATAACAAGTATCTAGTATAGGCATAACACCTAAGTATTCTAAATATTTTAGTTCTAAAATATTCATGATGACTTGTTCATCATATCCTTCATTAATCTTAATTAAAGAACTTACTAATAAGTCATAGATATTTACATCGCTACTTTGTTTATATACTTGCTCAGCTAAATCCAATAAAAAAGATGCATAACTTATCTTCTTCAAATCCTTTTTTATATATTTAAATTCATCTATCGCATCAACACAAGATAAAGTAGATAACTTATCCTCTTTGTAATATATATTAAAAGTGCCATACATTAACTTGTTAGTATAACTTCTAAAAGGGCTTTTAATGGTTCTTGCGCCTTTAGCTAAAATACCTATTATTCCTTTTTCTTTAGTAAAAACATTGATGATTTTACTAGTTTCTCCAAACATAGTTTCCTTTATAACTATTCCTTCTACTTTAATCATCGATTTCCTCAAAACGATATTCTTGTTTTACATCTGGATATTTATCTTTGTCAACTTTTGATACAAACATATTATAATCTCTTATCCAAAAGGAATTATTTTCTTTATAAACAACTTTTTTTTCTAAAGTTTCAGAATCCAATGCGATACATACAACTTCCATTATTTTACCTTTAAAATGTCTATATCTTTTTCCTACTTTGACTTCCATAAATATCTCCTATCGTTTACTCAAAATGATCAAATCCAAATTCTTTTAAATATTTGTCACTGTCACGCCATTTTTTAATTGTTTTAACTTTAAGATCTAAGTAAACTTTTTTACCAAAAATTTCTTCTATTTCTTTTCTGGCTAATATTCCTACTTCCTTAATCATCGCTCCATTTTTTCCTATAACGATTTTTTTCAAAGCATCTCTATCAACTATTATACTAGCTACTATATTGTTAGAAGTTCTTCCATATTCAATAAACTCAACAAGACAAGTAAGAGAATGTGGAACTTCATCATTTGTTAGAGTAAAAACTTTTTCTCGAATTATCTCACCAATTATAAAGTCTATCTTTTTATCTGTTACTTCTGTGTCATAGTATTTTACTTTATCTGGTAAATAAGACTTAATAACTTCAATTAGTGTTGAAATGTTGTTTTTCTTATAAGCTGAAACAGGAATTATTTCATTAAAATCATATAAATCTTTATACTCTTCTATTTTTAAGATAAGTTCTTCTTTAGTTATTTTATCTATTTTATTTAAAACTAAAAAAACTACTTTTTTAATATCTTTTAGCTTTTCTAAGATATATTTGTCTCCTTTTCCTAGTTCTTCACTAACGTCAACTAAGAATAAAACAATATCCGCATCATTTATACCATAATAAGCTTGATTATTAAGAATTTTACCAAGCTTATGATTTGGCTTATGAACTCCTGGAGTATCTATAAAGACTATTTGAATATCCTCTTCGTTATATATTCCTTTAATATTATTTCTCGTTGTTTGAGGTTTATCTGAAATAATGGCAATTTTTTTATTTATTATGGTGTTTACTAAACTACTTTTTCCAACATTTGGACGCCCTATTAAACTTACAAAACCACTTCTCATAAGTTTTCCTTAGTAAAAGGATGCGGGCATAGTTCTTCTACGGTAAAAGTTTTTTTGTCACCTTTATTATTCATACAAACAATTTTCATATCTTTTGAACATAGTTCTACAAAAACTTGTCTACAAATAAAACAAGGTGTTGGAATTTTATCACTATCTACCATTATATACATAGTTTTAAAGTTTCTATATCCGTTTGTAATAGCAGCAGTTAAGGCAACTCGTTCCGCACAAATAGTAGCTCCAAAAGAAGCATTTTCAACATTAACTCCTGAAAATAGAGTCCCATCATTTGTTTCAACAATGGCTGCCACTCTATAATTAGAGTATTTGGCGTAACTGTTTTCTAATAATTTTTTTAATTTTTCTTCCATTTAATTACCTCTTTTTATATTCAAGTCACTTAATATTTCTTCTTGTTTTTGAAACATAACTTTTTCTTCAGCCTTGGTTTGGTGATCGTAACCCAAAAGGTGGAAAAGTCCATGAACAGCTAAGAAAGATAGTTCCCTTAAAAATGAATGCTCAAATAACTTCGCTTGGCTTTTTACTTTATCTATTGATATATAAATGTCTCCTAATATTCTTAACTTCATATTTGGAAAATCTTTTTCATCTTCCAGAGCAAAAGTAATAACATCAGTTGAAGCATCAACCCCACGGTATTTTTTATTGATATTTTTAATTCTTTTATTACTTACTATTATTAAATTTAATTCAACATTCTTTACTTTTTCTTTTCTTAAAGCATAATTAAGTGTTTTTTTAAGTTCACTTAACTCACTTATTTCTTTACTAGTTTCATTATATATTTCAATATTATTCATAATACACCTCACTAATAAGATAACTTGCTTTTATTATATTATAAAAACATCTTTTTTTCAATGTTTCAAAAATGTTTGATAGATAAAAGTCGTTGTTTTATATAAAACATATCCAAGTAGCGCACCAACAATATTTAAAATTATATCATCCACATCAAACACTCTTCCTAGTGAGAGTTGGGTTACTTCAACTGTTAAAGAAGTTATAAAGACAAATATTAAAAGCATATAAACCTTATTTATTTTTAAAAAATAAGTTACAAAAAAACCATAAGGCATAAACATTAACATGTTTCCAATAACGTTTTTAAAAAACAATTTACTGCCAAATTCATATCTAAACATTTCTTTAAAAGGTATTAAATTAGTAGAAGACGAAACATCTTGAAATGTTACAACATAAAATAAAAACAAAATATAAATTATAAAAGCATAATAGAAAGCTTCTTTATAAAGAACAAACTTTTTTTTATTTTGATACAAATAACTTATTCTAAACATAATTAAAACAACGCTAAATATTGTCAGCATTGGCCAAAAGTTATTAAAAATGTCTAGAAATGTTTCTCCCATTTTGTCTCTTTTCTATATTTTTTTATTATATTTATCAATAAAATCTTTTTTGAAATTACTAAAGTCTTCGTTAATAATACTTTCTCTAGCATCTTCCATTAACTTTGTTAAAAACCTAATATTATGTATTGAAAGAAGTCTTCCCGCTAAAACTTCATTAGAAGTTATAAGATGTCGAATATAGGCTTTAGTGTGGTTTTTACAAGTATAACAGTCACATTCTTCTTCTATAGGCGTAAAATCTTCTTTATATTTTAAATTTTTTAAATTAATTTTACCTTGTCTTGTAAAAGCATTCCCGTGTCTTGCGATTCTTGTTGGCAAAACACAGTCAAACATATCTATTCCTCTTTCAATTCCTTCTAATACATCAATTGGCTCACCAACACCCATGAGGTATCTTGGTTTATCTGATGGTAAATAAGGTGTGGAATAAGTTATAGCGTTATACATATCTTCTTTTGATTCACCATCGTTAGCAACTCCACCAACACTATAACCATCAAAATCTAGTTTAACAGTTTCAATGGCGCTATATTTTCTTAAATCTTCATATGGACCGCCTTGAACTATGCCAAATAAAGATTGATTATTGTTACTGTGAACATCTTTTCCCCTTTTAGCCCATCTGATTGTTCTTTGAACAGAATTTTCTAAGTATTCATGCGTTGCGCTAGCGGGTGGACACTCATCAAAGCTCATGGCAATATCACTATCTAACTTATTTTGAATTTCAATAGATTTTTCAGGAGTTAAAAATAGTTTTTCACCGTTTAGATGACTTTTAAAAATTACTCCCTCTTCTGTTATGTCCTTTGCTTTTGCAAGAGAAAAGACCTGATATCCTCCACTGTCTGTTAAAATAGGATAATCATAGTTCATAAATTTATGAAGTCCACCAGCTTTTTCAATTACTTCCACGCCTGGTCTTAACCATAAGTGGTAAGTGTTTGCTAGAATAATTGAAGTATTAATAGCTTTTAATTCTTCTGTTGTTAAAAGTTTAACATTAGCAAGCGTTCCAACAGGCATAAAAACAGGTGTTAAAACTGTTCCACGATTAGTGTGGATTACACCTGCTCTAGCTACTTTATCTTGTTTAATTAAATCATATTTTATTTTCATATATCTTTTTTACTACTTCTTCTATATTTAATTTTTCTTGCACACCTGTTTCCATATTCTTTAATGAATATAAATTACTTTGTAATTCTTCTTCACCTACTATTAAAACGTATGGAATAGCTCTATTACTAGCAAAATTCATCGCTTTTTTTAGTTTTTTATCAGTCATTTCTAAGTATACTTTTATATTATTTTCTCTTAACTTTTCAGCTATTTCTATAACTTTTGCATCCACATTAAAAGCATATAAGTAAACATCATATAAACTAGATTTAAAGTTATTCTCATTCGCAAGTATCGCATAAATTGGTTCTAGACCAAAAGACATTCCAACGGCTGGATAAACATTACCATTATTAATGAATTTAGTAATGATTTCATCGTATCTGCCACCGCCACCTAAACTAGATGTGATTCTTTTTTTATTGTCAAATACTTCCCAAACAGTTCCAGTATAAATATCTAATCCTCTTGCTAAATTAGCTTTAAATATACATTTATCACTAATCTTTAATTTAACTAAATAATCAAACAGTTCTTTTATTTCTAAAATACCTTCTTTTAGATTTTGATTAGTTGTTTCAAGATTAAATAAATCGTTTAAACTTAAGCTAAAAAAGCTATATAATTTATCAATTTCTTCTTTAGTTGCGCCAAGTTTACTTAGCTCACCGTATATTTCCTCTTTGCTTATTTTCTCTAATTTATCTACTATTAAAATAGTTTCATTGACATTTTTGATATTGCATTCCGTTATTAATCCTGTTAAAACTTTTCTGTTGTTATAATGTATACAAATATCTATTCCAAGGTTTTTATAGGCTCTTAAGGCCATACTAAAAAGTTCTACTTCAGCCAGCATTGAAGAAATTCCACAAACATCGACATCTATTTGATAAAATTCTCTATTTCGACCAACTTTAACTGGACCATCTCTAAATACTTTTCCTATCTCATATCTCTTAAAAGGTAAGGTAGGTTCTTTCATAAGCCCAAGTACTTTAGAAAAAGGAACAGTTAAATCATACCTCAAGCCAAGTTCTCTATTACCTTGATCTGCAACTTTATATACCTCTTTTAGTATTTCCGCACCACCTGCATACTTAGAAGATAAAAGATCATAATAACAAATAATTGGGGTTTCAAGAGGAAGATATCCATAAAGTTCAAAAGTTGACCTTAAAATATCAATCAATTTGTTTCTAATTACTTGTTCTTCTGGCAAAAAGTCAAAAGTTCCTTTTAAATTTTTTAATTCAAAATCCATATTTATCACCATCGTAATTATACAATACATTAAGTCTTTTAGCAATTAAAAAAGACTTAAGAATGAAGTCTTTTAAATAATTTTTTAAAAAGTTTAATATTAATAATTTTATTTTTTAATATTGAAAACTGATTATTCATGTGCAACAATAAAATTAAGTTAATTAAAAAAGAAGCAAGTAACATTATTCCAATAAGCAAAGAAACCTTTGTTTTAGTAAGAACCATTAGCCATCCGTAAAAACCATATATAATAAAAATAGTTGTAGCAAACATCAGAAATATTTTATCTTCCTCTTTTGCTTTTATATTAATAATTGCTTGTTTTTTTTTAATTATTTTTTTGTTTTTAACAGGAGTTGTTTTTACATTTTTAATAACAGTATTTTTTTTAATACTGTTTGTTTTCTTTTTAATTGGTGTTTTCTTTTTTACCCCTTTTTTCATAAACTTCAACTCCTAAATTTAATCGTTATGTTAACAAAAGATTAAAACAATGTCAATGTTTTTTAAAATCTAATCGTTTCTTCATAAACGAATAAATAAGACACCCTAAACTACCAGATAATAATCCTAAAATAATGGCCAAATAATTTAATTCCATAAATTTCACCTAATCTTTTCTAAGGCTTGAATTCTATTTGTAATGTTTGGATGAGTACTAAGTATTGAATCTTTTTTCTTTTGTCTTTCTTTGGCAAATGGACTTGTTATAAACATAGACGCTGTTGCTTCATTGGCACTTCTTAAACTTAATGAATCTTTTTCTAATTTTTTTAGGGCATTAATAAGGCCGTCTTTGTTTCTTGTTATTTCAACTGCGCTGGCATCTGCTAGATATTCTCTATTTCTAGATACAGCAAGCTGAATTAGCTTTCCAATAATTGGCGCTAATATAATAAATACTAACCCAATTATCATAATTATACCATTTTGATTAGAATCACTTTTTTTCCGATAAAACCCTCTTCTAAAAAGGCCTGATATAATTACAATGAACCCTGCCATAACAGCAATTATAGTAGAAAGTAGCATATCATAGTTTCTAATATGAGATAGTTCATGAGCAATAACTCCTTCTAACTCATACTTGTTTAATTTTTCTAAAAGACCTGTTGTTAAACAAATAACCGCTTTTTTAGGACTTCGGCCGGTTGCAAAAGCATTCATAGAAGCGTCTTCCATAACATATAGCTTTGGTTTTGGAAGCCCAGTTGCTAGAACAAGACCTTCCAAAATGTCACTTATTTCTCTATCTTCTTCAGCTTTGGCCACTCTAGCTCCATTTAACATTAGAATAATTTTATCGGAGTTATAGTACGTTATAAAACTAGATAAAAAAGCAATTATAACACCAAAAAATACTGCCATATAAACATCTTCAAAAAGTAAATATGATAAAAAATATATAAATACAGCAACAAATATAATGAAACATAAAACAATACCAAAAGTTTTTATTTTATTTTTTCTAACATCTCTTAATATCATAGTTTAACATCAACTCTTTTTTTATCATCTTCATTAACCATAAAATATTCTTTTTCTTTAAACTTCATTATACTCGCAATTATGTTATTTGGAAAAACAGTTATTGCCGAATTAAAGAACTGGACAGAGTCATTATAAAACTGTCTAGCATAAGCTATTTTATCTTCTGTTCCTGTAAGCTCTATTTGTAATTTTTTAAAAATTTCATTAGCTTTTAAATCGGGATAGCTTTCAGCTAAAGCAAAAATTTTTGTTAAATTTGTTTGAATGATTTTATTACTACTTGCCATTTCAGTAACTGATTCATTTCTTTTAGCAATTACTTTTTCAAGTGTCTCACTTTCATATTTGGCATACCCTTTTGTAACATTAACCAAGTTAGGAATCAAATCACTTCTTCTTTTTAACTGATTATCAATACTAGCAAGAGCATTCTTACATCTTAGGTTTAATCTTATTAATCTGTTATAAATGATAATAATTATTAATAATAATATACCTATTCCAATTAATATTTCCATAACTATTCCTTTCTACAGTTTTCCAATTTAACACTAACCAACTTACTAACACCTGATTCTTGCATCGTAATTCCATATAAAACATCGACATATTCCATTGTTTTTTGTTTATGCGTAATTAAAATAAATTGTGTTTTTTCTTTTAGCTTGTTCAAATATTTTCCAAAACTAATAACATTAGCGTCATCTAACGCGGCTTCTATTTCATCTAGTATACAAAATGGCGTGTTTTTTGTTTTTAAAATAGCAAATAGCAAACTTATTGCCGTAAAGGTCTTTTCTCCACCCGATAATAACGAAATAGAACTTAGTTTTTTTCCTGGAGGTGAGGCTACTATTTCAACTCCTGTTTCTAATAAATCGTTTGGATCAGTCAATTTTAAATCGGCTGTTCCACCTCTAAACAATTCTTTAAACGTTTCTTTAAAATTAGTTCTGATAACTTCAAATGTTTTAGAAAATTCTATTTTCATAGCGCTGTCCATCTCATCAATTATGTTAAATAAAGTATTTAAAGCTTTTGTTAAATCTTCTTTTTGATGAATTAAAAACTCATATCTTGTACTTATTTTATCATATTCTTCGATCGCACCTATATTTACAATACCAAGTTCTGCTAATTCTTGTTTTAAGTCCGTAACTTTTAATCTAGTTACTTCTTCATCAATTAAAATATAGTCATCTTTTGCTTTTTCATAAGTTAAATTATATGTTTCATTCAAAGTTGATAATAACATATCTAACTTAACATCAGCTCTATTTACTTCAATCTCAAGATTTCTTATTTCTCTTGTTTTAGCGTTATATAAAGAGTTTTTGGATTTTAAGCTGTGTTCGTAGTTTTCTAACTTATCAAGTTCAAATTCTTTTTTACTCTTAAGTTCTTTTATTTCACTTAAAACATTGTTCTTTTCTTTTTCTATTTCATAGTATTTTTTAATGATTTTTTCTTCTTCTTCACTTATCTTGTTGCTTAAAAGAACCTCACTACCTTTGATTGATAGACTAATATTTTCTAAATCTTTATTCAAATTTCTTAAAGTTTCTTCTTTGTTTTTAATATGTTCCTGTAATAATATCTCATCTTTGTTAATTAAATATAATTTGTCTTCTAAACCTTTTAAAGAATAATCTGATTCATTAATACTGTTTTCGATTGCTTCTATTTGATTTAATAACTTCTTTTCTTCTCTTAACAACTCTTCTAAATCATACTTTAAGCTTATTGTATTTTTGCTACTAGCATTACCACCAGTAATTGATCCACCAACATTAAATACTTCGCCATTTAGAGTTACAACTTTATATCTGTTTTGAATTATTTTGCTTATTTTATTAGCATTGTCAATATCATCTACAACAATAGTATTTCCTAGAACATGCTTAACAATGTTTTCATATAACTTTTCACATTTTACTAAAGATGAAGCTATATTAATGTAGCCCTTTTCTTTATTAATTGTTTTTAGTGTATCTTCATCTATGTATTTTGGCTTTATAACATTTAAAGGATAGAAAGTTACTCTACCACTTCCCTTTTCTTTCAAATAACTAATAGCGTTTTTAGCTGTTTCTTCATCATCTACTATGACATTATTAGCTTGATAACCTAAAGCAATATCGATTGCTTTAACATATTTTTCTTCGACTTCTATGACTTTTCCTAAAGTTGATTTGATTCCTTTTAATCTAATGTTTTCTAAAACACTTCTAACAGCATAGGGAATATTTAAATTATTATCTATTTCATCTTTCAATGATTCAATTCTAATTTTTAAATTGCTTTTTTGTCTTAAAAGATTTGTTAGTTTATTATTCTTTACTTCTTTTTCTTCTCTTACTTTCTTTATTTGATCAAATAAAGAATTAGATTTTACTTCACTTAACTTTTTATTAAAGCCTTCAATTTGTTTTTTAACTTCTACTATTTGATTAGAAAGACTAAGCTCTTTTTCTTTATATTCTACTAAGGTTGCATGTAACTTAGTGTCATCAACTAAATATTTTTCTTTTTCTAATATAATCTGTTTTTCACTGTTGGCTTTTTCTAAATCAGATGACAATACCATTAACTTTTCTTGTTTTTCTTCAATATTTTCATTAATCTTGGAAATCAAGAGCTTGTTTTTTTCTATTTCTGCTTCATTTTCTACGTTGTTAGTAGATAATTCCAAGATCTCTTTTTCAAGAGTTTCCATACTTTTTTTATTATCTTGATACTTATTATTTAAAACAGTTATGTCGTTAGTAATTAGGGCAACTTCTTTTTCTTCTAATTCTTTTTTAACGTTTTGGTATAAAAGAGCTCTTGCTTTTTCTTTCCTTAAAGGTTCTACTTGGTTTTCAAGCTCATTTATAATGTCTGTTGCACGTACAATGTTTTCGTTTGTTTTTTCTACTTTTCTTAGAGCCTCTTCTTTTCTTCTTTTATATTTTAAAACACCAGCCGCTTCTTCAAAAATACGCCTTTTTTCAATAGGTTTATTGTTTATTATTTCTTCTATTTTTCCTTGTGAGATTATATTAAAAGATTCTTTGGCAATTCCTGAATCTAAAAGAAAGTCAGTTAAATCTTTAAGTCGACATTTTTGATTATTTAAATAGTACTCATTTGTTCCATCTTTATATACTTTTCTTTTAATAAAAATCTCTTTGTTTTCTATTTTTACAAATTTGTCACTGTTGTCAAAAGTTAAACTAACGGATGCACTTCCTGCTTCTTTTCTTGTTTTACTGCCAGAAAATATTACATCTGACATAGCGTCATTTCCTCTTAATGATTTAAAAGATTGCTCGCCAAGGGCCCATCTTACGGCGTCAACTATATTACTTTTGCCACTTCCATTAGGTCCAACAATAGCGTTTACATTAAATTCAAATTCAATATTTGTATCGTCGGCAAAAGACTTAAATCCTTTTGTTCTTATTTCTTTTAAATACATAAATATCCTCATTTCAAGCACTATAATTATATAATATTTTAAAGTTAAAAAGCAAGGAGTTTAATCCTTACTTTTATTCACAAGTTAAATATTTATTAACATTTTTTTGGTGTTCAGAATATGTTATAGCAAAATAAGTTTTATTATCTGCATCATCACATGTATTAGCAATAAAATACATGTAATCTGTTTGATTTGGATTGATTGTTGCTTCAATCGAAGCCTTACCAGAGTTACATATTGGCCCAATTGGCAGAGCTTTAACGTTTCCTCTCGTATTATATGGGTTAACATCATTTAACGCCACTTTGGTAATAGGTTCTGTTATATCTAGGCCATAGCCATAATATGACGTAACATCACTCCCTAGTTGCATTCCAATATTTAATCTATTATAGAAAACTCCAGCGATTGTTTTTCTATCATCATCAAGCTTTCCCTCTAACTCAACAATACTAGCTAAAGTTAAAATCTCATGAATAGTATATTTACTATTAGAAAAATCATATTCTTTCAGTACCTTCTCCATTTGATCAAGCATCTTAGTAATAATGGTTTCAATAGATTTTGTTTTATCTATTTCATATGTGTCAGGAAATAAGTAACCTTCCAAAGGATGTTTTATTCCTTCTTGTTTGATAGCTTCTGTAATAAATTCATATTTATTAATCACACTATCAACAAAAGCTTGATTATCTATTGTACTAATAATATCTTCTGCACTATAAGTTGTTGCTTCACTAATTAATACCGCTATTTGTTTAATGTTTTTCCCTTCTGGAATAGTTAATTTAACAATGTTAGGGTTATAATTACTCCCTTGTTTTAAAACTTCTATTATCTCACTAACCGAAAAAGATTCATTTAATTCATATTTACCAGATTGAATCTGATTAGGTTTAAATATTTTGATATATAATTTATAAAAGAATTCTGATTTTATTAAGTTCTCTTCTTTTAAATCATCGGCAATGCTTAAGTATGTCTCACCACTTTTAACTTCTAACTCAACTGTTTCTTGGCTTTTACTAACGGCACTTGTCATTGTAAGAAATAAAATGGCAAAAAAAGCCGCTAATGTCACAAAAAAAGACAGTATTATCATTACTATTTTTTTCATAAATCTACAACTACTCTTCTTCAGTTTCGTTAATTTGTCTTCTTATTTCATCTTCAGCTGCCTTAAGCGCATTTTCAACAGTTTTCCATTCAGCATCTGTTTCAATTGCTAGTAATGTCATACTGTCATTTTCTCTTGTATAAGCTGAAGCGTATACTTTTACATTACCTTCATCATCAGTTGAATTATCTGTATAAACAACGTATTCTTTTTTAGTCTCGTCGCTTTTAAAAGTTAGTAATACTTCACAAACTTTTTCAACTCCATTCGCATCTTTTACTTTAAATGTTATTTTTTCTTCCATAATTAATTCCCTTTCTTTTTGTCTAAATATGTTTGAAGTATTATGTTGGCCGCAAGGCTATCTATGACTTTTTTTCTTTTTTTTCTAGACACATCTCCTGCGAGTAAATAAGATGTTGCTTCTTTCGTTGACAATCTCTCATCTTGTAATACCACTTCAACATTTAAACCTTCTAATTGTTCTTTAAACTTTAGTGTTTCTTCTCCTTTTGGACCAACACTGTTATTCATGTTTCTTGGAAACCCTAAGACTATCTTTTCAATATTTTCTTTTTCCATAATGTTTTTAACTTCTTTTAATAATTCATTTTTACTTAAATAATGAATTGTTTTATAAGAAGTCGCGATTGTTTTTGTCTCATCACTTATGGAAATTCCTAAAGTTTTAGTTCCAAAATCTAATCCCAAATATCTGCTTTTTATATTCATCACCTTACTCTAAAGTCTAAATTTATTTTAACATTTATTTTATATGAAATCAACAAATAAAAAAATGTGCTATAATATGAAAGGTGATATATTTGAAAAAATTAACGTATGAAGAATTTAAAAAAGACTTATTATTTGCTAGTAAAGGCTTCGGCATTTTACTTTTTTATCATCTTTCTCAATACCTGGCTACTGCTCCTTTGTTATTATTAAATATTGATATAAATAATCTAAGTTATCTTTTTAAAGTTATCTACGTTATCCTTTACCAAGTCATAATTGTCTTTGTAATATTCTTGGTTTTCAAAAAGAAAATACTAAATGACTTTAAAATATTTAAAGAAAAAAAAAGAGAATACTTAAAAAACTACTTCAAATATTGGTTTTTAATGCTTATCTTTGTTTTTATTGCTAACTTAATTCTTTTTATCATTACAAGTGGCGGTATTAGTGGCAACGAAGAAACTATCCGATCAATGTTTAAAGAAAACCCTTATTACGTATATATTTCAGCCGTACTGATTGCGCCCTTTACTGAAGAATTTGTATTTAGACTTGGTGTTAGAAACATTTTTAAAACAGATAAATTATTTATCATTATGTCAGGAATTCTTTTTGGTTTTGTGCACGTTTTGGGTAATTTTAATACTCTAACTGATTTATTATATGTTATTCCTTATTCTATTCCTGGCTTTGTTTTTGGTTATATCTATACGAAATCCAATAACATATTTGTAAGTACTTTTATGCATATGTTTCACAATGGAGTTTTAATCTCATTACAAGTTATATTTTTATTAATTGGTGTTAGTATATGAAAAAGTTAATAGTTATTTTAGTTTGTTTTTTTGTTTTTTGTCTTTCTGTTTTTTTAATAGCTAGGTTTGTTGGAACTAGTGGACTAAAAATAAAAGAATATATGATCAGTGAAAATGTAACTGACAATTTTAACGGATTAAAAATAGTGCATTTTACTGACATTCACTATGGGATGACAACAGGCTATGAGGATTTAAAAGAAATAGTTGATAAGATTAACTTTATTAAACCAGACGTCATTATTTTTACTGGCGACTTTGAAGATAGTGTCAACAGTATTACAACAGAAGAGAAAGAAAGAATAATCAATGTATTAAAAGAGTTGAAATGTACTCTTGGCAAATACGCTGTTAATGGCAATCATGATTCACAAATATTTGAAGAAGTTATGACAAGAAGTGGTTTTACTTTATTAAATAATTCTTATGAACTAATATATAACAAAGATAATTCCCCTATTTTAATAGCTGGGGTTAGTTCAAATATTTTAGACACTACTAGTATGGATGATAAACTTTTAAGTGTTTATGAATATATAAACAGTGTTGAAATTGGCTTTAAGATTTTGTTAATGCATGAGCCAGACTTTATAGATAACGTTAAAACAGATTACTTTAATTTGGTTTTAGCAGGTCATTCCCATGGTGGGCAAATAAAGTTACCAATATTTGGTTCTGTTATCAAAGCATTTGGTGCGAAGAAATATGATGAAGATTACTATAAAGTAAATAATATGGATTTATATATTAGTAGTGGGATTGGAACAAGTAAAATCAAGTTAAGATTATTTAACAAACCATCTATTAATTTTTATCGAATTGTTAATTAAAAAACATATTAGTTAAACTAATATGTTTTATTTTACCAACTTAGTATATATGGACTAGCCATTGTTCCTTCACCTGAACTTATCTTTGTTGTTGAACTTAAGTTTAGAACAGGTCGAACACCATGCCAACCATCAGCTACAAAATAGCCATAAATAGTTCCATCTGCCGATATAAAGGCTGCACAGTAACTATCATTATATACTCTATTTATTAGCCAATAATCAACATTGAGATCATTTCCACTAAACATTTCTCCCCACATTGGTAAGCCTATTTTAGCACTAGTTGTTCCATCATTTGTTCTTGATGGATATGTCACACTTGTATCAATATTAAATAAACTTCTCGCATAATCAACGCCATGTGAATCAACAGTTAAGTTCCAAGTAGCAGTTGTTATATTTGCCTTAACTTCATCGCTAAACCAAGTATAAAATCCATTGGTTGTATTGTTTAAATAGTAACCTAAATTTTCTCCTTCATCATGCGCATAAGCTCCACTTCCTTGAGTTGGCTGAAAGTAATTGTGAGTTGCACATCCTCCGATATACCAGCCGTTTATATAGCCACAACTTGTATTATTTTCCCCATTGTTAACAAAATAATATGGAATATTTCTGTTCCAATTAACCGCTATTGTGCTTGGGATTTCTTCAAAAATGTTTGCTCTTTGAATCTTGATTGTTCCATCACTATTTATTCCAATTACGCGATATCTTACTTTTGTTTTATCATAATCATAACTTATCCTACTATTTACGGATTCTGTTGTTGCGGTTGAAGGAGTGTCTTCTTCGTTTAAATAAATATATGATCCAACTATCGCTGTATTTAAATTGTCTCCTTCTTCTTTTCGATCATCTATCATTAGAATGTATGGGTTTAGTGCCGTTCCGTAATCTTCCCCTTCGTTTTCTCCAGGATTTCTATATTCTAATAATAAATTTGGACTTAAATAAATTACTGGTCTTATTTGCTCAGCATAAGTATTGGTTGCCGAAACTAGACTTGTATCATACGTTATAAATGATGGATCATAATAGTGTGTTGACCATAGTTGTGTGGTTGAACCGTGTTTTGTCATTGTAAAGCTTTTTTCATCTTCATCTAAAAAACTCCCACCTAAACTTCCACTTACTGTTCCATCTAAGGCATAAACATAGTCTTCAAATGTTAATAATCCAATCTTATCCGTTGATACAGAACTACAACTACTTATTGGAGTAAAGCTTGTTACTTTTCCATCTGTAAGTACTATATTGCTTGGTTCATCTAAACAAAAACTACCGTTTAATAAAAGATCTGTTCTACTTAGATTGTGATAGTAAATGCCGTCTTGGACTGAATTACTATCTATTTCATTTAACCATTTTCTTACCCATGAACTACTCCACGTATTAGTATCTCCATAGCTAATGGCAGATACACTGTTTGCTGCGACCAATTTAACATAATCATCAGCAAATTCTACTATTTGCCATAATTGACCTGAATACCATACCCAATTTGCAATATATAACTTTTCCTCTTTTGTGCCAACTACTTTAGTTACTGTTCTTCCATTAACAGTCATTGTTACTAAGTTTCCTGGAGCCATACTGTTTTCCGCTATTTCTTTGAATGCTCCATCAATTTCTACTTTTTTACAGTAAGCCGTTATGTTTTCAGTATTACAAATATAGTCATCAATTACTAAATCTGTTACATTATATGTTCCATCAGCATTAATAGTTACACTGCCACTAGTTGGTGTTTCCCCACTAAGAATTATATCTTCATTTGGAAATGTGACAGTTAAGGGTAGCGTCTCTTCAGTAGTTAACTGACTTTCAGTATAAAAATTTTCCACTGCTTTTACTATACTTAGTGTGGAGTTTTCTTTAGCTCCTGTTCTTGATTTTTCAATCATATTTAAAATTATTGGTGTTGCAATAACGGCAATAATAGCCAATATTACTATTACAGCTAATAGTTCAATTAATGTAAAACCTTTCTTTTTCATACTTATCTCCTACTTTATTATCTAAATTATAGCACATTTTTTAATATTTTTTACAATAAAAAAAGACTTACTTTTGTAAGTCTTATTCCATTAATTCTTGTTCTAACACTTCTAAAGGTTCATCCTTTAGTAATGGGTGCTCTAAATCATATTTAGCTTCTAGATATTTTTTAGCACCAGTTCCTGCAGGAATTAATTTTCCCATAATAACATTTTCTTTTAATCCATTTAAATGATCAACCTTACCATGGATAGCAGCATCAGTCAAGATTCTTGTTGTTTCTTGGAAAGATGCAGCCGATAAGAACGAATCTGTTTCAAGGGATGCTTTGGTAATACCTAGTAAAATAGGTTTACCAACAGCTGGATTTTTTCCTTCAATAATCAAGTCTTTGTTTTTTTCAGTAAACTCGTTTATATCAATCATTGTTCCAGGTAAGAATAATGAGTCTCCACTATTAACAATCTTAATCTTAGAAATCATTCTTCTAGCCATTATTTCAACGTGTTTATCAGAAATATCAACACCTTGACTACGATAAACTTTTTGAATTTCAAGTAAAATATACTTTTGGACAGTTATAGGATCTGTTACAATTAGAAGTTCTTTTGGACTAATAGCTCCATGCGTTAATCTTTGTCCAGCAAATACTTCTTCTCCCTTAGTAACTGCCAATTTTGAACCATAATTAGTTGTGTGTTTTTTAGTAGTTGCTTCATTTTCAACTACGATAATATATTTACCATTATCTTCTTCAATATCCACTACTTTTCCTTTTATTTCAGAAATAGTAGCTTTTCCTTTTGGAACTCTCGCTTCAAAAAGTTCTTGAACACGAGGAAGACCTTGAGTTATATCATCAGCGCCTGCAACTCCTCCAGTATTAAATGTTCTCATAGTAAGCTGAGTACCTGGCTCACCAATTGATTGAGCAGCCATAATACCTACTGCTTCACCAATTTCAACATCAAGTCCTGTTGCTAAATTACGTCCATAACAATGTTTACAACAACCATGTTTTGTTTTACAGTTTAAGACACTTCTAATTGACAATTCTTCAATTCCAAGTTTACATATTTTATCTGCTAATTGTTCAGTTATATAAGTGTTTCTTTCTGCTATAACTTCTTTTGTAGTAGGATTCAACACCTTAGCGTTTGTATATCTACCAATAATTCTTTCTTTAAATGGTTCAATTACTGCCCCATCTTTTTCATTGATAAATGCTTTAACTAAAATACCTTGAGTTGAACCACAGTCTTCTTCTTTTACTATAACATCTTGTACTACATCTACTAATCTTCTTGTAAGATATCCAGCATCCGCTGTTTTTAGGGCTGTATCTACAGCTCCTTTTCTAGTACCGTGTGTTGAAAAGAAAAATTCGCTAATTGAAGTTCCTTCACTAAATGAAGATATAACTGGTATTTCCATTTGACTTCCGTCTGGTTTAGAGAATAGTCCTCTCATACCAGCAAGTTGCGTTAAAGATCCAATATCTCCACGAGCTTTAGAATCAATCATCATTGATACTGAGTTTTCTTTGTCTGCTTCTAACATACCCGCAAGTTCATTAGAAATATCATTTTTGGTTTTTGTCCAAATATCAACAACTTTTGTATATCTTTCATATTCGGTAATTAATCCTTTTTTGAATTGTTTATTAACATCATCTACTAATTTATTACTTTCTTTAATTAAAGCTGGTTTTATAATGCTTTCTTTAATATCAGATATAGCAATAGAAATTCCTGACAATGTCGAAAATTTAAATCCTAAATTTTTTAATTTATCTAACATAATAGATGTTTCTGTTGTTTGATATCTTTTATATATTTGCGCAATTAGTTTTCCTAAAACGCTTTTGTTAAAAGGTTTTTCTAATTCTTTATTAGCAATAAAGCTCTTTAAATCAGTTCCCTTATCAACAAAGTGTTTTGCTGGAGTGATAGATTCAATATTTTCTGTACTACCATCAGCAATATATTGGAAAGTGTCAGGGAAAATCTCATTAAACTTTAATTTTCCTACTGTTGTTATTAAATACTTATCCATATATTTGTCAGCAAATATTTTGTGTTTAAATGCTTTAGTTGGAATAGCTATTCTTGTATGAAGAGATAGTTCTCTTCTTTCATATGCCATTAAGGCTTCGTTTGTATTTTTAAAAGCTCTTCCTTCACCTGGTAAACCTTTTTTCTCAATAGTTAAATAATAATTACCAAGAACCATATCTTGTGATGGTGTAACAATTGGTTTACCATCAGATGGTTTTAGAATATTATTCGCACCTAACATTAATAATCTGGCTTCACTTTGTGCTTCAATACTAATTGGTACGTGAACAGCCATTTGATCACCATCAAAATCGGCATTAAACGCTGCACATACAAGTGGATGAAGACGAATTGTTCTGCCATCTACTAACTTAGGTTGGAATGCTTGGATACCAAGTCTATGAAGAGTTGGCGCTCTATTTAACATTACTGGATGCTCTTTAATCTTTTCTTCAACAATATCCCATACTTTTGGATCTTGATTTTCAATCATTTTCTTAGCAGCTTTAATGTTTGCTGCAAGTTCTTTAGTAACTAAGCCGTTTATTACATGTGGTTTGAATAATTCAAGAGCCATTTCTTTTGGAATGCCACATTCGTGCATTTTAAGTGTAGGCCCAACAACTATTACAGAACGTCCTGAATAATCAACACGTTTTCCAAGTAAATTTTGACGGAAACGTCCTTGTTTTCCCTTTAACATAGCCGATAAAGATTTTAATGGACGATTTCCTGCTCCTGTTACATTTCTTCCTCTTCTGCCATTATCAAATAGCGCATCAACTGATTCTTGTAACATTCTTTTTTCATTTTGAATAATGATAGATGGAGCGTTTAGTTCGATTAGTTTTTTTAAACGATTATTTCTGTTTATTACTCTTCGATATAAATCATTCAAGTCTGATGTTGCGAATCTTCCACCATCTAATTGAATCATTGGTCTAAGGTCTGGTGGGATAACTGGAATAACATCCAAAATCATCCATTCAGGCTTGTTTTTTGATTCTGCGAAAGCATCTAAAATGTCTAATCTTTTTACTAAGCGAAGTCTTTTTTGTGAAGCAGAATCTTTTATTTTAGCAATCTCTTCTTTAATTTGTTTTACTTCTTTTTCAACGTCAACTTCTTTTAAAAGAGTTTTTATTGCTTCTGCTCCCATGCCTACTTTAAACCTATCGCCATATTTTTCATAATATGTTCGATAGTCTTTATCAGATATAGTTTGTTTTTTTTCAAGAGGAGCTGGACCTGGATCTAGTACAACGTAACTAACGAAGTATAAAACCTCTTCCAAATCTCTTGGCGACATATCTAATACTAAGCCCATTCTAGATGGAACTCCTTTAAAAAACCAAATATGACTTACTGGGGTTGCAAGTTCAATGTGTCCCATACGTTCACGTCTTACTTTAGCTCGTGTAACTTCTACTCCACATTTATCACATATAATGTTTTTGTATCTTAAACGTTTATATTTACCACAAGCACATTCAAAATCTTTTGTTGGTCCAAATATACGTTCACAAAACAAACCATCGCGTTCTGGCTTTAATGTACGATAATTAATTGTTTCAGCTTTTTTTACCTCGCCATGTGACCAATTTCTGATTTTTTCAGGAGACGCTATGGCTATTTTGATACCTTTAAATTTATTAATATCCATTAATTCTCCCCCTCACTAAATTCTAAACTGTCTAAATTGTTGTCTTTAAAATCTTCTTCATACGCATCAATTTCTTTTTCGAAATTTTCATCGTTTTCTTTAACAGTTTCTACTTCAACAGGTGTTGAAAACGTGTCTTTGTCGCTTTCTTCAATGTCTTTGATTTCAACAAATTCATCATCTTCATTTAATAAAGTAATGTCTAATCCTAAAGCTTGGAATTCTTTTGTTAATACTTTAAAGCTTTCTGGAACTCCTGGTTTTGGAATTGGATTTCCTTTTACAAGAGCTTCATATACTTTTGTTCTTCCAACGATATCATCTGATTTTACAGTCATCATTTCTTGAAGAACATTAGCTGCACCATAAGCATATAGTGCCCAAACTTCCATTTCTCCGAATCTTTGACCACCAAATTGGGCTTTTCCACCTAAAGGTTGTTGCGTTACAAGTGAGTATGGACCAGTTGCACGAGCGTGAAGTTTATCATCTACCATGTGGTGTAGTTTTATCATGTACATAACACCCATCGATATTCTGTTATGAAACTTTTCGCCTGTTCTACCATCATACAACCAAGCTTTTCCATCCTCATCAAGGTTTGCTTCTTTTAAAGCATCCAAAATTTCACTTCTGTTTGCTCCTTCAAAAACAGGAGTTGCAACATAAATATCTAGTTTTTCTGCCGCATAACCAAGATGCATTTCTAGAATTTGTCCTATGTTCATACGAGAAGGAACTCCAAGAGGGTTAAGTAAAATATCTACTACTTCGCCATTTGGAAGATATGGCATATCTTCTTCTGGTAATATAAGAGAAATAACTCCCTTGTTTCCGTGTCTTCCGGCTATTTTATCGCCAACTGAGATCTTTCTTTTTTGAGCAATATAAACATGCGCAATTTTAGAAACACCTGCTGGAAGTTCATCAGTATCTGCTTTTGTAAATACTTTAATGTCGTGAACAATTCCTCCACCACCGTGTGGAACTCTAAGAGATGTATCTCTAACTTCTCTTGATTTTTCACCAAAGATAGCGTGTAAAAGTTTTTCTTCAGAAGTAAGTTCTACAAGTCCTTTTGGAGTTACTTTTCCAATTAAAATATCATCGTCACATACTTCTGTACCAATTCTAATTATTCCATCTTCATCTAAGTTTTTACGAGCTTCTTCACCAATATTTGGAATATCTCTTGTAAATACTTCTGGTCCTAATTTAGTATCTCTACATTCTATTTGATATCTTTCAATATGAATAGAAGTATAAGCATCATCTTTAACTAATCTTTCATTTAAAATAACTGCATCTTCATAGTTATATCCATCAAAGTTCATAAACGCTACTTTAACGTTTTTACCAAGAGCCATTTCGCCTTTTTCAGTTGATGGTCCGTCTCCTATTACTTCATCCTTAGTAACTTTATCACCTTTTTTAACTATTGGTATTTGGTGATAGCAAGTAGAAGCATTACTTCTTTCAAAGTCATTTAAATAATAAACATCTTTTCCTTTAGCTGTTTTGACAACTATTTTTCTTGAATCAACATAATCTACTATTCCATCTCCTGCACATATAACAACTGCGCCAGAGTCTCTTGCAGAAATAGCTTCTATTCCTGTTCCAACTCTTGGGGCTTCTGGTTTTAATAGTGGAACTGCTTGACGTTGCATATTAGCGCCCATTAAGGCTCTTTTACCATCATCGTGTTCAAGGAATGGAATACCTGCTGTTGTTATTGAAACAACTTGTTGTGGTGACACGTCAACAAAGTCTATTTTGTCCGCACTAACAATTAAGTTATCTCCTCTATATCTAATAGTTGCTTTTTCTTCTATTATTTCATTTTTATCATTTATTTTTATTGTTGCTTCAGCAATATAATAATCTAATTCTTCATCAGCTGTCATATATATAATTTCATCTGTAAATACTTTATCTTTTATTCTTCTATATGGTGTCATAATAAAACCATACTCGTTTACTTTCGCATAACTAGCAAGAGATGTAATAAGTCCAATATTTTGTCCTTCTGGAGATTCAATTGGACAAAGACGTCCATAATGGGATGGATTTACGTCACGTACTTCCATTCCTGCTCTATCTCTTGATAAACCGCCTGGCCCAAGTGACGTTAAACGTCGTTTGTTTGTAAGCTCGGCAATTGGGTTTGTTTGATCCATGAATTGGGATAACTGACTGCTGCCAAAAAACTCTTTAATACATGCGGTTAAAGGTCTAATATTGATTAAAGATTTTGGTGTTACTTCGGTTATTTCTTGAGTTGACATTCTATCTCTAATAACTCTTTCAACTCTTGATATACCAATTCTAAATTGGTTTTGTAATAATTCACCAACTTGACGAACACGTCTATTTGATAAGTGATCTATTTCGTCAAATGATCCTACTTCTTCAAGTAAGTTTAAGTAATATGAAACGGATGCATAAACATCTGATACAGTAAGTCTTTTGACATCGGCTGTTTGATCGTTTCCAACAACATTGATAATTTTCTTTAAGTCTTTTTTCGAATAAACTTTTACTATTTGTACTTTATTATAAGTATCTAGTTCTTCATTGATTGAAACTTCTTTTACTCCATAACCGTCTTTAAAAATAGGTTTTAATTCTTCTAAAACTTCTTTTGTAATTTCTGTTCCCGTTTTAAATAAAATCTTGTTACCTTTTTTTATGTCTTCGGCAAGAATAGTTCCAATAAGACGATCACATACATTTAATTTTTTATTAAATTTGTATCTACCTACTTTAGCTAAATCATATCTAAATGCATCAAAAAATCTAGAAATAAGTTGATTTTTCGCACTATCTAAAGTAGATGGTTCGCCTGGTCTTAGTTTTGAATGAATATCAATTAAAGCTTCATCAATGTTTTTATTTGAATCTTTTTCAATTGTTTTTTTAATATTATCATTCTCACCAAAAAGAGAAATTATTTCATCATCTGTTCCTAAACCTAACGCTCTTAAAAGAGTTGTTATTGGAACTTTTCTAGTTCGATCAATTCGAACATATACTATTCCTCTAGCATCTATTTCATATTCAAGCCAAGTTCCTCTTGTTGGAATAATTTGACTTGTTAATACTGTTCGTCCATTTTTGTCTATTTCTTTTCCAAAATAAACACTTGGACTTCTTACTAATTGCGATACTATTACACGTTCAGCGCCGTTTATAATAAAAGTACCACTCTCAGTCATTATAGGCATATCGCCCAAATATATACTTTGTTCTTTTACTTCACCAGTTTCACCGTTAAAGAGTCTTGCTTCAACTGTTAAAGGAGATGCATATGTTGCATATCTTTCTTTACACTGTTTGATTGTATATCTTGTTTTTTCAAAAGAAAAATCTCCAAAATCTAAGGTTAATTTTCCAGAAAAATCTTCCACTGGAAAAATATCCTCAAAGACTTCTTTGATTCCTTCAGTAATAAACCATTCGTATGATTTCTTTTGAATATCTAACAGATTTTCCAATTCAACAGTGTTTTTTGTCTTAGCATAATTTCTTCTCTCACGGTGATTATTAAATTTTTTCATTGTATAAGCCACTAAATTCACCCCTACATAATATTTCTACCAACAAATAGGTTTGCACTTTATCGTACAAGCCACCAATATATAATTTTATCAAAGCATTTTCAAACTGTCAACGAATTTTTGCTTTAATTACATAAAACTCTTTTATCTTGTTAACGAGTTCTACACAATATACTTTTTCTAAATCTTTGATTAAAGATTTAGCTCCTTGATTTTTAGAAATAACTAACCACAATTCCCCATCTTTTTGCAGGTGTTGTTTTGCTTCAAATAAAATTTGATACAAAATCTTTTTGCCCACTCTAATTGGTGGATTAGTTATAATATAATCATACACATCACTTACATTACTATATATATCGCTTTCAAATACATTTACTAAAACGTTATTTAAAATAGCATTTTTTTTAGCAAGTTCAATACTTCTTTTATTGACATCTACCATATCGACATTAAAATTGGTTGTATCTTTTATGTATATTCCAATAGGTCCATACCCACAACCAAAGTCTAATACTTTTCCACTTTGTTTTTCTAACTTTATATTTTCTAAAAGAGACTTTGTTGCAAAGTCTAATCTTTTTTTAGAAAAAACTCCATTGTCTGTAAAAAAAGAATATTTTTTATTATTAATGTCAACTTCTATTTTTTGGACATTACTAGCTAATTTTGCATTAGTAAAATAGTGATCCATACTAGTCCCCTTTTTTAAACGCTAAAAGCCCATACTTATTGCATAGGCTTTTTTGTTTATTTTAATTCTACTGTTGCGCCAGCTTCTTCAAACTTAGCTTTCATTTCTTTTGCTTCATCTGCAGATAGTTTTTCTTTAACAGTTCCGCCGTTATCAGCTATGTCTTTTGCTTCTTTAAGACCTAAACCAGTTATATCTCTAACTAATTTAATAACTGCGATTTTGTTCACTCCTGCTGCTGTTAATACTACATCTGCTGTACTTGATTCTTCTTTAGCGTCAGCAGCAACTGGTGCGGCAACTGCTACAGAACTTGGATCTACTCCAAACTCTTCTTTCATTGCGTCTACTAGTTCTTTAACTTCTAGTATTTTCATTTCTTTGATTGCTTCAATTATTTCTTTTACTGTTAATTTTGCCATTTTCTTTCTCCTCCTCTTAATTTTCTAACTTTTTACTGTGTAGATCTAAACACACAGCAACATTTTTAACATGTTCTAATAAACCAGCTGCAAACATTGTAAGTAAAGTGTCTCTACTTGGTGTTTGAGCTAATTTGCTCAACATATCTTTGTCTACTATTGCTCCATCAATATATCCGATTTTTATTTCTAATGTTGGATGTTCTTTTGCAAAATCGAATAACACTTTTACTGGATTAATAGCGTCTGTTCCAAAAGCTACTTCTTTTGGACCTGCAAGTTCTTTTCCTAAATCTATCTTTTGAGAATCAAACGCTCTTTTTAATAAAGTGTTTTTATATATTCTCATTTCTGAACCACAGTTACGTAATTTTCTTCTTAGTTCTACTATCTCTGAGACACTTAAACCTTTATTATCGAATAAGATTACTGTACTTGATTCTTTTAGTTTAGCTGTTATTTCTTCAACAACTTGCTGCTTTTGTTCTAAAATCTTTGGACTTGCCATTTTTCGCCTCCTTTTATATATAAGAAAACCTAACACGTAGTTAGGCGAGAAATCTTAAAACTTAAGTTCCTCGGTAGGATAATTAAAACTTTTCGTTCCCTACTGTCTACGGTACTAATTTTCCGAACAAACTGATAGTAACATACTTTTTTTTAAAAGTCAAAGCTATTTGTATCAATTTTTATACCAGGTCCCATTGTCGAAGAAATACTTATATTTTGCATATAAATTCCTTTAACAGTTGCTGGCTTTGCTTTGTATATTAATGTAACAAAAGCTTCTAAATTTTCTAATAAACTTTTTTCTGTAAATGATGTCTTTCCAATTATAGTATGAACATTTCCAAATGTATCTGTTCTGTATTCTACTCTTCCTTTTAAAACATCTTCTACGGCCTTTTTAACATCTAGTGTTACTGTTCCAGTTTTAGGATTTGGCATTAAGCCTTTTGGTCCTAATATCTTTCCTAGTTTTCCTAGAGCTGGCATCATGTCAGGTGTAGCAATTATTATATCAAAATCAAAAAAGTTTTCTTTTTCAATTTTTTCTAATAGTTCTGTTCCACCAACAAAATCTGCGCCTGCATCTTTGGCAGCTTTTGCAAAATCACCTTTAGCAACAACTAAAACCTTTTTTGTTTTTCCTGTTCCGTTTGGAAGAAGAATCGCTCCTCTTAGTTGTTCTTCAGCTTTTTTAGTGTCTAAGTTTAATTTAATTGCAAGTTCTACTGTTCCATCAAATTTTGAATATGATGTTTCTTTAACTAGTTTTACTGCTTCTTCTTTTGTATAAAGTTTTTCTTTTTCTACTTTTTTTGCATTTTCAATGTATTTTTTTCCTTTTTTCATTTTTCCTCCTTTGTGGTATAACGGGTTTTTCCCTTCCACAATCCTTTTTTATTTTGTAACTTCAACACCCATGTTTTTAGCAGTACCACTAACTATTTTAATTGCCTCTTCTTTTGTATAACAATTTAAGTCAGGTAATTTGATTTCAGCTATTTCAGCAACTTGTTCTGCAGTTATTGAACCAACCTTTTCATTTTTTCCTTTTGAACTACCAGCCTTTATTTTTGCATACTTCTTTATTAAGAAGGCAGTTGGTGGAGTTTTGATTTCAAAGTCAAAGCTTCTATCTTCATATATTGCGATTTCAACTGGAAGAATATCTCCCATATGTTCTTTAGTTGCTTCATTGTATTTTGAACAAAAGTCTCCTAAGTTTATTCCCACTGGTCCTAGTCTAGTTCCAATAGGTGGCGCAGGGGTTGCCCTACCTGCCGGAATTTCTATTTTTATTCTTTTCATTATCTTCTTTGCCACGAAAAACACCTCCTATAAATCGTTTTCGTAATAATTTGCATTTATATTAAATAAATTCAGCTAACTAATAATAGCACAATATTTATTTAATGTCTATTAAATTTTGTTGATTTCGTTGAATTCTAGCTCAACAATTGTTTCTTGACCAAATAAATCGAGCGCTACTTCTAGTTTTTGAGCTTCTAGGTCAATTTTTCTAACCTTACCACACATATCCTTAAATGGTCCGTTAATAACTTTTATTCCATCATTAACACTTAGTTCATTGACTACATCTACGGTAGATACACCAAGTGTTGAAAGTATACGATCTACTTCTTCATTAGTTAATGGGAATGGTTTAGCTCCTTTACCAGATGATCCAATAAATCCTGTAACACCTGGGGTATTTCTAACTACAAACCATGCTTCATCAGTCATAATCATTTCAACTAAAATGTAACCGGGAAACATTTTTTTTATTTTTTCTTTTTTTTGACCATCTTTATATTCTACTTCTGTTTTTTCTGGAACAATAACATTAAAGATATAATCTTCTAATCCCATTGTACTTGTACGCATTTCAAGTTTTTCTTTTACTTTGCTTTCATGTCCAGAATATGTTTGAACAACATACCACTTTTTTTCTTCCATTAGCCCACCAATACTTTCATAGTTCCAATTAATAAGTCAGCTAGTATGAAATAAAAACCAAAAACAATCATTATGGCAATTGTCGCTGTTGAGTATTTTACCATGTCGTTTTTTGTTAACCATTTGATTTTTTTCATTTCTGCTTTGGTAGCAATAAGAAACCTAACAATCCTTTTCATTAACCTTTTCATTAATACCTCTTTTTTTTCAAAATAAAAACACTTCTTCGTGCTTACAAATAAATGTTAGCACTTTTAGTGTTTTATGTCAACGGTTTTTTTAGTTATTTTAATGTATCTAAATATTTAATTACTTCTAAAGCCGCTATTGTTCCATCACTTGTTGCAGTTGTCATCTGTCTATATTTTTTACATCTAACATCTCCAGAGACAAAAACTCCATCTAGCTTTGTTCTACAATCATCAGATAAAATATAATTATATTTATCTAAATCAATAATTCCTTCAAATATTTTACTTTCTGGAACAAGCCCTATTGAAATAAACATTCCATCTAGCTTTATCTCTTGTTCTACTCCATTAGTTTTAATTATTATTCCTTCTAAAGAGTCTTTCCCGATTAAACCCGTTACTGTTGAAGAACAGATTACTTCAACATTAGTCTTTTCTTTTAATCTTTCTATCAAAGAAAGTTCACATGTTAAATCTTCTAAATTTTGAATAACATATACTTTTTTGGCAATTTCAGATAAAGAAATAACGTTACCAATAGCTGAATTTCCACCACCTATTACCGCTACTACTTTATCTTTATAAAAAGCTCCATCACATACAACACAAAAGTGAATCCCATTACCAATAAATTCTTGTTCTTTTGGTAAATTAAGTAATCTATATTTCGCTCCTGTTGCGATTATAATACTTTTAGTCTCATATTCATTATCTTCAGTGTATACTTTTTTTATTTTGCCATGTTCTATTTTTTTTACTTCTTCTATTTCTAGTTCAACACCTAAAGAATCTATTTGCTCATATATATTATTGACAAGTTCCGCACCACTTATTTTTTTAAAGCCGGGATAATTTTCAATTAGTGGAGAGGAGGCAATTTGCCCCCCTATAGTATCTTTTTCTAATATTAAAACTTTTTTCCCTGCCCTACTTAAGTATATACTTGCAGTAAGCCCAGAAATCCCAGCCCCAATTATAATAACATCATACATTATATTTTAAACTCTTCTATAGCTTTTTTAATATTTGATAAATTTTGAATAGTCTTTGTTTCTCCTTTTTCTATTATTACTAGGGTTGGTGCTTGTTTAATGTTATATTTTTTTGTCAAGCTAACATTTTCTTCAGCGTCAATAAACTTATAATCTATTTTTGCTTTTGTAAGTAGCTTCTTGGCCATTTGACAATTTGGACAAGTTTTGGTGCCAAATAAAAGAATTTTATCATCAATTTTTGTTTCTTCTGAAACACATTTCGCATCGTATTCTTTTCTCATCTCATACTCTTTTACTTTCCCATCATTCCAGTTTTGAATAGGTCTATAATATCCTGTTATACGACTATAGATTTCTGTCTTTGAACCACATGTTGGGCAAGCTTTTACTTCTCCTTTAATATATCCGTGATTTGGACAAATTGAGTATGTTGGAGATAAAGTATAATAAGGTAATTCATAATTTTCAGCTATTTTTTTAACTAAATTAGCTGCCGCTTTCCAATCAGTTAATCTTTCTCCTAAAAAGGCATGAAATACTGTTCCTGAAGTATATAATACTTGTAACTTATCTTGAATATCTAATGCAGCAAAAATATCGTCAGTATATCCTACTGGAAGATGAGAACTATTTGTATAATATGGTGTCTCATCATTTGACGCTGTTATTATGTTAGGATACATATTTTTATCTTTTTTAGCAAAACGATAAGCAGTTGACTCAGCTGGAGTTGCCTCTAAGTTATAAAGATCTCCATATTCTTCTTGATAATCAGACAATTTTTCACGCATAAATTTTAACACTTCAATAGTGAATTTCTGAGCAGCTTCATCAGTTAAGTCTTTTTTCACCCATTTAGCATTTAAAGAAGCTTCGTTCATTCCAACAAGTCCTATTGTTGAAAAGTGATTGCTGAATGATCCTAGATATCTTTTAGTATAAGGATATAATCCTTCATCTAAAAGTTTATTGACAATGTTTCTTTTTGTCTTTAAACTTCTGGCAGAAACATTCATAAGGTGCTCAAGTTTTTTATAAAATTCTTCTTCATTTTCTGATAAATAAGCAATTCTTGGCATGTTAATTGTCACAACACCAATGGAACCAGTTGATTCTCCACTTCCAAAAAAGCCACCTGATTTTTTTCTTAGTTCTCTAAGATCTAATCTTAATCTACAACACATACTTCTAACATCACTTGGCTCCATATCAGAGTTAATATAGTTTGAAAAATAAGGAGTACCATATTTCGCTGTCATTTCAAATAACATCTTATTATTTTCTGTATCATCAAATTTAAAGTCTTTAGTTATAGAGTATGTTGGAATAGGATATTCAAATCCTCTACCGTTGGCGTCTCCTTCAGTCATAATATCGATAAAGGCTTTATTTACCATGTCCATTTCTTTTTGACAATCTTTGTATTTAAAGTCCATTTCCTCACTACCAACTAAGCAGTTAAGTTCAGCTAAATCGTTTGGAACTGTCCAATCTAAAGTAATATTTGTAAAAGGAGGTTGTGTTCCCCAACGACTTGGTGTGTTTACTCCATAAACAAAAGACTGAATAGCTTGTTTTACTTCTTTATATGTCATGTTGTCTTTTTTTACAAAAGGCGCTAGATAAGTATCGAAAGAAGAAAATGCTTGCGCTCCGGCCCATTCGTTTTGCATAATACCTAAGAAATTTACCATTTGATTACATAAAGTTCCTAAATGTCTAGCAGGGCTTGAAGTAATCTTGCCACTAACTCCACCTAAACCTTCTTTAATCAATTGCTTTAAACTCCACCCAGCACAATATCCTGTTAACATTGATAAATCGTGGATATGAATATCACAATTTCTATGAGCGTTAGCTATCTCATCATCATATATTTCACTTAACCAATAATTAGCTGTTATGGCACCTGAATTGGAAAGAATAAGTCCTCCAACAGAATAAGTCACTGTTGAATTTTCTTTTACTCGCCAGTCTGTTACATTAACATAACTGTTTACTAGTTCTTTATAATCTAAAATAGTTGATTTCATATTACGCATTTTATCGTGTAGTCTTCGATATAGAATATAAGCTTTAGCAACTTCGGCGTATCCACCCTTTATTAAAGTTGCTTCAACTGAATCTTGAATATCTTCAACATCGACAATATTGTCTTTGATCTTTGGTTCAAAATCAGCCGTTACTTTTAAAGCTAAAAAATCAATGACATCTGTATCGTATTTTTTTTCTTCGGCTTCAAAACCCTTTATTATTGCTTCACTTATTCTCTTAATATCAAACGGAACTATTTTTCCATCTCTTTTTCTTACTTTGTACATCTTCTTCTCCTATAATCCCCTAACTATTATGTTAAGGCCTTCTATTTCTTTTTTTATTAAATTTAATTCTTCTTCACTAAATGGGGTTAAATTTTTATTTAAAACTTCTTTAGATATTTTAAAATTCTGAAGATAATATTTGGAATCTTTGACTAACTCCTTTATTTTTTTTATCTTATCTATAGTGTGATACTGCTTAATTATTGTAGTTCTAAATTCATGATCGATATTTGATTTTTTTATTATTTCTATACTTTCAAGGATTTTTTTTGAATCTATTTTTTTCCCACAAATATCATCGTAGTCTAAAAAATCTCCTTTTATATCCATAGCTATATAATCTAACAAGTTGTTGTTAATTAAATCTTGTAATACTTTAGGGTTATATCCATTAGTATCTAGTTTAACTTTTAAACCTATTTGTTTTACTTTAGTAATAAAGTTTTTTAGACCGACTTGAATTGTTGGTTCACCACCAGATATAACAAGACCATCTAATACTTTTTTTCTTTTTTCTAGATACTCTAATACCTCTTCTTCTTTAATAAAACTTGTTTGTTCGTTTTTAATTAAAGATGAATTGTGGCAATAAGAACAGTTAAAGTTACAACCTCCCGTAAAAATCATACAAGCGGTTTTGGTTGGATAATCTAGAAGAGTTAATTTTTGCATACCACTTATTATCATTTGGTCACCTTTAGATTAGCAAAAATAATGTTTTTCTCAATTAGTTTTTTAATCGTTTCTATTATCTTTTCTTTGGAAGGAGCATCTATTATCATTTCTAGTTCACTACCACCGGTAAGCATTTTTTGGTACTCACTTACTACTTCAGCTTCTTTAATTGATTTTACAAAGCAAATATTTTCATAAGCTTCTTTTTTGGTGATTTTATCTAACGTACCATAAACAGTTTTGTCAATATCGATAAAGTAAGTTGACGCTTCACTGTTGATTGCACTAAAGGTATAATTCAATTTACTTTTTTTTGACTCTTCATTTAGTCTTACTTTGACTTGTTTTAATATTTTAAAAATAGTACTTTCTAGTTCTTTTTCATTTAACATATTGGCACTTTCTTTTAAACCAACTAAGTTAATATTTAAAGTCCCTGTTTTAATTACTTTTCTAATCTTTTGCTTTTTTTCTAATTTTTCATCATTTAAGATTGTTCCATCAAATAGTATTTGATAATTATCTTTTATTTTATCTCCTATTTGTTCAAAGATAAATTCCAAATTGTTGACAGCAAAGTTAATTAAGTTATCTAGTTTTTTATAAAATTCTACTTTTTTATACTTCATAATTATTCTTGGCAAGTTAACTGAGATATTTCCAATATTACTTCTTCCTGTTGGACTAGCATCAATTATTCTTTGTCCGTTAGCAAAGAATTCACTAATAACATCGTTTTCAATAAAGTGTAACTTAATATTTTTCTTACTATTTATGATATTAGCTATCTTATTATATATGACATCAGGGGTTTTTTTAGTTACTTTATATATAACAAATATGTTTTCATACTTTTTATTTTCTATTATAATATCTAATAATACTTCATTTATTTTTGAGTTAATTATTTCTCCTGTTGTAATGGTAAAGATATCTTCTTTGTTTAAAAACTCTATAATGTTTTGTAAATTTTGCTTTAACATTTCATTTATTTCGTTTAAAGCTTCGTTGTAAGAACTATCAAATATTTTTTTTACTCTTTCGTTTGGCAAAATATCATTACAATTTACTAGATTTATTTCTTTTTGATCTTTTATTCTTTGAACTATATCGGCAAATCTAACAAGTTCTAAATAATCATTTATTTGGAGATAATTCTTTAGTTTGTCAATAAATTTTTGTTTGAAAAGTTCTAAAAGATGTTCGTTTAATAAAACGTCAATATTATCAATGGCAATTTCTCCTTTGATTTCTTTTTTAGCATTTATTAATTTAAATAGTATATCAAAGAAACAGTTATTATTTTGAAGACAATTTTCTAATTTTATATGCGTTGAACCGAGAAATCCTAAATTAAAATAAGAAAAGTTGTGAATAAAAATTCTTCCTTCATCGTGAGCTCTAACATATTTACTATCAATAATATAAGATTTGGTGTATTCAAGAGAAATATTTTCTCCAAACTTTTTAAGCATTTTATATGGAGTTTCCATTCTTTTGTTCATACTGTTTGTTTGCTCAATAACTTTTACAAATTTGTGTTCTTTTTTTTCACTGAAAGCTTTTCTTGATTCAGCTCTTTTTTTTCTATATTCAGAAAACTCTTTATATACTTCTATATACTTTTCGTTTTTTAAGATAGTTTCAATCATATCTTGAATATCTTCAACGTTGATTGTCTTTCTATCTTTATATACTAAAGTAATGTATTTTAAAGTGCTTTCATAAACTTTATTGATTTCCTCTTCTTGGTAATTACGGTTAACACTATCGAAGGCTTTTTTAATTGCGATAGCAATCTTAATACCATCAAATTTTACTCTTTGACCACTTCTTTTAACAACTATTAATTCTTCCATTGTGTTTCCCCTCCTACCTTAAGTAAAGGATATCACACCACAAAAAAACATACAAGTGTTTTATGTTTTTTTTTACTAATTTTTACATTTTGTTTTTTACTTTTCTAATTTAAAAACATTTTTGTGTAAAAAAAACACTTATAGATATAAGTGTTTTAGCCTTAAAATACAACGCTTTTGTAAAAATGATTGAAATGTTTTTTGTTTTATAATTTATATATATAAATTTACAACCTCTTTGTTTATTAATTTTTTAAATATTAAATTATATATAAATTACTTCTACTTACATTATATCACAACTTAATTTATTTGTTAAAGCTTTATTTTATAATTTCATAAATCATTGGTTTTAAATCCCCTAGGGTATTGTCAATATGAAAGCAATCAACAATATCGGCAATCTTTAAATCTATTTTATTTAAATATACTTTTACTAGTTCTTCGTCCTGTAAAACATAATCGCCTACTTTTTTATTTAAAACAAATCCAACAGTATAATCAATTGTATCATCTTTTGTTTTTCTTCCGGCTCCAATGTTTTTAACTAACTCGCCTATTTTTTTAGCATCCACATTGTCTACAAACCCCGTATATGGGCTTTTTACAGAAAACATTTTTTCTGATATTTCTAATTTTTCAATTTTGCCTTTTTGTGCCTTAATAAATTCATAAAATTTATTTAAAGCTCTTTTATTTTCAAGTGTTTCTTTTACTTTAATTAAGGCTTCATCTAAGCTTATATTTAAACCCAAGCTAACCATATGAGAAGCAAGAACATATATAAGGTCTTCTAAGTCTTTACTTCTATTTCCTTTTAAGAATTCTTCTGCTTCCTTAACTTCTAAAGCATTTCCTATACTTGTTCCTAATGGATAATCCATATTTGTTAAAACACAAACTACTTGGCAGTTATAGTGCTTACCTATTTTAATCAATAAATTAGCCAGTTTTCTAGCTTCTTCAATTGTTTTTATTAAAGCACCTTTGCCAACTTTTAAATCTATTACTATTTTTTTACTACCTGAGGCTATTTTCTTACTCATGATAGATGAAGCTATAAGTGGGATAGATTCTGTTGTCCCGCTAATGTCTCTTAAAGCATATATCTTTTTATCAGCCGGAACTAAGTTTTTTGTTTGACTTGTTATAACTAAGCCAACTTTATCAAGGTTACTTAATACTTCTTCCTCACTTAAATTAACGTTAAAGTTTGGAATAGCTTCTAACTTATCTATTGTGCCTCCAGTAAATCCTAAACTTTTACCGCTCATCTTACAAACCTTTATTCCAAGGCTAGCAACAATTGGTCCTAAAATTAATGTTGTTTTGTCTCCAACCCCACCAGTTGAATGTTTGTCTACCATATTTTCTTCATTAAAACTATAAACATCCCCCGAATTGATCATAGCATCTGTTAAATTAATAGTTTCATCATCAGTCATGCCATTAGCACATATAGCCATTAAAAGATTACTCATCTGATCATCAGGGATTAAATCTTTTGTATAATTTTCGACAAAAAAATTTATTTCTTCTTTTGTAAGTTCTTGTCCTAGTCTTTTTTCATTAATTATTTCTAACATCATTCTCACCAATTTTATTATAGCATAAAAAAAGATATAATTTTATATCTTTTGTTCCTTAAACTGTCATTAATTCGTGCTCTTTTTCCTTTAAACTAAGATCAATCATTTTGTTATATTTGTTAATTAATTCTTGAACGTTTTCTTCCCCTTCTTTTTTTTCATCTTCTGTCAATAAAGATTTTTTAATATCATTATTTGCATCCTGTCTAACGTTTCTTAAAGCAATTCTTGCTTCTTCTACCATTGCTTTGGCTTGTTTGACATATTCTTTTCTTGTTTCTTCTGTTAGAGCTGGGATATTTAATATAATGACTTCGCCGTTATTATTAGGAGTTAATCCAACATTAGCTTCATAAATGCCTTTTTCAATGCCTGATAGACAAGATTTATCAAATGGTCTAATACATATTTGTCTTGCTTCAGGAATCGATATTGTGGCAAGACTAACTAAAGGAGTTTCTACTCCATAATAAGACACAACAACATCTTTTAATATTCCGGGATTTGCTCTTCCTGCTCTAATGTTTAAAAACCTTGATTCTAAATTGTCTAAAACTTGATTCATTTTATTTTCTACGTTTCCTAAATTATACATAATTTCACCTCTTTTTTATATTTTATCAAGTATTGTTTGACCATATTTTATAAAAACAATTGCGCCAATAGCAATTACTACTATTATTAGTACTAAGACTAGCCAGTTTTTTGATTTTTTCTCTTCTGCGATATCTTCTTTTTTATCAAAGACTTGCTTCAAACCTTCTAGTTTTGGGATAGGAGTAACTTCCCCAGAACTTTCTTTTAGGGCTTCTCCAAAAACATCTTCCACAACTTTTTCTTCAACTATTTCATTTACACTAGCGTTTTTAGGCGTAGCGTCCTTTATATTTTCGACTTTTATTTCTACTTTATCATCAAACTCTATTTCATTATCTCCTTTAAGTAAAACAAGAGATTTTCCACATCCAGGACATATCTCATTATCGAAACTAATATTTGAACCGCATCTTTTACAACGCATATAATTTACCTACTTTCCTTATAAATTATAGCATATTTTTTGTTAATTTAAAACTGATAATATTTAAAATAAAGAAAAGTATTACTTTTCTTTATTCTCAACAACAAACTTAATCATATCGATAAAATCTTTAATATTTAAAGTGATTGTTTCATTGTTTCCTAGACACCTATAACTAACTGTTTTATCATTTACTTCTTTATCTCCCAATATTAAAGTAAAAGGTATTTTCTTAACTTGACTATCTCTCATTTTATAACTTAATTTTTCATTTCTATCATATAGTTCTACTCTAAAATTGTTTTTCAATAAAGCTTCTTTAATCTCGTTTGCATAAGATAAATGATAATCGTTATTTACAGGAATAATGTTTATTTGAACAGGCGCTAACCAAGTTGGAAAAGCTCCTGCATAATGTTCGATTAATATTCCAATAAATCTTTCTATTGAACCAAATATTACTCTGTGCAGCATAATTGGTCTTTTTTTACTGCCATCATTATCAATATAAGTCAAATCAAATCTTTCAGGTAAATTCATATCAAGTTGAATAGTTCCACATTGCCACATTCTACCTAAAGAATCTTTAATGTGTAAATCAAGTTTAGGACCATAAAAGGCTCCGTCTCCTTTATTTATTTTAAATTCTTTCCCTGCTTTATGACATGCTTCTCCTAATATTTTTTCAGATTTGTCCCAAATTTCAATACTACCAATATATTTTTCCTCTGGCCTTGTTGAAAGTTCTATAGAATACTCTAATCCAAAAGTTCCATACATAATATCTACAAATTTTAAAAGCCCAATGATTTCACTTTCCATTTGTTCTTCCGTCATAAAAATGTGAGCATCATCTTGAGTGAAAGCCCTAACTCTAAATAATCCATTTAAAGCTCCACTTGCTTCATGTCTGTGAACCAAACCTAATTCACCAACTCTTATAGGAAATTCTTTATATGAGTGTAGATTATTTTTATATACTAGCATTCCTCCTGGACAGTTCATTGGCTTAATCGCAAAAACTTTGTCATCAATCTCACTAGTATACATATTTTCTTTATAATTATTCCAGTGACCTGACAACTCCCATAAAGTCTTATCTAACATTATTGGTGTTTTGATAAATTGATATCCAGCTTTTGTATGCTCATCATACCAAAATTTTTCTAATATATTCCTAACTATCATTCCTTTTGGTAAAAAGAATGGGAAGCCCGGACCATATTCACTCATCATAAAAAGTTCTAATTCTTTGCCTAGTTTTTTATGATCTCTTTTTTTAGCTTCTTCTAAAAACGCTAAATGTTTATTTAAGTCTTCTTCAGTTTCAAAACATATTCCATATATTCTTTGAAGCATTTTGTTATTAGAATCCCCCTTAAAATAAGCTCCACTTACTTTTAATAATTTGAAGTTTTTTAAAAGCTTTGTACTTTCTACATGAGGTCCTCTACAAAGATCAATAAAATCATCTTGTTTATAAGCTGAAATATTATCTTCCATTTTACTTATTAAATCTAGTTTATATGGATCATTTTTAAACATTTCTAAGGCTTCTTCTTTTGACAACTCAATTCGTTTAATAAGTTTATTATCCTTAGAAATCTTTTTCATTTCTCTTTCGATTATTTCTAAATCATCTTCTGTTATTACATTATCTCCTAAGTCAATATCATAGTAAAAACCTTCTTCAATAACTGGCCCTACCCAAAACATAGCTTTAGGATAAAGATTCTTAACAGCATGAGCAAGTAAATGCGCACAACTGTGGTTTAGAAGATTTAATTTTTCATTTTCTTTTATATTCATTTTTTCTCGCCATCAGTGGATCCAAATCCACCCTTTCTTTCAATTTCTATTTCTTCTTCGTCTTCAACTTTCAAAAATATCGTAAATAATCCTTGGCATATAGCATCGCCTTTTTTAACAACATAGTCAATATCACCTTCGTTTTGTAATCTTAACCAAGCATGCCCTTCATTAGTTTCATTGTTGTAGTAGTCTTTTTCAAATATACCAACTTGGTTACACATTCTAACGTTGTATTTAAATCCTTGACTTCCTCTAACAACAATCATGAACATGTCACCTTCATTCATGCTTATTTTAACACCCGTTGGTATTTTTAAAATATCTCCTGGTTTGATTGTAAAATCATATAAACTAAAAAAATCATATCCACAACTGTGTTTTGTAGCTCTTTTGGGCAACTTGTATTCTTCATATAAAACTATATCATCTTTTACATCTTTTTTAAACTGTTCAAAACTTATTTTTTCAAATCTTCTCATGTTTTCCTTTCCAATAAAAAAGCTCCTATAAAAGGAGCGTTATTACGCGGTACCATCCTACTTTGGTCTCTTAAATTTATAACGGGTTTTACCCGAAGTTTATTAAACTTTACTAATAGGTAGTAATTATTAAATTTATTGTTAGTTTTCACCTGCCACTAACTCTCTATTAAATAAATTATTAATAATCTTGTCCTATATCACTGCTTTTACGTTTTAATTATAATATTTATAATTTGATTTGTCAATTTTCTACTGAACTTTTATAAAATATGCTTATTATCACTCCAAGAATAATTAATACTGCTCCTACTATTAAATATATTAAGCTTGTTTTTTGTAGTATTTCCATAAAAATATCAAATAAAGGTTTAACAATATTATTAGCATTTTCTATTTTATCACTTACCAAACTATATATTTGTTCCTTAAGCAAACTTATACCAGTAAACATAGCCCCAGTAACTAAAGATATAACACCAACAGTTATAAATCCACTCTTTATTGACCATAAAACCAAAATAATTAAAAGTGCAAGGCCAATAAGAGATAAATACAAATATGGTTTTACCGTATTTAATAAACTTAAGGCTGCGTCTACTTTATCAATATTACTTATTTCGTTTCTATTGGGTACTATATTTGTTACTTGAACTCCAAAATCATCAATTACTGCTTCAACGGCTGAAGTTCCAAAAACACTTGTATATTGTTTTACTTTTTCTTCTGCCAAAACTATTTCTTTTATTTCTGTTACATCAAAAATAGGTTTATCTTCGTTTAAAACAATATAACCCAAGGCATCACCAAAAAAATCATTAACAGCCGTCTTAAATTCATCACTTTCAACAACATCAGTTGTAGCGTCATTTAAAACTTCGTTACCACTCATAGACTCAATCAATACTTCTTTTAATGTTTTGCTTTCACTGTTACTTATAGAACCAATGTCTAGTTCTAAAACATCTACTTTTGTTAAATAGTCGTCAATAGTATCTTTTGTCAATATAGTTTGAAATGCCGTAAATAAAATTACTCCCGTCATTACTGAAAATAGTGAAAAAGACAAAATACTCGCAATAAACTTTCTCATAAACTCCTCTTTATTCTAAAATAGCTTTTATTCTTCTAACACCCGCACTACTAGCTTCTTCTTTAATTATTTTAAAATGTCCTAATTCTTTTGTGTTACCAACATGTGGCCCACCACAAAGTTCTTTGGAAATATCTCCTATAAAATATACTGTTACTATGTCAGGGTACTTTTCAATAAACATACATTCAGCACCACTTTTGATAGCTTCTTCTTTCTTCATTTCAATCATTGTGACTGGAATAGCCATATCTATCCATTTATTAACTAGTTCCTCGACTTTTTTTATTTCCTCATCACTTAATTTGTGATTACAAGAAAAGTCAAAACGTAATCTTTCTTTTGTAATATTGCTTCCTCTTTGATGAACATCTAATCCAACAACTTTTTTTAAAGCTGCGTTTAAAAGATGCGTTACAGTGTGATACTGTGTTTCTTCTACTCCGCTTGAAGCTAAGCCCCCTTTAAACTTTTCTGTTGAATTAGATCTAGATAATTCTTGATGAATTTTAAATTTCTCTTTAAATCCTTCTGTATCTACTTCAATACCTTTTTCTCTAGCAAGTTCAACAGTTAGTTCGATTGGAAAGCCATATGTATCATATAGTCTAAAAGCTAAATCTTTATTTAATTTATTATCAAAAATATCTTCAACTATCTTTAAAAATTCTTTTAATCCTTTTTCTAATGTTTTATTAAATTTTTCTTTTTCTTCTCTTAAAACTTTTAAAACAATTTCTTTGTTTTTAATAAGTTCTTCATAGTATTCTTTATATTCTTCAATTACCTTTAAAGCAATTTTTTCTTCCCAATTACTATTAATATCAATTTCTAGCTTTTTAGCATGTCTAATACTTCTTCTAATTAATCTTCTTAAAATATAACCTTGATCAGTATTAGATGGCTTAATGCCAGAATTATCAGCGCTTATAAATACAGAAGCCCTAATGTGATCGGCAATAATACGCATAGAAATTTCATTACCAACGTAGCTTTTATTAGAGACTTCTTCAATTGTTTTAATTATTGGTAACCATATACTGGTTTTATAATTGTCATCAACACCTTCTAAAACAGCCACTGTTCGTTCATAACCCATTCCTGTATCAACATTTTTCTTGTCTAAAAGAGTTACAGATCCATTATCATCTTTATAGTACTCCATAAAAACATTGTTCCAAATCTCAACCCATCTAGAGTCTTTTGGATCATATACTTTTGGAATTTCATCATTACTTCTAAAATAAAATATTTCTGTGTCAGGTCCACATGGGCCAGTATCTCCTGCTATCCAAAAATTGTCTTCTACTCCAAGGTACGCTATTCTTTCTTTTGGAATGCCTAAATTCATCCAAACATTAGCGGAAACATCATCTCTTGGAACTTCTTTATTTCCATCAAAAACAGTTACAGCTAATTTTTCAACAGGAATTTTTAAAACTTTAGTTAAAAATTCAAAACTGTAATTAATACTTTCTTCTTTAAAATAATCACCCAAACTCCAATTACCTAACATCTCAAAAAAAGTGTGGTGCGTTTTATCGCCAATCGCATCTAAATCAGTGGTTCTAATGCACTTTTGATAGTCACAAAGCCTTGTTCCATAAGGATGTGCCTTTCCCATTAAATAAGGGATCAATGGTTGCATTCCTGCCGTATTAAATAGTACTGAAGGATCATTCTCTGGTACTACTGGCGCACTTGGAATTTGTTTGTGATTTTTACTTATAAAAAAATCTATATATAAAGTTCTTAAATTCATTTATTATCATTCCCAACTATTTGTTTTACTTTTTCTTCTAATTTTTTGACTGAACCATTGTTTTCAATTATATAATCATATAATTTATACTTGTCTAAAGCGGTTTCTGTTATATCCTTGCTTTGCTTTTCTGTTAAATTGTTCTTTTTATCTCTAGTTATTTTAATGACTAAAACTTTTTTATAAATACTTTTAATTGACTCTATTTCTTCAACGAATCGCGCATCCGATATAATTATAACATCATAAAAGTATGAATATACTTTTATGTCTTCTATCATTCTGTTAATAAGAAAACTTTTATTGATTTTTCTTATTAATTTATTTCCAAGATCTTGGAGAAAAGTTCTGGGCTTAGTTTTATCGTTACCATCCCAAGCTAAAACATTTTTAGCAATTGATTTTAAATAACTAGAATAAGCTAAACTAATAGCTTTTTTATTTTTATAGGCATTTATAAAAAGGCTAGCGGTTTTACTTTTCCCGCTACCTGCTTTACCTGTTAATATAATTATTTGCGGTTTTTTATTAACAAAATTCATATTAACTCCTTTATTTTTATTTAATAAAGTTTAAAAAGTCAAATTTATATTTTTCACTAAAATACATATAAATAGATTTGATTATTGTTATTACTGGCGTTGAAATAAGCATACCAAATATTCCAAAGAAATATCCCATAACAAGAAGTCCTATCATTATTGTAACTGGGTGCAATTTAGTTGATCTAGACATAATAATTGGTTGAAGCAAATTACTTTCAATAAGTTGTATTACAACTATTGTAATTAATACGGCTATTCCAAGGGTAGTACTTTGTGAAAAGGCGACAATCACGGCTGGTACACCACCAATATATGGTCCAATGAATGGAATAATATTTGTAATTGCGCAAAACAAAGCAAATAAAAGTGGCGCTTTTAATCCAACTAGCCAAAACGCTATAGCAGAAACAACAAACAATAGGCTCGCGTCAATTAGTATTCCTCGTAAAAACTTTCTTAAAGAGCTATCGACAACAGTTACTACGTTTTTAGCATCTTTTCTAATTTTATTTGGTAAAAATTCAAATACGTCTATTACATTTTCATAACTAATTAAAATATAAAAGCCGATAATTAATCCTAATAAGAACACACCAACAGCCGACAATAATGAAGATACTGTTGTAAATATTGTTGTAGGTAATGTACTAACTAGATTTGTACCATATGTTTCTATACTCTTAAATATGTTGTCTCTAACACCTGTAATGTCAAATCCATCTATCTTGCTTAAAGTATCAAATACACCATCAAACCAGCCTTTTACAGTTTCAAAAGCTGTTGGAATAATATTTACAAAGTCTTTTACTTGATCAGATAATGTAGGTATTAACATTCCTAAAACCAAGCCAATAATTCCTAATAATATGGCATAAACAATTATGACAGAAAAGAATCTGTTTAGTTTTTTCTTCATGAAAAACTTTACTGTCGGACTAAATAGCCAAGCAATAAGAATTCCAATGAAAAGTGGCATAAGAACTTTTAATATTGTTCCTAAAAAAGATAGAATACCTATTTCCTTTAGTAAAATTAATCCTCCATATATTACAAATATAATGATTAATATGTAGAAAATGTTAGCTATTTTTTTTAATGTACTAACTAAATCATTGACATTTTTTTTATTTATTTTCAAATCTTCTTTGTTTTCCATATATATACCCTCTTTTCTACAAGAATTATAGCATTTATATGTGAATTAGTAAATAAAAAACAAATAAGTTATATTTGCTTTTATTTTTATTATTTCAATGCTTCTTTTCTAGATAAATTAAGTTTGCCTCTTTTATCAAATCCTATTGCTTTTACTATCATTTCATCATTTACTTTAACTATATCACTTGGTTTTTCTACTCTTTCTTCAGCAAGTTGTGAGACATGAACAAGGCCTTCACATCCTGGCCAAAGTTCTACAAAACAACCAAAGTCTTCAACTTTTACAACTCTACCTGTATAAACTTTACCAATCTCTACTTCTTTTATAATGTCTCTTATCATATTAGCAGTCTTTTCTATTATTTCTTTATTAGTGTGATAAATAATAACTCTACCATCATCTTCTAAATCTACCTTAACTGCATTAATATCTGTTACAGAAGTAACATTAGATGCTTCACAAATGATTTTAGTAATCATTTCTCCGCCTCTTCCAATAACTTCTTTTATCTTATTTGGATCAATCATAAATGTTACTGTTTTTGGAGCATATTTACTTACTTCACTTCTTGGTGTTTTTATCTCTTTTTCCATAACATCAATTATTTCCATACGAGCTTCTTTTGCTTGAAGAAGAGCTTCTTTAAGGATTTTTTTAGTTATCCCTTTTATTTTGATGTCCATTTGTAGGGCACATATTCCATTTCTTGTACCTGCTACCTTAAAATCCATATCACCTAAGTGATCCTCAAGTCCTTGAATATCAGTTAAAATGGTATATTTGTCATCTTTAGTAATAAGTCCCATCGCAATTCCAGCAACTGTTTCTTTAATAGGAACACCAGCCGCCATTAAACTCATACAACCTGCGCATATTGTTGCTTGACTAGATGAACCATTACTTTCTAATACTTCAGAAACTACTCTAACAGTATAAGGGAAAGTTGCTTCATCTGGCATAACTTGTAGAAGAGCTTTCTCTCCTAATGAGCCATGACCTATTTCTCTTCTACCTGGTGCGCCATATCTTCCTGTCTCGCCTACTGAAAATGGCGGGAAGTTATAATGTAACATAAATCTTTTTTCATCTTCTAAACTAAGCCCATCAAGTATTTGATGTTCTCCTAAAGCACCTAGTGTTGTTGTTGCGAGAACTTGGGTTTCACCTCTTGTAAATAGGGCTGATCCATGTGTTCTTGGAAGAAGATCAATAGCAGTTGAAAGAGGTCTTATCTCAGTCATTTTTCTACCATCTGCTCTTACTTTTTCAACTACAACTATCTTTCTAAAAACATCGTATTCTATTTCTTCTAAAACTAGTTTTACTTTTTTAATCAATTCTTCTAGTGTACAGTTGTCTTTTTCTTGACTATAACTTGCACTATATTTTAAAACTACATCTTCTTTTATTTTTGTAATCTTTTCATATTTTTCAAGTTTTTCTTTTATTCTTAAAGCTTGATCTAAATCTTTTTCAACAAGATCTCTAATTTCTTTTTTAAAGCTTTCAGTCATTTCAAGAAGTTCATATTCCATATCAGTTTTTCCAACTTCTTTAGTTATTGTTTTTTGAAATTCAATTAATTGTTTAATTGCTTCATGTCCTGCCATTAAAGCATTTAAAATTACTTCTTCGCTTGCTTCTTTAGCTCCTGCTTCAACCATGTTGATGGCATCAATATTTCCTGCAACAGTCAAATCAATTAATGATTCTTCTAATTGTTTTGGAGTTGGATTAATGACGAATTCTTTATTAATATAGCCTACTTTTACTCCAGCAATTGGTCCGTCAAATGGAACTTGTGAGATTGAAGTTGCAAGAGAAGACGCTAACATCGCTGTTAGCTCCGGTGAGTTATCTGTATCAACAGATAAAATAGTATTAACTATTTGAACTTCATTCTTAAAGTTATCTTTAAACATCGGTCTCATTGGTCTATCAATCATTCTAGCAGCAAGAGTTGCCGCATCAGTTGGTCTTCCTTCTCGCTTAATAAAACCACCTGGTATTTTACCTACTGAATAAAGTTTTTCATTATAAACAACCATTAGTGGGAAAAAGTCAGATAGTAAATCTGCTTCTTTTTTTACAACAACCGTCGCTAAAACTACAGTGTCTCCGTATCTTACTAATACAGCTCCATCTGCTTGTTTAGCTAGTTCGCCTGTTTCAACAATTATTTGTTTTCCATAAAATTCTAATTCAAATATTTTTTTCATTTTTACTCCTCAAAATAAAAGACACTAAAAAGAGTGTCCAACTTTATTTTCTTAATCCTAGTTTTTTTATTACAATTCTGTATTTTGCAAGATCTGTTGTTAATAAGTATTGTAGTAAACTTTTTCTTTTACTTACCATTTTTTCAAGACCTCTTCTAGAGTGAAAATCACTTTTGTGTAAAGTCATGTGGGCTGTTAAAGCATTAATCTTTTCTGTTAAAAGAGCGATTTGTACTTCAATAGATCCAGTGTTTTTTTCATCTTTAGAAAAATTCTTAACAATTTCACTTGTTTTGTCTTTTGTTAAAGCCATTTGTTTCTCCTTTCAATAATAATTTGCTTAGATCCTAGAATAAATATTGGAGAAATGTTTAATCCAAGATTTAAGTACATAACTAATATACAGTATATAAAGACTTATTGCAAGAATTTTGTTTAAAAAAGCGCAATTTATCTTTGCGCTCCTGCGTTAGCCATTTCTGCTTCTTCGACAACTGGTTGGATATTACTACTAGTACGATATTGTGCATTTGCAATAGCTAACTTATTTTTTAAAACTCGATATGTTTCTGGGGAATATTCTTTTGTTTTAGAAGTTTCTAAATTTTCTTCAAAAGATAAAGCCGCATCTTTTAATACATCTTCCATTCTTTGCCCAGTAGTTCCGGCATAATCAGTTCCAACATAAGCTCCGTTACCTTGACCAATCATTAAAGGATTTGGAATTACACTTAAGTTTTCTGGATATTCTGTATTTACAGGATAAATTCCTTGGCTATATTTTACACCTTTATTGCCATTAGAATTCATTCCTTCTCCCTTTAAGACAGTACAAACTCCAAGATTTTCATCGGTACGGCTAATGGTTTGCGCGCTTGCGCTCCAAGTATGATTTGGTAATCCAGGTAGAAGGCCAGAGGAAAATGTTGGTTTATGAGAATAAGTTAAAATTTCTTTATTTAAGATTATATCCCTATACTCGTCTTTAAATGGATATTGATCTGAAAAATCGCTTATCGAATATTCAATACCATTTTGATCGTAAATTTCTTGACGATAGTTTGTAACCAATATAGTCTTAAAGCCTTCACTTTCTAAACGAGCATACTCTGCTTTTTTTGTTGGATCTGTAACAGCTTTCTTATAACCATCTACATGATATAAGGTTCCTTTTGAACTAACAACCTGCATATCATTTTTTTCACCTAAAGAGATGGTTGTTGAACTATATTCAGCGTTATCACTTAATTCAGGATTGCTTTGTTTATTTGGATAAGTTTGACCAGAATCAATAGTAACTGACTTCCCATCTGCTGAAACAACAACATTAGTCAAATAACTTGTGTCTCTGCCACTAAAGTAGCCAATACCTTCTAACTCCCCATTAAAAGCTTTTAAAAATCTAGGATTGTTTAACAATTCTGGTGCGATTTTGTCTTTAACTGAATCTAACTTCCTTTGCATGCTTTCTTTAAAGTCGGCTGCTTTTTTAAGCCTCTCTTTTATTTCTGCTTCCATTTTTGCAATTCTAGCTAATCTTTCTTTTTCTTTTGCTTCTTCTTTTGCTTTTTCTATTTCTATTTCTTCAGTAGTCGGCATAATAATTACCCCATTTCTATAATACATAATCTCAAAAAAACCGTTTAATTGCAAGTAAACTTGTCAAGGTTTACACTTTTTATTTGTTTTTTTCTAACCAAGATTTAATTTCTTCTTCAGGCATTAAACCCATCTTTGTATCCATTACATTACCCTTACTATAAATCATTAATGTTGGTATACTCATGATACCTAGTTCTTGCGCTAAGCTTTGATTTTCATCAATATTTACTTTAATTATGTTATAATCATTTGCCATTTTTTCTAAAATTGGGCCAAGCATTTTGCACGGCATACACCAATCAGCAAAAAAGTCTACTAAAACTAATTCTCCTTTTACTTCTTCTCTAAATTCTTTTTCATTTACATGTTTTATCATATTTATTCCTCCCTATATTTTTCTAATACTTCATCTAATCCGTCAATGTTAATTTTACCTTTTTCCATTAAAGACTCAACTGACTCTACTTCTATTACATTATACTTTAAAAACAAATCCATTGCTTCTAAGTTAAATTCATTTGAACTAGAATCGGCCTCATATTTTTCTTTTAATCCCTTAAATTCGTCAAACACAACTGTTGTATCTTTAGATATTGTCGTAAGTACTGGCGTATTATTTAAAATTGTATCTTTCCATTTTGATTGACTAATAAAATCTAAATTAATAATGGGTAAGCTAATTACGAACAAAATAGCAAAGACAATAATATAGTATTGTACAATTCCAACAACCATACCTAGTATTTTAGATGGAATTCCAAGAACGATAGTGGCATTTAATAGTTTTTCAAACACACTAGTTGCGAAAATCACAAATTTTAAAACGATAGAAAGAGCCGCTAGTACTATTAAAAAAGCTATTACTTCGTATAGTAGAATATTAAGGGCAGTTACGCCTTTAAATATTCCCCAAAAATCAAAAAATGGTAACCTTTGATATAAAAAATTGGACACTGGTGTTTTTAACATAAAAGCCAAAACAATTATGCCAACAGAACCAATTCCTATTGCGATTTGTTTAGTGATGCCTCTTTTGAATCCAAGCACAGCTCCAAGCATAAGTAATATAATGATTCCAGCATCAACTATATTCATATAAATTCACCTCTATTATTATTGTAGCATATTTTGTAAAAAATGTGCTAAAATTAAAGTAGGAGTTGACATAATATGACTATAACTTTAAAAATTAGCGACAATACTAAAGAGAAAATGATGAAGTATTTTCAAGATAAAAAAAGACTTAAAACACCAGCTTATGCTCTTTTTCAAGCTGATGAAGAAGACACCGTTGTGACACTATATGAATCTAATAAAGCTGTGTTTCAAGGTTTGTCTGCTGACATTGACGCTAATATGTGGATGGAAATGGAAAAACACCTTAATCCAGACAAAAAAGTCGATGTTAAAAACAGTGAAGATAAAAAAGAAAAAAAAGAAGAATTGAAAAAAGAAATTCAAGTATATTACGCTAGTACAATTGGATCTGATGAAGTTGGAACAGGAGATTTTTTTGGACCTATTGTTGTAACTAGTTGTTATGTCAAAAAAGAAGATATTAAATCTTTAGAAAATTTAGGTATTAAAGATTCTAAAAAATTAACAGATGAAAAAATACTAGAAATAGTTCCTAAATTAATTAAACAAATTCCTTATAGTAGTCTTGTTTTATCAAACAGTGAATATAATAAAAAATACAGTAAAGAAAACAACATGAATAAATTAAAAGCTATTCTGCACAATAATGTTTTAAGTAATTTAATCAATAAAGATTATGTGTATGATTATATTGTAGTCGATGAGTTTGCAAAACCCTTTGTTTACTATAACTATTTGAAAGAAAGCAGTAACATTGTAAGAGGAATAACTTTTCTTACTAAAGGTGAAGATAAGTGTTTAAGTGTTGCGGCAGCATCAATTATTAGTAGATTTATATTTATTCAAGAGTGTAACAAAATAAGTAAAGATTTAGGTATTGCTATTCCCAAAGGAGCCAGTAACTTAGTAGATGAAGTTGGGGCTAAAATTGTTAAAACGTTTGGCTTTGATAAGTTAAATGAAATAGCAAAATTGAATTTTAAAAACACAGAAAAAATTAAAGATATATTAAAAAACGAGTAAATACTCGTTTTTATAAACTATTAATTATATTTGTTAGTAAAGTTTTTCTTGCTTGTTGTGATTCTATTATTCCGTTTAGAGCTGCAACTTTATCTTCGGCTGCCCCAATTCTATATGAATTTAATGCTTTAGTAGCATTTTGATATTCTTGGTTTAACTGTTCGCGAAACTGGCTCATAGTTTGAATCATAGCTTTTACTTCGGCTCTTTGTTCTGTCGTTAGACTCTCTTGATTTCTATATTGTGTTAAAACTTGTTTTTGTTCAACAATCTTTGCCTGTAATTGAATTCTCAAAGCTGTTAATTCTTGAGCTTGAGTTCTAATTATAACTCTTAAATCTTTCAGTTCTTGACTAGAATTACCAGAAGTTGTATCAGAATTTCCATTTTCACTTCCGGCATTTTCATTCCCTGCAGTTACCGAATTTCCATTGTCGCTTCCAGCACTAGTGTTTTGGGCATAAACGATAGGCATTGCCACAAATAATAATAATCCTATTAAAATTAAACCTTTCTTTTTCATATTTCCTCCTTATTCCTCATTTCCTATATTTTCTTCTTCTGTTTCAATATCATCTAAACTGTTCAATAATGAATCTAAACTCGCTTCAACATTATCTAAATCTACTTCATCTTCTGTTAATTCGCTATCTATTTCTCCTGTTGTATCTTCATCAATTACTTCATCTTCTTCTACAATTGTATTTATTTCTTCAAAATGATTATCTAATTCATTTACTAAGTTTTCATCTCTAGTTTCAAGATAAATAAAGTAATACACCGCACAGCCTACTAATAACAATAGTAAGATGATTAGTTCCCACATTCCCTTTCTACTTTTCATTATTCCTCCTATAGTAAAACCATATCACAAAATCAAAGAAAAAACAATATTTTCTAAATATTGTTAATGTACTTTACAACCTCTTTTTTATCATTAAAAGGAACTTTTTCTTTACCTACTATCATATACTCTTCATGACCTTTACCAAGAATTAATAAGATATCATTTCCTTTTAAAAGTGCAATAGCTTTTTCAATAGCCTTACTTCTATCTAAGCAAATTTCATAATTATTATGACGTCCTTCTTTTACCATATCGCTTACAATTTGATTTGGATCTTCTTCATGAGGATCATCATTAGTAATAATTAATTTAGTGACGTTTGCCATTATAGTGTTTGCCATAACGCTTCTTTGACTACGATCTCTTTCTCCCGCACAACCAAAAACTGCATATGTGTTGTTATGATTAACATTTTGAATTGTGTCAAGTAAACTTTTTAGGCCTTTTGGTGTATGAGCATAATCAATAATAATTAAATTGTTTTTATAGCTTATTTTTTCCATTCTGCCTTCTGGTGACTTTAGCTCTTGCACTACTCTATTTATTTCATCAATATTGATGTTTAATTTTATTAATAACAAAATAGTCGCAATCATATTATATATATTATATTTACCAATTAAGTTACTTGCGATTTTATATGTTTTATTTTGATAAATATATTCAATTGTCGTTTTATCACTTTCTAATCCATAATTACTTATTTTTAAATCTCCACCATTAAAACCAAAGAAAAAATTTTTATTATTGGCAAATACAAATTTGTCTTTTTCTAAATCATCATAGTTAATTAAAGCAACACTGTTAAATTCTTTAAACAAAATTTGTTTTGCTTGAATATATTTTTCCATAGTTCCGTGTAGATTAAGATGTTCTTCTGAAATGTTTGTAAAAATAGTATAGTCAAATTTAATTTTTTTTACTCTATCAACAGCTAAAGCTTGACTGCTAACTTCCATTGCAACATATTTATAACCATTATTATAGCTTTCTTCAAACATTTGATATAGTTCTAAAATATCTGGTGTTGTATTAGGTAAACTTGGAAGTTCAATTTTTCTGTCTGCAATAAAAAACCCAATTGTTCCAATATAAGAACATTTTTTACCCATTAAATTTAGTGCTTGATAAATAAGATGCGCTGTAGTTGATTTCCCGTTTGTGCCTGTTATGCCTATTATTGTCATATCTTCAAGCATTGTTTTATAAGTTGTTGTTAAATAATCAGTTAAGTATTTTCTAGTATCTTCTACTATTAAAGTCTCAACACTATAATTACCCTCTTCAGCTATTACTTTAACTGCTCCATTATTAATAGCTGTTTCAATGAACTTATGTCCATCTCCTGATATACCTCTTAGAGCTACAAAAGTATCGCCTTTTTTTATTCTTCTTGAATCTACTTGTATCAATTTTATCACCTAATTAATTATAGCACGTTTCTCTATTTTAAGATATAATATATACGGTGAGAGAATGAAAAAGTTACTTATATTTTGGATAATTATTTTATTTATTGGTTCTGGCATTTTACTTTATTTTAATAGTAGTGAGAAAAAAGAAACTAATGAACAAATTATATTCCCCGACTCTACTTATATTGATTTAAATCCTATAACAGTTGGATTATATAAAAGTGGAAATTTAATTACTAATTATAAAACCCCTTTAACACCACAAACTGACATTGCAACATTTACCGCTATTTACTCAAATGAAGAACATATAAGTTATTCCTATTATCAAGATGCTTGGGCAAAATACTCCAATTATCCTAACATTGATAATTATAAGATTGGTTACTATATTTCCTTTTATTTAAATGATGGAACTTTCTTAGAAAAAACTGTTCTAGATCCAAGTGATATGTATTATTTTTCACCTTATATTTTCATTTATTTATATGACAGCTTACATCAAACAAAAGGAGCAAGGTATAGCCATGTTGAAATGAGTGGATTTAATAGTACTACTCTTTTGACAAACATAAAGTTATATGTTCCAAGCACTGACATAAGTCAAGTAAAGTCCCCTATTACTTTAACTGTATTTACCTACAATAGTAGTGATGATTTTTTTGAAAATAAATATCGAGGAAAAAGTTTTTATACTATTACAATAGAAAAAGCCTAATTAGGCTTTTTTGTTTTTTAATAAATCTCTTATTTCTTTTAATAAAGTTACTTCTTCTTTTTCCGCTTCTTTTTTTACTTCTTTTTTCTTTTGTACTTTATTTAGGGCTTTAACTAAAACAAATATACAAAAAGCAATAATTAAGAAATCAACTATTTGTTGAATGAAAGAACCATACATAATGTTTGCGCCACCTACACTAATAGACAAATTAGAAAAATGAATTCCTCCTAATATGATTCCAATAATTGGCATAATAACATCATTAACAAGAGATGTTATTATCTTTCCAAAAGCTCCTCCTAAAATAACTGCAACAGCTAAGTCTAAAACGTTGCCTTTAGAAATAAAAGTTTTAAATTCATTTGTAAAGTCTTTTACTTTTTTATTCATATATTCCTCCTTATCAATATAATATCACAAAAGTAGAAAACTTTATTTTTCTACTTTTTCAACATCTAAATAAACTTCATGCCCATTAATGTCTTCCATAAGACTTAACTGTTCTTTTTTAATTATATTAAGAGCTAAAGTTTCTTCTTTAATATAATTTTCAAACTGCATAAAAGTTTTATCTATTTCAACGTCACTCCTATAAAAAATATTTATTCTATCTATGACATTAAAGTCTTTACTTTTCCTCATTTGTTGAACTTTTGAAACGATTTCTCTGGCATTTCCTTCAAGGATTAGCTCTTCTGTTAAGTCTGTATTTAAAATTAAAAAGTTATTGCCTTCCATTCCAACATTAAAGCCCTCTTTAGAAGATATTCTAATTTCAACCATTTCTTTTGTAACATTGACCTCACCTTCTAAATCAACAGTAATAGTTTCATTATTATTAAGTTTATTAATACTAATTAAGTCTATTTGATTTAAGATTTCGGTAAAAGCTTTTACTTTAGAGCCTAATTCTTTACCAACAACCTTAAAGTTTGGAACAACTTTAAAGTTCATATATTTTCCTAAGTCGTGTTCAAAAACAACTTCTTTAAGATTTAATTCTTCTTTTATTAGAGGCACTAAGTCTTCAATCAAACCCTTGTTATTACCATCTAATATAGCTAGGGAAAGAGGCTGCCTTACTTTGATTTTCAAGTCTTCTCTGGCTTTTCTACCAATACTGATTAAGTTTCTAACTAAGTCCATTCTCTTTTCAATATGATTGTCTATTAACTTTTCATCGTATTTTGGAAAGTCAGCAAGATGAACTGAAACTTCATTTGTTAAATTCATATATATTTCTTCTGATATAAAAGGCGCGATTGGAGCGATTAATTTTGAGATGCCAACTAGCACATCATATGTTGTTTTATAAACGGCTTTTTTACTGTTGTCTAAAGTACTTCCCCAAAATCTTTTTCTATTTCTCCTAATATACCAGTTAGATAAATCTTCTGAAGTAAAGTCTGTTACTGCGCGAACAACTTTATTCAAATCATATTCCTCATATGCTTCTGTTACATATTTTACTAGTCTATTGTATTTTGAAATCATCCATTTATCTATTTCTTCTAGTTCATCATAACTACAATTACATTCATCAATGTTTATTTCATCTGTATTAGCGTATATAGCAAAAAAATTATAGGAATTTTTAAGCGGATTAAAGAACTTTGAATACACTTCTTTTAATCCTTCTAAGTCAAACTTTAAAGGTGTCCAAACAGGAGAAACATATGGTAAATACCATCTTACTGTATCCGCACCGTATTCTTTCATAGTTGTGAAAGGTTCAACTATATTTCCTTTACTCTTAGACATCTTTTTTCCTTCACTGTCTAACAATAAATCATTTACTAAAACGTTTTTATATGGACTAACTCCTTTTAAAAACACAGCTATAACAAGAAGAGAGTAAAACCATCCTCTTGTTTGATCTATTCCTTCACAGATGAAGTCAGCTGGAAATTGATTTTCAAATAATTTTTTGTTTTCAAAAGGATAGTGATACTGACTAAAAGGCATCGAACCCGAATCAAACCAACAGTCTATTACATCTGTTGTTCTAGTCATAACCCCACCACATTTAGAACATCTCAAATGGACTTCATCAACATAAGGCCTATGTAATTCGATTGTATCATCTATTTTTTCAATTGCTTTTTCTATTAGTTCTTGCCTTGAACCAATCATTTCTTTATGACCACAAGAACAAGTCCAAAGAGGAAGTGGTGTTCCCCAGTATCTATTTCTAGATATTGCCCAATCATTAAGGTTTTCTAACCAATTCCCAAATCTTTTTTCTCCAACATAAGCAGGATACCAATTAACTGTATTGTTGGCTTCAATAATTTTGTCTTTTATTTTTGTTACTTCTAAATATTTACTTGGTTTTGAATAATATATTAAAGGGGTCCCACATCTCCAACAATGTGGATAATTATGCATCATTCTCTGCTTTTTAAATAGTTTGTTATTTTCTCTTAAGTATTTTATAACTTCAACATCCGCATCAAATACAAGCATACCTTTAAAAGGCCCTTCAGTGTATTTTCCATCTTCGCCTACTGGATTTAAATAAGGTAAATTATATTTTTTAGCAACCTTAGAATCATCCTCACCAAAAGAGGGAGCTATATGAACTATTCCTGTTCCATCTTCCATTGTAACGTAAGAATCACATGTCACATAAAAAGCTTTTCTATCAACTTTTAAGAAAGGTAATAGTTGTTCGTATTCAATGTTTTCAAGTTCTTTTCCTTTGTACTTTTCTAAGACTGTATATTCTTCTCCTAAAACAGTTTTAGTTAGTTTTTCAGCTAGAATGAACTTTAGCCCTTTACTTTCCACTTTAACATATTCTTCATTTGGATTAACGCAAATTGCAACATTGGCAAGAAGAGTCCAAGGAGTTGTAGTCCAAACCAAAAAATAAACATCTTCATCTTTTTTCTTCATTGGAACAATGACTGTTTCTACAGCTATTTCTTTATAGCCTTGGGCTACTTCGTGGCTAGCTAGTCCTGTCTCACATCTAGGACAATATGGAAGGATTTTGACGCCTTCATAAAACAAGCCTTCTTCAAAAAATCTTTTTAGTATATACCATTCTGTTTCAATATAATTATTGTCATACGTTACATATGGATTATCAAGATCAATAAATTGTCCCATTTTTTTTGTTAAATTAGAAAAAGCTTCTTCATTTTGCCAAACTATTTTCCTACATTCTTCATTGAACTCTTTAATACCATATTTTTCAATTTCATTTTTACTGTTAAAACCTAGTTTTTTTTCTACTTCTACTTCTACTGGAAGACCATGAGTATCCCAACCCACTTTTCTTAAAACTCGATACCCTTGCATTGTTTTATATTTACAAAAAGTATCTTTTAAAAATTTAGCCATCATGTGGTGTAGGCCAGGAAAACCATTGGCTGTTGCAGGTCCATCATAAAAAACAAAGTTTTTATCTTTACTACGGTTTTCAATTGTTTTATTTAGTATATCTTCTGCTTCCCATTTTTTTAAGATAGATTCTTCTACTTCATTTACTTTTTGACTGCTTAACATTTTAAACATATTTTCTCCTTAATTATTATTCTAAAATAAAAACATCACATATAAGGGCGAAACTTCGCGGTACCACCTTATTTTGTAATGTCTATTACCTCCATACTTTTAACGCAAGCTACACGTTTTTGTTTTGGCAAAAAACATCAGAAGTGATTTGTATATTAATTGTTAATTAGTTTTCACCAAACACTAACTCTCTTAATAACTATTAATATACTTGTCTTCGTCATTTGTTATAATTCTATTTTTTCAATATCATCTACAAGATCTAATTGTGTTTCAATAACACTTCTTAGTCTTCTTTTAAATACAATTAAGTTTCTTCTTAATGTATCTGCTTCTACTTGAACTTTATCTGCTTTCATTAAAGCATCATTTACGATTCTGTTCGCATTACTTCTAGCTTCTGTAGTTATTACTTCTGCTTCATTATGAGCAGTTAATCTCATTTGATCAGAAGTTTTTTGAGCCATTAATATGGCTTTATTTAATGTTTCTTCCATTGCTTTATATTGTTCAACTTTATCTTTTAGGTTTTTGTTTTCTCTTTCTAATTCAGGACTAAATCCGTTTTTAGAAAGGTCCATTCTTAAAGTGGAAATCATATCGTTTTTTTCGTTTATCTCTTTAATCATTTTTTCAAATCTAACAATAAGTTCGTCAAGAAAAGAATTTACTTCATCTTTATCGTAACCTTGACTTACAATTGTAAATTTTTTCATATTTCCACCTCTAAATGTTTTACCACTCGATATTTATATCGTCGTTATCGTGAATTCCTTTTCCTTCTTTTTCTTCTGTTATCTTTCCTTGAACAGCCATATTATTTGGAGTACATAAGAATATGCCTCCGCCTATTTTTTGTAGGTCACCATTTAAAGCATAAATAGTTCCAGACAAAAAATCTACTATTCTTTTTGCTTGATCTGATGTTACTCTTTTTAAATTAACAACAACTGTGTTTCTTTTTTTAAGATAATCAGCAATTTGTTGACTTTCAGAATACGCTCTTGGTTCCAGAAGAATCATTTTACTGCCGCCTTCTTCCATTAACGCATCTGTTTTTATTTCGTAAAACTCATCTCCACCATTGACAAAAGATTCTTGTTTCTCGGCAAAGAGTTTCTTAAAGCTAAATCCCATTTTATCCTCCATGTTATCTAAAATTTATTCTAGCACACTATATTTTAAAAGTCAAAAGAACTTATGACAATTTGTTATAAAAATAATTGTCAAATATTTATATTTGTAGTTTCATAACTACTATAGAAATTAATTGTTTTTGTCTCAAAAACAATTGTTAAATAATCAAACGGATCGTGCTCATCTATAGCATATATTTCAGCTATTGATAAAAGAGTGTTGGCTTCAACCTTAAATATGCCTTCTAACATAACTGTTTGGTATGTTTCTTGATCATAAAAGTATATACATCCTCTTTTGTTTTTCTTAATTTGTTTAACTTTTAAGGATGTACTTCTAGTACTAAAATAAAACTTTTTTAATCCTTCGTTTTTAATTTTAGACATTATTCTGATGTTTGGATATTTTTCTAAACCCATTGTTCCAAGAAAAGCATATTTGTTTTTATCAACAATCATTAAAGCTTTTTGTAAAACTTCTTCGTCTGTCATAAAAATCCTCCTTAATTATTTTTTTTTAATACTTCTTTTAAATAATTGCCTGTATAACTGTTCTTTATTTGCGCTACTTCTTCAGGTGTTCCATTAGCTACTAAAAAGCCGCCTTTGTCTCCACCTTCAGGGCCCAAGTCAATTATATAGTCAGAAACTTTGATTACATCTAAGTTGTGCTCAATCACTAATACTGTATCTCCATTATCTACTATTCTGTTTAAAATTACAAGCAGTTTTTTAATATCATCAGCATGTAATCCGGTTGTTGGTTCATCAAGAATAAACAAACTTTTCCCTGTTGGTTTTTTTTGAAGTTCTTTTGCCAGTTTTATTCGAGCTGCTTCACCACCAGATAAAGTCGTCGAACTTTGTCCTAATTTAACATAAGAAAGCCCAACATCCATCAGCATTTGAAGTTTATCTTTAACTTTTGGCACATTTTCAAAGAATTCTAATGCTTCTTCAACACGCATTTCCAAAACATCATAGATATTTTTACCTTTATATTTTATGCTTAATGTTTCTTTATTATAACGTGTGCCATTGCATACCTCACAAGGTACATAAACATCTGGCAAAAAATGCATTTCTATTTTTTTAACGCCATCTCCAAAACAAGCTTCACATCTTCCACCTTTAATGTTGAAAGAAAATCTATCTTTTTTATATCCTCTTATTTTAGCTTCTTTTGTATTTGCAAAAACAGTTCTGATGTCATCAAATACTCCAGTATAAGTAACAGGGTTGCTTCTTGGAGTTCTGCCTATTGGATTTTGTGAAATATCAACGGCTTTATCTATTTCTTGCATTCCCTTAATTGTTTTATGTTTCCCTATCTTCTCTTTATTTTTGTATAAATTATTATAGACAGCTTTATATACTATTTCATTTACAAGGGAACTTTTACCACTACCACTAACTCCTGTTACACAAACAAAAGTGCCTAAAGGAAATTTTATATTTATATTTTTTAGATTGTTTTCTTCAGCACCAATAATTTCTAAAAACTTATTGCTTGTTCTTCTTTTTTGGGGAACTTCTATTTTTAATTCACCTTTTAAATATCTTCCGGTTAAACTGTTTGGATTATTCATAACTTCAATTGGAGTGCCTGCAGCAACGACATTCCCGCCATGAATGCCCGCACCTGGACCAATATCTACTAAATAGTCTGCCTTCAACATAGTGTCGAAATCGTGTTCTACTACTATTAAGGTGTTTCCTAAATCTCTCATATCCATCATTGACTTTATTAATCTGTCATTGTCTCTTTGATGAAGACCAATGCTTGGTTCATCTAAAACATATAAAACACCAGTTAATCTTGAACCTATTTGGGTAGCCAGTCTAATTCTTTGAGCTTCTCCACCTGATAAAGTTGCGGCAGTTCTGCTTAAAGTCAAATAATCAAGTCCAACGTTTATTAAAAACTCTAGTCTTGAATTTATCTCTTTAATAATTAAATCACTTATTTCTTTTTCGGTATTTGTTAGTTCTAAATGTGTAAAAAATTCTTTTAATTCACTAATACTTAATTTTGTTATTTCATAAATATTCTTGTTGTTTATTAAAACAGATAAAACTTCACTTTTTAGTCTTGCCCCATTACATTTTGGACAAACATTTTCAGTCATAAAGTTCTCTATCCAAGTTCTTATCCATTCACTTTTTGTTTCAATATATCGTCTTTCTAAGTTAGTAATTATTCCTTCATAGTTTTCTTTTGTTTTTCGCATACTACCAACTTTGGAAGTATATTCAAACTCTATTTTTTCAGGAGTTCCATAAAGTAATATGTCCATTTTCTCTTTAGGTATTTTTTTTACTGGAATATCCATATTAATTTTATAATACTCACAAACTGTATTTATTTGCGTGTAAATAATATTCCCAATATCATTTAAGTTTATCGCTTTTATAGCACCTTCTCTTAATGTTTTGTTTTTATCTGGAATAACTAATTCCTCATCAACTTTGAATTTTACTCCAAGTCCTTTGCATTCTTCACAAGCTCCATATGGCGCATTAAAAGAAAAGATTCTTGGTTCTAACTCTGGCAAACTAAAGTCGCATTCAGGGCAGGCATACTTCTCGCTCATCACAATTTCTTTGTCACCAATAATGTCAACTATACATTTCCCTTTTGACAATCTAGTAGCAACTTCTATTGCTTCATATAGCCTACTTCTAATATCTTCTTTCATAATTAATCTATCTACTACAACTAAAATAGTATGTTTTTTGTTTTTGTCTAGTTCTATCTCATCAGATAATTCATATTCACTTTTATCAATTATTACTCTGGCAAACCCATCTTTTCTTAAATCTTCAAGTATTTCCTTTTGTGTTCCTTTTTCTCCATAAATAACAGGGCTCAATATTCTAATTTTGGTATTTGGCTCTGTTTTTAATATTTGTGAAGTCATTTCTTCAATACTCTGACTTTTAATTGGCTTTTTATGAGTAGGACAATAAGGTACACCTATTTTGGCATACAAAAGTCTTAAATAATCGTATATTTCAGTAACTGTTCCAACAGTACTTCTAGGATTTTTGTTGGTTGATTTTTGATCGATACTTATAGCTGGACTTAAACCTTCTATAGTATCAACGTCTGGTTTATTAAAGTTGCCTAAGAACTGTCTAGCATAAGCGTTTAGACTTTCAATGTATCTTCTTTCTCCTTCGGCATATATAGTATCAAAAGCAAGGGAGCTTTTACCGCTTCCACTTACACCTGTCATAACTATTAATTTATTTTTTGGCAAAACTAAATCAATGTTTTTTAAATTGTTTTCTCTGGCACCTTTTATTATTATGTTGTCCATAATATCACTTCTTCCACTTTTTTATTATAACATATGTTTGGGTGTTGAACAATAAAAAAAGTTATTAAACTTTTTCAATAACTTTTTGGTGTCCTAATTCTGGTTCTTCATATCCTGAAATTTCTAGAATTTTTATTTTGTTTTCTTGCGTTCCATTTAAAAAAGTAAATTTTTGCCCTTTTTCTTTACCTAAAATAACTTGCCCAAGAGAGCTTTTGGTCGATATAACTGAGCCTACTGCATCAATGCCATGTATAACCGTATCAACAATTTCAAAGCTAAAAATGTTGTTATTTGGCATTTTTAATCTAATTACTGATCCTACTTGAACTGAATCATTATCTTGCGGCTTAGCTACATCAAGATTATCGAAACTTGAATAATAGTTTAGTTTGTCATAATATTCTTTTGCTTTGTCTGAAAAAGAATCATCACTTTGCCCATCATAAAGAGCCTTATAATAAGCTTTTTTTTCAGCTACTGCCTTTGCTTGTCTTACTGTTATACTCATATTTTCTCCTTCTTTTTAAACAATAACTGTTATTTTACATTTTTTAAATAAAATTGTCAACAGAAAAAACAAATGACTACATATATTTAGTCATTTGTTTCATCATTTGATTAACTTGTTTTTGACTAGGTGTTCTTCCCATCTGCATCATCATCGCTTTTATCATTTGTTCATTGATTGGTGGGTTTTTTTTCATATACCTTTGCATATAAGATCTTGCAAGAAAAAACCCTATAACTGCCCCTACTATTAATCCTCCAAGGATTTTTACTATATCTAAAAATAATTCCATATTTTATTTCCTCCTGTATTAATGGTACTAAAGATTACTTAATTAGTAAAGTTATTTCAATAATTCGTTTAATATTTGATAATCATATTCGTGGTAGATAATGTCTTTGTTTGTAATCATTTGATTAAGTTCGCTTTTAGAAGCCCATTTAACTTCTTTTATTTCCTTTGAACTAATGTTAAAGTTTATAACACCATCAATTTTTACAACGTATAAATCAACATATTCATTAATCGCAGTATCATTATATACCAATTGTTCTTGATATCTTTTTGCAAAATCAAATTCATATTCTTCTGGATTTAGTCCTAACTCTTCAAAAAATTCTCTTTTAGCGGCAGTTAAAGCCTCTTCCCCTGAACTAACATGTCCCCCAACAGAAATATCCCATATGTTTGGAAACGTTATCATCCTATCTGATCTTTTCTGCAGAAAAACTTTATTATTATTTAAGACAATTATATGAATAGCTTCGTGCCACAAACCTTTTTTATGAACTTCTTCTAGAGGTAAACTAAGCCCTAGCTTATTACCAGATTTATCTAATATATCTATTTCTTCCATTATTTTAATAGTCTTTCTACACGATTTTTAAGGCTTTCATAATCAAAGTTAAACTTTTTTAAAACATCTTCACTTTTACCAGAAGCTCCAAATTCATCAAGCGTTAATAAATAATTTTTATTATATACAAATTCATACCACGCACCAGAAGCTCCCGCTTCTATTACTATTACTTTTTTACCAACAGGAAATAATTCATTTTTATACTCTATATTTTGTTTTTTATAAAGACTAACTGATGGCATACTAATAACCCTAATACTTAACCTTTTCTCTTCATATAATTTCTTGGCAATAAAATATGCCTTATGAACTTCTGAGCCTGTCGCTATAATTATTCCGTCAAGCCTATCTTCTTCTTTTTTAATTATATAAGCACCCTTCATAGTCATCCTTGTATCTGTTGGTACTTCTTTTATTACTTCTTTAGAAATTACTAACGCACTTGGGTTTTGTTTATTTAAAATCACATTCCAACAGCCTATTAATTCATTTAAATCAGCTGGTCTAAAGACATCTAAGTTTGGAATCATTCTAAGACTTGATAATTGCTCAATTGGTTGATGCGTTGGTCCATCTTCTCCTATTGAAACAGAATCATGTGAAAATATATAAGTTACAGGTAAATTCATTATGGCTGACATTCTAATGGCTGGTTTTAAGTAATCTGAAAAAGCTAAAAAAGTTGAGCCAAAGCATCTTATGTTTGATAAAGCAAGGCCATTAAGCACTGCTCCCATTACATGTTCTCTAACACCAAACCAAATGTTTTTACCTTTATAATGGCTGTCTTTTATATCGTCGAAGTTATCAAAATAAGCTCTTGTACTACTTCTAAGATCGGCACTGCCACCAATAAAGTTATCTAGTCTTTTTCCAATTTCCTGCATAACAATATGATTAAGATCTCTTGTTGTATTTTTGTCTGATTCCATTTTTAAATCCAATAAATTTATTTCACTTGAAAAATCAAGCTTTTCTAATTTATTAAACTCTAAATATCTTTGTAAATTTAAGCTCCACTCTTTATAATTACTTCTACTTTTTACTGTACTTCTAAAAAAGCTTACTGCTTCTTCATTAACATAAAAAGGTTCTAAAGGAATATCTAGTCTTCTTTTTATCTCTAACACTTCTTCATCATTTAAACTAAGACCATGAGCTTTACTTGTTCCCTCATATTTAGTGCCTTTACCAATTATTGTCTTTATTTCAATAAAAGAAGGTCTTCCTGACATCTTAGCTTCATCTATTGCTTCATCTATTTCATTTATATCAGAGCCATTTCTTACTTGGTCTGTATACCAACCCATTGCCTTGAATCTATCTATAACATTTTCAGTAAATGTGTTTGAAGTATCGCCATCTAAACTCACTTTGTTTGAATCGTACAAAACAATTAAATTATCTAAATTAAGTGTTCCGGCAAGAGAAGCAGCTTCATAGCTTACTCCTTCCATTAAATCTCCATCACTACACAAAACATATACCTTGTAGTTGATTAAGGAAGTATTATCTTTTATTCCATTACTTAGAGTATATTTATCACCTAATATTTTAGAAGCTAAAGCCATACCAACAGCAGTTCCTAACCCTTGGCCTAAAGGACCAGTTGTGGCGTCAACTCCACTAGTTATTCCAAATTCTGGATGTCCTGGCGTTTTAGAATCTATTTGCCTAAATTGTTTTAAATCCTCTAAACTAATATTATATCCAGCAAAATAAAGTGTTGCATATAAAAGAGCAGATCCATGCCCTGCTGACATAACAAATCTATCTCGATTGATCCAATTTGGTTGATTAGGTTCAATATTAATATGTCTACTATACAAAGTATATAAAATTGGGGCAGCAGAAAGAGCAATGCCCGTATGCCCGCTTCCTGCTTTGTTAATCATTTCAACGGCTAACGTTTTAATATTGTTAACTATTTTTATATCCATGAAAAACACCTCTATTTTCATAAAATAATTATATCAACTATTTTATAAAAGATAAAGTTTTATTTTGTATTATAAATTATTACTTCTTCATTTATTGTTTCATTTATAACAAGGCTGTCTTTTGGTTCACTTTTTATATAAACAAAACCTAATATAAAAACTAAAACACCAACAAGGAATAAATTTTCTAAAAGCTTTTTCATAAATACCTCCTCTATACAAACATATACTATCACGAACTAAGGTTCGTGTCAATCGTTTCATAAACATTTGTTTGACAAGAACAAACTTTTGTGTTAAGATGTGTACAGTTAGGAGGTACAATGGAAAATTTAACTAAACGTCAAAGTGATGTATTAAGTTTTGTAAAAAGCTATATTGCATCTCATGGCTATCCACCTACAGTAAGAGAGATTGGAAAAGCAATTAGTGTTAATTCTCCAGCAACAGTTCAGGCCCATTTAGAATGTCTATCAAAAAAAGGTTTTATTAGAAAAGAAGATGCTAAAAACAGAACAATTGAAGTTCTGGTAGACAACGAATATTTAAAAAAAGAAAATGATGTTGTAGAAATACCACTATTAGGAAAAATTACGGCTGGAAACCCAATTGAAGCTATTGAAAGACCAAATGAATTTTTTTCAATTCCAGCTTATTTAATTCCTAAAGGAAAAGAAGTATTTTCTTTGAATGTTAGCGGTGAGAGCATGATTAATGCCGGAATATTTGATGGAGATATAGTTATTGTAGAAAGAAAGAACGATGCTAGAAATGGCGATATTATAGTTGCACTGACCACTGATAATGAGGTTACACTTAAAAGATTTTATAAAGAAAAAGACCACATCAGATTGCAGCCAGAAAACGATAATATGGAACCAATTATTCTAAATACAGTAATTATTTTAGGAAAAGCTATTGGCTTATATAGGAGTTTTTAAAAAGAAAGGTTTAACCCTTTCTTTTTTATTTTACCTGAACCATTTCATAACACTCTAATACATCATCAACTTTAATATCATCATAGGCTTCTACTGTTAATCCACATTCTAAGCCTTTTTTAATTTCATTAACTTTATCTTTTTCTCTTTGAATAGAGTTAATTTTACCAGTGTGTATTACTACTCCACCTCTCATAACTCTAACTAAGCTATTGCTTTTAATATATCCATCAGTTACATAAGAACCGGCTATAATACCTGTTTTTGAAAATTTAAATATTTTTCTAACTTGAGCTGATCCAATTATTTTTTCTTCATATACTGGATCTAACATCCCATTTAACGCTGATTCAATATCTTCAATCATTTTATAAATAATATCATATATTTTTATTTCAACGCAGTTTTCTTTAGCATAAGAACTAACTAAAACATTTGGTTTGACATTAAAACCAATTAGAATAGATCTCGTTGCTTTAGCAAGAACAACATCACTTTCTGTAATGTTTCCTACACCACTTCTAACAATTTTTATTCTAACATTATCACTTTTTAATTTTTCAAGAGATGCTTTTACTGCTTCGCTCGAACCATGAACATCTGTTTTTATAATAATGTTTAGTTCTTTAATACCTTCTTGCAGTTTAGAAAATAAATCATCTAAGCTTTCATTACTTTTGCATTTTAATTCTTTTTCTTTACTTTTTAAAGCTCTTTGTTCAGAAACTTTTCTAGCTTCCTTTTCTGATTCAAAAGCCATAAACTTATCTCCAGCAACAGGAACTCCATTTAGTCCTATTACTTCAACTGGAGTTGAAGGCGTTGCTTCCATTATTTCTTTGGCTACATCATTTTTTAATGTTCGAACTTTTCCATAAAAGTTTCCTACAACTATTGGATCCCCTAGTCTTAATGTTCCATTTTCTATTAACGCTACTACTACTGGACCAACTTGTTTATCTAATCTTGTTTCAATAACTGTTCCAACAGCATATCTGTTTGGGTTTGCCTTATAATCTTGCATTTCACTAATAAGCAAAATGTTTTCAAGTAACTCATCTACACCTTCACCTGTTTTGGCAGATATTTTATTATATAAAGTATCTCCTCCCCAAGAATCAGGCATAAGACCGCAATCAGACAAATCTTGCATTATTTTATCAAGTTTTATTCCTTTAATGTCTATCTTATTAATAGCTACAATTATTGGAACATTAGCTGCTTTAGCGTGATCAATAACCTCTCTTGTTTGAGGCATAACGCCATCATCTGCAGCAACGATAATTATGATAATATCCGTTACTTTTGCTCCTCTTGCACGCATTTCAGTAAAAGCGGCATGCCCTGGAGTATCAATAAAAGTTATTTTTTTGCCATTAACATCCACCTGATAAGCACTAATTGCTTGTGTTATTCCACCAGCCTCTGTTTCAGCAACTTTTGTTTTTTTAATGTAATCTAACAAAGTTGTTTTACCGTGGTCGACATGCCCCATTATTGTTACAACTGGAGGTCTTGAAACTAAACTTTCTTTTTCATCTTTAATTTCAAAATCTTCAAAATTTGTAACATCTAGTGTTTCTTCTTTTTTTAATTCTTTACCATAATCAACCACTAAAATTTCAGCGTTTTCAAAGTTAATAGTTGTATTAACGTTTGCTACAACACCTAAATCAAACAATTTTTTTAATAATTCAGCTGCATTTACGCCTAAGTTTTTAGCAAGTTCCGATATAGTCATATTTTCTTTGTAAGACACAATCTTTCCTGTATCAACAGGAGTATTAGAAACTAGTTTCTCTTTGTTTTTATACATCGCTTTTTTCTTGATTGCTAAATCTTCTTGTTTTTTTCTAGTCTGATAAACAGGTTTCTTTTTTAGTTTTTCTTTTTTGATTGTATTGTCAACTTCAATGTCTTTTTTTTCAATTATCTTTTCTACTATACCATCTAAAACTTCTTCACTGTTTAAGGTATTATCTAATTCAGTAATCGCATCTTCATCTAATAAATCATCTTCATTAGTGACACTAATATGTAATTCTTTGCATTTTTTTAATACTTCTTCTACGGGTCTACCAATATCTTTGGCATATTCTAAAACACTCATCATAAATCTCACCTCTTCCTATATTAATTTTTCTAGTTCTTCGTATATTTTATCTGGAACTTCTATTTCTAAATGACGGTTTAAAACTTGGCTTTTTTTAGCTTTTCTAAAAACTTCAATGTCTTTTTTTAGGTAAGCTCCTCTACCATTTGCTTTACCATTTATGTCAATTATAACGGTATCCTCTGGAGTTCTTACAACTCTAACAAGATCTTTTTTAGGTAATTTTTCTCTTGTTACAGTGCAGGTTCTCATAGGTACTTTTTTTACTTTCATATTACCTCCTTAGGCGATTAAATTAATCCCCATCTCTTTTGCCTGGTCAAATGTTTTAACATCTATTTTGTGATGTGTTAGTTTGGATGCTAGCTTAACATTTACTCCCTTTTTACCAAGAGCTAGAGAAAAATTATCATCGTCTACTATTACAATTGACTCTTGCTTCTTAACATCAGTTATTAAAACATGAACGTTCTTAGCAGGAGAAAGAGCGTTAGCAATAAACTCACTTGGCTCTTTTGTATATCTAATAACATCTATGCGCTCACCATTTAACTCTTTTAAAATGTTAGCAATTCTAGAACCCCTTTCACCTACACATGAGCCTATTGGATCAACTTTCGAGTTTTCAGAATAAACAGCCACCTTTGTTCTTATGCCTGCTTCTCTTGCAACACTATATACGACTATAATCCCTTCATTAACTTCAGGTATTTCAAGTTCAAATAGTCTTTTAACAAAATTATAGTGTTTACGAGATAAGATTATAACTGGTCCTTTTGGGCCACTTTCTACTTTTGTAATATAAACTTTTATGTTTGCTCCCATAACTATTTTTTCATCAGGAATCATTTCTGACTTTGGAAGAAGCCCTTGAGCTTTTCCTAAATCAATGTAATAATTATAAGCATCTTCCATAGCTACTATGCCTGTAACTAATTCATCTTGTTTATCTTGAAAAGCTTCTATAATATTGTTTTTTTCTGCTTCTCTTATCTTTTGAATTATAACTTGCTTAGCTGTTGCGGCAGCAACACGTCCAAAGTCTTTTGGAGTTATTTCTTGTTCAATAGTTTCTCCATATTTTATATTTGGAACGATTTTTTTTGCTTTAGCAAGAGTTATATCTATTCTACTATCAAAAGTTAAATTACCTTCCTCATCTTTTTCACTTTCTTTTTTAACTGTTAAGAAAGAAAATAAGTGAATTTCTCCAGTTTTTCTATCAAATTCTACTCTAACATTAGGAAGTGAGTTATAGTTTTTTTTATAAGCTGAGATTAGGGCTAGTTCTAACGCACTATAAATATAATCTTCGCTAATTCCTTTTTCTTCAATTAGTAATTGAAGAGCTTTTTTAAATTCTTCTGTATTCATCTTAGTTCTCCTCTTCTTTTGTACAAACATCTAGTATGTAATTTTCTTTTATTGGGTCTTGTTTATCTAGTATTGGGTTAATTAAATTGCTTACTTTAACACAATCTTCGATTTCTAATATACCATCTTTATCAATAACAACTCTTAGAAAATTAAGTTTTCCTTCTTTTTCAAAAGTTAGGCTATCTAAAACATAACCTTCATTTTCAATAATTGGTTTTAAAGTTTTTTTTATCTTTTCTATATCCATAAATTTATTCCCTTCTAATTTAAAGAGTGGAGAAATCTCCACTCTTGCTGTTTGTAACCATATTATAACACACTTTTTTGTTTTTTGTTAACAAATAATGATGATTTTAATAATTTAATTTAAATCTGTATCCACTATTAACATTTTTTTGATACTTTCGTTATTTAAATATTCTTTACTTTCTAAATATTTTAAACTATCTTCTTTAGCTTTTAATAATAACTCATAATCCATTTTAATGTTAGCTATTTTAAAATTCATATCGCCACTTTGCTTAAAGCCAAACATGTCGCCACTTCCTCTTAATAAAAAATCTTCTTCGCTTATTTTAAAACCATCATTTGTTTCTACAAGGATATCTAACCTTTTTCTATCTTTATTGGTTATTAAAACGCAATAAGATTGTAAATCACTTCTGCCAACTCTTCCTCTTAATTGGTGAAGCGTTGAAAGACCAAATTTAAAACTATCAAATATAACCATTGTCGTAGCGTTAGGAACATCTACTCCAACTTCAATAACTGTTGTTGAGATTAAAATTGATATCTCGTTTTTTTTAAATTTATCCATTGTCTTATCTTTTTCAGCATTACTCATTTTGCCGTGCATAATCCCAATACTACATATTTTACCAAAAGCTTGATTAAACTTTTCTGCTAAATCATAAACATTTTGTAAATCTACTTTTTCACTTTCTTCTATTAAAGGAGCAATTACATATATTTGATGTTTTAAAAGAAGCTCTTGATGAATCAGTTTTAAAACATCTTTCATTTCATTTTCTTTTTTTATCAAAGTTATAATTTCTTTTCTACCTTTTGGCATTGTTTTTATATTTGAAACATCCATATCTCCGTATAAAGTCAAAGCATACGTTCTTGGAATTGGGGTCGCACTCATATATAAAATATCTGGTATCATTCCTTTGTTTTTTAAATTCAGTCTTTGTAAAACCCCAAAACGGTGTTGCTCATCTGTTATTACTAAACCTAAGTTTTTATATTCAACATTATTAGTAAAAAGAGCATGCGTTCCGATTATAACATCTATTTCTCCCTGATTTAGTTTTTTATATATTTCTTGTTTCTCTTTTAACTTTAGCTTTCCCGTTAATAAACCTATCTTAACATCTTTGCCAAAAAGCCTTTTGGCATTGTTGTAGTGTTGAAGAGCAAGTATTTCAGTTGGAGCCATTAAGGCTGTTTGATATCCGCTTAAAAAGTTTATATATGTAGCAATAAAACTAACAATGGTTTTTCCACTACCAACATCCCCTTGTAGCAATCTATTCATTCTTTTGTTGCTTATTAAGTCTTCATATATTTCATCTATTGCCGTTTTTTGATCTTTTGTTAGTTCAAAAGGTAAATGACTTATCAAATCTTCTACTTCTGTTTTGCACTCTCTTCTTTTTAAACCAATAATGTTTTTATTTAATCTTAAATAATTCACTTTCAACATGAATAAAAATAATTCTTCATACTTTAAAGTCAATCGAGCTTTTTTTAAAGTGTTTACATCTGTTGGATTGTGAACTATAAAAACACTTTTGTTTTTCGAATATAATTTATATTTTTCAACCAGATATTTTGGTAATAATTCTTCCAGCTTTAACTTTACTTTTTTAACATAATAATTAATCTGTTTACTAGTTATACCAAGAGTTGTGTGGTAAATTGGACTTATTCTTGGAATTTCATTTAATGGTTTTAATTCCATGTTGCTTGCCACTATTGTATTATGTATTTTGTCAAATTTTCCTATAACAGTCACAGTAATTCCACTTTTTATATTACTCTTGTAAAAAGCTCTATTATAAATAATTACGTTATATAAATTATCTGAAGCATTTATTTTAAAAGTCATTTTATTTAAATTTCTACTTATATAATAAACTAAAGGAACTCCTTCTACTATACCATCTATCGTGATATTATCGTCTTGACTAAGACTATTAATATCACTTCTTTGAATAATATCGTATCTAAAAGGATAATATTCTAACAGTTCAGTATCTGTTCTTATATTTAGCTTTTCTAATAATTTTAGTGTTTTTGGTTTGCTTATCATATTGATCTCCTAAAAAAATTATATAATATAATTAAACCATTGTAAATACATTTGTTCGTTTTTGGGGCAATAAAAAACGACCTATTCTGATAAAACAAATCGTTTTAAGTTTTTTGAGAAAAAATTCCAACCATTATAATTTAGTAATAAATATTAATAATAATTAACATCTAAACTAACTATAATAATCAATAAAATGTTATCAGCACTTTACGGGAACCTTTCCTCGCAAGTTTCTCTCTTGCTCACAATTGTGAAAATACTTACTTAACTAAGATTAGAATAATAAATTTTTAGAAATATTATTCGTATTAGCAAAAGTAAATAATCAAATAAATATATTAAACTAAATATTTTTCATAAGAACTCCGCTATCTTAATTAAGTAATTTTACTATAGCACGATTATAAAAAAAAAACAAGTCCTTTTAATTAAATTTTAAAATTACCGTTTTTTAAATTTTTCATCATTAGTTTCATCTGTTCAAATTGTTTTAAAAGCCTGTTTACTTCTTCGACACTTCTACCCGATCCTTTAGCTATTCTAATTTTTCTACTAGCTTTTAAAATACTTGGGTCTTTTCTTTCGTTTTTGGTCATAGATTGGATTATAGCTTCAACATGACCAAGTTGCTTAGGATCTACTTTAGCACCCTTTAACTCTTTTGGAACTCCAGGCAACATTTTAATAATATTTTCTATTGAGCCAAGTTTTTTAATTTGTTTTAATTGGTTTAAAAAGTCTTCCAAGTCAAACTTACCTTTTTGCATCTTTTTAGCCGTTTCACTTGCTTCTTCTTTGTCAATAACGTTTTCAACCTTTTCAACAATTGACATCAAATCCCCTTCGCCTAAAATCCTAGATGCCATTCTTTCAGGATAAAACTCTTCTAATCCGTCTAGTTTTTCACTAGTCCCAATAAACTTAATAGGTATATTAGTCAAATGCTTTATTGAAAGAGCAACACCACCCTTGGAATCTCCATCCATTTTTGTCAAAATTGCACCCGTTAAAGGTAAATTATTATTAAAACCTTCTATAACATTAATCGCATCTTGTCCTATCATACTATCAATAACAAGTAAGACTTCGTCTGCTTTTGTGCTTTCACTTATTTCTTTTAATTCATTCATTAAAACTTCATCAATATGAAGCCTTCCAGCTGTATCTATCAAAACATAATCATAATTATTCTTTTTAGCATAATCTACTGCATCAACAGCTATTTCAGTAGGCTTTTTAGCTTCACTAAAAACTTCTATATTTAATTCCTTGCCCAGTTGTTTCAATTGGTCTATCGCAGCTGGCCTATATATATCACAAGCAACTAATAAAGGATTTTTTTTATACTTTTTTCTTAGCATACTTGCTAATTTAGCTATCGTTGTTGTTTTACCTGAACCTTGAAGACCAATCAGCATTAATATATTTGGGTTCCCATTTAAATTTATATCTTTTTTATTTTCGCCTAAAATTTTAATTAATTCGTCCTTCAAAATCTTTACAAAAACTTCACTTGGTTTTAATGACTTTATCACTTCTTCACCAAGAGCTTTTATTTTAATATTATTTATAAATTCTTTAACTACTATATAATTAACGTCCGCTTCTAACAAAGCTAATCTTACATCTCTTGTAATTTCAGTAATATTTTCTTCAGAGATTTTGCCATAACCTTTTATTTTTTTTATCGCTTCTTGTAAGTTTTCTGATAAGCTTTCAAACATAAAATCACCTTTCTAATTATAGCATAATATTGACTTTTTGATAAGTTTTATATATAATACATTACTCGGGGGTATATTATGAATAATAATTCAAATGTTTTTGTAACATACAATCATCCATACAAGAAATTTAAAAAAGTTATTGTGCTGAAAAACAAAAATAACGACACCGTTGTTTTAAACGTCGGTTATTTAGCATACGCGTTAAAATATAGAAATAAAGAGAATTAAAAAAAAGACTAATTAGTCTTTTTTATTTTCCTTTAATATTTCTATTGCTTTTCTCATTTTCAAATCATACTTAATCATATCAAGTCCACCAAAAGATTTTAAAAATTCGCTTTCAGCCATTTGATATTTATCAGCTAGTTTTTTCGCTTCTTCTTTAGCTACTGCATCAGGTATTTCTACTTTTTCTTTTTTAGCTATTTCTTCTAGCATCAATCTGTATTTAACTCTATTGTTGGCTTCAGGTTTTAGTTTTTGTTTTAAGTCTTCTTCGTTTGATTTTGTAAATTGATAGAATTGTTCAATTGTTAAACCTTGCATGCTTAAATTTTGTTTATATTGTTCTAGCATTCTAGCTAGTTCATCTTCTATCATGACATCTGGAATTTCAACTTTAGTGTTCTCTCCTGCTTTAGCAAGTACTTCGTCGATGTATTTGTTTTCAGCGTCACTTTCTTTTTTCAATTTAATATTTTCTTTAACTTGTTTTTCTAAAGCCTCTATTGTATCTATTCCTTCCATACCAAGGTCTTCAAAGAAAGCCTTACCAATTTCTGGTATTACAGTTGCTTTAACTTCATTTATTTTTATTTTAAAGGTTGTTTTTTGCCCCTTTAATTTTTCATCGTGATAATCAGATGGAAAAGTAACAGTTATTTCCTTTTCTTCATCCTTTACCATCCCAATTAGTTGTTCTTCAAAACCAGGGATAAAAGAATTAGAACCTATTTTTAATGAATAATTACTTCCTTTACCACCAGAAAACGCAACACCATTTAAAAATCCTTCAAAATCAATTACAGCTGTATCATTGTTTTCTATTTTACCTTCTTTGGTAATTATCTCAGCATAATGACTTTTTAAATGTTCGATTTCTTCATCTATTTCTTTTTTTGTAACTTCTACCTTATCTTGTTTAACACCTAAGTTTTTATATTTACCAAGTTTTACTTCTGGTCTAGTAACTAACGCAAAAGATAGAACTACTTCTTTTTCTGTTATTGATTTTATGCTTACTTTTGGTTCCGCTACTAAATCTAAGTCTTTATTTTCTTTAACCATTTTTTTATAGGCAACTTCTAAAGCAACATTAACTGCTTCATTAAATAAAGATTCTACTCCATATTTTTTTAAAAATATATCTTTTGGAGCCTTTCCAGCTCTAAAACCATCAATTTTTGCTTTCTTGTTTTCGTGTTGAAAAGCTTCTTCAAGAGCTTCTTGCCACTCTTTTCCGCTTATTTCTATGTCTATTGTTTTTTCCATATTTCCTCCTTAAGTACTTAACTAGTATATATTATTTTTTATATTTTGACAATATTTTCAAAAGAAAAAACTACTTTTGTAGTTTTTATGAAATTTCAACAATTTTTACTAAGTATTTACCACTAGGGCTTTCGACTTTAGCTGTTTGTCCTATCATCAATCCCATTATTGCTTTGGCAATTGGTGATTCATTAGATATTTTGTTATTAAAAGGATCTGCTTCGCTAGAACCAACAATAGAATATTCTTCAAGTTCTTTATCTTCAACATATTCTATCTTAACATTAGTACCTATTCTAACTTTATCAGTCTTCACTGCTTTTATAATAGTCGCGTTCTCTATCTTTGCTTCTATATCAGCAATTCTAGACTCTACTTGAGCTTGTTCGTTTCTGGCAGAATCATATTCCGCGTTCTCTGACAAGTCTCCTAAAGCCCTTGCTTCTTTAAGCTTTTCTATTACTTCTTCTCTTTTTTCAAACTTTAAATATTCTAATTCTTTTCTTAATTTGTCTAAGCCTTCGGCTGTTAAAAATATATCTTTTTTTTCTGCCATACAATCTCACCTCTTTAAATAAGTCTAAAAAATAATACTACATATCTTTTCTTTTGTCAAATTGATTTTTTTATTTTTTTATTCTTAACAAATCTCCTTTAAATACAAGGCCTTTTATTTCCACCTTAACAATCTGTTGGGGATGATTAACAATAGTTATCAAATTATTTTCTTCATCATAAATCTTATCTATTACTATTTCAATATTCGTTTTTGGTCCAAATACTTCAACTTTATCTCCTTTTTCAAAATAATTTCTCTGTTCGATAGTTGCCAAATTATTTTTATAATCTAAAATCACTCCAATAAAGTCTTGATTTGATTGTTCTTCTCTTCCGTTGTAATACTGGCATTCTGGGCCCATATTTTTATTAAAGAATTGGACTATCGAATCTCTGTTTGAACAATTATCTAATGTTTTTTGTAAATTTTTATCATATTTGTAGCTTTTTTGATAATAATTATCGATTGCTTTTCTATAAGTACTAACTACGGTTGCGATATAATAAATAGAACGCATTCTACCTTCTATTTTAAAACTAGTTATACCAGATTCTATCATTTCTGGTAACACCTTTAATAAAGACAAGTCCTTGGCACATAAAGAGAAAGGCTTCTCAGCTTTTATTGCATTACTAAATTCATCTAAAAGAGTAAAATCCCAACGACATACCTGCGCACATCCTCCTCTATTTGCGTCTCTATTTGTAAATATATTTGATAACACACATCTGCCACTATAGCCTGCACACATCGAACCATGAATAAACGTTTCAATTTCAATGTCTGTTTTGTCAGTAATTTCTTTTATTTCAGATTTACTTAATTCTCTTCCAAGGATAATTCTTTTAATACCTTGTTTTTTCCAAAACTTTATTGCTTCAAAATTTAATGTTGATTGTTGCGTTGACAAATGAATATCTAGTTTTGTATTTTCTCTAGCTATTTTGATAATAGCTGGATCACTAATAATTACTGCATCTACGTTTAGGCTCTCTAGCTTTTTTAAATAGGCAACAATGCTTTTTATTTCCTCATCGTGCATGAAGACATTTACCGTAACATAAACTTTTTTGCCTTTTTTGTGAGCAAATTCTACACTTTTTTTTATTTCACTAATAGTAAAGTTTTTAGCGTTAGCTCTCATATTAAACTTTGAGCCACCAAAATAAACAGCATCCGCTCCATAATTAATAGCCCATACTAATTTTTCAAAATCGCCAGCTGGCGCTAATAATTCTACTCTCATTTTGTCACCTTATATGTAGCTTTTTTGTATAAAAAAGCTTTGTCTAAATTGTTAAACAATTCATTTAGTTTTTTATTACCTTCCATTAAATTATTTTTATTTATATTTTTAAAAATTTTTAATGTTTCTAATAGTTTTTTATCTTCAATATTAAAACTGTTAACTACAAAGTAAGCAACATCTAATTTCAAAAACTCTTCTAAGCCGTTTAGTATATTGGCAGAAAAGATTGTTGTATTTTCACCTCTAACAATCGGATATTTTTTGTCGTTGCTTAAAAGATAATTTACTTTTGACTTATCTTTTAAACCAAAGCTTTTTAAGTAATTGTCAACTAGAGGTCTAATAGATGTAAATATAGGCGTATAGCCAAAGATATTTAACATAAGCTTGCTTTTGGTGTTTTTTATGATGTTTTTTATTTCTAATTGATTTAGTTCACTAGATAAATAAGCATACTTGACACCTTCATCGTAATAGAAATTTATAATATTGGAATTAACAACAGCGTGCTCTTGAGAAAAAACTAAATTAAGTTTTAAGTTTAATTCTTGTACCAAATTTAAGACAGCAACATCGTAATATAGAATTCCTTTTATATTTAGTTTATTTAATTTTAATAACATCTCTTTTAAAAATTTAATGTCGCAGTTATGCATATTTTTATTTAAAGAAATGAAAATTTCTTTTTTTGTTGTTTGCTTTAATTTTAATATGTCTTTCATTTGAAAATAAAAAAGATAATTGGTAGCTAAATCTTTCACCGGAATAATATAGCCATCAACTAATTTTTCAGTCTCTTTTATTTGTTTAATATTACTTAAAACTAATAATATCTTTCTCACAACTGTCCTTTCTATTTTGTAAGTTTAGTAAATACAAAATAAACATCTTGATAAGGTTGGTGAATAGTGTGTTGTTCTTCTATTATGTATCCTTCTTCTAAATATATATCTAATAGAATTCCCGCTTGTTCTTCAACTACCCATATTGTATCATAGTTAATTTCTTCTAAGCTCTCAATTGTGGTCATTTGTGGGCCAAAAGCCTTATATGCTTCATCAATATTCCAATTTTCCATATTGTAAAAATATTGCGTGTTGTTTGGGCAAGTAACAGCTACTATCGCCCCTATTCCAATATTTTTATATACAAAAACGTCTTCTATCATAATCTCTTGTTCAAAAAATAATTCTAAATCCTGGTTTTTTTCGTTGTAATTGTTTTTATACAAGTTAAATGCGTTAATAAAGCTTAATGACAAAAGAATCATTACTACTATAACACGAATATACTTCTTCTTTTCTAGTGAAAGAATATAAGAAATAAATAGTGTTAATAAACCAAACATAGGGAGTGTATATCTGGCAATAAAAACTCCCGATATAATAGAAAGTAAAAGAGATATACAAATTACTGTTATGTATACTATTAACCCTAAAAAGAAAGGATTACGGTTTTGATAATTTTGTTTAAGTTTTATTATTAGATATACTAGTGTTAAAACAGCGAATATAATAACAAATATATCTATTATTTTATTTTCTATTGATCCTATAAGATTGAACTTTAAAATATCAAAGAAAACATCAGGATAAGCTACCCTAATCCAAAATTCTTTGGCGACATTTGTTGCTTGTGAAAGAAAAATAATAATACCCGGAATGAACAATATTACTTCGGAAATTGCCATTATTAACCATTTTTTAATCTCTTTTTTGTTTTTTAATATGTCCATCATCAATATAACATTTATAACAACTATACTAATTAAACCATAATGATGAGTATAAGCGGCAAGTAAACTGAAAATCAAAAATAAAATTAGATTTTTTTTACTTTGTTTAAGTGATATTAAATAAGCATATATTCCACTCATTAAAACAAATACAGCTACCCAAGAATACATTCTAATCTCATTACTATAACTTAATATTATTGGCGTAAAAATAGTTAGAAAACTAAAAATAATTCCTATTTTTTCATTAAATATTTTTCTTATATGTGTATAACCTATAACCGAAAGAGTAATCATTCCTAAAGCCGAGAAGATTCTTAAGGCGATAATACTATTTGAAAAAACCAACGTAAATAATTTCAATAATACATAGTAAAGAGGCGGGTGAACATCACCTATAGATATTTTTACCATATCAAAAAGGTTGTGTTGAACCAAGGCTACTGTATATGCTTCATCAAACCATAGGTTATTGTGAAAAGAAACTGACAATAAAAAAAGAGCTCCTAAAATCAATAAAATTATATGTTTCTTTTTCACACTTTCCTCCTTTTACTAACAGCCAGTCCATCTCCTATATTTAATATTTCCGTTTCGAATTCTTCATTGTTTTTTAAAAATTCAACATATTCTCTTATCTTTCTTGTCATCCCTCTTAAATTTCTAGATAAGAGTTCACTACTATATGTCAAACCGTGAAAATAGATATTATCAGTTATTATTGTTCCTTTGTTATTTAAATTGTTTTTGAACTTTTCAAAAAACTTTAATGACTGGCTTTTAGCCGCATCAATAAAAATTAAATCAAAAGTACTGCTTGTAGTATACTCCAAAGCATCTTCGTTTATCACTTCAATTTGATTGCTTAAATTTAAATCATTAATGTTTTTTTGAGCCAACCTGTATCTTTCTACATCTCTTTCAAGAGTTACTATTTTAATGTCTTTATCAACTAGAGCCATTTTAATAGAAGAATACCCTATTGCGGTCCCTATTTCTAGTATGCTTGAAATTTTGTTTTCTTTTATGTATTTAGTTAAAAACAAAATACCTTCTTCTTCCATAATTGGAATCTTATTTGCTTTTGCAAACCCTTTTATATCTTCTATCATACTCATTTCCTTCTAAAAACTAGAAATTTACTTAATATATAGTTTAAAACAATTATAAAAACTTGGTCAACTATTTTTATTACTTGATCATTTAGTTTAAGAACTGTTACAAATACAAACATAAAAAGCATATCAAATATTAAAACAACTATTCTTGAAGAAAAAAAACTTGAAACTTCTTTGACAATGTTTTTTGTTTTGCTTTTAAAAACATATTTTCTATTTGTAATATAAGCAAAAGTTACCGCTATTACAAAAGAAATAATATTGGCGATTTGTAGTTCAAAAGGATTATCTGCAGACAAAAAAGAAAGAGTACACAAATAATATACTCCTAAACTAACAAGAGTAGTTAAAACTCCAAATATTAAATATTTTATAAGTTCTTCATATTTTTTATAATATTTTTTTACCATTTTCTGTTTCCTTAATAATATAGATTGGTCTTTTTTTTGTTTCTAAATATGTTTTTGCTAAATACTCTCCTACTATTCCAAGGCAAAATAACTGAGCGCCGCCAATAAATAAAATAATACATGCAAGGCTTGGCCAACCGCCTACTGGGTCGCCAAGACAAATTGTCTTAACTATAATTACTATCACGAAAATAAAAGCTAAAAGGAATAAAATTATTCCTAAAAAAGCTGAAATCAAAAGAGGTTTTGTCGAAAATCCTACAATTCCGTCTATCGCGTAACCAAAAAGAGAAAAGAAGTTCCATTTGGTTGTTCCAGCAACTCTATCTTGATTTTCAAAGGTAATCCATTTGGTTTTAAAACCCACCCAAGCAAATATCCCTTTAGAATATCTGTTATATTCTTTCATAGATAGTATCGCATTAACCATTTGTCTAGTCATAAGCCTAAAGTCTCTGGCTCCATCAACCATTGTAGTTTTAGACATTTTACTAATAAGTTTATAAAACCATTTGGTGTATATTTTTCTTAAAAAAGAATAGCCATTTCTACTAATGCTTCTTGTTCCTATACAGTCAAATTCGCCTTGCTTAATAGTTTCATACATTTCTTCTAATAAATAAGGAGGATCTTGTAAATCAACGTCCATTGTAGCTATATAGTCTCCTGTAGCGTACTCAAATCCGGCAAATATTCCGGCTTCTTTGCCAAAGTTTCTTGAAAAAGAGATAAACTTTACTATTTTATCTTTTTTTGCCAAAAGCTTTAATTTGTCAAGAGTCTTATCTTTTGAGCCATCATCTACAAAAACAAGTTCAAAAGAAACTTTCTTCATTTTTTTGATAATTTTACTTATTTCTTCATAAAAAATATCTATTGTTTCTTCTTCATTATAGCAAGGGACTACAATACTAATTTTTTCCATAAATACACTTCCTAATCTAAGCAACTATATTATAATATATTTTTACTGTTTTTCAAACAAAAAATGTACTATTGTACATTTAGTTGCATCTAGTTTGACACCACTATTTCTTTATTAGTGTGTTCACTTTTGGATCATCAGTATGTAACGAGTAACAGTTCCCACAAGCTCTTACTATTGAATGCTGTCTTAACCTATAAACATAAGATGGCGTATACTCCAAATGTATAATTTTACCTTCCTTTTGCTTTTTTAAAGCTTCTTCTTGCTCCTCAAGTGTTGCTGGAAAAGGTAAAAGCTGCTCAGATATAGAAACCGCTTCATCTAAAGGTATGTTATAAACGCCATTCACAAAGCGAGGCCATCCCCTTCTTTCAGGTGCAGAAACATTTGGTATACATCTATCAATCATAATTGTTTGTAAAAGGATTATTATATATTTTTTATCTTCGGTATTTATAAATATTCTTTTTACTTTCCAAGGATACAATTTTTCGTTATTTTGTTCTACACAATAGCCAATGTTTTTTTTATCTAATACATAAGTTAAAACTGATATTGGGTCTACCGAAAAATTATCTACTCGGCAAGTGACTGTTTCACTATTAATACCATAAGTTGCATCACAGCTGCCGTCTCCAAAACTTTCTCTTTTTAATAGTTCTATTGTAATCATCTTAAAACCTCCCTGTTTTTATATCTAATAAATACAAATTTTTGGTGTCCTTGGGCGGATTTGAACTGCCGACTTTCCCCTTAGGAGGGGGATACTCTATCCAACTGAGTTACAAGGACATAAAATGTTTTACAACAATTAATATTGTAAAACAAAAAACTAGAAAAATCTAGTTTTTTCTTAAGAGTAAAAAAGGTAGTTAATTAAATCGTTAAAATTAAAGTTGAAAAACAACAAAATAAGCGCAGCAATACATAAAAACGGACCAAATGGAATAATATTCGTTTTTTTAATTTTTAATATAATAATAGATATTGGAAGACCAATTATGGAAGCCAAAAACAAGACTACAATAGAAAGCTGGTAACCAAAAACAATACCAAAGATAAACATTAGTTTTAAGTCCCCACCACCCATAGATTCTTTTTTAAAAGACAAGTCTCCTACTTTCTTTAAAGCATACATTATAAGAAAAGATATAATTCCCGATAATAAAGAAATTAAAAATTGATCAACACCTGAATTAACTAGAATAAATGTTAAGAAAAAACATCCTGCAAAAACCAAAATCTCATCAGGAATAATAAATGTTTGATAGTCGCTTATTATAATTATTATGGACATAGAAATAAAGACAAGCGCTGTGATTAACTCATTAGATATTCCAAATCTTAGATAGGCTAAAGCAAATAAAACACCTGTTAAAAGTTCAAATATCGTATAAAACCAAGATATCTTTTGTTTACAATTTCTACACTTTCCACCTTGAATTAAAAAAGAAAAAATTGGAATTAATTCCAAAAATTTCAATTTATGATTACACTTTGGGCAGTGAGATGGAGGATTTACGATAGACTGTTCTTTTGGAAGCCTATAGCCTACAACATTGAAGAATGAACCAAAAACAATCCCAAGTATAAAAAAGTAAATCGTATATATCGTATTCATTTTCTATCCCCTTACTACATGCCTTGAACTTGTTGATATAAGCTAAACATCGGCAATACTATAGCTAGAATAATTGCTCCAACAACAACTGTTAAAAATATAATTAATATTGGCTCAACAAAAGTTTTTATTCTAGTCACAGAGTTTTTGTGTAACTCCTGGTAATATGAAGATACTTTTGCCATCATTTCAGGCAACTCTCCTGTCTTTTCCCCCGTTACTAGCATTTCATACGCTGGAATTGGAAAAGCCCAATGATTTTTAAATGATAAAGACAATTTATCTCCGTGAGCTAAGTTGGAAATAGTATCTAATATTATCATTTTGTAAATTTCATTGCTTGTTAGCTTTGTTAATATTTCCATACTTTCAGTAATAAATACGTTGTGTTTTAAAAGAGAAGCAAAAGTTTTAGTAAACATTGTTACTTCATTATAAATGATAACATTTCCAAATACCGGAATATGCATTAATATCCATTGAATCATAGTCTTAAATGATTTTATATATATGTATAAATATCTAGCAGCTATTAATAAAACTACTAATACTATAAGTATTTTTAAAACGTTTTCTTTAATAAACGCACTAGCATTCATTACAAATTTTGTAAAGTCAGGTATTTGTGTTCCTTCCATTGAAGAATAAATATCAGTAAATTTTGGAACTACATATAATAGAACAAAGACGATAACTGCAGTAGCTAAAACAAAAATTATAACTGGGTATGTCATAGCTGTTATCATTTGTTTTCTTGTTTTATCCGCCTCTGTATAATAATCAGCCATATCATCAAGAGCTTCTGGAAGTTCCCCTGTCATTTCAGACGCTTTTACCATGTTGATAAGTAGTTTTGGAAAAGCCATTCCTTGTTTTTCCATCGCATTACTAAAATTCTCACCCATTGTAAGCTCATAAATAATGTTTCTAATTGCTTGCTTATATTGCTTATTTTTATATTGTCTTGATAAAATTCTAAGAGCTTCAACTAATGTTATACCCGATTTAATATATGTTGACAATTGTGTCAAAAAGAAAACTAAATCTTTTACTTTAAATTTCATTCTCGAATTTGCTTTTCTGCCATATTTTATCTGAATCCAACGTGAAGTTTTTATACTATAAACAACATAGTTTTCACTTAGTAAAAACGAGTGAACTTCGACTTTTGAAAAAGCTTCATAATGCCCTCTAATGATTTTTCCATCACTTGTTTTAACAACATACTCGTATGGGATTTTTCTAGTACTCTTAACAGCGTCTTCACCTTCAAAATTAATTAGAAGTTCTTGTCTTTCTATATCAAAACGGTTCTTTCTAGCTTTGATGAAAGATAAATTTTCATACCAGCTTTTTAACTTCTTTTTGATCTTTTCAGGTAAGTTATTAAAGACATTAGATGCTTGTTTCAATCTATATTTAAAGCCTATGTCTTCTATTGAAACATTTTCATTAATAAATTCAAGACTCTGTTTTCTTTTTTTCTCTTGGTCTCTAAGCTCTTTTTTCTTATCTAAAATTCTTGTTTTTTCTATTACTCTTGCTTCTTCTTGTCTTTGTCTTTGAGCTTTCTTTTCTATTTTAGCTTTTATTTTTTCTATTCTTAACTTTTCTTTTTTAGCTCTGTTTTTATCACTAATTATGCGTTTTTTTTCAACAACAAAAACAAACGGAAAGTAAGTTCCATATAAAAAGTATTTAATAATTTTATAAAATATAAAACTAAGTACAACCAAAGAATATAATAAATATTGCCCTGTTTTTTTAAATAAAACATACATTACGACAAATATGTAAACTATTCCATAAGTAAAATACTTTATAAATTTACTTATAATACTATATAGGATGTGTGAAATAAAAACTACTCCATAGATAAAATACTTTATAGTATTATAAATTAATTCGCTAAATGTTTTTAAAGTTTTAAAAATTCCTAAGAAAAATAACCTTATAACTAATAGGGGAAATCTAATAATTTTATAAAATATGCGCAAAATGTTTTTCATTAGAAATCCTCCTTTATTATTCTTAATTAGTATAACATATTTTATAAATTAAGAAAATAGTTTTGAAACTGACAAAAAAAAGATTATTTAACTAGATAAATAATCTTTAAGTTTTCTACTTCTTGACGGATGTTTTAGTTTTCTTAGGGCTTTAGCTTCAATTTGCCTAATTCTTTCTCTTGTAACCCCAAATAGTTGTCCTACCTCTTCTAATGTCATAGGTTTTCCATCATCTAGACCAAAACGAAGACGAATAACCTTTTCTTCTCTTTCAGTTAAAGTTAACAAAACATCTGATATTTCATCCTTTAATAATTCATTTATGGTAAAATCTTCCGGGCTAGTATTTCTTTCATCAGGAATAAAATCAGCCAAGTGAGTGTCGTCTTCTTCACCAATTGGTGTTTCTAAACTTACTGGATCTTGACTAACTTTAAATATTTCTCGTATTTTTTCAACAGAAGTTTCCATTTTTTTAGCAAGTTCTTCTTCTGTTGGTTCCCTATTTAACTCTAAAGTCATTTGTCTTTGGATTCTAGCTAATTTATTAATAGTTTCTACCATGTGAACAGGAACTCTAATTGTTCTTGCTTGATCTGCGATAGCTCTTGTAATTGCTTGTCTTATCCACCATGTGGCATATGTACTAAATTTGTATCCTTTAGAAACATCAAATTTTTCAACGGCTTTCATAAGCCCTATGTTTCCTTCTTGAATCAAATCTAGAAAAAGCATTCCTCTTCCAACATAACGTTTGGCAATACTAACAACAAGTCTTAAGTTGGACTCTGCTAGGATGTCTTTTGCGCGTTGTTCCCCTTTTATTATTCGATCTGCTAAATTTAATTCTTCTTCGGTCGTTAATAATTTTATTTGGCCAATTTCTTTCAAATACATTCTAACCGGGTCATTTATAGTTAAATCTTTTGTAAGAATATTATCCTCTAAAACCAAAGGTTTCCCGTCATCTTCCTCTTCGGCCTTTATTTCTATATCATTTTCTCTAAGAGAATTATATAAATCATCTAGTTCGTCTGAATCAAGCTCTAAGCCTTTTAATTTTTTTGCTAAATCTTCGTATGTAATAAATCCATTTATTTGTCCAATTTTAATTAGTTCTTTTTTTCTATCTTCAAAGGTTTTGATTTCATTTATCATTTTCTACTCCTATTAATTCAACTATTTTTTTTAATATTTCTTCTTGTTCTTGAAAGTCTGCTTCTTTTAATTTGCCTCTTAATCTTTGAATTTCATTTTTTACATTGTATTCATTAATTGTTTCAATATAGTCGTTTATTTCTTCTAAAGAATAGTTGTCTTTTAAATTTAAGTCTAAAAGCGTATTTAATGTTTTTAATAAATCCTCATCTAAGTAGTTTATTAAATCCGCTATTATTCCATCCGCATTATCTTCATAAAAGTTAACTATACTTCTAGCAAGTTCCCTGTATTCTTTTGTTGGTAAATAACCTAGTTTGTGTTCATACATTTTAGCAACTTCATTACTATTGGCCATATAATATAACAAGAACATTTCGGCTTTCTGATATTTATTTAGTTTTATTTGTTTATTTACTTCTTCTTTTTTTTCTTGTTTGACTATTTTACTTTTCAACAAATTAATATCTATTTTGGCTTCTTCACTTATTTTATTTAAAGTTATTTCTCGTAAAATATCATCATCTATTTCATTTAATGATTTGATTACTTCATTTATATAAGCTGCTTGATCTTCTGCTTGGCTAAGATTTTTTCCTTTTTTATAATAATTTAATTTAAAGTCTGTTACTGTCATAGGATTGGTTAATTTTTCTTTAAATTTTTCAGTGCCTTTTTTAATAATATAGTCATCCGGGTCTAAATTCTCTTCTAATCTAATTATTTTTGGAGTTATCCCCATATTGATGAATTCCATACTAGCGCTTTCTGTTGCCTTTTCTCCTGCCGCATCCCCGTCAAAACATAGAATAACATTTCTACTCAATTTTCTAATTAAATTTGCTTGTGTCTTAGTCATTGATGTTCCCATAAGCGCAATACAATTTTTCACTCCAATAGAGAAACACCTTATAACGTCCATAAAGCCTTCAACTATTATAACAGAGTCTTCTTTTCTAATATGGTCTTTTGCGCGATGAGAATTATATAAAAGCTCGCCTTTTTTAAATATTTCGGTTTCTCTTGTGTTTATGTATTTTGACTGATCTTCTTTGTTGTAGACTCTACCACTATAACCTACTACTTTGCCGTTTAGATCGTGCAGAGGAAACATTATTCGATCATAGTAAATGTCTGAATAACCAAAATCGTTTTTGACGGCCAGTCCACTTTTATTGATGTCCTCATAGCTAAAACCTTTTTTAATTAACATTTCAGTTAATACCTTATTGTTTTTTAAAGATAATCCTATTTCAAATTCTTTGATTAAATCTTCATCTATTTTTCTTTTTTTTAAGTACTCTTTTGCTTCTAGGCCTTCTTTTGTATTAATGTTATTTTGATATAGCTTTAAAGATGTATTATAAATTTCATATAATTTTTCATTTTTATTTTGTTTTACTTTTGTATTTATATTTAAATCAATGTTAGCTTTGTCAGCAACCTTTTTGACTGCTTCAATAAAGGTTATGTTTTCATAATTTTGTAAGAAAGTAAAAACGTTTCCACTAGCGCCACAAGAAAAACACTTATATATTTGTTTTTCGTTAGAAACGCTCATTGAAGGATTGTTGTCATTGTGAAAAGGACATATTCCAAAAAAGTTTTTGCCTCTTTTAGTAAGAGGAACGTATTCTGAAATAATGTCTACTATGTCAACGCTTTTTCTTATTTCATTTAACTTTTGTTCACTAATCATTTCCATATTATAGAACTCCCTAATGATATATACAAAAAAAAAGGATCAATTTCCTTTTTTTCTTCTTATATTGTCATACATTCTTTTTCTTGCTGCCTTTTTAATAAATGCTGACGTGCTTTTATTACTTTATCGTCGTGTTCGTCATAATCACTCGAACATATTGCTATACATTCATTTTCTGAATATTCAAGCGATTTTTTTACAGAACCATCTGATATTACTATTGGTAAAGGCAATTCTGGATATTCTCCTTTTATTAACCTTAAAATGCCTTTAATGTCTTTAATACAGCCGTTATCATAATCTAATCCGCTTCTTGTTAATCCATAATTATATATTCCATATTTCTTCATCAATTGAAATTGTTCCAAAGTTGGATGTGCGAAATATGGAGGCGCCGAATCAATAATAATCAATTCAACATCAATAAATTGGTTAGCTTCTTTCATTTCATCCATTTTCCAAATAAAGCTCTGAAGAGACTGAAAGTGAATAGCTCCGTCATCTTCATCTAATGTTGCTAGTTCTTTTATAATTTGATAATACACAGTTGCTGAGTTTCGAGCAATATCATCACTACTTAAGATTAATGAAATAGGTTTTCTCTCTACTTTGACTGTTTCGTGATAAATAGGTTTCGATTCTTCTTCTTTTTTTGCTTCTTCTAAATAATTTTCAATGAAAGCAAAAACGTCTTTGTTTAAAGTTTCTTTGCTGGCTTCATCAAATAATTTTTTCCCACCATTCAAGTCTAACAAGTATGCTTCATCGTATCTTTTAAAGTCATTACCGACAGTCCATTCTTTATATTCCCATACAATCTTCGTGTGTTTAAGCTTTGATGTAATATCTCTCACCACGTAATCTAATACACGTTTAATAAAACCGTATTTAGTGGGGTCTTGTACACTTTCCAGTTTTTTACTTAATTGTTCTAATTTTGCATAAGCTGTTATAAGTTTCATAAAAATAATTGTTCCAAAATGATGAGCTTCATTAGGATCATCCTGAGAGGCATTTTTTTGAATGCTTAAAAGTTCTTTGAGCATTTCAATTTCTTCCTTGTGCACCGGAAAAAAATTTTCATATTCCTCTATTGGAATATAAAATGCCGGAACCGAGAATTCAGTTATGACTTCTCTTGGGCATTCATCCCAATCAATATTTGGTTTCACAACAATTGCAATTTCGGCAGTTGAATCGATTTCTTTTTTTAATATTTGACTATTATCTTGTATTAGTCTTGTTAAATTTTCTTGGGAAAAAGCTTCAATTTTCAATTTACTTTTTAGATTCCAATTCATAACGTTATTTCCTCCTATTAATTTTTTATTCTAATTCTTTTTAAGAAAGAAGTCAAGTTATGAATACTACTTATAAAAAAGCACTCCTAAGGAGTGTTTAATTACAATTTATGGTGTCCTGGGAGAGATTCGAACTTCCGACCGATGCCTTAGAAGGGCATTGCTCTATCCAGCTGAGCTACCAGGACATTTCAACATGGACAATTATACAATAACCAACCAAATAAAACAAGACATTAAATAAAAAAAAACAATAAAATTGTTTTTAAAAATCCCAAATATCTTCTTCAGTAGTAATTTCTTCTTTTTTTGGTTCAACTTCTACAGTTGGTTTTTCCCAAACACTTTGATCTTCACTTTCAATATCTTTGTTGTTTTCTTTAATATCTTTATTTTCTACCTTAACATTATTATTGAAAGGGATATCCTTTTTTTCTTCTTTAAATTGTTTATTATCATTTTTAATTGGTTCTGTTTTCTTATCATTATTAAATGGTATATTAGGTTTTACAGGTTCATTTTTAATAGTTGAAATATCTTCTACTTTTTTTACTTCTTCAGCCTTTGCTTCTGTTCCTTTATATACAACATCATTAAGTTTGATATTTTCAAACTCTTTTGTTTCTTTTATTTCCTTAATTACTTCTTTTTTGTTGATTGGTTCTTCAGGTTTTGCTTTTCTTTCGATTTTTTTGTGACCAAAATCTGTTTGTTCAGCAATATACCCTATTACTATTAAAACAATGAATATTGCTCCACCAATAAACCAAACGTAATTTTGTTCAACAAAGTCCAACATACTACATCCTCTTTCTATTCTTAATTAATGTTATCATTTTTTATTTGTTTTGTAAACACATAATCGTTTTACATAAACTTTTTTTTATAAAGTTTATATTTTTAATAAAATTTGATAACCTCAGGGATTTAAAAATCACTCTCTATAACTCTAATTTCTTCTATTGTAACTTCTGGTAAAACAATATTAAATTCTTCACAAATTTGCTTAAATTTATCCCTAAATATCTTTAATTCTTTGACAATTGAGTCGGGATATATTCTTTTACTAGTTTTAATCGCATTATAAAAGTCTAATATCGTAACTTCATCTCTGTTAGCGTAAACCGCTTGAGAAAAGGCTGCCGCAAGTACTGAAAAAGCAACATCTGGATACATCGCAGCTAACCCATACACTCTTTTAAAAGGCCCCGTTGCAGAAACAATAGCTGTTATAAGCATTTCTGTTATAAAGTTAGTATATTTTATATGGGCTTTTGTTTTATACTCATATTTTGGAATACTTTTCATAAGAATTTCAACAGTTGTTTCTAGGCTTGGCTCTAAAACTTCTATTCTTTCAAATCTTCGTAAGAAAGCCCTATCTCTAACTATGTAGGCTTCATATTCAGCCGTAGTTGTCGCACCTATTGCCTTCATATCTCCTCTATCTAAGGCCGGTTTTAAAATGTTGGCAAGATCCATTGGGCCAGCTTCTCTACCACCAATTAAAGTGTGAACTTCATCGATAAACAGAATCATTTTAGAAAGTCCTTTTAGTTCTCTCATCAAAATATTTATTGCCATTTCTTCAGTGTTATTTAAAATAACCGTTCCAACCAAGGAATTTGAATTTATTTTTATTATTTTATAACCTTTAAGTGCATCAGGCACTTCATCTCTTTGAATTAAATAAGCAAGTCCTTCTACAATAGCGGTCTTACCTATACCAGCTTTACCTGTTAAAAGAGCAGACTTTTCTGGAGTTAATAAAACTAACATTAGTTTTTTTATTTCGTCATCTCTGGCAATAGCTGGATTTGTTATATATTTTTTAGAAACAAGTTCCTCACCATATGTCTTGATAACGCTGAATTCTTCTTTTTCTGGTTTGCTTTCATCTATTTCAACAACTTCAATATCTTCCATAATTTACTCCTTAAGGTCTTCAAATTAATACTTCTAATACTCTTTACTATAAACATTATACAGGGTTAAGCCATGAATGTAAAGAACGGAAATAACTTACTTTTCTAAAAGTAAGTCTCCTCAACAAGTTCTAATAAAATTTCATTTGAAGTATATAAATATTTTTGATTAATGTAGATGTTATCTTTATCAATGATTAATTTTTTCTCTTGTAGTAACTTTCTTATTATTGCATTCTCCTGTAATAAAATGTTATATTCTTTGTTAAAAAAAGTTAGGTTTATTCCCTTAATTTTTCTAAACCCAAGTATTAATTCATAAACTATTTCAGCATTTTTATCTAATATTTCTTCTTTAGCTTTAAATTTTTCTTCAAAGTAATTTTTTAGTGATTTTGTATTCTCATAACGCACATTGTTTAAGTACCCTGATGAGCCTAAACCAAAACCATAATACTTATTGTTATTCCAATAAGTTAAGTTGTGTTTTGATTCATATCCTCTTTGACTATAATTACTAATCTCATAATGAATATAGTTATTTTTTTCTAATGTTTTTTTAATCTTTTTATACATTTTAAAATCCAACTCTTCATCCACTGGCTTTATTTTTTTATTAAAAAGTACTGTGTTTGGTTCGATCATAAGAGAATATGTTGAAATATGACTAACTTTTAATTTTAGAAATTTCTTTAAATCTTTCCCTAAATCTTTTATTGTTTGTTTAGGAATAGCGTACATTAAATCTAGATTAATGTTTTTAAAACCTATTTTTTTAATTAATTTTATTGTTTGCTTTACTGTTTTATAAGTGTGACTTCTGTTTAAAAAATCCAAATTCTTCTTACTAAAACTTTGTAGTCCAATACTTAGCCTATTAACTCCGTTACTATATAATAAATCAATTTTTTCTTTTGTTAAATCACCAACGTTGCATTCAAAAGTAAATTCAACATCTTTTTTTAACTTAAATACACTTATTATCTCAAATAATTTTTTTAGTTGAAAAATAGTTAATGAACTTGGAGTTCCACCGCCTATATAAATAGTATTTATTTCTTCTTTTTGATAATTTTTTTCTATTTCTTTTCTTAAAGCATCTAAATATTTATCTGCCCAAGAAGCGTTATATATCATTTTACAAAACGCACAATAAGAACAAAGTTGATTACAAAAAGGAATATGAATATAAATTGCCATAAAGCTTCACCATTCTCATTATAAATAAAATGCATACCTTTGTAAACAAATAAAAAGATGTTTACTTTTTATCTTTAACATCTTCTTTATCAATATTATAAAATTGTCTAACTTTTTTCTCTATTTCTTCTCTTAATTTTTGATCTTTTTTAAATAAATCTCTAACATTGTCTCTTCCTTGACCTATTCTGTTTCCACTATAAGAATACCAAGCACCTGATTTTTCAATTATTTTAGCTTCAGTTGCCAAGTCACATATTTCTCCTTCTCTTGATACTCCTTCACCATATAATATATCTACTGTACAAGTTTTAAAAGGCGGCGCCATTTTGTTTTTTACAACTTTTATTGTTGTTTTATTTCCTGTTATTTGAGTTTCTGATTTTATCTGCTCTGCTCTTCTAATATCTAATCTTACTGAAGAGTAAAATTTTAGTGCTCTACCACCAGGAGTAGTTTCCGGATTTCCAAAAACAATTCCAACCTTTTCTCTTAATTGATTTATAAAAATAGCAATTGTATTTGTTTTATTAATGATTGCCGTTAACTTTCTAAGAGCTTGGCTCATTAACCTTGCTTGAAGACCCATATGAGAGTCTCCCATTTCTCCTTCGATTTCTGCTTTAGGAACTAAAGCCGCAACCGAATCAATAACAACAATACTAATAGCTCCGCTTCTAACTAAAGCTTCACATATTTCAAGTGCTTGTTCTCCGTTATCTGGTTGCGATAACAGTAATTCATCAATGTTAACTCCTACTTTAGCAGCATACTGTGGATCCAAAGAGTTTTCAGCATCAATAAAAGCTGCTCTGCCTCCTTTTTTTTGCACTTCGGCAATAGCATGCAACGCAAACGTTGTTTTTCCAGACGCTTCGGGGCCATATATCTCTATAATTCTTCCTTTAGGATAACCACCTATTCCAAGAGCGATATCTAGTGATATTGAACCACTAGAAACAGTATCTATTTTTTTAAACTCATTATCGCCTAACTTCATTATTGAGCCTTTGCCAAATTGTTTTTCTATGTCACTTAAAACTTGATCTAAAGTTTTATCTTGCTTGTTCACTTTAAGTCCTCCTCTATTACATTACAATTGTATAATAGAATATAATGCTTGTCAATACTTTTTACATACATTTGTTTGATATGATTGGCGCACATTTACACTCCATTTTTAGAAATTGTTTAAGTAAACACAAAAATTCTTGATGATTATTTACTTCAATTTTTTAATTTTAACATATTTACAACAGTCCATAAAAACTCAGTGTTAGTTGGTTTTCCTTTAAATGCATCAATGCTTGAGCCAAAACTCTCCTCCACAAAGCTAATGTTTGCTCTATTAAAACCTATTTCTATTGCGTAACGTATTGTGCGCTCTATTTTTTGTGGAGTTGTATTTAAGTTTTTAGCTACACTTTCATAAGCATCTTTTATTGCCGTATTTGAATTATACACTTCATTTATAATCCCCTCTAAATACTGACTACCCTTTAAATGTGAAGGAAGACCAAATTCATGTAGTAATTTTGTTATATTATTTAATTTACTTTTTGCTTCGCTTATTTCATATATTCTTTTTTCTAAAATAGTTAAATCATAAGGCTTTAATAAATAATAAGGGATGCCATATGAACTCACTTTATTTATTATATAAGGTGAATTGTTGCTTGTAGAAACAATGATTTTGTTAAATATCTTTTTTTTAATATTTTCAAGAACGTATAATCCATCTTTATCCGGCATAACTAAGTCTAATATAACCACATCGTAGTCTGTTTTTTTATTTATTAAATCTAAACCATATTCACCATTATTTGCAGAATAAACAATTTCTATGTTTGTATTTTTAAAATGTTTTTTCATTTCTTCAATTAGTTTTTCATTATCTTCAATTATTAGTACTTTTATTTTTCCCATTTTTCTCCTAAAAAAAGTTACCTGTTAGTAACTTCTATTATTTTATTAAGTTCATTAATACTTTTGGCTGCTGTTCCAACCAGAAATCCATCTACGTTTTCTATTTTGTTTAACTCTTCGATGTTATCTTTACTAACGCTTCCACCATATAAAACAAGTATGCTGGTTTCATATTTACCATATATATAGTCTTTTATATATTGTATTGTTTTGGATATTTGTTCCATAGTTGGGGTTTTTTGTGTTCCAATTGCCCAAACAGGTTCATAGGCTACTATTATTTTTGTAACACTTTCAAGTTCTTTTAAGCATTCTTCTAGTTGTGTATTTAGTGTTTCAATTAAATTTTGTCCTTCTTGTTCTCCAATACACAAAATAACTTTTAAATCATTTTCTAAAGCCTTTTTGATCTTCTTATTTATTATTTGGTTTGTTTCTTCAAACAGTCTTCTTCTCTCACTGTGACCAATTATAGCGTAATTAACGCCAAGACTTTTTGCTTGTTTTGGAGAAATTTCTCCTGTATAAGAACCGTTATTTTCGTAAAATACATTTTGAATACCAACGTTAAATGAAGAAAAATAAGGAATATATATACTTGTTGGACATATAATAACATTGTTTTCGTGTTTTATTTTACTAACATATTCTTGTATTTCTGACAATAAAAGGTTCATTTTCATATTAGCTATTACTAATTTTTTCATAACATCTCCTTTTTTTTCTATTAAACATTAGTAGAATTGATCCTAAAATCATTCCTAGATAGTATGTTATAAAACGCCAAGTAAGTAGAACTGCAACTAAAGTAGGACCTATGATGAAATTATTATAAATTTCAGAAAAAGCATATTCCATACCGCCTGTCCCACCTGGTATTGGAACAAAAGAAGCGGCAATCATCGTATGCGTTGTAGCAACAAAAGAATCAACAAAACTTAAATCTTTATATCCAGCTCCTAGTACTATAAAAAATGGTATAGCATATAGAAAACCAACTGATATTATTGACATGAAAGATAAATTTATTAATTCTTTTTTATTTTGAAATAATAACTTAAAATTAGCATTATAGCTTTCTATGCTTATTTCCCATCTTTCGTATTGTTTTTGTTTATCTTTTACAATTCCAAGCGCATTTAGACACATTATTCCAAATTTCATAATTGCCTTACTAATATTCTTACTAAAAGACAATAGTAATATTGTAGAAAATATAAATAAATTGATACAAAATCCTATTATTACTAACGTCTTTAAAAAGTCAATTGTTGAAAAAACATGAAAAAAATAATTATATACTAATACAAAAACGCTTAATATAATGTATGCTATCTGGAATATGATAAAATCTTCTACAACAACATTGGCTCCGTTTGTTAAGGAAACGTTGTGTTTTTTTAAGTCATATACTTGATACGGTTGACCACCAGATGCGAATGGAGTTATCGCATCAAATAATTGAGTAATGACTCTAAGTTTAAATGAATTGGCAAAAGTATAATCCTTATTAAATCTTTTAACTAATCTATAAAATATTAGACTTCTAAATATTAAAGACACAGCTAAAAACAGTAATCCTAGCCCCAAATATACAATATTTATGTTTGTAAGTTGCTTAATTACTCCAGTAAAATCATCTTTTAAAGCAAAATACATAACTAAAGCAATCACTATAAAAAGAATTATTAAATTTATTATTCTTTTATTATTTTTCATCTATAATCTCTATTCCAGGCAAACTTTTTCCTTCGATTAATTCCAAAAAGGCGCCACCACCAGTTGAAATATGGGTCATATATTTCTTATAACCAAAATTGATAACTGCGGCTGCAGTGTCTCCCCCACCTACTATTTTAATTGCCAAACCTTCTTTTAAAGCTTCACAAATGGCTTTTGTTCCGTTTGAAAATTGTTCATATTCACTCATTCCAACAGGCCCGTTCCATAAAACAGTATTACTTTTTTTTATGATTTTTTCAAATATTTTACTTGTTTTTTCTCCAATATCAAGTCCAATATCTAAAGAATCAAAATCTTTAATATCTTTGGAATATGATTTTTCATTTAATGTGTCATAACTACAAACAGCATCAACTGGTAATATTATTTTATCTTTATGTTTTGCCAACATTTCTCGACAAAAATCAAGACTTTCTTCATCAAGTATTGATTTTCCTATATTTATGCCTGAAGCATGTAAAAATGTAAAAGCTATTCCACCACCTAGTAACAAATAGTCTGCCATACTGGCTAAATTTTTTATGAGATTTATCTTATCTTTTACTTTTGAGCCACCCATTATAATAGTTAATGGTCTTTTAGGGTTCTTTATTTTCACAAACTCTAAAAGTTCTTTTTCTATTAAAAACCCTATTCCGTTTGGCAAATGAGTTGCAATTCCAACATTTGAAGCGTGGCTTCTATGACTTGTCCCAAAAGCATCATTAATATAAATATCACCTAGACTGGCCCAATATTTGCCTAATTCTTCGTCATTTTTACTTTCCTTTTCACCATCTAAATCTTCAAATCTTGTATTTTCCATCAGTAATACTTCTGTATCTTTTAAATTATTAATTTTTTCTTCTAGCTCTTTCCCTCTTGTTTCACGCACAAAAATTACTTTTTTTTGAAGTAATTCTTCTAATCTTACCGCAACAGGACATAATGTGTTTTCATTTAAATCTTCTATTGCTTTTATTCTTCCTAAATGAGACATTAAAATTACTTTGGCATTATGATTTAATGCATAGTTTATTGTTTCTAAGCTTTCTCTTATTCTATTATCATCTGTAATCACACCATTTTTAATGGGAACATTAAAATCGCATCGTATAATTACCTTTTTGCCACTTAAATCAAAATTTCTTATTGTCTTTTTCATAAAGTCTCCTTGTATCATTATACTATTATAATTTAGTTATTTCAAGGTTGGAAGTTCCCCACTATTATTCCATATATTGGTATCCCAATAAGTATTAGCTCTTGTTATAATAGTTGCTTTGGGAAGAGCCGAAGAATCATTTAGCGTTGTTGACGCGCTAGCTGAAGAAATAAAACTTCCACTTGCAATTGAACTATCAACATATGAATGAGCAATAGAAACAGTATTTAGTGTTTGACCTATGAACGACCCAACAATTGAAGTCCCGGTTGCAATATTACTACAATAAGAATTACTTACTGTTGAATTATCTACTCTACCTATTAAACCTCCAACTTCAGTTGTTCCAGCAACCCCGCCAACGGCATAATTGTTTGTCATACTACTGTCTTTTAGTAAACCAATAAGACCTCCAACTGTAGTTACACCATTAATATCTTTTGTCGAATAATTTTTAGTAATTGTTGACGTTGAAAAAGCCGCTCCAACAATTCCACCAATTTTTTCGTTTCCGCTTATAATTCCAAAATTGTGACATTCATTAATTGATGTTGAGTTAGAACTAGATCCAACAATTCCACCAACTTCATTATAAGCATTAACTATTGCTGTATTTTCAAGAGAATATAAAGTAGCTGCACTAGCGCTGCCAACAATTCCACCAACATTATTTAAACCAATTATCTTACCTTTAGATGTTGCGTTGGAAATTGATGAGTTAGAAACGATTCCAGCTATACTACCAATACTTGAACCACTACTTTCAATAGTACCACTAGCATCTATAAATTTTATAATACTACTGTTTTCAACATTACCTACTAAACCTCCAATATATGAAGAACTAGTACTTATTTGATAGTTTATGATTATATCTTCAATAGTAGAATTATTAGCAGCTCCACTAAGCGCTCCAACGTAATTACTTGAACTAGCAATTGAAACTGTTGCGACTACGTTTTTAACTGTTGAATCTTTAATATAGCCCGCTAAAACGCCTGTATAAGATCCACCACTAACAATACCATTCAAAACAAGGTCACTAACATAAGCGCCGTTTAAATACCCAAATAACCCTATATAACTACTTGTTGTATTGATATATAAATTATCGATTTTGTAACCATTCCCAACAAAAGTTCCAGAAAAATAATTTACATTGTTTCCAATTTGGGGAAAGCCTTTTAGTGTTGTTAATTCAAGAATCAAAGCTTGCGTACTACCGTTGCCATTTAAATCTCCATAAGTTGTTGTTGTACTGTCTTCATAAGAAGCAACATCACTAAAATCAATAGATTTATTTAATATAATTACTTTTTCACTATAGCTATTTCCCGCACTAACACTAATTGATAAATCAACAAGATCTTCTACTGAGTAAATATTAATATATTCTTCAATTATATATTCATAACTTCTTGTATTATTGGCTGGATTTTTTGTTGAGACAATAATACCATCTTCATTAATGATTAATACTGATGTGTTTGGGTTTAATAGTGTATTACTTAAATATCCTTCTTCTACTAATGTTTTGACACTAATGTATTGCTCATCTGAGATATTTTCATAGTTAACTTCAATATATGTTTCGGCAGCCATATATATTGTGTTTAAAAAATCTTGATACTTACTTTCTTCAATGTTGCCATATAGTGTCCTGATTAAAGGAAAAGAAAAAACAGAGATTAAAGCTATTATTACTATAATTCCTAAAACCTCTATCATCGTAAATCCTTTTTTCATAAAGTCACCTCATATTATATATAAATTATATATTGATTGAGGTACAATTTGCAAGTAAATTAAAATATATATATTGAATCCATAAAAAAAAGGCTTGTCGCCTTTTAGTTTAAAGCTTCTTTTAATTTTGATCCAGCTTTAATTGTTGCAGCTGTTCTTGCAGGTATTTTAACTTCTTGACCTGTTCTTGGGTTACGTCCTGTTCTAGCCGCTTTCTTCACTGCTGAGAAAGTACAGAAACCTGTTAATGTAACTTTCTTTGATTTTTTCAATCCTTTGATTACTCCGCTCATCATTGCATCAAGCGCTTTTGCTGCATCAACTTTTGTTAACCCAGCTTCTTCAGACATGTAACTTACTAATTCTGTCTTGTTCATTTTCTTACCTCCTATTTTCGTAAGCTAGAATCACTTACAATTAAAGAATATCACTTTTAATAACAAAATGCAATAGATTTTAATAATATTAAGCACTATTTCGTTTGTTTTTAATGATTTTTGGTTCTTTTTTATATTTATTCATAAAAAATAATACAATATCAATTAAGGCATAAAACATTATAAATAAACCAATTCCACTAAATACAAGATTGGAAACAAAAATAATATATAATCCCATAGCAATCATCAAAATAGCGATTATTAAATGTCCTATCCAATTGGAATATTTTGTTTTCATGTTTATTGATGTCATAAGTCTAGTAATACCAGCAAAAAGGATCCATGAGCCAATTAAGAATCTTAAAGCAACTTCAATTAGACCTGAAAAAATCCCAACAAATAAACCAATTGACATAATAATAACAGAATAGTTCAAGTCAGCATTTGAAACTATTCCTTTTTTCTTATTACCAACATAATTTATCAATCTTATAAGTCCTAACGAAAATAAAATTGCGGCGATTGTTAGTGTTGTAACTCTTATCGCATTGTTTGGGTTTAAAAATAATATAAGGCCAACTATAAAGAATAAAATTGGCGTTATTATTTTACTTTTGGTTATGTTTTGTATTTTTAAATTCATTTGTTCCTCCTTTAAAGGGATTGACATGAATTGTTTGAAATTTTATTTTTTGATCATATTTACTAATATCTTTTTCTAATTTTTCCACTTCGTTATGGGCTTGTAAAAGAGTTAATGTATAATCCATACTGACTTCACAGCTAAGTTTATATACTGCTCCAAACTTCAATAAAATCAAACTATCAATATTTTTAACTTCTTTATTTTTCAATATTATCTTTTTTAAATTATTAATGTATTCTATATCTGTTTCTTGTTCTCCTAATAGAATACTTAAATTTTCTTTGACAGTTATTATTCCGGTTTTTATTATCAACATTCCTACTATTATTGAAGCAAAATTATCGGCATAGCTAAATATATTGTTATATTTTTCTAGCATTGTCAAAAAAGCTGACAATAAAACAACAATTGAACTAATAACATCAGTAAAGCTTTCTCTACCACTCGAAATTAATATATTATTTCTATATTTTTTCCCTTGATTAATTATATATTTAGCTAAAACATATTTAGCTATTATTGTAAAAATACTTACTATTATTACGATTAAAGCTAAACTATCTGATTTACTTGTAAAAGACTTGTATATTAATAAAGAGCCTACTATTACTATAACAATTCCAATAATTGAACTTGTAATATATTCAAAGTTACCATGCCCATAAGGGTGTTTTGCATCTGGAGTTTTGTTTGAGAGTTTATCACCTATTATCGCAACAAAATCTGTTACTAAATCACTAAAAGAATGAATTCCATCAGCAATTAAGGCTCCTGACATTGAAAATATTCCCGCTATTATTTTTACTAACGCTAACAAAAAGTTAATAATAAGACTTGTCAGCATTGTTTTTAATATATTATTCATTTTTATCTTTCGGTTTCATAAGTGGAAACATTACAACATCTTTGATATTTTCTTTGTTCATTAATAGTTGGACAATTCGATCAATTCCCATTCCCCAGCCAGATATTGGTGGCATACCATACTCCATTGCCTCAATATAATCCAAATCCATCGGCATAGCGTCTTCGTCCCCTGCTTCTCTTAATTTTGCTTGATTAGAAAGTCTTTCTTCTTGTTCAATTGGACTTACTAATTCAGAATAAGCATTAATTATTTCTGCTCCATTGATTACTAATTGAAAACGATCTGTAATAGATTTATCTTTATCGTTTGCTCTTGCAAGAGGAGACAACTCTATTGGGTGAGATATTAAATATGTTGGTTCAACTATATTTGGTCTTGCAACTTTTTTGTATAATTGATCAACTAAATTACCATATCCTAATAACTCTAATTCTACTTCAGAATCAATTTTAATATCAGCCTCTTTGATTTTATTTAATAATAATTCTTTTGTATTTTCAACTTTTATATCAATGTTTGAATACTTTAATATTAAGTCTCTAAAAGAACAAATCTTCCATTCACCTTCTAGGTTTACTTTCTTATCTCCAACTTGTATTTCTAAAGTTCCAAAGATTTTTTTTACTACTGTTTGAAGCATATTTTGTAAAAACTTCATGTTGTCTTCATAGTTTAAATACGCACCATATCCTTCAATCATAGTAAAATCTTGAAGATGGTTCATGTCCATTCCTTCATTTCTAAAGCATCTTGCAATTTCAAAAACTTTGGTGAATCCACCAACAACAGCTCTTTTTAAATATGTTTCTGGTGCGATTCTAAGGTAGACATCAATGTCTAACGCATTGTGGTGGGTTTTAAAAGGTTTAGCTAAAGCGCCTGATGCCTTATTATTTAAGATTGGTGTTTCTATTTCGATATATCCCAAGTCATCTAAATAACTTCTAATTTCTTTGATGAATTTAGATCTAAATAAAAATATATTTCTTGATTCTTCAGAAGTAATTAAATCTAAATATCTGTTTCTATATATACTTTCGATATCTGCTAATCCGTGAAATTTTTCGGGCATAGGTTTTAGAGCTTTCCCAAGAAATTCAAAAGAATTAGCTCTTATTGTTTTTTCTCCAGTATGCGTTGTAAAAACTTCTCCTTCAACACCGATAAAGTCACCTAAATCAAAGTAGTTTTTGAAAAATTCGTATTTTTCTTCTCCTACCACATCTACTTTAATTGAAAGTTGAATTTTTCCTTCAATATCTTGAATAGTTAAAAAAGAAAGTTTACCCATTTTTCTCATTAAAGTTATTCTGCCTGCTACTCTTACATTAGTTGTTCCATCTGGAAGAACTGCCGCATCTTTTATTTGATAGTTTACTTCAAATCTTTCTGGATAAGGGTTAATAACTTTTTCAAGTTCTTTTAAAGTTTCTCTTCTAACTGTTTCTTGTTCTGTAAATTCTCTCATGCCACTTCCTCCACAACTTTTGTTTTGGTCATTATATCGTGTAATCCTTTTTTGTCTTTTCTCATTGATATCATAAATACAGCTATAATTATTAATACTGTTTTTATAGCTGACAAAATAATAGTTAGTATGAAAAACAATTCGTAATTTACAGTATTAACTAAGATAAGGTTAATAACATTTACAGCTAAAGTTGTAACAATAACACTTCTAATAAAAGTATCTTTTATAGTTAACTTTGATTCATCTTCTTTAACTAGCTTAATCTTCAACAATTTTTTACCGATTGTTTGTCCATTGTTAACAACGGGAATTATTACAAAGTAACCAAATACAAAGACAATATCAAAAACATTAAAAATTAATGATTCCTTTTCATATTCATATGAAATTTCTTTATAATTACTAATGTATTCTTCTACAGTAATAGTTTTATCAACATATTCTGTATATAAATCATCTAACTGTTTTGCTTTTTCTAAATATTTTTCACTTTTAGGAATAAATCCCATTAAAATTATCGATATAATTACGATAAGTACAATATCAATTAAGTAAGCACTTACTCTTTTTCCTAAACTAGCATTCATTTTTTATCACTCTTTCTAATAAATCATATAGTTCTTTTTTGGATTTAGCATGGCATGCTTCAACTTTTAATTCTTTGGAGTTTTTTATTCCTTTTAAATACCAAGGAATATGGCTTCTCATCTCAAGAAGCATCAATTTTTCTCCTTTTTGTTTTTCTAATAAGCTTATATGTCTTTTAATAACTTTTATTTTTTCTTTTATTGTTGGTTCTTTTAATACTATGCCTTTTGTTAAATAAGCAATTATTTCTTTTATTAACCAAGGATTTCCTAGAGTTCCTCTACCAATCATAACAGCATCGCACCCTGTTTCATCAAGCATTTTCTTAGCATCATAACATGTTTTAATGTCACCATTCCCAATTACAGGAATATTAACATTCTCTTTAACAGCTTTAATTATACTCCAGTCGGCTTTACCACTATAACCTTGTTTTCTTGTTCTAGGATGAATAGTTATAGCGCTAGCTCCAGCTTTTTCTATTATTTTGGCTATTTCAACAGCATTATTACTATCCCAGCCGCTTCTAATTTTTACTGTGACTGGAATATTTACAACCTTTACTACTGCTTGAACAATTTCACTAATTTTATTTAAATCTTTTAATAAAGCACTCCCTGCTTTACTTTTTTCAGCAACTTTTGGAACAGGGCACCCCATATTTATATCAATAATATCTGGTTTAACGTTTTCACAAATATATTTTGCCGCTTTTGTTAAAGAACTTACTTCGCTTCCAAAAAGTTGTACGCTAAAAGGTCTTTCTTTTTTTTGCATATAAAGCATTTCTAAAGTTTTCTTGCTTTGATGAACAATTGCTTTATCGCTTATCATTTCACTTACTACTAATCCTACTCCCATGTCTTTACAAATTGTTCTAAAAGAGGAATTAGTGATTCCAGCCATTGGCGCTAAAACAATATTATGTTTGATTTTTATATTTCCTATTTTAAACATTATCTGTGTTTTCCAGCAAATTCTTGACAGTTTTCAAATTCATACATGCAATCTATTCTACGAGTCTCTTCCGCAGTTATATAGAACAACTCTTTTGTATCAGATATGGGTTTAGCGTATTTGCTACTTGGGGTATATCTTTCTGTTAAGAAAAATCTAATGAGTTGATCCATTTTTTCTTGAGTTGGGAAATCTTTTGTCAATGAAATGTTTTCTGCTAGAAAAGAATATTTATTTTCTTCTTCTCTCTTTTTTTCAACATTCATGTTGTCAAAAATTATTTTACATCTTAAAACATATTTTAACACTTCAATTATCATTGAGGTAGTATCCATTTTTTTTAAATCTTTCTTATTTTTCTTTTCTACCTTAAGTATCTCTGATGGAAACATGCCATTATTCATCTTTAAACTATAAATAAAAGCCGCCACAAATTCCTCATCTTTAATATTTACACTTCTGTTTTTTTTCAAAATGTCTTCAAACACTTTGTCTATTCTATTTAAAACACTCTCTTCCATTTTCATCACCAATTTAAGTATAGCATAATATAAATAAAAAAATAAAGTAGACACCTCTACTTTATTATAAAACTTACTCCTTTTTTCTCGTTTCTGACACTTATTCTATATCCAAACAACAATACTGTTTTTTTAACAATAGATAATCCAAGTCCAAACTCACCTTTAATTCCTTTTTTATACGGAGTAAAGATATCATCTAAAATATTTTCATCAATGTTTTCACCATCGTTATAAAACTGAATACTTTTATTTTTTACTATTATTCTTATTTCTTTTTCAGCATACCTCATAAAATTACTAAGTATGTTGTCAACTATTGCTTCCCACATATCTACTGTTCCGTTAAATATGACATTGTCACTCACACTAACACTATATTTTAAATCTTTTCTTTGTAATTTGAATTTATTTATTGATTCATCTATTATTTCTTGAATATTGACTTTTTCATTCTTATAACTATTAGAATCTTTAATATAATTTAATTTATTTAAATATAATAAAGAATGAACTTTCTCATCTAGCCTTCTTGTTTGAATATCAATTATGCCTTTTGCTTCTTTAGCATCTAAAACTCCATCATCTATTGCTTCTAAATAAGACTTTATGACTGTTATTGGAGTCTTTAAGTCATGAGATATACTTTGATACATTTGACTTTTATATTCATCTTGTTCTTTTAAAGTTTCTTTCATGTCATCAATAGCGTCAGACAAAATCTTAAACTCATCGTTTAATTTACATATTTTTTTATCTTCATATTTGTAATTACCTAAATTGTCAATCTTTTGTTTTAAATATTCAATTCTTCTAACAAGACGCCTACTCCAAAAAACCATCATTAGCGCTATTAGAGATAAAGTTATAAATAAAATAGGAAAAAGCGAAGAAAAGATATCGTTTGTTATTACCTTAACATACGAGTTATCCATTATCGCTATTTTCATATTTTCTTCATTGCTAAAAGTATTATAGTAGTACGTTGTATTTTTAAATACAAACTTACCATACTTTTCTTCTATATAAGATAAAATTTGTTTTGGTTCCATTTCAATGATAGTTTCAAAGTTTTTGGAATATAACATATTGTTTTCTTTATCAACATAAACATATACAACACTTTCATCTAAACTATTAATATCCTCGCTATAAGCAAGAGATCTATTTAAATATTCATATATGTTTTCTTCATATATTGGAAGAAGGCTTTTAGGTAAAATAAGGCCTAAACTAACATATATTATCAAGCCCGTTATAATAACAATTCCTATTAATTGTTTAAGCAAACTCTTTTTTATCATGTTAATCTATACCCAAAACCATAAATAGTATTTATTTTTAGCTGTGGCATTTTTTTTCTTAATCTTCTCATTAAATCATCTACAACTCTGTCACTACCAAAATATGTTTCTCCCCAAACTGCTGACAATATTTGATCTCTACTAAAAGACTTTCCTTTATTTTTTAAAAGTAGCATTAATAAATCAAATTCTAAAGTCGTAAGTAATAATTCTTTTTCTTTTTCATATACAATTCTTTTGTCAGTATCAACAACATATTTATTGTATGTTATTTTCTCAGTGTTTTTTGTGTATACTCTTTTTATTACATTATTAACTCTAAGAACCAGTTCTTTTGGAGAATATGGTTTAGTAATATAATCATCACTTCCTAGTTCTAAACCAACAATTTTATCAATATCTTGATCACGGGCAGAGGTAAATATTACTGGGGTATTTGAGTCCCCTTCTCTTATTTTTTTTATTATGTCATAGCCATTAACACTATCACCTAACATTATATCTAAAATCCATAAATCAAATTGGTCTTTCACATGACTTATAGCTTCTTCACCACCATAGTAATTAACAACCTCATACTTTTCTCTTTCTAAATATGACTTTATTAGGTTGTTTAAGCTTACTTCATCTTCTACCAAACAAATTTTATACATATTACACCTCAATTATAATATAACATTATTTTCTTTTTTTTTCTATAAGCATCACCTTCCTTTTATTTCTACTTTCTGTTCAAATTCTTATTCTCTATCACCTCCATGATTACATCTTACAGGAAAATTGTGGTTTAAATCTTTCAGAAATATGTGAAATTGTGTTCATAAAAAAACAACTTATTGTTGTTTTCTATCTTTGATTAAATTCTCATATCTTTCTATAACTTCATCTGTTAGATTATCCCAATTTTTATATATTTCGTTATAAGCTCCCTTTGAAACCTCTTCATACAATTTTTTATTTTTAAATATATTTTTGATTGTTAAAGCAAAAAGTTCGGGGTCATTTGGCGCAACAAAGCCGTTTTTATTTGGCGTTATTGTTCCTGATGTGACTGTATTTTCAATAAATATTGTTGGCGTTTTTTGACTTGCTGCTTCTACTTGGACTAAGGAAGAAGCATCAAACAAGGATGGGAAAATAAAAAGATCTGCTCTGTTATAAATTTTTGCAAGTAACGCTCTGTCTTCTATTTTACCAGCTAGTATAATTTCTTTTCCTAAATCAAAGTCTTTAATCTTCTTCTTTAATATTTCTTCATCTGGACCTGTTCCAACAAACAACATTTTTAATTTAACTTTTTCTTTTTTTAACTGATAAATAACTTCTACTATAAAAGTTATGTTTTTAAGAATGTTTATTCTACCAACAAATAAAAGTAGTTTTTCATTAGAACGTATATTATAGATCTTTTCTATTTCTTTTTTGCCATTTTTATCTTCAATTAGTTTCAAATCTGTTCCATTACTTATGGTTTTTAGTTTCCCCTTATAACCATAGTTTAAAAAAACATCAGCTAAATTCTCATTGACTGCCCAACATTCATTACATTGGTGAAAAACCTTAAGTATTTCCTTTAACAAATATTTAGTCATTATTTCAGACTTAGTGTAGCGCATAAATTCAAGGTGAAATTGGGTGTGCATTGTCCCAACGGTTGGAATATGTTGCTTATTAGCAATTAAAATCCCTAGTTTTCCTATCGTAAACGGAGAATGGATGTGTATTATATCAAAGTTTTTTTGTAATAACTTGTTCTTTATTTTCATATCCAATTGCGGTATGGCAACAGAAAAACCTCCTATTTTTTTAGGAAGTTTAAGGCTTTTAACACGAATAACTTCATAAGGAAAGTCATCTTTATAAGTTTTATCGCTTGTTGTTACTACTGTAACTTCATGCTTTTCACTTAATCTTTTAGCGTAATTATGAACAACCATAACTACCCCATCTACATAAGGAAAATATGAATCAATAAATATTCCTATCCTCATAAATTACTCCTTTAATTCTTTTCATAAACATCTTTTACTGGTTTAAAACTTAATCTGTATCCAGGAATTAATCCATACTTATTAATAGCTTCAACATGTTGTTTTGTTGGATATCCTTTATGTTTAGAAAAGCCATAAAGAGGATACTTTTTATCTGACTCATACATCATTCTATCTCTCGTAACTTTGGCAATAACTGAAGCGGCTGCGATAGATATACTTTTACTATCTCCTTTGATAATAGAATTAGTTGGAATACCTACGTCTAGAGGCATCGCATCTATTAAAAGATACTCTAGTTCTACTTGTTTTCTAACTTCATCAATAGCTAAAATCATCGCTTTTTTAGTAGCGTTATAAATATTTAAAGCGTCTATTTCTTCATTGCTTACTATCCCAATTCCATAAATAGTATTTTTAATCAAATAGTCATAATAAGTGTTTCTTTTTTTTTCTGATAATTTTTTTGAATCAGTTAAACCTTCCAAAATAAATCCTTTTGGTAAAACACAACAACACGCAACAACAGGTCCAAATAATGGGCCTCTTCCTACTTCGTCTACCCCACCAATAAAAATAATGCCTTTTTTATATAACTCTTTTTCATATTGATAATTATCCATATATTTTTTTATATCTCTTCCCTATTATAGAGTAAACAATTATTATTAAGACTATCAAGACAACAAAAGATAAGGCTATTTGCAAAATGAAGTTATCAAAAAACAAAGTAACCATTAAAAAGGTTGTGGCCAGTATAAATGAGTTACAAAAAGCAACAGTATGGGCAAATCTTTTATCAGTCACTTTTAAAATGTTTACTTTGTAGACATTAACTAAAAACTTTGCTTCCATCCCGTTTTTTAATCTTGCTCGGCCTTTTTTGTTTAAAACAACTAATAATAAATATATTATATATACAAAAGCAAAAGCCAAAAGAAAAACTATAAAATATTGCATTATACTTCTCCTACGTATTCAAGTAGTTTTAGAAAAACTTTAATGAATTCTGGTTTCAATCCTTGTTTTCTAAGTTTTCTAATCTTGATTCGTTTCTTTTTTATTGTCAATAATTCATTAAATAAGATACTGTCTATAACTTCTTTTAGTTTAGTTTCAATTTGCAAGTCAGAGATAATTCCTGAAATATCTTCATTGATAATTCTTACCGCATCTATTTCAATATCTTTACCCTTACAATTAATTGTTAATTGACCAATTGTTTTAATACCTTCTACTTCAACGACAAAATCAGATTTATCTTTATAAGCCATATAGGTTTTTATTGGTGTATCATTAAAAAATATCGAAATGTCGTTTGTTTTTTTAGTATTTCTAAATCTTATCTTATACTTTCTAACTTCCGGAACTATATTGGACTTTCCTTCAACTGAACGGATAATAACCGTATAATTATTAGGCAAATAGTTATACTCTATTTTTGTTTTCAAGAAAAAGTCTTTTCTATATAAATCACTTACTCCATCATCTTCATATAATTCATAAACATTGTTTGTTCCTGGAAATATTTGAATCTCCATACTTTTTGGTGGCGTTGTGTCGTTAATGTTTGGATTTTCACCAAGGACAATTATAGCCCCACTTTTAGCGAAAACAGGGTATTCTTCATCTTTAAAAAACGAAACATAATTTCTACTGCCAATAAACTTTTTACCTGTTACAAAGTCATACCAAGTTCCAACTGGCATATAAAATCTATGAACTACTCTATTCATAACATAATCTTTTTTATTTAAGATAGGACATACAAATAATTCACTACCTAAAAAGTATTCGTTTTTATAAATAATGTCGTCATACATCTCTGGATTTCTATAATATAGTGGTTGGACAAGAGGAGTTCCAAATTTGTGATATTTATAGCTTTCCGTATATAAATATGGGATTAATCTATGTCTTAGGTGTAGATAATCTTTTACAATTGAATATGTTTTTACACCCCACAACCAAGGAGCTCTCTTATAGTATTTTCCACCTTCGGAAGATAATCTCAATATTGGACTAAAAACTCCCAATTGAACAAATCTTGTATATAACTCACTATCTTCAATTCCTTCACTAAAGCCTCCAATATCATGGCTCCAAAAACTAACTCCTTTATTGGAAGCGGCGGCCGTAAATAGAGGAATTTGAGCTAGAGTTTCCCAACTGACTTTAGTTTTTCCACTGTATAAAACAGGGTAACGGTGCTCGCAAATAGAAGCGTTTCTCGTTAAAAGCATTGGCCTTGTTTTATAGTCTCTGCTCATATCACAAAATTGATAGTGACTCATGGCAAAAAGTTCATTATTATCTTGAAATTTTTCTTCAATCCAGTAAAAATCAACTTCTTTTTCTTCAAGAAAATGAATAAAAACTTTAAAATAAACTGCTAAAAAAGTCGAATCATATACGTTAAATGGAATAATACCATTTTTATTTGCTTCAATATATTCTAAAGCTTCTTGAAACTTATCTTCAAAAGGATATATTCCACCTTTTGGATTAATTAAAAGCCCTATTCTAATGCCATTTTGGTGTAGATATTTGACCATTGCCTCAGGATTTTTAAAATTATCTTTATTAAAGCTAAATCCCGAAGAAACTTTTTTGTCATTATATATGCTTTTGTGCCAAGAATTATTCAAAAGTAAAACAGATAAAGGAATATTATTGGCTCCAAAATCATCGACTAATTTTTTTAAAACTAAATCATTATAGTCTTCATTTTTACTCCACCAGTTACCTAACGCATATCTTGGAATTAAAGCTGGATAGCCTGTTATCATAAAGTAAGATCTTAAACACTCTCCGAAATCTTTATTATACATAAATACATAAGTATCAATATTAGTCGTTTTTCTTTGTTCCAACATGCCATTTTCTTTAAAAATCATACTTTTTGTGTCATCAATACTTATAAAACCGTCTCCCGAAAACAAGCCTTTTTTAAAAGCTTCCGCTTTATCTTCTAAAGAAGTCCCACTTGTTCCATAATTTCTAACTTCTGGATGGTTGTAGTACCAAACCTTGTCAGTCCCTTTTAATTTTATTCTAAAATTTTGAGAAGGATTGATTTTTGATCCCTTTATTGGTTTTCCTTTAATATAAAATAAGCTAAAATATTTAGTTTCAATTTCAATATATTTTTGATCTTCTTTGATTTGAAAATTAGGTTTTCCATGATTTCTAAACCATACAACACTAGTTGGCCTATCTTCAAATTCCATATTCTCGCTGTATTCTATTCTTACTAAGCTTTCAGTTATTATAGTAAAACGATATTTGCTTCCTTTATCTTTTATTATGGCAGATTCATTTCCTACTGCTTTACTGTAATCCATTTCAAAATGCTTTTCTATATCATACATAGCCAATTCTCCTTTTATATTTCTTCTATTTTCATAAAATTAGTTGATTTTGTTGACTTAAATGGATATCCTCCAGTTATTATGACTTTATCGTTTTCTTTTAAATCTAACATCTGTTTTGCTTTTAGAATTGAAGCACTCAATATTTTCTCTAATGATTTTAATTCATTAATAGCTACAGGGATAACTCCAAAATTAAGCGCCAGAGATAATAAAACTTCCTCATTTGGCGATACAGCTATTATTGGACATTTAGGTCTATAACTACTAATTATTTTTGCCGTAAAGCCTGTCATAGTTGGGGCGATTATGGCTTTACAATCAAGTTTGTTCGCACTTTCAACAACACTATATGCAACTGCTTTGGTTATGTTTTGATCACTGTTTATACAACTCATTATATTATAATATTCAGTATTTTTTTCTGTTTCTTTGATTATTTTATCCATGATTTTAACTGATTCAATAGGATACTCACCAATGGCTGTTTCACCCGACAACATAACCGCATCAACCATATCCATGACAGCGTTAGCTATGTCACTTACTTCAGCTCTAGTTGGTGTCATGTTTTTCTCCATAGTTGCCAACATATCTGTTGCGATTATACAAATCTTACCTTGGCTTAAAACCATTTTAGTTATTTTCTTTTGTAAAGATGGAACTTCTTCCAGTGGCACTTCGATTCCCAAATCTCCTCTAGCAATCATTATCCCATCACTAACTCTGATTATGTTTTCAATATCAGCTATACTACTGGCTGATTCTATTTTTGAAATTATTTGAAGATGATTGTTGTTTTTCTTGATCAACATATCGTTTACTTCTAAAACATCTTCTAAACTAGATACAAAAGAAAGGCCTAAATAATCAAAGTTGTGTTTAGAAGCAAACTCAATATCTTCTGTATCTTTTTTATTTAAGAAAGTTCTGTCAAGTTTAATATTTGGTATATTGACACTTCTGTTATCATAGACAACACCTTCATTTAAAACTTCACATAAAATATATTCTTCTTCTACTTTAACTACTTGTAATTGAACTGTTCCGGCACTTAATTTGATAATTGTTCCTTCATACACTTCATCTTGTAAATTGCACGCAATTGAAAATTTTGTACTATCCCCTAAAAGTTCTTCTTGGTATATTCTTATTTTATCTCCTTTATTAAGAGCAGCAAAACCGCCTGAAAACTTACCAGTTCGAATGTCAGGGCCACAAGTATCAAGTAAAATCGCAACATGTTTATTTAGTTCTTTATTAAGTTCGTTTATTTTTTTCTTAATGTCCAAGCAAAAACTATATGAAGCATGCGCCAAATTAATTCTGGCAACATCCATTCCATTTAAAATCAGTTCTCGTAACGTTTCTATGCTTGATATTCTTGGACCAATAGTCGCTATTATCTTAGTCTTTTTCATATTATTCACCATTGTAATTATAGCATAACTTTTTTAAGTTTTAAAAAAAATCTTATAATTATAAGATTTTTACATACAGTTTTCTAAGTCTACTCCGGAAGTACTATTTACTATATCTATTATAAAGTTTACTAAAACAGGTGTTAAAATAAGTAATATTGCCGCAATTAGCCTTTTAACACTTCTGTTGAAAGCATTTTTTAAATCGTCTTCTTTAGCGCCAATTATTACACTTACAAAGTCAACTACTGTTAATAATACACAAACAGCTACGCCAACGTTTCTCATAAAACTAAAAGCATTAGTTAACCAAGCTTTAAAGTCTCCAGTAATAACTTCCCCGCAACCAGCAGATCCTCCACCTGTTGCGGTATCTGTTGCTTCATTATCGTTTCCGGTATTAACGGCTGGCTCTAAAACAGGAATTAAAGAACTTGCTTCTTTTAAGCTTATCGCTTTTACATTACAAGTAACAAATAAACTGATTATCAAAATTAATATTAATACTTTTTTCATATCTCACCACTATCTAAATATATCACAATCTTTTAATTAAATCCATACTCCAAATGTAATCGCTGCCATATTAAGTATTAAACCTACTATCCAAAACAATTTTACTATATCGTTCTCACTCCATCCAAGTTTTTCAAAATGGTGATGGAGAGGAGCCATTAAAAATATCTTTTTGTGAAAAAATATTATCGATATTTGTTGAATCAAAGATACTAAAGTCTCTATAACAAATACTCCAGCCACTACTATTAGTGTTAATTCATGCCCTGTAATAATCGCAACACTCGCTAAAGTGCCTCCAAGAGCAAGGGAACCAACGTCTCCCATAAAAACTTTAGCAGGATGCGTATTATAGACTAAAAAGCCTAGTAATGATCCTACTAATATAAAGCAAAATACTGCGATATCTCCTGCTCCAACTACTTGTGAACCCCAAGCGATTATACCAAAAGCTAAAAAGGCAATTGCGGATAATCCTCCAGCTAGTCCATCTAATCCATCAGTTATGTTAACCGCATTAGATGAAGCTACTAAAACAAAAAGTAAGAAAAATCCATAAAACCAACCCATATTAATTGATATATTTAAAGTATATATATTTAATACTGGTTCGCTTCCTGATTTAATAAATATGTAGAAAAACACTAAAGCAATTAATAATTGACCTATAAGTTTTTGAATTTCAGTTAAGCCAACATTTGACTTTCTTCTAATACTTAAGTAATCATCTAGGAAACCTAATATAGCATAAAAAACAAACACAAAAATAACGATAAGTAAATTATCTGAAAATTCTATTTTACCCATCAACAATAAGATAAAAGAAGATATAATCGTTGGTAAAATAAAGATAAATCCACCCATTGTTGGTGTGCCTTGTTTTTTACTGTGTTTATTTTCAACATAAGTACTAATTGTTTGTCTTATATTTATTCTCTTCAATAATTTTATGAAAAAATATCCAAAAACTACTGAAATCATAAAACCAATCATCATAGCTAACATTGATTTGGCAAGTATTAACATTTATATCACTCCATCTATAATTTAGTATATCATTTTTTATTTTGAAATTTAAGTGTTTTTGTTTACATATTTAGACTTTATTAAAATTTTACTTTTTCTTCTATATATTTAACTACTTCATCTACTTTTAAAGTTACTTGTTCCATTGTATCTCTATCTCTTAAAGTAACTGTATTATTGTTTAATGTTTCATCATCAATAGTAATACAAAAAGGTGTTCCAATTACATCTTGCCTTCTATATCTTTTACCAATTGACCCTGCTTCATCATAGCCGGCCATAAAATTTGTACTTAATGTTTTAAAAATATCCATAGCCAAATCGTTGTGATATTTTTTTACTAAAGGTAATACTGCTACTTTATAAGGAGCTAAGAAAGGATGTAATTGTAAAACTTCTCTTTCTTCATCTTCTAACTTTTCTACTTGATAAGCTTCATTTAAAACTGTTAAAAATAATCTTTCAACACCTAGGCTTGGTTCAATAACAAAAGGAATATATTTTTCATTAGTTATTGGGTCTAAATACATTAATGAATTTCCCGAATAATTTTGATGTTGTGTTAAATCGTAATCAGTTCTACTAGCTATTCCCCATAACTCTCCCCAACCAAAAGGAAACTTATATTCAATGTCTGTTGTAGCATTACTATAAAAAGATAACTCTTCCTTCGAATGGTCTCTTAAACGAATATTATCTAATTTTATTCCTAAATCTAATAAGAATTTTTTTGCTTCTTCTTTGTAGTGATTAAACCACTCTAATTCTGTTCCTGGTTTACAAAAAAACTCTAATTCCATTTGTTCAAATTCACGTACTCTAAAAATAAAGTTTCCTGGAGTGATTTCGTTTCTAAAACTTTTACCTACTTGGCCTATTCCAAAAGGTACTTTTAATCTCAAGCTCCTTTGAACATTTAAAAAGTTAGTAAATATTCCTTGCGCTGTTTCAGGTCTAAGATAAATTGTGCTTTTAGCGTCTTCTGTTACACCTTGAAAAGTTTTAAACATTAAGTTAAATTCTCTAATGTCTGTAAACTCAGTTCCTCCACAATTTGGACATGCTACTTTATTTTCTCTTATATAAGCCATTAATTGTTCTTTAGACATGTGAGTAACATCCACTCCCATATCTTCAACTAGCTTATCTGCTCTATGACGTGTTTTACATTTCTTACAGTCAATTAGAGGATCAGAAAAAGTCTTTAAATGTCCGCTTGCCTCCCATACTTTAGGGTTCATTAAAATTGCTGAATCTAGTCCAACATTATTAACATCCTCTTGAATAAATCTTTTAAGCCAAGCTTTTTTAATGTTATTTTTAAGCTCCACTCCTAAAGGCCCAAAATCCCAAGTATTTGATAGCCCTCCATATATTTCACTTCCTTGAAATATAAATCCATATTGTTTGCATAAATTGACTAGTTTTTCCATTGATACTTCCATAATTTATCCTTTCTCATTTTTATTAAAAAATTCTAAAGACACCTTAGGGACGAATTTTTTCCGCGGTTCCACCCTAGTTATTCTTTAGAATCTACTTTAATACTATATAGCTGTTAAGAGTTCCAGTCTCGTCATCGCTTGTATAATTAAATATTAGCATATGTTTTTATTTATTGCAATATCAATTATCTTGTTTTGTGTGGTTCTTCTTCTGAACCCATTTTCAAAGGTGCTACTTCTTCTTGATTTTCTGGTCCTTTGTAGCAAGAATCTTGCTGAGAAACAGTTTTTTCTTCTTCAAAAGACTTAGCAAGGATGTCATGGATTTCCATATTTTCAATGGTTGTAGCGTCAAACTCTTTTTTTAGAAGCTCAGTTACTATATCATCAAATAATTTATCATCATTAATTCCAAGTTGTATCCATTCTGGCTTTAGAACTTGATTTTTAAATTGAGAAAGCTGCCTTTTTATGTTTTGATATTTAAATGATATTGTATTTTGACTGTTTAATTTTTCTTCTTCAGTCGCATTCTTCTTGAAGACTTCCATACGTTCAATTTCGTATTTTATTGCATAAAGCCCTTCTCTAAAAAAATAGAATATTAAAGAAGCATTCTTCTTAAAATCTTCTATTGAATTATTTGGACCTGTTTTTTGTTTTTTGAAAGTTTCAAACATAGCATTAGAAAATTCTCTTTTGATTTCTCCGTTATTACTTTTTTTATCGCAAAAGGTTTCTGTAAAAAAATTATCCGAAAATTTGTGCTCTCTATACATTTTTATCAATTCAAAATAACCACCTGGAAAATGTTTATTTAATTCGTTAATAAAAGCCTTGTTATTATTAAAATAATAATCCAAAATGACCTTAGAATCAAATATTTTGAATAATAGCGAAGTTAACCTGGCTTGAGTGCCATAAACAGATAAAATTGCATTAACAGCATGCTCTCTTTGCTCAAAGCAGTAACATAAATATTCGGTTAAGCCTTCTTCTAGCATGTAATCATTATGTTTTCTAAATAATAATGCTTGAAAAGTGGCAAAAAAATTCCTTCGCTTGTCTACCATACTCATTGCATGCATGCTTTCATGAATTATAGTGTGCTTGTTTTTACTTATATCTGCATTAATGATTAGAGTTTTTGATATATAACTACTAGGTTTATAATTCCCTTTTTTTGCTACTTTAATTTTCTTAATGTTTTTATCAAACTTTTTTTCTGCATTAAAATTAGGCAATATACCAGAAAACGTCTTACTAAATTGTTCAACAAAACTACTACGCCACTCTATATATTCTTTGTTTCTTTTTCTATAAACTTCCTTCATTTGACTCCTTTGCAATATATTCTTCTACTTCTTTTGCTGTTTTATCAAAATCTTCATAATCTACATTAAACCACTTGATATCCATCTGATTATTAAACCACGTATACTGTCTTTTGGCATATTTTCTGCTGTTTTGTTTTATTTGATTAACTGCTTCTTCTAAAGTCACTTCACCATCAAAATACTTGAACAATTCTTTATATCCAATGGGTGTTAGAACGGCTTTAGTTCTTATGTTAGTATTATATATTTTTTTGGCTTCTTCAAGTAATCCATTAGATAACATAACGTCTACTCTATTGTTTATCTTTTCATAAAGCTTTTCTCTATCCGTAGTTAAACCTATAAAAATACAATTATATAATAAGCTACTAGTCTTTTCTTTTTGACTAAATAAAGCATTATTGTTAATACAATAGTTTAAAGCTCTAACTAGTCTTTTTCTATTGTTTTTATGAATGATAATTTGAGGATCTAATTTTATCAATTTATCATATATTTCTTCGTTAGTTAATTCTTCAAATTCGTTTTTTCTTTCTTCCTCGTTAAATTGATAATCATATAGAAGAGCTTTAACATAAAGCCCGGTTCCTCCCACAACAATTGGTGTTTTATTTTTATTTAATATCTTTTGTATTATATTTCTACCATCTTTTTGATAATCAAAAACCGTATAATCTTCATCTATATCTTTTATATCTATTAAATGATGAGTAATTCCTTCTTTTTCTTCTTCTGTTACTTTAGCTGTTGCAATATTTAAATCTTTATATATTTGTGTTGAATCAGCATTTATTATTTCTCCGTTGTATTTTTTGGCTAACTGAATACTTAATTTAGTTTTACCAACTCCTGTTGGACCAATTATTACAATAATCTTATTCATACATCACCTATCAACATAGAATCGCCAAAAGAAAAGAAACGATACTTGTTTTCTATAGCTACTTTATAGGCATTTAAGACATATTCTTTACTAGAAAACGCACTAACTAGCATTATTAAAGTCGATTTTGGTAAATGAAAGTTTGTAATTAAAGAATCTACTGCCTTAAATTTATAACCAGGATAAATAAATATTTCAGTGTTCCCACTGCATTCAATAAACTTATCATACTTATTTATTACCGTTTCTAACACTCTAGTGGAAGTTGTTCCAACACTTATAATTTTATGGTTGTTTCTTTTTGTTTCATTTAAGATTTCTGCAACTTCCCTATTCATTGAATAATATTCACTGTGCATATGATGTTTAGTAATGTCTTCTTCCATAACTGGTCTAAATGTACCTAATCCAACATGAAGAGTAATATAAACAATATTAACACCCTTTTTTTCTATTTTTTCTAACAATTCTTTGGTAAAATGTAATCCCGCAGTTGGTGCGGCAACGCTTCCTATATTTTTAGCGTAAACTGTTTGATATCTGTCTTTATCTTTTAACTTTTCATGTATATATGGGGGAAGTGGCATTTCTCCTAATTTATCTAATATTTCATATAAAATACCTTCATAAATTAATTTATAAATTCTAATTCCTTCGTCTTTTTCTTCAAGGCATTCTACTTTTAATATATCATTAAAATTAACAACAGTTCCAACTTTTACTCTTTTAGCTGGTTTAGTTAAACATTCCCAAGTATTATTACCCAAGTCCTTCAATAAAAAAACTTCTATTACGGCATTTGTATCTGTTTTATTTCCTATTAATCTAGCTGGTATTACTTTTGTATCGTTTAAAACCAAAGTATCCTTCGGATTTAAAAAATCTATTATATCTGTAAATGTTTTATGTTGAATATTACCGTTACTTTTATTCAAAAAAAGAAGTCTTGATGCATCTCTTTTTTCAATTGGAGTTTGCGCAATCAATTCTTCTGGTAAATCAAAATTAAAATCACTTGTTTTCATATATATCACCTATTTAATTATAACAAAAAAAATTAGTTTTTTAACTAATTTTCTTTTTTTATAAAGGTTTTTATTTTATCTTTTGGCAATCTTATTCCATTTACTTCAACTATTTGACCAGCCATTGGAATCTTTTGATTATTTTTTTCATTTTCAACTATATATGAAATTTCATCACCCAAACATTTACCAATTGCAGCTTGATGAAGAGGTGAAACTGGCGAGCAGTGCAGAAGATGTTCTTCTTTTGGAGCATCTTCAGTTACTAATCTGAATGTTCTTTCTTGTTGTCCAACTTTATAATCAATTAGTACAACTACAATATCACCTATTTTTATACCATCCATATTCCCCTCCTGAAAAAGAAAATTTACGCCTTTTTTCTAATTAATCTCTCTTTTGTTGTATATTATAAACCTTTTTTTTAAAAAAGCAACTTATTTAAATAATTCTTGATTATTTAATCCTAAGTGCTTATAAGCTTTCTCAGTTACTACTCTTCCTCTATTAGTTCTTTTCAAAAACCCATTTTGTAATAAGAATGGTTCATAAACGTCTTCTATTGTTGTTTGTTCTTCTCCAATTGAAGCTGCAATAGCGTCTATTCCAACGGGTCCACCATTGAATTTTTCAATAATACTTCTTAATAAATTATAGTCTGTTTCATCTAAACCTAAAGCATCAACCTTTAATTTATCTAGAGCTATTTTACAAATCTTTTCATCTATACAACCACTTCCAAGAACTAAAGCAAAGTCTCTTACTCGTTTAAAAAGCCTATTAACTATTCTAGGTGTTCCTCTACTTCTTTTAGATAACTCTGTTGCGGCGTTATCTTCTATTTGACAATCTAAAACTCCACTTGTTCTTTTAGCAATAGCCTTTAATTCTTCTTCTGTATAGTAGTTTAATTTACATACGATACCAAATCTATCTCTAAGAGGACCTGTTACATCTCCTGCTCTAGTAGTTGCGCCTATTAAAGTAAAAGGAGGCAAATCTATTTTTAAGTTTCTACTTGAAGACTCGTTTCCAACTATGATTTCTAAAGTGAAATCTTCCATCGCTGAATATAATATTTCTTCAATAAATCTTGGGATTCTATGAATTTCGTCAATAAACAATATATCTCCAGGCTCTAGAGCTGATAAAACAGCTGCTAAATCACCTGTTTTTTCAATAGCGGGTCCAGAAGTTACTTTAATATTATTTTTCATTTCGTTGGCAATAATATGGGCCAGTGTTGTTTTACCTAACCCTGGAGGACCATATAGTAAAACATGGTCTAAAACTTCTTCACGCATTTTGGCGGCTTTTATAAAAATATTTAAGTTGTCTTTGATTTCTGTTTGACCAACATACTCATCTAAAGTTGTAGGCCTGATGTTTTTTTCAAAAGAATCTTCTTCTAGTTTGTTTGGCGTGATTATATCTTCCATAATGTCTCCTTTATTTTAGTAATAATTTTAATGCTTCTTTTATTTGATCTTCTATTTTCTTTTTCATATCAATTTTATGTATTACTCTGTTAATATCACTGTTTTTATAGCCTAGGGAAATTAAAGCTTCAACTAATTCATTATCAACACTAACATTATTATTTTGTTTTTCAACTAGTTTTCCTTTTAAGTCTAATATTATTTGTCTAGCTACTTTATCACCTATTTTAGGGAATTTTTTTAAATATAAAATATTCTCTCTTTCAATAGCGTCAACTACTCCATTAATGGATCCTACCATCATAGGTAAGGCTGTTTTGCACCCTAATCCTTTAACACTAATAAGCTTTAAGAAAAAGTTTCTTTCTTCAATACTTTTAAAACCATATAAACTTAATTCATCTTCTCTAACGTATTGAAAAATATATATAGTGTATTCTTGTTCTAGTTCAAAAGAATACGGACTAGCTGTAAATATGTGAAAACCTATATTGTTGTTTTCTAAAACAATATAATTGCTTTCAACGTTCTTTACTTTTCCTATTATGTAATCATACATATACTTCACCATAAATATAATAACACACAAACAAATGTTTTTCAACAATAAAAAAAGCAACTATGCTCTTGAAACATACTTGCCATCATAAGTTGATACTATAATATCTTCACCTTCATTAACAAAAAGTGGAACCTTAACCATTAACCCAGTTTCTACTATAGCTTCTTTTGTCGCATTATTAGTAGTATTTCCTCTAACAGCCGGTTCAGTTCGAACAACTTTTAAAGTTACTTTATCTGGAAGCAAAATACCAAGTAATTCCCCTTTATAAAAAGAAAGATTTACTTCACTATTTTCCTTTAGATAATAAGCATCATCGCCTAATTGTTCTTTTTTAAGTTCAATTTGTTCATAATCTTTCATATTCATGAAAACATAATTGTCTCCACTCGCATACAAATATTGCATATCTTTCTTATCAATAATAGCTTTTTCTAATTTAATATTTGTATTAAATGTTCTTTCAACAATTGAACCTGTTCTTAAATTCTTTACTTTTGCTTTTAAAAATGCCGGACCTTTACCAGGTTTAACGTGTAAAAATTCTAAAACTTGATAAATATTTCCTTCATATAAAAAAGTAATACCGTTTTTTATATCATTTATATTAAACATAATAACCTCTTATTTTTTTTCTTTGTGCAAAGTGGTTTTTCTACATCTTGAGCAAAACTTCTTCGCTTCTAGTTTTTCTGGTGTATTTTTTTTGTTCTTCTCTGTTCTGTAGTTTATTTCTTTACATTCAGTACATTGAAGATCTAATCTTTCTCTGTTTTCACTTTTTTTTGCCATACTATCCTCCTTAACAACTAACCTATTATAGCAAATTATTTATAAATTTGGTATATTTTTTTGCTTTTTTCAACTATATTTTACAAATAAGTTCTTTTATGTTAGAATAAAATACAATTTTAGGGGTGGTTTATAATGGACACAAATTACTATGAATTAATTAGGAATTACCTTTTATTAAAATTGTTTGGAAAACAAGTTTTTACTTTCCCAAGAAGTTGGGGCTATTTTGACACCGTAAATGATTTTGACAAAGCAAGAGATATTATAAATTACGGGGAAACAATATTTGCAGGAAAAAATTATTCTATTACTATTAACTGGCATTTCCCCCCTGAAACCATGGGAGAAGAAGATAAAGAAACAGATCCTTCTATTATTAGAATTAAATTTTGTAATCTTATGGGAAACATTAGTGTCGGTGAATTTAAAACATTCATTAACGACTTTTTAAACCACTGTGAACAATTAGCTGTAAAAGACAATCATACTGGTTTAGAAGTTATTAATGATGCTGCAAATATGTGTGAAAAATTTATGGATATAAAGTACTTTAATAAAACTGGTATTTATATTTTTAGAAAAGATTGTTTAAAAGAAGAAACAAAAAACAATAAAGATTATGGTGCATATATGGATACTATTCTTCCATTTATAATATTTAAAAATTATTTTCTTAAGGGAAATGCAACAGACATTCTTTCCTATGTAAGAAAACACGACTTTGCAAATATAATTGCAACTTTTGAGGATATAAAATTTTCTTTTGAAGGCATTATTTTAACAAATGAAGTTTTAGAAACAATTGCCAAAACATTTAAATGTAAAAATCTGGCTTTCAAAAGCTGCATTATCCCAGAAGATTCAAATTTCTCTGTATTAAAAAACAGAAACATTTCTTTTATTGGAATGAATATAAATATGTACCAATTAACGGAAATAAAAGAAGCTCTGGAATTTCACAACTGCAACATCAATACAACAATCGGTATTTCACAAAACATTTTTGCTTCAAAAATGTTGTTTAAAAATTGTGACATAGATTTTAAAAAGCTTTGTCTTTTATATAATGCCAAATTATTAAAAGAACTAGAGTTTTATGGTAGCGACGAGCCAAAGACAAACGAATTCAATTTTTTGCCTTATTTCGCTGAAAACTTAGAAACCTTTAACTTTTATGGCAATTTATATGATTTTGAATTTTTTACAAGATTTAAAAATTTAAGCACCATTTCGATAAACGGTAATTACTATGCAGGCGCCTTAATTATAGCTTCAAAATACGATCCTAATGTATTAAAAGCAAGAAACAAACATATAATTGAAGCATATTATAAAAATCAAGCTGAGGAATACTTTTCTAATGATTATTTACCTTATTTTGAACTTTATAGAATTAAAAAGTTATTGCGTTTTTATCAGAAAATCTCTTCCAATGAGAAAGATTATGAATTACTCATGAAATTAAAAAGTATATATCCTTATCTATTATTTAGTAAAGAAAAGCCGTTTGATAGAGGCTTTCACGTATATAATGGAGCTTTATCTTTTTGTAATTGGAGCTTAGAGGAACTCAATTATCATGAAATAATAACTCCACGTGATTTAGATGATCCAAAAGACAATTCTGATGATACTGACAAAGAAAGAGTTTTAGTCCTTGTAGGAAATTATGTTGGATCAAAATTAAAATATCCTTTTGATCCTGAAAAAGAAATTTACCACGGAATAGGCCCATTAATATATTATTGTGATGGAAGGCCAATTATATTTCAAAGAAATTATTTGACTGGCGAATTTAATAAAAATACAGCCGAACTTATAATATATGGTCAATCCCTTGGCAAAGAATTGGAAATAACCTTTGGTGACTATACATCATTACTTAGTTATCTTGACCATGCAACTGAAAAAATTAAAGAAAAAGGTATAAGAGAAATAAAGTATTATATTGATGAAGATATTAGTCTTGTTGAAAAATATATTAATTATATTAACGTTGCATATAAAGACACAATGCCTGAATATTGCAAATGTTTTAATGAATATTACAATTTACTTCTAGATGAACAAAATAATAAGCCCGGCTTACCAAAAAATGAGCCAAAAATGTTTGATATTCAAAAACTTTGTAGAATTGTTTATAACAAAATCAATCAATTATCATTAGCAGAACTAACATATATATATCTGAAGTGCTTTTCTTTAATTTCTTCTAATTATATTAAAGGAGCAATTGAAAAATATGGCTGCCCGGTTGATCTAGAACATATTAATGTTGATAACATCAATGAAACATTAGGTTTTGATTTAGATTTATATTTTCAAAATCATGAACAGGAAAAGAAGACAATTTCTCAAAAAAGCTGTGATACTGAAGGAAGAAAAGATGTTATTATGACTTCCGAAGCCCTTATGGAATTAAGTAGATTGCCTGATAATGAAGAAGTTATTCATGAGTATGGGCCTCCACAAAAAGTAAAAAAGTAATTAAATGTACCAAACTTTGAGTACACATAATTACTTTTTTTAAATTAGTTTAATTTGCTAAAATATCTTTTACTAAGTTTTCATTAAATTTTTTACTCCTTATCATTTCTATTTCATATTTATAAGGGGCTTTTTCATTTATATAAGGTGTTT
>CAYYQX010000003.1:102363-135008 GCA_964473455.1 uncultured Muribaculaceae bacterium | reverse complement strand
GCACACCATACATCCAAATAATACACGATTAATAAAGCAAAAGCAAGTATTTTTTTAAAATTATTTTGTTTTTGCATAAAAAAAGAGAAACTATAAACACATTTTCTCTTTTTTATTTAACTCCATTTTTTGACTAACGCTGAACCGTTTTTACTTGAGATGCAAGCATATTGATTGTATTTAAAACGCCAAATGTTTCTGCCGTTTGTTCGTTGTCTGGTGTAATATATTCCGGCATAATAAGTATATCTGTTTCTTTATCTAAGTCGCCGTGGCTACAACTATTAGAATTATAATATTGGGAACCCGCAGATGTTGTTTTAATGATTCCAGCATATTTTTCGCCTTCTAATAAATTTGTTTGAATAAGAGAAACATTACCATCAGATTCGATAATAACCACCGGGTCTTCAAAAGAAAATTCATAATCTCCGTAATTTCTTTGGTTTATCAAGCCCATTTTTGCGCAAACTCGCCCATTCTCTAATTTTGTAAAAACAATTTTTTGAGCCTCATCTTTAGAAACACTACGTACTCCTTCAAAAGCAGTATTTTGAGCATCGGTATAAGAACTTTCACCTATTCCTTTAACATAAATACATTCTTCACCTTTTGTGGTTGCATTTTGTTTTGCTTTTGACTGATCAACTGATACTTCAAAAAACCTCATCACATCTATTAATCTAATCCCTGGTGTTTTGGCATCTATATCAAACCTTTCTTTTAAAAATTTTTCTAAATAAATTTCTTCACTAAACATTTTTTCTTCCTCCTAAAAACATAATATCACATTCCCGCGTTTTGTATCAACGATTTTTATCCCTTTTGACACTTTATATACACTTTATCCTTTTCTAACCATTTTAACTTCCCTTTTATCCTTTGCAGAGTTATCAATGGATTGGACTTTTATCTAAAATAATCGCGATTTCCTGATAATTTAAACCGCTAGACTTCAACTCAAACACTTGAGACTCGAACTCAGTCAATACTCCTTTTATCTTTTCTACTAAAACTTTCTCTTGTTCATTGTTCATAACCATTTCTTCTGGATTCTCTTTATTGTCAGTTATAACGTTGTTTAAATCCCATCCCTCTTTATTTTCAAAAGGTATTGCTTCGTTTAAATTTTATAGTTCAAATATTTTCGCTTAAAGCAAATATTTTTTAAATTTTTTTACTATTATATAAAAAAAAGAAAAGGCATAAGCTCTTCTTTTTAAATTTTTACTCTTAATTTTATTTTATAAATCAACTATCTTATTGCTTGTTCAGAAAAAAATCGTTTAACCGCTTGATAATATAAAGTAGACATCGGCTCATTGTGAATTGTAGTGTTTAAAGAAACTGTTGGAGTAATTACAGTTAACGGGTCTTCGCCCGCTTCTCTCATAGCTCTTATTAAGGCTATTTTGCTTTGATCATAAAAACTAGCATTAACTTGAGTAGTATATTCTCTATATGTCCTAATCATGCCACCCTTAAGTTGAACTTTCGCATCCATTACATTTCTATCCTTTTGCCCCACAAAAGAAACAGCAGACTCTGGTCCGGTTCCAAAAATAGCAAATTGGTTTCCCCTCGTAAGAAGCCTCAAATTAAATCTTTCTTCTGTGCCACGGATTATAATAGGAATTAGCCCTTTCTGAACAATATCTACACTCAATGCCTCCTGATCAAATTGAATTGGTGAAGCATCTTGAAAAAAGCTTGCTATATCTTCTGCGTACTGGTCTATGTAAAAATTCGCTCCCGGACTACTTGTTTCTGTATTTTTTAAAATTTTTTTTATATAATCTACACTTATCATTATTTTCTTCCTCCTAAACCCATAATATCATACGATACTTTCCATATCAATGTTTCCCATCGTTTTGACACTTTATATACAATTTATCCTTTTTCTAACCCTTTTAACTTCCCTTTTATTCTTTGCAAAGTATTATCAATGGATTTTGGACTTTTATCTAAAATAATCGCGATTTCCTGATAATTTAAGCCGCTAGACTTTAACTCAAATACTTGAGACTCAAACTCAGTCAATACTCCTTTTATCTTTTCTACTAAAACTTTCTCTTGTTCATTGTTCATAACCATTTCTTCTGGATTTTCTTTATTGTTAGTTATAACATTATTTAAATCCCACGTCTCTTCATTTTCAAAAGGTATTGCTTCATTTAAAAACTTAAACTTGTTAGTCTTATTTTTCATAATGATATTTAATATTCTATTATCAATACACTTATTAACAAAAGTATAGAAAGTTATGTTTTTTTCCTCATCAAAACACTCAATAGCGTGATCTACCGCAAGAAGTCCTTCTTGAGTCAAATCATTTTCATCTAGTCCTATACTAGACAAAAAGCCTTTATACTTCATTGCTTTTTTCTTTACTAATGGCATATATTTTTTAAAAAGAATTTCTTTTGCTTCTTCATTATTCTCATTAATAAAACATATTAGCTCATTATCATTTAAATTTTTATAGTCCAAGTATTACCTCCTGCTTATTGCTTCAAATATAATTATTCCTGCCGCAACTGATGCGTTTAAACTGTTTACTTTCCCTTTCATAGGAATGCTGGCGATAAAATCACAGTTTTCTTTCGTAAGTCTAGATAGTCCATCTCCTTCGTTACCAATTACTAAGCAAATACTTCCAGAATAATCAATTTTTTTATAATCTGTTCCTTCCATATCTGTTCCAATTATCCAAAACTTATTTTCTTTTAGTTTCTTAATCGTATTATTTATATTAACAACCTTACAGATACTAATATTATTGATTGCTCCAGAACTTGTCTTTATTACTGTTGAGTTAACATCAACGCACCTGTCTTTTGCAATTATTATAGCGTCCACCTTTGCTGCTTCACAAGTTCTTATAATAGCGCCAAAGTTTTGGGGATCTTCTATATGATCTAAAATAACAAAAAAAGCATTTTCTTTACTAGATATTTCTTCAAAAGAAGCATATTCATAATCAGGAACCTCTAAAATTATTCCTTGGTGCAGGCCCTTTACCATGTTGTCTAGGCTTCTTCTGTCTTGATACTCTACTCTCATTTGTTCTTTGGAAACCATAGCCATAATTTCACTATCGTCAAACTCTCTCATTAAAAAAACCTTTTTAATTTTTTCATGATTCTTCAAATATTCTTTTGCGACATTCTTACCATATATGTACATTTTATCTCCTATTTTAAAACATATTTTTGAAGCATTTCTTCAAGCCTTTTGACATTTGTCAAATATAAATATCCAACAAGCGCTTCAAAACTTGTTGCCTTTTTATAAGTCATTATATCAGTATTTTTAGGATGCCTTGTGTTTTTATTGTTTCTAGCTCTTTTTATGATATTAAGTTCTTCTTCAAAAAAATAATCATCTATAAAAATTTGATCTAATATTGTGCTTTGACTTTTGGCAGAAACATATTTAACTGCTTCTTTTTGTAAATCGTTTACTTTAACAATTCCTTTGCCTATTAAAAACAGCCTTATATAGTTTTCATAAACACTATCTCCTAAATAAGCTAAAACTAAAACACTCATACTTTTATAATCTGTCAAAGGTAACTCCTTTTATACCACCAAGTTTAATGTCATTTAAAATAACTAGGTGAGCCTTTTCAACATTAACAACTCCGCCTTTTTCTAGACAGCCTCTTTTTTTGCCAATAACATCAAACACTTTATTCATGTCACTTATGTCCTTAACTGTATATTTTGTTTCTAATATATTTGGATATAGCTCAAACAATTTTTTTATAACATAAACAGCTACTTCTTCTATTGGTAGAACTTCTTCTTTAATCGCTGTAAATGTTGCCAAATTATGCGCATTATCAGCAATTCTTGGCCAAAGGATTCCCGGAGTATCTAAAAGTTCTATATCACTATTAGTCCTAATCCAACTTAGTGTTTTTGTTACTCCTGGCTTATTGCCAACTTCAACAGTTTTTTTGCCTGCTAATCTGTTAATTAAAGTAGATTTACCAACATTTGGAACTCCAACTATTAAAGCTCTTGTTTTTCTTTGCTTTAATCCTTTTTCAATCCTTTTATCTACTTTCTCCTCCAAGATTTTCTTAGTTAAATCTAACAGATTCTTTAAACTAGTGTTTTTACTTAGATCCAGCGAAATAACATGATTCCCTAAATTCTTATAGTGCTTAATCCATTTCTCTGTTTCTTTTTTATCACAAAGATCATACTTTGTAAAAATCATTATCTTTGGAGTTCCTTTAATATATTCATTCAAGTCAGGAACTTTTGATGAGAAAGGTATTCTCGCATCAACTAATTCATATACTATGTCAATTAATCTTATATTTTCACTTATTAATCTTTTCGTTTTGGCCATATGGCCTGGATACCAATTAATCATTTTTCCTCCCTCATTAAAATAATTGTTTTCTAAAAATTAAGCAACTGTTTATTGTGCTTTATTTACAAATTTAATCTTACAAATTTAAAAAAAGTAATCACTTAAATTATAACATATAAAAAGAATAGTTACCTATTCTATTTTGCCAAAATTTTTGAATGGAAAAATCGAAAAACTAACTGTTCCAAGTATATCATCACTACTTATCAGTCCAAGCACTCTACTGTCCGCTGAATTGCTTCTGTTATCGCCAACAACAAAATAATAGTTATCTGGGATAATTTCAAAATCAATTTTTGACAAACTAAAGTCGGCAGTATTTACATCAATAAAATTTTCTTCAACCTTTTCTTTGTTAATATATAAAACATTGTCAATATATTCAACACTCTCTCCAGGTAGTCCGATAACTCTTTTAATGATTTTTGTTCCGCTATAATTAATTACTACTATTTCGAATCTTTCAATACTTTTATCAAACTTTTTCAACAACAATACTTCGCCGTTTTCAAGAGTTGGTAACATTGACTCTCCATCTACTCTAACTGGAGAAACAACAAAGGTTCTAATTAAAATAACAGCAGCTATAATTAATACATATGAAATTACTTCTTTTAAAACTTTCATAAATAGTAAAAATAAGGCGTTTATTCAGCCTTATTTCTTGCCCTTCTTTCTTTTATTCTTGGAACTTTAGCTAAATCACGTAAATAAGTTAATTTGGCTCTTCTAACTTTTCCTGCTTTTATTAATTTAACATAAGCAATTTTTGGTGAGTTAATTGGAAAAGTTCTTTCCACACCAACACCTGCTGATAGTTTTCTAACAGTAAAGTTTTTTGAAACACCGCCATTTTGAATCTTAATTACAATTCCTTCAAAGTCCTGAACTCTTTCACGTTTTCCTTCGATAACGTTCCAGCCAACTATTAAAGTATCTCCCACTCTAAATTCTGGCAAATCTGTTCTGATTTGATTTTTAGTTATTTTATCAACTAAATTCACTTCTTTCACTCTCCTTATATATTATGATCACAAAAGCCTTTGGCGGATCACTTAAAAAATATTATCACACAACATTATAAATTGCAAGAAAAAAGTTATGAAATATTCACAACCTAAAATCCACGTCTTTTAAAGAACGGAATCTCTGCTCCTCCATCATCATCACCTGTTGGTTCTTCTTCTCTTCTAGCATAAGCACTATATAGTGGATCTGGTTTATCTTCAAAGCCTGTTGCGATAACAGTTACAATTATTTCATCAGTTAAATTTTCAGAAATTATCGCCCCAAATATTGTATTAATATCTGTATTTGAAGTTCTTCTAATAACATTGGCAGCTTCTTCTACTTCAAAAAGAGTTAAAGAAGGTCCACCAGTAACATTAATAATGGCATCAGTTGCCCCTTCAATATTTCTTTCCAAAAGTGGACTAGATACTGCGCCTTCGGCAGCAATGGTTGCTCTATTCTCTCCTGTTCCAATACCTATGCCAATTAAAGCATCGCCTCTTTTTTCCATAACGGTTTTAACGTCTGCAAAATCTAAGTTAATAAGTCCGGCAACAGCAATCAAGTCTGAAATAGATTGTACTCCGGTTCTAAGAACATTATCAACCTCTTTAAATGAATCCAAAAGAGGTGTTGACTTATCGATTATCTCTCTTAATCTATCATTTGGAACAACTATTAATGTATCAACATGTTTTCTAAGTTCATCAAGGCCAGTAAGAGCTTGGCTCATTCTTCTTTTTCCTTCGAAAGAAAAAGGTTTTGTTACTATTCCAACAGTAAGCGCCCCAAGTTCTTGAGCAATTTGCGCTATGACTGGAGCAGCTCCCGTTCCTGTTCCACCACCCATACCACAAGTTACAAACACCATGTCGGCACCATTTAAAGCGGCTTCTATTTCGGGTTTTGATTCTAAAGCGGCCTTTTTACCAACTTCCGGATTAGCTCCGGCTCCAAGACCATTAGTAAGCTCTGCGCCAAGTTGTATTTTAACATCTGCTGAAGAATTATTTAAAACTTGCAAATCTGTGTTTGCAACAATAAACTCAACATTTTTTAACCCTGAATCAATCATTCGTTGAATAGCGTTATTTCCGCCACCACCAACTCCTATTACTTTTATTTTCGCTAATTGATCCATTTCCAAGTCAAACATATTTCCTCCTATTCATCAAATAACCCTTTAAATGTCTTAAATATATTAATGTCAACACCTTTTTTAATTGAAGAAACATTTTTTTCGTCTTCTTCTTTCAACATACCAATTTTTTCACCTTTTAGTTCTGATTTTTCTATAAAGTAAAGTATGTTTCCAAGCGCAACAGAATATCTATTTTCTCTAATACCTATTATATTTATTTTTCCTAAAGAACATTTCATCTCTAATATTTTAGACGCTAATTTTTGAAAATCTAAAACATTACTTGTTCCTCCACTTATTATTATATAACCAATTTCTTTGTTTGCCAAGTCATTTAGCTTGTTTTTAATTAAACCAAGAATTTGTTCTACTCTAGAATTAATAATTTCACTAAGTTCTCTCTTATTTATCATAACTGTTTCATTTAATTTATTAACTATGTTGTAGGTTTCTTTTATGTCTAACATTTCTGGAGTAGTAAGCGAAAAAGCTTCCTTAATTGTTCTAGCGTCTTCTTTTTCTAATCTATAAATGTATGCGATATCGTTGTCTATATCGTCCCCACCAAGTTGTAAGGTGAAGTCCTTTATCATAATTCCTTTGTTAAAAAGTGAAACATTGGTTGTTTCTTTACCAATATCAACTATCAAGCCTGCTTTAAGATTTGATTCTCTTTCTTTTAACGCATAATAGTTACTTAGACCATTAATTGAAATATCGACTACTTTTATGCCAATTGATTCAAAAAGGCCTATAACTGAGTAGATATTTTTTTCTGGAAGAGAGATTATTACTCCACGAACTTCTAATTTGCTTCCAATAATATTTCGTGGATCTTTTATTGTTCTTCCGTCTACTTTAAAATCTATTGGTAAAAAAGTCAAAATGTCATAACCATTCTTTTTGTATGAAGAATAGGCGTTTTTTATAGAATTCACTATATCTTTTGAACTAACCATTTCGCTTATTGATGTTGTTCCTGTTGTCACACTAAACTCAGCTAAATAACTCGGTACATTGGTTAATACCCTATCAATTTTTATTCCAAGAGCTTTATTAACCTCTTGAATAGCGTTCATTAAGCTTTCTTTAACTAAAGCAACATCAACTATCAAACCTTTTTTTATTCCAAGAGTCTTAACGGTTTTTACTGTCAATAAATTTAATTTATTATTAAAAAACTCACATACAATGACTTTTATAGTATCTGATCCAATATCAACACTAGTATAAACACGCATAAAATCACCTTTACTTTAAATTATTATACTATAATAATTAGCTTTCGTAAACATTAATTATCGTAATTGGCTTTGTTTATTGTTATTCCTACGACAAAAATAAACGATATCATAAATATCCAAAGCATTAAAATTATTATTCCTGATAGTCCCCCATAAAAAACTGTATAATTAGATATATTTGTAACATAATAGCCATATAAAGTAGTAGCGCATAACCAGCCTACTGTAGTAAAAGCTGCTCCTTTATTCACACATCTACTAGGGATTTGTTTGTCTGGGGCAATTGTATAAAGAAGTTTTACAACAAAAAATATGAAGCTGATGCCAATAGGCCATTTAATAAATAAATATATATAATAAACCACTTGTTTAAAGTCTTTTAAAAAATTATCTGTTAAAAAGCCAACTATTTTGTTTCCAAAACCAATAAAAATAAGCATAAATACAATTAAAATAATCAGTAATATCGTCATATTAATAGCTTTTATTTTTCGTTTTAAATAATTACTGTCTGTTATATCATAAAGTTTATTTGAAGCAATAATAATCGCATTACAACCATTACTCGCAATCCAAAATCCTGCAATTGTAAAAATAATAATATTTAAATCAACACCTTCTCCGCTAAAATAAGGAATCAAAATATTATTAATTGCCTGTGGAAAATAACCATTCATGAAATTAGTTAGTGTTGTTGTTGGAACACTAATCAAGCTTGAAACAACTCCGATTAAAGTTATAATGGGAACTATTGATAAAACCATAAAAAAAGCAATATTACCAGGCAATATTTTCATGTCTGGTTTTGACAAAATATTGATTATTTTTTTGACAAACTCTTTCATTTTACCAACTCAAAATCTATTGTTTTATTTTCTTTGTTAGCATTCGTTACTTTGACTTTTACAACATCACCAATTCTATAGCTGTTGTTACCGTTTTTTCCTCTTAGCGTTTGACTCATACCATCTAGCGTATAAAAATCATTCTTAATAGAATCTACTCTAACCAATCCTTCGATTAGATTATCTAAAATTATGAACATCCCAAAATTCATTACTCCATTAACCGTTCCAACAAATTCTTCTCCAATATGTTTCATCATATATTCAGCCATCTTCATATCATCTACTTCACGTTCACATTCAACAGACATTTGTTCTTTATAAGAAGAATGTTCTGTTAAAAAAGGTAACTTGTTATCCCAGTATTTTACAGTCTCAGAGGTAATATTTTTGTCAAACAAATAAGTTCTTAATAGCCTGTGCACTGTTGTATCAGGATATCTCCTAATAGGAGAAGTAAAATGAGTATAACAAGTACTTGCCAAACCAAAATGCCCAATATTTTTTTTATCATATACTGCTTTTTGCATACTTCTAAGTAGCATTGAAGATAATGATTTAAACTCTTTCTTGTCTTTTAATTGACTTATTATTTTTTGAACATCTTTTGGTCTTATTTTATTAAAGTTTCCTTCTAATTTGTATCCAAAAAGGCTAATAAATCTAATAAAGTTGTCCATTTTTTCTTTACTAGGCACTCCGTGAACACGATATACAAAAGGTAAATCCATATTATAAATGTGTGTCGCAACAGTTTCATTAGCGCATATCATAAAATCTTCTATTAAGTTTTCACCAACTCCGCGCTCTCTTTTTATAACATCTATTGCTTCTCCGCTTTCATTTACTTTTATTTTTGCTTCATCTACTTCAAAATCAATATATCCTCTATTAATTTTATATTTTCGTACAATTTTAGAAAGCTCATGCATTTGTTTTAATACATCTATGAAAGGTTCATAACCTTCGACAACTTTATTGTTTTCTAAAATCTCATTAACAGATTTGTAATTCATTTTCTTTTTACTGTTAATAACACTTTCGTAAATATTATAGTTTACGATTTCTCCAGTTTGATTTATTTCCATATCACAGCTAACAGTTAATCTGTCAACACCTTCATTTAAAGAACATATACCGTTAGATAATTTATGTGGCAGCATCGGAATTACTCTGTCAGCCAAGTAAACGCTTGTGCCTCTTTCATATGCTTCTGCGTCTAATTTAGTGTTCTCTCTAACATAATAACTAACATCAGCAATATGAACACCAAGTAAATAATTATTATTAGGTAGGATATCTATAGAAATCGCATCATCAATATCTTTAGTGTCGCTTCCATCAATTGTAAATATCATTTTACTTCTAAGGTCAGTTCTGCCAACTAATTCTTTTTCACTTACTTCGTTTAAAATGTTGTTTACTTCTTCTTCTACTTCTTTTGAAAATTCATCCTTTATTTCATATTTGGCCGCAATTGATAAAACATCAACTCCCGGATCATCTTTATGACCAAATATTTTTATTATTTGACCAATGTATTCGTTTTTTCCGATTTTCTTACCAATCTTTACCAAAACCTTATGCCCATCTACTGCCCCAAGAGTGTTTTTTTCATCTATTAATATGGAAAGCCTAATTTTTTCTTCATCTAATTTCAAATAGTGTTTATTCTTAATAGTGACAAATTCACCAACTAATTGTTTAATTTTTCTTTCAACTATTTTGACAATTCTTCCTTCAAAATCAATTCCTTTTTTACTAATTATCTCAACTACTACTTTATCTCCATGAATTGCTTCATTCATATTTTCACTAGATATATATATATCTTCTTCACCATTAACCACAACAAAACCAAAGCCTTTTTTATTAGAGGCCATTGTTCCTATTTTTAGATTGGAATTTGAAAGCAACATGTATTTGTCTTTCTTAGTCCTATATATTATTAATTCGTCTTCTAAAACATTTAATTCTTTTATTAAAGCTTCAAAACCTTTAAAATTATTTAATTCTAACATCTTGGCTAATTCATCTACGGTATATGCTTTATTTTCTTTTTTCAGCAAGTCAATTATTTGTTCTTTCATTACTGTATCACCTATCATAATGATATCACAGTTTATAAAAAAAGGCACTTGTTAGTTACCTTATTTCTTCTTTATTTTCTATTTGTACTTGATTGATGGTCTCAAACTTTTTAGTAATCTTATCAGTAGTTGTATAAATATCTTTCACATCTTTTGAAACAGTTTCAATTGATTTATATAGTTTATCCCATCTTAATTTGTATCTTGAGAATTCAACACTCAAAGCATTTAATTCTTGATGAATAATACTAGTATATTTATCCCTCTCGATATTTTTTAATATCACTTGAATCGTTGTAAGAGTACTTATTAGCGTTGTTGGACTAGCTAACCATACTCTATTCTTATAAGCATATTCAATTATATCTTGGTGGTAGGCATTGATTTCAGCAAAAATTGCTTCCGCTGGGATAAACATGATTGCTTGATCAGATGTTACATCCTTAATAATATACTTTTCACTTATGGCATCAATGTGTTTTTTAACATCACTTCTAAAAAGTTTAAACGCTATTTCTCTTGCTTCTTTGCTTGCTTCCTTATCAATCATTTTACGATAATTTTCTAATGGAAATTTTGAATCTATTCCAACAATTCCTAACGGTTCTGGGGCAAACAAAGCACAGTCTACTATCGTTCCATTATCAAAAGGATATTGTAACTTATATATTTTGTCGTTACTTCCAAACACATTAAAAAGAATATTAGTTAAATTAACTTCTCCAAAGATACCTCTTGTTTTTTTATCTGTCAAAATGTTTTGAAGCGAAACAATATCTCCAGATAAACTATCAATTTTCTTTTGAGCCTCATCAATTGTTGCCAAACGTTCTAATATTGATATAAATATCTTATTACTATTTTTAAAATTCTCATCTATTTTTTCGTTAACTCTATCATTTATATCAGCTAGTTTTTTTTCAATAATTTCTTTTAATTTACTAAACTCTTCTCTTAATTCTTTGGCAAACGAGCTTTTAAATTCACTTACTTCTTTAATAACATTTATTTCTAATTTTCCTAATCTTTCTGTAATACTTGCTTCATTTTTCGATTTAAAAACAAGTAACAACAGTAACATTAGAATAATGATTAAGATTACAATTATTAAATATTCCATATATAACCTCCATTCTAATTATATCACTTATATAAACTAAAAGAAATGAGTTGCCTCACTTCTATTACTCTTCATTACTAAAGAAATCATCAAAGAATTGATCGTCAGTAACACTATCTGTTCCTTCTTTTGTTATAGGAGCTTCTTTTATCTTTTTCTCTTCTTTTTGTATTTCTGGTTTTTTAAGTTGAACTTCCTTTTCAATAGGTTTAATAGGTAATTCTTCTTTCACAGCTGGATTTTCTTCTACTAATGCTTCCTTTGCCTCTAATACATTAGCCGGTTTGATTGAAGCCTTTTCTTGTTTCTCTTCTTCTTCAATTTCAGCAATCTTCGCATCAACCTTCTTAATTAAAGCATCAATATCAAGTTCTTCTTTACCTTCTTTTCTAGGCGAGAAAACAGATGGAATTCCTTTGTCGCCAAATGTTGGCATCCCACCAAATCCACCTGGCATACCTCCAAACCCTCCCGGCATACCTCCAAAATCAGGCATAGTGTTTTTTTTGTTTTTTTCTACAAATTCTTTTAAATCAAAAACTGAAACAGACTTTTTTTCACGTTCAAGATATTTTGCCTTAGCATATCTTTTACCCCAGTATCCATTCTCATTCATTACAAAGTTTGGAGTTAGCTTTGTTTTAAAAGGCATCATTCTAACTCTCATTAAAATAATTGACCATTTTGGCATTCTTTGTAAGTCACTTATTGTTACTAATGGTGTTGAAGCGGTTTTGTCTTTTTCTTTTGATTTTACTTCACCACACATTTTACTAATCTCTTCCAAAGCAGCAAGTTCACTACTTATTAAGTAAATTAAGTTACCACAGTTTCCTTTAATAGTGTCGCCATTTTCTTTACCGTAAACTTGCGTTAATTGCGCAAAGTTTTGGATAATCAACGTAAATCTTATTTTTCTACTACGAGCTGCCGTAATCATTGTTGTAACGTCTTTTAGCGGAGGCATGTTAGCAAATTCATCTAATATAAAGTTGGTTTTAAACGCCAACTTCCCACCGTTTTCTTGAGCAACATCTATTAGTGTTTCATAGCACTGCTTAATAAATATTGTAACTAAAGAGTGGTAAGTCTTTTTTTCATCTTGAATTACTAAAAACACAGCTGTTTTTTTCTTACCAATATCGTGCAGATCAAAATCACTGTGAGAAAGCATTTCACTTATATTTTCTCTTGAAGAAAACAGTTTAATTTTTTGCTTAAATACAGATAATATACTACCTTTAGTATCACTTGGAGCATTGATTGTTGAAGCTACATTTATATATGCTGGACTAGAAGGATCTTTTAACTTAAAGTACTCTTTGATATAAGTACTAGCGCCGCATCTATCCTCTCCTATTGTTGTTACTAAGTTAATACTGTTTAAGTTTATCTCATCTTCTTTAGCGTCTTCAAATAACCCAAGAGCTATACCAGCAAAATAGTCCGCTGAAGTTCTTTCCCAAAATGGATCTTGATTTTGTGATTTTTCATCATACAAAATATTCATAGCTAAATCATCTAAAAGTTCATTAGCTTTATCCTTGTTTCCAGCCTTTTGTAAGTTATATGGCAGAGTTAATGGATTCCATGCACTACCTTTTTGAGGATCACGAAAGTTTAATAAAACTACATTATATCCTCTTTCTCTTAGCTCTTCAGCGTTTGTCTCATATATTTCCCCTTTGGGGTCAGTTATAATCATCGACTCGCCTTTTTTAGCTAAAATCTTTACCATTGGCTGAACAATCATTTCTGTTTTTCCACTACCTGTTGAACCAATAATAAGGTTGTGATATTCACCGTCGTCCACCCACATTCTTTTACCCTCATTTATAAGAGGTATTCCAGCATATTTATTATTATAAGCAAAAGGCGAAACTTCTTTTAGTTCTTTTGTCAACTCTTTTTTAGTTGCCCATCTTGAGTATCCTTTATCTTTTTTATTAGTAGTTATTCCAATTCCTTTTTCACGTTCAAATATTAAAGATGAAACACTAGTCATTATTCCGATTAAGGCTACTACAAAAAATATTAGCGTTGGCCAAATTAATTCTTCTTGAAAAGCTGGAACCGGATTTAAACCACTAAATGTTCCATCATTGGCAAAAGAAGACACATTAACAACCAATACTGCCACAAAATAAAGTAGTAAAAATCCAAATATAAAAAATATTCCTAAATCTTTTTTGTCTACCCTAAGTTTCATAAAGTCATCTCCTGTATTTTTGTCTACTCACATTATAACAATTATTGCATTAAAAGTATAGTTGATTTTTTTACTCTGCGCCTAAAGTTTTAAGGATTTTCTTTTTAGCATCAATTAACCCTGGTGAGGTTAAGATATCTGCTGTTCCTTCTGCTTTAGCAAGGTCAATTTTTGACTCGTTAGGTAATAGTTTTGTGTCATAAAAAGCATTTAAAATCTGTCTGTAGTTAAATCCCTTTGAAGCATAGAATTGTCCTACAACTAAGTAGTATCTTCCAAGAACGTGGTGCTCGACATTTTTAATCCAACTACCTGGAACGCTAAGTTTAATATTTAAAACGATATTATTGTCTTCATTGTATCCATTGTATATTCCCATATTAGTAGAGAAATAAATTCCTTCTCCACCGTTTTCGTATTTAGCACAGCCTTCATTCCAAGCTATTACTTTATCATTTATTCTTTTAAAACTTGCTGTGTCTTTTCCATCATATGTTTCATGAAGAGCGTTTAAAACTTCACTTAATTCTGGTTCGCTTGTCCAAACAGTAGGCAATTGATCACAAGGAAAAAAAGCATAATCAACCGCATCTATTAACTCTCCACTATAAGTTAAAACCATTCCTTGTGTTTCTATTACATCACTGTATAATTGTAAGTCTTTCGTATTATTCTCAATATCCAGATTGTTAACAACAAAAGTTAATTTTTCATTACACCAATCTGTATCATTCATAATTTTTGTTCTTAAAACAATAGCAGTTGCTTTTACATATTCTTTTAAGTTGGTTGCTGAAGAATCTAAGTTTTTAATAATACTTGTAATTACTTCATCTAATGAGTAATTACCTGCCATACATTTTTCTGGTGTGACATAGTTTTCGGTTGTTTCAGCAATTACCGTTTCTTCTTCAACCATGTTCCAATTTTCACATTGTTTAAATAAAAGGGTTGGGTCAAGCCTGTTTGTTGAAGCGAGGCCACCTTTATATAATTCAAAATGTAGATGGTTGCCTGTTGAACAACCCGTATTCCCTATTTTAGCTATTTTTTGACCTTTTATAACTGTGTCTCCTTCTTTCACCGATATTCCTTGTTCGGCAACGTGTTTATAAACCGAATAGTATGTTTTCCCATTAATGCCTGTATGCTCAATTATAATTTCTATTCCAGGACCAGTAGGATCTTGTGATCCATTTAAAAGACAAGTTCCCGCACCGTCATTATAAGTTAACGTTTGTGTTGTATATATCTTAACTGTTTTTACTGTTCCATCTGCAATGGCATATAATGACGTGTCTGCTATACTTGCAATATCTATTCCTGTATGAAAGTATCCATTGTTTCCTCTAGTTCCATATGCACTAGTAACGGCGCAGCTTCCAGCTACTGGAGGTGTAAAGTAAATATAATCACTATTTGTAATAGCGTTACCAAACGCCGTATAACTATAGTCAAGTTCACTTAAGCCGGCATATTTTCTAAAATCCTTTGTAAACAATAAAATATCGTTTAAAATTGTATCAATAACACCTACTTTATAACTTTCAGGACCAGTTCTATAAACACAGTCTTCACAATTAATAAAATTATTAGGAATAAATACATCCTTTAAATATTGAATATATTGAGCATAATTCATAAATTTTATATATTGATATCCTGGAACATATCCTTCTTGACACCCCTCAAAATAATCATCTAAATTGATAATAGCTTTTAAATCTTTATACTCTTGATCGTCTTTATCTAAGTTTTCAAAAACGTTTGTTAATTTATCTAATAATACTTTTTTGTCTGTAGTGTAGTCCATATTAAAAATTGAAAGTATTAAAGTCCAGAAACCTTCCAAAAAGCTTTCACCCTCTGGTTCCTCACCAGCAAATTTTCTTTCAACCGCATCTATTTTCTCTATTAAATAAGAAACTAATCCGTCTTTACCTACGCTGTTAGCGTCTATAGCGTGACACCAAGTTAAAACCTTTCCTCCAATTAAATTTCCAAGAAGGCCTCTTAAATTTAAATCTGGAACAGAGTAAGGCGTTCCAAGCATTACATATGCCCATTGAAAAAATGATTGAGAGTTTTTCTTTGTTATATCTGAAGTTCCTCGTAAAGAATCAACATCTTTATTCGTTAACTCGGAATCACTTTTTATACCAAAGTTTTCTACCTTTTGAAAAAGCTCTGGCAAAAAGGTTTTCCCATACGATATAGTCATAGCTATAAGGGGAAAATCAAAATCCTCTTCCCTTTCTTCTCCTTCGGTTAAGTTATTATAAAGGTTCATTGCTTCTGATAACTTTTGATAATAATCACTACCCATAACACCAGTTCCGTCTTCTTCGCTACAGTCTTTACATAGAGTAGAAAAAAGGTAATTTTTACCAGTTTCGCCTAAAATCTCTGCCTTGGCATTCTGGTCTGTTGATTGACCAATATTAAAAATGCCATTTAAGGAACCATACACCACTATAACTAAAAGAAAAAAAGTTAAAATAGGCATAGTGATTGTAATTATCCAAGCATATATTTTTTTTTGTTTTTGTTTGTCAAAGTATTCTCTTAAATTCATATTTTCACCCTATAGATTAACAAAAAAATTATATCATAGTTTTATAAAAAAAAGAAGGATTTTTACAATCCTCCTCCACTTCCGAACGAATCTAATTCTCTTTCAGTAAGTTCAACTCTTATTCGCATACGTCTATTACCGCAAACAAATAAAGCTTCTCCTTGACTATACTTTTTAATGTTTTCTTTTTCATTCTCATTTAAGTCTATCAAAAGGCCTAAATCCTCTACAGCTTGTTTTTTTAGCCCCATCGCTAAGTAATAAGCCGCATTATCAAATATTGCTTTTCCTTGCGTAATAACTTCTCTAGAACAAAAGTCACTTGGCTGCTGAGTAATAATTATTGTTCCTGTATTGTACTTTCTAGCTCTTCTTTGAATTTGAGCCAAAAAGTCTGCTCCTAAAGTGTTTTTATCACTTAATAAAATGTGAGCTTCATCAACCATTAAAATGGTATTTTCTCTTTTATCTAAGGTTAAACTCCAAGCATACTTTAATATATTAAAGAACAAAGCATTTTTAACATTTGTTTCCGCATTCATTAATTCTTTTATATTAAATACAATAAAGTCACTCTTTGGTTTAATTGTTGTATGCCCATCAAAATAATACCTTAACTCTTTAACAATTGGCCTTATTTTTAACTCAAGTCTTTCCATTATATCTTTTTCATGAGTTTTATCAGGCATTGCCATTAATTTACCCTTAATAGTTGCGTAAACATCTTTAAACGTTGGATAGTCATCTGTTGCAAAATTGTTAAAATTACTATTAAAGTCTATTCCAAACCTTTTATATGTGTCTTGAACTATCTCACTTAACATTGTTAAAACATCTTCAGTTATACTTGGGTCATAATACTTCATAAAGGCTTTTATCGTTTGAAGAGTTCTTGTTAAAACAGTATACCCTAGACCATTAGACATTTCTTCTTCATCAACATCTATTGTTACATCAAGTGGATTTACCATTCCGTATTCTCCACCCTTACCAAGATCAATAAAGTCTCCACCATATAATTTTGTCATTTCAGAAAGTTCGCCTTCCGGATCAATTACAACGATCTTATGGCCGTTTCTAAAGTTTGCTCTAAGTAAAAGCTTTGCAGCCGTAGATTTTCCCGAACCTGAAGTTCCAAGAATAATCATATTAGCATTGTTTCTGTTGTGCTCTTTTCTAATTTGATATAAAAACTGATTAAATAAAATTACACCACCAGAAAAGTCTATTCCAAGTAAAGTAGATAATCCAGGATCTTTAATACTATCAAAGATAAATGGATACATTGCCGCAATTGTCGGAGATGGAATAGGTGTTCCTATTCTATCTTCTATTCCTTGCTTTGGATATATTGGCAACATTGATTTAAATACTTCTTCTTGCTGAAATCTTAATGGAACCGCTCTCATCTCCATAGATTCCACATAGTTTTTAACTTGGGTTTTTTTAATAACAAGCTCTTCTTCTGAGTTCGCACTTACTACTATATGCATTTGAAAATCATAGATATTTGCTTGTGTTGCCGCAAGTTGTTGAATAAAATATTCAATAGATTCATAATCTTGTCTGATTCTTTCTTGAATTGTTTTATCGTGCTCATCTTGATATCTTTGTTTTAAGTCAGCAATTTCTTTGTTTAACATTTTGCTAATAACACTAAATGGAACCGGAATGTGTTTAATAACAACTTTAATTCCAGGAAGGCTTGTTAAACTAGATAGATATCCTGGAGAAATAAATTTTGGATAAGATACTACTGACAAAATAGTCATATGCTTATCACTAATGATTATTTCGGCCGGTTTAAATTGAAGCCCTTTTGGAGCTACTTCTGCTTTTAATCCCATTTATTTCACCCCTACTGTTCCTTCAGTGGTTTTCATCCCACCGTTTAAAAAATTGTCTAAAATCATTCTTAAATCCTCATTTGTTGTCTGCGTTGTTGTTAAACCAGCATTAGCAAAATGAGTTATTAAGTTTCTTATACGTTTATTTATTTCATCTGTGTTTTTTTCTTTAAATAACAAGAAATATTCAGTATCTACTATATCATTATTGATAAAGTAATCACATTTATCTAAATCTTCTAGAATTATCTTTCTTCTAGCAGGATTTTGTTCTTTGTTAAATTGCATTTGTAGCTCTGAAATATATACTTCAATATCTACTGGTCTATCTGCAACAATAACCCAAAATTCATAGTTAATTGTGTTGTAAACTATTTTTAAATTGTCAATTATCGCATCTTGTGTTGAAGCATCTAATATGAATATATTTCTTGGTTGTATTTTTACACCCGATACTTTTTCATCTGTTTCAAGAACAATCATTCCATTAATAATATTTCTAACAGGAATGAAATCCTCAGTAAATTTACTTCTTTTACTCGAATCTTTTACTTTAGGACTACTTCCCATTAGTTTTGTCATTTTCTGTTCCACTACTCACACACCAACCTTTCCATATAAATTCTTTATTTGTCGTATAAAATTTGTAAATACACAATAATACTGTTAATACATTGTGATAATGAGCAACAGGGAATACTAAGAGTGCTGATATTAAAAGAGGGGCTAAAGCCATTATTGCTGAAAAAATTCCGTCAAGAGGTATAATTATCAGCATTAAAATTGTAGCAGTTACCCCACATATAAACAAAATCAAATCAAATGGCGTAAATATACTGAATATTAGCATTGATTTTTTTGAGTTTGCAGGTATTAAAAATTGGTTCATTTATATCACATCCCTTTTTATTTCTTGCTGCCAGTTGCAGCTTGATCATCTTTAAGTTTGCTTTCTTTTTCTTCAAGAGCTCTTTTTCTCTTGTCAAATTCTGTTTTTTGAGCTTGAATGGCTTTAATTCCTTCGTCAATTGATTTAATAGCTCTTTCTGTTTCAACCATTTTGATTTCTGTAGAAGTGATTTCTTTCTTAAACGTTGTTGAGTGGTCTTTAAATGATTGCGCATCTAACGTACTTGTGTTTAATCCTTTTTCTTTTCCTTCAACCTCGTTGAATCTTGTTGCGATTGCACTGAATTTTCCACTAGAAACCGCACCAGTTAAATGTTCTAATAAAGCCCTATCTTCTAACTCGTTGTTTCGATAATTATCTAATTGTTCTAATGCTCTTTGTATTCCGGCAATCCCGCCTGTTCGTTTTCCTTCATTTGATTTAGCATATTCTAATTGAGCTTCTAATCGTTTTAATTCTGCCCCAGCTGATCCTTTTCCTTCTGTGGCATCTTTTACAGCGACGTCTTTCATATCATCCATTAATTTTACAACTGCTTTTCTATCTTCAACAATTTTTTGTTTTGGTTGTAAAGTTTGTTCGGTTACTTTTCTTTTTTCTTCGGCGCTTTTTATTTTTTCATCATGTTCTTTTATTTTCTCCTCAATTTCTCTTTTCTCTCTTGCAATAGCATGCTCATTCCCTACTTCTGCGCCAGTAAGCTTATTATATTGTACCGCTCTTCTACCAAAAAAAGTAGAATCAGAATATTTTTGTTCCCTTTGTCTTTTATTAAATTCTACTGCGGTTTGATTTCCTTTTTTTATAGCCGCTCCAAAATCTTTTTCTTTTGCCCCTGCTGCTCCGCCTCTTAAGGCTCCGCCAAGTGCTTTTAAAGGGTTCCCTGTCCCAAGTAAGCCTGCTTCAGCTCCAGCTAACGCTCCTCCAACAAAACCAGTCAATGCCTTACCGCCAACTGCTTCTTCTCCTAGTTTCTTAAATGGGTTCAAATACATCTTACCAGACATTTTGATTCCTAATACATCTTCTAATAATTTTGGAAATTGTTTAGCAAAAATCAATATGCCAAATATTATAAAAACATTTACAAAAAACGTATTCGTATTATTTGTTCTTCCTAAAATAGATATTATTCCATCTTTTGCATTAACAAGCCTAATTAAATATACAGAAAAAACAACTGTTGCGATTCTAATAAATAAGCTGCCCCAAGTTGAAAAACATTCTTTGGCCCATTTTGATAACATATCGTTTTTTTTGTCGCCTGGTGCAATGTTCATAAGAATTGGAATAGGTGCAATTAATTGTAAAAAGCCTAATTTAATCATACGAACTGCAACATCAAAACAAAACGAAATCAGAAGTAGCACTAATACTATTCCTGCGATTGTTGACAATCCCCATTGATAATTTAACAAATAAACTTCAAGTTCTGAATATCCTGTCGCTGTTGCCGCCGTTTCTACATAAGTTTGATTGTTTGCATTACTATTAAATATATAATTTATATTAAGATTAGTTACCGCTTTTTTATAGTCAGTTCCAACTTCCTTCCCTTCGCCGCTGTTATCATTTAAAAACTTCACACAAGCATCAGACGGGAAAACCACATCATCATCTAATGAAGGAGTTTCTTCTGAACACGCCGCTATTCTTGGATTAGGATAAACAAAAGACAAAAACAATGTTGTTGATAGTTCTATTGCAACACTGTCATTTGCGTCTTGATCTGTAACTAAGTTTCTTCCTCCAACGCCCAAAATCAATTTCGAAACAATACCTTCTTTGATAATTATTGTTTGCAAATAATAAGCTTCATTAAAAAGTGCAGGAACGGAAACCAACAAAGCCATAGAGATAACAAGGTTCTTTAATAGTGCGCTTCCGCCTTTTGCTTTGTCTCCCATACTATCAGGAGAAACAATGTAATTAATAAAAGCTAGTGCAAGTCTAAAAGCTACTATTAAAGAAATCAAGACATATACTCTTGTTGAGAATTCTTTTATTGCGTCTTGACTAAAAATCGTTGTTTCGGAAAGCATAATAAAAAGCTTATATACGCTTACTATAAAGTTATATATTATTCCGTCAAGCCAAAAAAATATTGTTCTTAAAACTGTAGTAATACTAAACATATATAACTGCTCACCTCTTAATTTCCAATTATCTTGTTAACGCAATCCATTACACCATAATTTTCTGATACAAGATTTATAACAAATCCAACTATTTCAAATAATAAGAATACTATTACTCCGGCAACCAGTTTTCTCAAAAAAGAACTTGTAGCCTTTTTTATAGCACCATCATCCGATGCGGCTACTGCTTTTGCAATATCTATACTTCCAAATAAAACTAAAACAACAGGAACAATAATTTTTAATAAGGAATAAAAATAACTAATCATTTTAAAAACTGGTTCTTCTGATGGACAATTGCTAGTTGCAAAAAGGCTGTCTGCATAAACTAATTTGCCAAAAGATTCTGGGCCTCCAAAATATCCAATAATTAAAGAGTCACCGGTTACTATTTCATTTGTTTGTTGGTCACTTTGCCCTAAATAATAGGAATTTGTATTAGCAAATTCGCAGCCATTTTTATTGTACCCTCCACAAAGCAAGTTTTTCACAGTATCATGCCAAATGTCTCGCGGACATTTGTTATTAACTAAAGTACTCTTGGAAATAAACTCGGTATCAGCCATCGTGCTACATGTCCCGTTTTTCACAAGGTAATAAATATCTTGTGAAAATATTGACCAGTTAACATCCGCCTCACATACATACAATCCATCTACTTCGTCATCAGCTACAACCATTAGAGAACTAACATTAGTAACTACCACTAATGGGCCAGAGGATACATCTGTGTGAAGATACTTACACAAATATGTATTTGCGCGTACCTTGCTTGGTATCACAAAAAAAGACAGCATTATTATAAACAAAAACAATATAAACATTTTTGTATTCTTCATATTACCACTTTCACTTTGCTATATATATAATACACTAAGAACCGTTGGAAAGTCAATTAAATAAATTGAATTTTTTACCCATGAAATTTCAAAAAAAAACATATCTTTGAATATGTTTTTAATTTCCAATTATCTTGTTAACGCAATCCATTACACCATAATTTTCTGATACAAGATTTATAACAAATCCAACTATTTCAAATAATAAGAATACTATTACTCCGGCAACCAGTTTTCTCAAAAAAGAACTTGTAGCCTTTTTTATAGCACCATCATCCGATGCGGCTACTGCTTTTGCAATATCTATACTTCCAAATAAAACTAAAACAACAGGAACAATAATTTTTAATAAGGAATAAAAATAACTAATCATTTTAAAAACTGGTTCTTCTGATGGACAATTGCTAGTTGCAAAAAGGCTGTCTGCATAAACTAATTTGCCAAAAGATTCTGGGCCTCCAAAATATCCAATAATTAAAGATTCTTTCCCAGTAAAAACCTGATTCGTTGTTTCTTGCTTCCAAGTATAATTTGCAGTTGCTAAGTATTTGCATCCATCTGTCCCTTTGCCACTGCAAAGAATATTCTGTGTTGGGTCATACCAAATGTTTTGTGGACACTTATTACTAATAATATCAGCTCTAGTAACTATATTTGTCCCGGTGATGGGGCTACACCCTCCATTAACAACAAGGTAATCAACATCCTTTGTGAAAATAGACCAAGCAACAAGAGATTTACATACATATATGGTTTCCGTATCATCATCAGCTACTAGTATAGGTGACACAAGAACACCACCGGTTGGATACTTACACAAATATGTATTTGCGTGCACTTTGTTTGGTGTCACAAAAAAAGACAGCATTATTATAAACAAAAGCAATATAAACTTTTTTGTATTTTTCATATCTCACTCGTCCTTTTATTTCTATATTTCATATATCATATTACATTAAAAACTAATAAAAAGTCAATTGAATTGAAATCTGATTTTACATAAAAAAAACAACAAAAGTTGCTTTTTTAATTTTGCCATCTTATGAAGAACAAAATTTGCATTGGTTTTCAGACTCTAAACAGGTAAGAAGGTTGTGAAACAAGCCACTCCTTCTGATGAACCCGCAACTAATCCTAAAACAAATCCAACAATGCTTGGTACTAAGAAGAATACTACACCAAAAATAAGTCTTTTTACCAATCCACTTGTTGCTTTTTTAATTTCATCTTCTTTTTGACTAGTTACAGCCTTGCCCAAGTCAATCATCGCTAAAATCACAATTACAACTGGCACTCCCCATCTGATAACTGTAATAATGTTTTTAACTAAATCCGCTACTTGTACAAGATTTGCATCAGTACAAGTTGCCTCTAAAAAATTTATAAACATACCTATTCACCTCCCTTAAATTTTATCATATTTTAAACAAATAAGTCAACAATTAAAATAAACCTAATATTTTTTTTCTTTCACTATCTCCATTATCTACTAATCTATCAAAACCTATTTTGATCAAAAACGCAAGCAAAGGTCTATTTAATTTATCCCTCTCATCAAGAGGCGGCAAATTATAGAACACCTTTATTTTAGCTTCATATTCAAAATCTAATACATCCTTTGGTTCTAATAAACTTTGCGATAATATTACCTTTTTTCCTTTTAAGTTAATAAGCGCATCTTTATTTGAAAACATCAATCTGTTTAATTTAATAACAGACGGTTCAATTAAGTAAAGCACCTCATTACACAAATCATCTAAATTACTATCATTTAAATCCACCAATATTATTTCATAATTCTTGTGCTTGACAATAGTATTTCCTAAAAGTTCTTTACTTATACTTTCCATATTCTTTTCTTGAAAATATTGAAAATCTTTCTTATCTACCTCTAGAGCCATAACTTTATATTTCTCTTCCAGTTTCTTCTTCATCATATAAACTAAACTTGTCGAACCAGACTGTTTAGTAATACTTTTAATACCGATTACCTTTGTTGTAGATAAATCCTTGTACTCATTACTAACAAGCCTAACATCTTCAATTTGTTGAATATGTGCGACATCTCTATAACTGTTAGGATGGTTATATAAATATATGATTCCTTCGATGTTTTTTGTAAAGTTATATATCTTCATTGATACTAGTTTAGATAAAAATTTAGGATCTCCACTTTCTTCACTATCATCTAAAAGTAAGATTACCTTATCCATATCTAACATAATAGAAAGTTGTTTTAAATTTTCTACATTCTTATAATCCTTTATGGCTGTTATGTCTAAAATCATTCTTTGAAAATAAAAGTTTTTAAAGGCGTTCCCTATTTCTTCCGCACTAAATTCCCCTTCTACCTTCTTAATAATTTCAACACTAATACCTTCTAAAAGATCTTTATACTTGTTTGTTACTATTACATTCATAAAATCCTCCTAAAAGTTGGACAAATCATATAAAGTCTTTGTCTCACTATAAATACCAAATTTAACATTATTAACAAGAGGTATTTCAAAATACATATATGTCACAACTCCGTAGTAAACACCTCTACCACTTATGTTCTTTGTTCCACTTTCATATTTGTAAACACAATAATTATACTTACTATTAGTAGACACAAGTGTGCCACTTCCTCTAGTTACAGGGCAATCATTTAATATACTTGTATTAACACGATACCCATATTGCGCTAAAGCAACATTTATTTCGTCTTCTAACTCCGTTTGCGGTTTTTCCCCATTGTCATACCCATGGTTATACTCAATAATTTCAATTATTCTGTTTCTTACTTTAAAAGCTTTAGAATAAGCAGTTGAAGAAGCTAGTATAATTATAATTATTGCAATAAAAGTTATAACTATTCCAAAAATAACAGAGTTACTTATTGCTTCCTTCATGTTTCACCTCTTAGCTTTCAAACCTATAAACCTTTTCAGTTTTAGTATAAATTGGTATTCTAATTTCTCCAATAATTGGTAAATTAACATACATGTAAGTTAAAACCCCATAGTAATCCTTATCTACTAAATCTGAATTTTCCGGGCTAAAGTGATAAATGCAATAAGTATATTGAACTTCACTTTCTTGCTCCATTAACTCTCCCCCGTCCTTAGTCATAGAACAAGAGGCATCTCCAGTTTTATATCCTAGTGAGTTTAAAACGTTATTGATTTCAATAACTGCTTTTGTGTTATAGCCTTCCCACTTTTCAACTGCATAGATAATTCTACTATTTGTTTTAAAAGCTTTCATGTAACTTAGAGTCCCTGCAAGAAAAGCAAAGGTTACAATTATAAATAATATTATTATATTATATAAAAATACACTACCTATACTTTCTCTCACAATTATCCTCCATTAATTACTACTACAAGTAGTATCGCATTCGTTATTTACCCAGCACCCACCATTATTTGTACATTCTGTTCTTTCTTTTGTTGTCTTCATTAAATTACTAATTAAAGGTGTTACTACAGCCGCAATTACACCTATTAAGATAATTGCAACAACAGTTAAATTTGCTTCGCCTGACGCTTCTTTCATCCTTTCACCACCCTCCAAAGTACAATATTATTATACCATATAATTTATAAACTCATCATCTGCATCATTGAGAAAAGTAAAAGTAATACTATTCCTCCACCTGTGCATCCAAGCATCAACATTGTTTTATTTTCCATTTTTTCTAATCTGTTTTTATATTTTATTTCTCTTGATTTGTTTTGTAAATTTGAGACAGTTCTTGAAAACATCATTAACTGTTCCTGTTTGTTTTCTTGTGAACCCAAACCTAATCGATATAATAAACGCATCATACGCATTGAATCTCTTACAGGGTATTCTTTAGCAAACTCCATATAAGGATCAACCGTTGAGTTTCCAGCATCTATTTTAGCTATCAATCTTTTTAAACCAGGAATAAATATCTTTGGCGCACTTACTACTGATTTAGCCAGAGCAACTGGAACAGTATAGTGCTGAATAAGAATTTCTAAACTCTTTAAATAATATGGTAACAAAGAGTTAATATTAGCTAAATTAGCTTTATAATATCTCTTTAATCTACTATATGGCATCTTATAAATTAATAAGCCAATCAAAACTGACGCTAATATATAAATAAAATTTAAGTTAGTAAACGAGTATATTATAACAAATAAGATAGTTATTAATCCGTTTCTTATTCTTTGGCCAAACAATCTTTCAACATCAATGTCTGGGCCATATTTTATTGACAATAAGAAAGGATAATCTTCTTCCATTAAAAAGTGGAAGTAAGGTTGTGTGTCAGAAATAAATTTTTTTGAACTAATGGTATGGTTATATTCTAAAATAAATAGAACAACAATACCAATTACAATAAACATTAATCCCATTATTCCGCCCCCACATCTTCATTATAGTATTTTTCACCACTTATTAAGAAATAAGTATTGACTAAAATTATCACGTGAAGTAAAACCAATACTAACAAATTATCTAGCAATTTAACATAAGAATCAACTCCGAGTAAAAATTGTACCAACATTACCATTAAGTACAAAAGAACTCCAAATTGAACAAATTTTTTGTGAAATTGGCTTCTTTCAATTCTATCGCGATAAACATTTTCAACAAGCATGTCTATATCTAATGACATATTTTCTAAAGCTTTTGTTGAATCTTTTGATCCTTCATTTGTTATTTGTAAAAACAGTTGGTGCATATTACGAACAACAAAGAAGTTATATCGATCATTCATATAAGTTAAAGACTGCTCGATTGTTCCATTTTCATAAGCTAAATCAATCATAGCTTTGACATCTCTTTTAACAGGGTCTTCCAAAACTCCTGAAGAATAAACTCCCTCTAAAGCTTTTACAAAGCTTTGAGTTGTTGCAAATTCCATTATAGTATTTGTTGTATACACTTGAATTTGTTCAAAAATAAACTCACTATATATTCTTTTACATCTCAAATATGATAAATATGGTATAGCAAGAACCGATAAAATCATATATACAAAAGATATAATTAAATTATAAAAATATAAATATGATAAAACAAAAGATCCACCAGCAAATATAGCAACTTGAATTGTATATTGTCTTGTTGTATATTCTTGGCCTAGTTCTTTAGCTTTTGTTCTTACTGATTTAAAAGAATATGGTGCGTATTTGTCATATAACATGCCAACTTGTGTTACAACATATTTATATACATTAGTCCCTTTATTGTGTCTATATGCTACAATAAAAACCAATATAAAGGTAATAAATATAAACATAAACGCTTGCATATAACACCTTCTTTCTATAGGCTAACTATTTCAATTTCTCTTTCTGTTTTCGGAGCATTCATTCCATCTGTTTCTTTGGTTGGTTCAATATTTGGAAGTGTTACTCCTTGACCTTTAAGGTAATCAATTAAATTAGCGCTTGGATTTCTTTTTGTTATTACTCCTCCTGGAGTTTTTTTATAAATCGTATTGTATTTAGCTTGATTGTCTTCTGTTACATAAAATTCTGTAACCTCACCAATTTCTCTTTTAAATGTTTTAGAAACAGGATCTAAAAATCCTCTTACATAAACTCCAAGTTGAACATATCTGTAAATTGACTTTAAGAATTGGTCAATATCTTGATTAGTTTCAAGTAAACTATACATACGATTTGGAATAGCAGATGCTTTATCAGCGTGTATTGTAGATAAAATATAGTGGCCAGAAGAAATTGAATTTCTAACTGCCATTACTGCTTCTGCACTTCTAACTTCTGATAGTAAAATCCATTTTGGATTTTGTCTCATACAAGCAACTAAAACATCTGTATATGACGCTATATTGTTTGTCTTCATTGAGATTATATCTCGATGAGGAAATATTTTATCTAAATGAAGTTCTAAAGTGTCTTCAATTGTAATTATTTTTTCAAGTTCTTTTGTGTGAGAAGCTAAATACTTAACAAGTTCTGTTTTACCTGAACCCGTCTCACCACAAACAACAATGTTGCAGTGTCCTTCAACACACTTTGTTAAAAACTCTAGTATGTCTTCTGTTACATAGTCTTCTTTAATTAATTTTTCTTTATTTAATCTTATTTTGGCTGGTGTTTTTCTGATAACTGCGGCTATTCCATTTCTCGAGATTGAATCATGAGAAAAAGCAAGTCGAAGTTCAGCACTTTCAGCATCTAAGAAGGGATGCGCCATATTAAAGGTTTTTCCCATAACATTTGCACATTGAAAAGCCAATTTATCCATAAAAGCATCGTTGACATTTGAATTTTCTACCCTAAATATTCCTTTAGATAATGTCTGCAAATGAATTTGACCACCATTACTATAAGAAATATCTGTTACATCATCATTTTCCAAATATTGTTTTAAATCTCCAAAGTCAAGTTGATCAAACATATTGTCCATTATTCTACTACCTCACTACTGTCCTCTTCTGTGGTCTCTTCTTCTGTTCCACTAGCTTCATCGATTACTATAGTATGTGAGTTAATAAAGTCTTTCAAATAAAGAGTACTAACTTGTGTTTCAGTTCCTCCAGTACTTGCTGATTGACCATGTGGTACTGGAAATAATATTACAGAGAATTCGGTCATATAACTAGCTTTTCTAAGTAAAATATTAATTTCTTCTTCTAGTCCAAAGATCATTAAAGCAGGAGTTCTATTTTCATCTGTGTTTTCAAAAACATTCTTTCCAGTTGCATCTTTTACAGCCAAAACTTCAATATTTTCTACTAATTTACCTACTATTAATTTTCCATTATCGTCTTTTGCTTTCATGTAAATATCAATATAGTTTCCTGGCATTATTGAATTTCCATAAGTTGACGCTGTTGTTACTGGAAATGCGTAAGGAACTTCTCCTTCTTTAACACTTACAAAGGCAGTATCTGGTAACTCATCTTTTGTAACTACAGTTGCTTTATAAAATAAGCTTCCTTCTGGTATAACAGTATTATAGTTAACATACTTTCCAATAATAGATGCTTTATTTGAAATAGCATCTCCTTTTAGCATTGATGGAATAACATCAGCATTCATTATCATCTCTGCTGTTATTTGTGTTCTTGGTTGTATTGTTACTTTTGCAACCGGATAACTTTGTGGTGTGGTAGCTTGTTGTACTTGGTAGTTATAACCCAAATACAAAACGAAAATTATGACAATTACACCAAATATTGTCACTGTGTTTTTGTTTGTGATCAGTCTTTTTAATGCATTTAAAATATTCATAAAATCTTCCCTTTCTAATATGGCGTTTCTAAAATCGCATCTAATCTATTTACAATGTCAAAGTTAATAACTTCTCCATCGCCAGCATAACTAGTTAAGTTCGTTTCTTCTGTTGACTTAACTCTTATGCTTACTTTGGGTGGTATTTCATTAACATCATAAATCTCAATTATGTAGGTTCTAGAAAGTGACGCACTTTCAGCAAACCTTCTGATAAAGTTTTCAACAAACTTCTCTCTGTCTATTCTAATGGTTCCTGTTGCTCGATATTCTGCCATATTAATTGCGTCATACATGGCAGCTTCTGTTACTTCTTTTAATAAGTGATAATTGTGTTCATCAGTATTAGTAACTCTTTGGAAGAAAAAGATAAAGACGATTGATACTATTCCAATTAGGATAATTATATATCCCCAAAACGACTCTTTCATTCTTCCACCTCATACCTGATTATTCCATCAACTCGGTCACAATAATCAAAGTCACTATCCATTCCACATCCTTCTGAATAAGCATTACTTAAAACACTTTCGTCACTGTGAATGAAGGCACTTAAACATTTGTAACCATCCTCACAGTATAAATCATATTCATCATAATATGTGTTTGAATTGTATTCTCTTATTTCTTTTATTGTTGATGGGTTTAATACTATTGTATACATTGGTTCTTTTTCGGTATATAGGTCTGTTGTTCCTCTATTTTCTAAGATGTATTTTTCTACTGTCTCGTTCTCGTTATTGCAATCTGTTCCATCGCACCAATTACTTCCTGTATCTCTTCCTTCTCCACTCATTGACGGAAATGGAGTTTCTAAATCAATTGGTCGATAAACTATTCTGATTGCTTTTGTTGGTTCTTCTGGATCAGGAACTAATTTCTCATCTTCTATCTCATACGCACAAGCATACCTTACTGTATTAGTTGATGTCCCATCTGGTGCATCTTCTAGCCTATAACAAGTTCCATCTACTAAATAGTAACCTGCCAAACAGTATTTATTATCTCCTTGCATATAATCAGTAAAATGATTTTCGTATCCTACGTTCCAGTATACCACATCTAGACTATATATTCCATTTTTTGCATTAAAATCGACTGGATAATTTGAGTAACCTATATCGATATAGTTTTGAAATGGATTACCAAACAAGCCTGAACTTCCACTTGTTGCGCTGTCGACTGATATTCCACTTGGTATTAAAACATACCTATACATGTTTTCTGGTAAATAGTAGTTATAGTCTGTAGTGTATGCTTCTCCATATTCTTTTATCCAAAGTTCTGTTATATCTTTAGTTGTTTCTATACACCATTTTGTAAGGTTAGGTGTCTTCTTCATTGTTTCTGATTCAGTATCTATACTTAGATAACATACTTGTCTTTTTATTATCTTTCGGCAATCTCCATCAGGTCCTGTTATTGTACAAGATAGTCCTGTTGTTTGTGAGATTCCTTCACCATAGACAAGATGCGTTGTTGTTTCTGTTTTTTCGCCTTCTTCTTTTATTAATAATTCTTCTCTACTATAAGTAATATTATGATTTTCAAGTAGCGTTTCATCATCATGGGTATATTCTACTTGCATTTGGGTATCTAGTTCTAGAGTATTATGTATTTCTGTACAGTTTGTTAAAATGTTATCCATTGTCTCTTGAAGTCCTAACCAGTATTCTAGTTCGGGAGTTTCTCTTTGATAACAACTTCCATCATTTCCTAGGTAGTATCCTGTCGGACAGTATGGTCCGTAGGTTCTACAGTAGCCATCATAGTTATATTCCGCCCAATTAACATTACAATATTCTTGCTCGATTAAAGTAACATTTGCTACTTTGTCATATAAAACACATTGATCTGAATACCAAATTTCTACTTGAGGCTCGCATTGAAAAAGCCCCTCGGCCTCGCAAAGCTCATCTGAAAACCAAGGATATAGACATTCACAGTCCCACCACTTATCTTCGTGCTTAATGCTTTCTGTTTTAAGACAACTTCCTTGAGCAAAACCCGCGCTGCATCTGAATTTTTCAACAGAGAGCCCGTTTTCATAAGCTTTCACTTCTGTTTCGCCTTTGTTACAATTATTTTCAATATCACTGTAAACTTTTTCATTATCAAATTTTGAAACAGTTCCCAAAATTATTGTAGGAATCGCCGTAACGCTGCTTGCCGGCATCCATATACAAGGACATAGCGTTTCTAAAACCTTTACTTGCTGATTAACAAAAATTTGTCCGCCATATTCATCATATCTCCAGATTTGTGTTGTTGTTACTGTAATTGTTTTGTTGCTTTGAACTTCCGATGCAAGTCCGCTTTTCGTTACCTCGCTCTCTCCTATAATGGCTCCACTACTATATGTAGTGTCAATATAATCCATTCCAGTAGTTGAAAAAGAGGACTCATACTCATCTAATACCTTATATCCACAAGTTCTACTACCTACTGTTGGCATACAAATGGTATTATATTGTGGACTCTTTTTTAATAAAGATTCATAGTAATCTATCTTTACTTGAATCGCATTGTAATCAGTCTGCCATTGATTTAAATCAATATTATTTCTACAGTCTCTTTTTCCTTCTAAGCTTACTGTAAAGCCATCAATAATGTTTTGTTTATCTGTTTCTCCAATTGTCCAAGTAAAGTGTTCTCCTTGGTTGGTTATTGGACTAAAACCTGGGAAAGTAAATGTATCTGTTTCAACACAATATACTGGACAATATATTCCGGTTCCTATTTCTTTTTTTAAACCATCTACATATATTTTAATTCTATTATAAAACTCTTCATCTAAATAGTCTTCATTTCCTATAGCTTCTTCAACACTAATTACATCTGCATAAGTAGAAGTATCTTCACAAGTAGAAGCTTGTTCTATTTCAATAGCGCTTACGTAACCATAATTAAAAAATACCAATAAAGATAATAGTATTATAAGGGCTATTCTTTTTGATTTCATAAAACACCTACTATATTCTATAAACTATACAAAGTATATCATAAAATATATAAAAAAAAAATATATAAAATTTTTATTTTACATATTTTCTATTAAAAT
>CAYYQX010000003.1:0-102263 GCA_964473455.1 uncultured Muribaculaceae bacterium | reverse complement strand
GCATCAACAAATTGCTCGTAAAAAGCCTTCTCTTCTTCTGTAAGCATTAAATCTGCTTTTTCTTCTTGATTAACTTCATCTACCATCTGTTCAATAGTTGTTGTCGGTAAAACCGTAACAGTTTCCTTTTCACTTGCTAATGCATTCCCTCTCACTGAAACAAATGTCATTCCTGCAAAAACTAAAGCTATAAGTTTTTTTAATATTCTAGTCATTTTCATAATTATTCTTTCTCCCCTCTAACTTTATTAAAAAAGACAACTAAAAGTTACAATAATTTCTTATTATTACCTTTAATTGTCTTGTTTTTGAGCACAAAAACACTTTGTTGATTTAATATCAATATTCTTATCTATTAATTTTAATATTAATAAGCTAAGTTTTATTGCCCCCATAAAAACTCCTTTTAATAAATTCTCCATTACAATATCACTTTATCCTTGTTTTGTCAATTGTTTTAAAGAAAGGATAGTGTAAATTAAAATGCAATGGGGCACATTTAAAAAACATTAATAACATTAATTTATAGTGGGCTTACTATAATAACTTTTGAAATAAAGCCAGGCATCACTTATATTATTTTGATGTTTTTCTTTTTAAATGAACATTTACAATTAATCTGTTTTTAAAAATGTAAATGTCGGCATAATTCGGTTGAAATATATTCTGTATTATGAGCATAAGCCTTTCTCCCATACCTATCATACACAACTAAATCATTATTTCTAACACCTTCAGAATAACTTTCTACAGATTCTAAATCACCATCACTGTAATACGTTTTTACTTTACCCGAAATTTTACCGCTTCGATAATCTACCTCTGTTTCTATAATACCCGTTTGGTAAAATTGCTTTACTGTGCCTTCTCTTAACCCATTTATATAAGGTGTTATTCTCTTAATACTGCCATTAGCATGATAGCTTATTTTTGTTTCTTCTTTCATATTTTCCTCCTTCTGACTTTAACGAAAACATCTTCACTATCCCCGTTAAATTCTTCTAAATTACAGTTCCCATATACTTTTTCAACATCTAAACCCACCCTTAAAGCCAAACCTTTAAAATCCTCAACTGTTACAAAGCGATTTTTCCAAATAAAATTTTCTTCTTTTATTAACTGGTTATTCTCATATAATTGAAAAAGCCTTTTTTGAGTTATTTTCCTATTTTTCATATCTAAAGAAGTGCTTCTATAGTACTCATAATATTGATTATTGCTTAGCTTAATTTTCTTAACAAATCTAAATTTATTACCTAGTTCAACATCATCATATGTGTTGTTTGATAACAACTCAATAATAGCAAAGCCATCATCTTTCAAATTGCTAAATACAGACTTTAAACATAATATTTGATCTTCTTCTGTTAATAAATAATTAAACGATGTCAAAGGAATAATTATAGCATCATATGCTTTTTTTGAATTATAACCACACATATTACCTAATATAGGGTTTATTCGTTGAAACAAGTTGGAATCATTCTCTATTCTTTTTGATAACTTTTCTAGCATATTTATTTCTATATCTACCGCATCAATATTATGCCCATCTTCTGCTAGAGGGATTGTAACTCTACCTGTTCCAGCTCCAAACTCTAATATATTTTCATGCCCTTTTAATAATTTTAAATACATAGAAATATCTTCTGTGACATCTTGATATAGCAAGTCATACAAATCTGGTTTTTTGACTATTGTTTCCATTGCTTGCTCCCTTTACCTTTATTCGGTTTTCTTTAACCGCCTTCCGTACCTTCGCTTTTCATATTAACTATTTTTACCTTAGTTTCTGAATCATTTTAATGTCATTCCCATTTACTTCTACTCTTGCATAACTTCCATTAATAAGCGTCCACTGTGGAAAAAAGTGGCCAATATCTACCCCTGTTACAACCGGAATATCTAAATCGTCAAAACTGTCGTGTAACGCCTTCATATAATCATATTCACCAGTAAATTCATCACGTGGTAACCTTCCTATTAATATGCCATTACAATTATTAAAATATCCTGATTCTTTTAATTGCCATAGCTTCCTTCTTAACATGGGCGAACTTAATTCGCAATTATCAATATACCAAGCCATTCCATCTTCAAATTGTTGACAAAATTTTGCCGTATTATCATATTTTGTACCACATATTGTAACAAGAGCTTCAATCCATCCTCCAATTAATGTTCCTGAAAAACACGCTTCATTTTGTCCATTTAATATTTTTATATCATTTTTTATATGTGGTGTATTTATGTCTTCTCTTAAATAGCTATTTGTGTGATATCCAGGACTGGTTTGCTCAAATAAAAATCCTTTTCTATAGTTTCTAAGACTTTCCATCAATAATGCCAATTTTTTAATATTTTCTTTCATTCCATAATCTTCAGCATTATACCCATGAATTGTTGAAATATTATAATTAGTAGTTAAATAAAAATTAATAAAACTTGCGTCTGAGAACCCTTGAAACCACGGAATTTTATCAATTAATTTATCCTCTGAATTTAAAGACATTAAAAATGTGTGTATGTATGGTAGAACTTCCATACAAAACTCACCACCGAAAGCAGCAATAATGTATCCAATTTTGCTATTCGTCCACATGCCGATAAATTCTTTTGATCTTTCTTCAGCTGACGCACTGATTTGAAATTGGCTTTCTTTAAGATATTTTGAAATCACTAATTCTTTTTTGAGTTTTTTTAGTTTACTAATTACAAAATCTATTCTACCGTTAGCTCCATCAGAGATAGCCGTTATTCCGAGCATATCATTAGCATCAAAGTTTGGGTATCTAATCATGTTCCCTCCATAAAATCTATATTTCTTCTCACCTTGGTTAGTCGCCATTTTTTCTCGTGGTTTAATCTTTTTAGTCCTTCCAATATAAATAATCCATCTCTCTGAACTAGAATGTCATCAAAAAAAAGTTTTCCGCCTTCTTTCATATCTACAATCAAGTCCCAATGAATCAAACTTTCGTTTCCATTGTCAGTATCATAATGCGGATAGCCTATAGCGAAATGTATTGTTCTCAACATTTTTTCATTAAACAAGTTATCATTATAATTTCTATCAATATATGGATTCAAGCCAATAGCAAACTCCCCAAAATATCTCGAACCAGAATCAGAGTCAAGTAACATTTTAAATTCTCGATCTAAATTGCAATCAGAATTTACTATCTTCCCATCTAATACTTCCACAATAACATCTCTATAAATTTTTCCCCTAAAGAACGAATCAATATTAAAATGAATTGTTCCGTTCATTGAATACTTTTCTGGGGCTGTAAATACTTCTCCATCTGGTAAGTTAAACTTACCACAGCAAATAGTTGAGGGTATTCCGCTTTTTGTAAATGTTACATCTGTCGCTCCTTGAACAACTCTTATCTTTTTCGTTTTGTCCAGTAGTCCTTTTAAGCCCACACACGAATCACTTAATGTTTGATAATCAAAATTTGATACTTCCTCTAACAATTTTTGATGATCTTTGTATGATAATCTAAATAAATCAGCCAACTCTTGCTGTGGATATCTCAAATAAACCCAACGCTTAAAATTCATAATCTTTTTAAATATTTTAAGATAATATTTGTTTTTAAAGTTGACTACATCACCATACTCAATTCCGTCGTAAGATTCAATATTGTTATCTAACATAATCGCGGCATTGCACGAATCAATCATTTGTTCATAAATACTATAAAGGCCCTCATAGATATCATCATTTTTACAATTGATTAGAAATCTATTAAATATATAGTCATTCCACAAAACAAAGGGGATTCCTCCTCTTTCAATGATCTTCTCACATAATAAGTCACAATATTCTTTTGATTGCGTATCCGCAAAGATAAAAACCTTATCTCCTACTTTTAAACTTATCGAATATGATAAAATTCCGTCTACTTTCATGGACCCCCCTAAACAAATACTCTGGGTATTCGATCTGATAAAGAACTAATTATTTCATAATTACATATCCCATTACACCAACTAGCGATTTCCTCTACTGTCAATTGCTCATTATCAAAAATTATCACTTCTTCTCCCGTCTTAACATCTGGGATACCTGTTATATCTATCATCATGTTATCCATACAAATACCAATAATTTTTGCTTTTTTATTTTTGATAATCACATACGGGTTATATGGTTCTCCTGCCTCTAATCCAATAAAGCCGTCCCCAAAACCAAAAGGTATGGTTGCTATAATGCTTCTCCTTGCGGCAACAAATTTTTTGTTATATCCTACAGTATCTCCCATATCTATGCTTTTTACAAAACTTACTTTTGTTTTCAGCGTCATAGATGGATATAAATTTATCATTTTTTTAAAAATTTCATTAGGATAATAACCATAAATTAGCAATCCTATTCTAACCATATTAAACATAGAATCTGCAAAATTAAAAATTGCTCCACTGTTACAAATGTGAGCATAATTATAATTAATTCTTTTATCTTTCATAATGTTCAATGCCTCTTTAAATCTTTTAATTTGTAATTTTGAAAACTCTATATTTGAACTGCTAGAAGATAAATGAGAATAAACACCATCCACTTTTATATTTTTTAGTTTTTTTAACCTTTCTATGTAATCATAAATATTTTTTGCTTGAATTCCACTTCTTCCCATCCCAGTATCTATTTCAATATGAATAAATAATTTTTTAGAGGATTTTTTATCAAATTCCTCTAACATTTCTATGTCACAGCCGTTGAAGAATAAACTATATTTTTGAATATCTTGTAGTTCTTCTTTTGATGGAGGATATAAAACAAGTATATTTCCTTTATATCCCGCTTTTCGCAAAGATACTCCTTCATCCACTAAAGCAACACCTACATATTTGAAATTATTAATTACTTCGATAAGCTTACATAAATAAGTCCCGTAACCATTGCACTTTATTATTGGCATCATTTGAATAGCATTGCCAAGATATTGCTGAATTTTAATAATATTGTTCTTTATTTTATCTATACTAATATATAATCTAGTTGCCCTCATAATATCACCTTTTTTAAAGTTTTTTTGTTGATTAATTTATGCAATGGAAACACATTGTTTTGAAATGATAAATCCGAACTATTATAATTACAATCACAGTCTAAATAGCAATAACTATATTTATCATTGCATTTAGAAAAAACCGCTATAGTAACACCACTTTCCCCGTGCTCTATCACATTACAAGACCTCCATTACATAATATTGAAAAATTGCATCTCTTTTTTTATCATAACCAGAACAGTTCAATAATTTTACACCATTTTGAGTAAGCCATTCTTTTGATAGCAAAACTGCTGTATGCCCAAAAGCAATAATTAATCCCCCTTTTTTAACTTTCGTTAATAATTTTAAAAACATTTCTGTTGCATCTGTTGAAGACACAACCTGGGAATTTAAAAATCTTAGAAACATTAAATCAATCGAATTGTCTTTCAACGGTGAATTAATGGCATTACAACAATAATACTCATCAACATAGTCTTTAGCATAATCTATCATTTCTTGACTTAAATCATGCCCGATTGTATGTGATTTTGGATGCTTTTTTTTAAATTCAAATAAAAACTCCCCGGTCGAACAAGCAGGATCATATATGTTTTTATTATCAGAATCATAAGACTCAAAATAATTATTGGTGAATTGTCTTAAATGATTTTCACCATATCCTAAATATCGCTTTCTATTAGGATTAAATGACCAGCCTGTAGGAGGAGATACTTGTTCTTTATTTGTTTCATATTCAAAATAATTATAAGGATAATCAATATCTGCCATTCTGTTATTTTTTATTTCATTAAAAACTGTTGCTTTTTCGGCATTATTGAATGGAAAATATGATATCTCAATTTTTCTTTTATTTTTTGTCCTTGTATTCAATATTCCAAGTAGCATAGGAGCAGTAATCATGCTACAATTTATTGCGTTAATTTTATTTTCAATTCTAAGTATCGATCTTATTTTTCTTCCTATTATAGTTTTACCATTATAGTCTCTAATTAAAAATATATTTTGCGGTAAATTATAATCTCTATCTACTAACAAGTTTTCTTTTCTTGAACATATTGAGTTCATATCGATTAGCGTACTTTCAGCAGAAGGTTTAAAATAAATATTATCATAAAGTTTTATTTCATGTTTTTCCATATCCTCATAGTTATATGGTTTGTCATTATCATAAAATTGCATGATATCACCTCAACTTACTTTTACCAAATTCAATTTCTCTTTGCTGTCTAGCGAATTTGGATCTGCTTTCTTTTTTCTTTTTCATTAAAACTTTATCAAGCGGTTCTAAACTGGATCTCATATCATTAATGACAAATGTTGTTTCATTTCTGGGATCAGCACCTATATAGTCAATTTCAACGTTTTGATTATTGCTGATTTCATATTTAGATATATAAGAAGAGAATGTTCCTCTACCAGTAGTAACTTGTGAAAGTTCAACTGGAAAGTTTATCATATTGGCTGATGGTACCTCTCCTTCTATTGTAACTATTTCATCAAAGCTCTTTGTTAATTGATATATCGCACCTTTATTAGAAAGTATTTTGGTTACAGCACTCAGTGAAATCTGAGGAGTATTAACTATAAAAGCTGAAATCGGTTCTAATAACTTCATTTTCGCTTGTTTCAATGATCTAAATAATGCTAAAGGCGTGATAATATTAAAGTGCTTTGGATCACTTCCCATAGAATCAAATTGGCCATCTACAAGTGCAACTTCAACATCAGTAAGTTCCCAGCCATGTAATCCTTGTTTCGAATAATGTTTGATTAATCTTTCAATTTGTCTTTGATATTTTATATGTAAAAAATCAGTTGATATTTTAGATACGTATCTAAACCCTGCCCCACGCTCTAAAGGCGTTACTTCAATTTCAACACCAGAAACAGTTGTATAAGTTGCTTTAGCACTCGCCTTAATCGTTGGAACTTCTTTATGTATAATGATAGGGTTTTCTATGTTTGCTTCTAACCCAAATCTTTCATTTAAATAGGTTTTTATAATCTGAGCTTGAACCTCTCCCATTAAGCTACAGTAAATAGAATTAGTTCTTTCGTTATATCTAACATCTAAATGTGGATCTTCTTCATTTAAAATTCTTAATGCTCTCATTAATTCAATTGACTCACCTTTATTAACCGGATTAATCTCCATAGTTAAAAGAGGATTAACAAAACCAGCATAATTGTCTAATCCTTTTGTTTCCCCTATTAACTGGCCACACTTAACATCTAATCCATTGATAATAACAATATCACCACTGTAAGCAGTATCTACAGAAGTTAATTTAGCGCCTTCTACTAAATACATACGGTTTACTTTCCCGGCTTCATCTTCTGTTAGTTTCAAATCGTCTTTCAAATTAATACTGCCATTTAATATTTTTACATAAGCGTTCTTTCCAGTTTCATCAACTCTTATAGTGTAAACAAAAGCCGATAACGGACTGTCTATATTTTTTGTGGTTGCGGGAATATATCTACCAATACTTTCTACTAAATCTTTCATTCCAACATCTGTTAATGCACTACCTCCGATAACAGGAAATAATTTGCATTCCCTTATTAATTCTAAAATTTTTTTTTCTATTAATTTATCATCCATTTTGCCATTATTTACATAATATTCTAATATTTCATCGTCTACCATAGAAACTTCCTCTATTAAATCACGCAAAGAAGATGGTATTGTTTTTAAACTACCATCATTTTCTTGATAAATATGAGTTAAAGTCAAGGTTGGCATATTTAAAAATTTTTGCAATTCACCTAAAGTTCTATTGTAGTTTGCTCCTTTTCGATCCATTTTGTTAATAAATACAATTACCGGAACCTTCTTTTCTTGCAAAGCTCTCCATATAGTAAATGTTTGTGCTTCCAATCCTTCTACACCTGAGACAACTAGAATGGCACCGTCTAAAACGCTAATAGCTCGTTCTACCTCTGCAGAAAAATCTACGTGCCCAGGTGTATCAATTAACTGAACAATCTTGTCGTTCAGTTCAAAAGAAACCAAAGTATCTCTTACTGTTATACCTCGCTCTTTTTCAACTTTTAGATTGTCAGTTACAGTATTGCCTGAATCAACTCTACCAATTGTTTTAATTACACCGGTATGATATAACAAATGCTCCGTAATAGTCGTTTTGCCAGCATTAGCATGAGCAAAAATTCCCAAGGTTAATACTTGTTTATCCTTACTATTCATTTAAACCTCCCTACATCTCTTTACGTTAAATATGTTTCATTTTTTCTAAAATTATGGTTTTAATAACTTTGTCAAATGCAACACAGCTTGGTTCATAAACGTTCATTTTTTCTTCACTCATATGTTTAGCCGCTGGGCATCCAGTTCCACAAATATAACGATATTTGCAATCTTTACATTTTTCTATATTCTTAACACTTCTATTAAACCAAGCATCTTGTTTTTCTTTATTTATTACATATTCTGGATAAAAAGTTCCGATACGATAGTCATTGTTACCTATGCCATGCCAACACTTGTAAACATTGGACTTGCAATCAAGAATAAATTGATTTTTCATCGCACCACAATGTTTTAAAACTGGCTGATATGGAACATCATCAAAAATACTATTTACAAACTCTTCAGCGTGAAATTTCTTTCTAAAAATTTTCATATTTGGATTTTTTGCTTCTAATTCAAATATTTTTTCTATTCCTACTGTTTCATCAACAATATTTGATTCACCTGAACATCCCCCGTCTTGTAACAAATATAAATATGGCAGTAAAAGATCATTATTTCCAAATCGTTCAATTATTGAATCAGCTAAATCTGGAAGTTCATTAATATTTGTTGTATCTACATTAACTCTTAAAACTATTTTTATCTTGTTTTTTAGTGCTAGTTCAATATTAGCCATAATCACATCAAAGCTGCCTCTTTTATCGTGAAATATTCGTCTGGTATCATGAATTTCTTTCACGCCATCTACGGTTATTTGTATATGTTTAAGGGTGTCTTTATACTCATTAAATAAATCAATGTATTTATCTAGGTCTACTCCATTGGATACAATATCTACAGTATAGTCTCTTTTCTTTGCCAATTTTAAAATATGAGTTACTGCTTTAAGATTAGGGCATAATAATGGTTCTCCACCCATGATTGTTATACGTGTGTCTGATTTTATTTTACCATATTTAGACTCATATTCTGCGACTATCTTATCAATTCTTTCAAATTGCACATTAACCATTTCTACTGGGTCTATTTCTGTAGTTCCTTTAATCATATAAGTTTGCTCATAACAATAAATGCACTTTAAATTACAAGCATAACTAGGTATAACCAAGAAACTTGGTGGTGCTTTCAATTCAAAATCTTCAATAACTTTTTCAATGCTACTAATAAATTTATTGTATTCTTTTTCACTATCAAATAAATATTTTCGCTCTTTCATAGCTTTAATAACTGTATTATCTAAGCTAGTTAAATCATTATTTATAATTTTAGAATAAATATTTCTTTCCAAAATATCCGTTGCACCATTAATAAGATTAACCATAATTATTTCTTCGTTGCTATAATCAACAAACTCGATTTCTTTAATTAAATACATATAACACCTCTAATTTTTTTTAAAAGGGAATTATTTACTTAATTCCCAAGAGTTTTATCATGTCTAATTTATTATTAGTTATGATAGTGGCAAGAATGGTAATGGCAAGCCATATTACTTGCAACAAGCGTTTCAGCAGAAACTACAACTTTTTTGTTTAATGATTTCATTGTATGCCCCTCCTCTCACAGTAATTATAATAGTTTATAAGTGAAAAACCTAGATAAAACTAGTGAAAAGCAATACCAATAATTCATAGCCATCATAACCTCAGGTTATATCGAGATCAATAAACTGGCAAATACGGCTCTTTTCTAATGCTTTTATTTGTTTGACTATATCTTTTTTTTATAATAGATGATATGATATTTAAATAAACGGGGTGATTAAATGAATATCGATTTTGAGTTATATAGAGTATTCTATGTCGTTGCAAACTCAAAAAGCATAAATGAAGCATCAAGAAAATTATTTATATCGCAGCCTGCAGTTACAAAAAATATCCACAATTTAGAAAAAGAACTAAAAGGAGAACTATTTTTAAGAAGCAATAAAGGGATTACTTTAACGGAAGAAGGAAAAAAACTCTATAATTTTGTAAGGCCAGCCATAGAACAAATAATAAATGCCGAAAAAGAATTCTCCAACATTGCTAAAATAGACATTGGAGAAATAAAAATAGGAACAAGTAATACAATACTAAAATATTTCCTTTTACGCCATTTAAAAGTATTTGTAAAAGAGTTTCCTAACATAAACATAACAATTGAAGAAAGCTATACCCCAAGCTTAATCAATATGGTTAAAACCGGGGTTATAGATATTGCTGTAATTTATGCGGCAGATAACGATTGTAAATTAGAGGGGTTAAAAGTATATAATTTGCAAAAATTAAATTATTGTTTAATCGGCAACAAACAATATGCAAAATACTCAAGTACAAAAATTAAACCTGAAGAACTAAAGAATGAAAAATTAATATTAAATACTATTAACCCCATTCAAAAGCTGCTGTTAGGCGCTGGCGAAAATTCTAAAGCGCACATAAATTTAGCTAGCCATTCTCTGGTTTATGAATTTGTAAAAGAAGGGTTTGGAATAGGATTAGCTATTAAAGAATTCATTTTGGAAGAATTGGAGCAGCAAGATTTATATGAGTTGGAATTGGAAGAACCTTTAGACCCTTTAAATCTTATTATGATTACAGGTAATACAAACTTTCCAAGTTATGCTACTGTTCAATTAATTAATTTGATAGAAAGCAAAAAAGGCTGCTAAGCCTTTTTATTATGCAAATGCTGACTATTTATAAATATATAATATAACTACTACTATAACCAAAATTAGCTTTATAACTCTTGATATTTATAATACCACCATTTTTTTCTATTATTCTTTTAGAGGGAATATTGGTATCATCACAATTAATTCTAACTTGCTTCATACCAAGTTTTTTACATTCTATTAAAGCTAACCTAAGCATTATTGTCCCATAACCTTTATTTCTTTCACTTAGTCTTATTTTATAAAAAACTTGACTTCCTTTATTTTGCCAAAAGTCGTTGATTGTTGTTCTTATGCCCACTTCTCCTATCGGATAGTCATCTTTATAAAAAATATATCTGTTAGTTGTTGTATCTAAATTTATGTTCTTTTCTAATTCTTCTTTTTTATATTTTTTTAATTGCTTTTTATATTCTTCATAACTAAGCCCGTTAGTTACATTGGTAGATCCAATCTCCTCTTTTGGTATATCTTGATACATTTCATAAACATCTTTCCCCATCTTCATATTAACAATCTTTAGTTCATATTTCATCTTGTCACCTATTCTAAATAAATATTGTTTTCTTCGTTTGTGCTTTTACTATTACTTTCGTTTTGTTAAGCCAAAGAAAGTTTATAGTTTAGTATCTTTTTACGTATTAAAAAAGTTTTACGATTATTCCAAGCCAATCATATCTTTAATAGCGTCCAAATTTGTTTTCCTAACTAGGCCTTGTTCTACCAGTTTAAGAATTTCTTCTTTATTCAAGTATTGTACATAATCAACTTCTTCTTTTTCAACAATAAAACTTTCTTCTTTAAAATCGCCTTTAACCACATATACATCTTATGCGGTTTTTTCAAACACTAAGTTCTACTTTTTCAATATTAACAAGAGCATTATCAACCTTAATATCATTTACTAGCAGTTCCTTAATTTTCTCTGGAACAATGTTAAATTTGTCTAAACTATTTATATCAATTTTAATCGGGATATACTGCCCTCTGTTTTTATAATCTTCTGAGGTATATTCTGGTCCATCTGATATTCCAAACTCTCCTTTTACATGTTTGCATAAAAAATAGTGCTCTGTGCTTTCTTCATAATTTAAAACATACAGTTCTTTTATGACTTTCACTTGAATATTAACTTCTTCTTGCAGTTCTCTATGAAGTGCTGTTTCTAGGTCTTCACTCCCTTCGACGCCGCCTCCTGCAAATACATAATAATCAGCTGTAGGCTTAATTCTATGGATAAAATACATTTTATCCTTCTTCCTAATTACTCCCCTTACACTTACTCTTTTATTCATCTCTTTTTACTCCCGCTTAAACTTAATTATTATAATGTTTGTTTTTTCTTTTTTTAAACGATACTTTTTATCCATACCCCGTTTATAGAGTAAAAGCAACGCTATAGAAAGCCTACAACGCTGCTCTTTGATAATTGTTATTGATGACACCTTTGTGTTGAATTATCAAACCACCATATATCAGTAGTAGTTTTACGTATCTCTCCTTAAATAACACCTATTTATTATTTTTTTCTAGCCAATTTGATATGGTTTCAAATAAACTTGTATTCTTATTTACCTTAATTGTGTTTATTCCCAATCTGTTAGCGCTCTCTATATTATCAGCATTATCATCTAAAAATAGTAATTCGCCAGGATATATGTTATACCTATTTAATATGTATTCATAAAAATCTGCATTCGGTTTTACTTTGTGAATTTCAGCAGAAATTAACAAATCATCCAAAAATTCAACGCCAAAAGACTCTCCAATAAATTTTCTTACAAATGACACGTGATTTGTAGCTATAATAATTTTTAATTTATTGTTTTTTTTCTTTATTTTTTTAAATAAATCTTTATCCTTAATTTTATATAGTCTATCAATTAATTCTTCTATTGTCCTCATTAAAGCTGCATCTTTATTAATTATTTTTCTTGCATCTATTAAATAATCTGAATCATTAACATTGCTGCCAAACATTCTTTCCAATTTATTTTCTTCATTTGTCAATTCAATATCTTTTTCAGTTACTAAAACGCCTACCAAATCAAACGCTATAATTTTAATCATCTCTTTATCTCCTTAATTAGGATTCTCCAAGATCCATAGTTTTCACAATATTTAATAATATCTTCAAGCTTCACTAATTTATTTCTTAACTGTTTTTCTATTTCTAAATATATTTTTTTATTTTCATTAAAATTTTGTTTTACTAGTTCTACCATTTTATCAAACCTCTTACAGACTCGCTTTTTCTTTTATTATAGCATACCCCTTATTTAAAAATAACCTAATTCTTTTCCTCGCATAACTGGTTTTTGCCATATCTAACCACTCTTCACTTGGGCCTAAAGCATTAACATCCGTTATAACTTCAATTGTATCTCCGCTCTTTAAAACGTAGTTAATAGCGACTTCCTTCGCATTAACTAAAGCCCCTATCATAGTATTACCAACACCAGTATGAACCTTATAAGCAAAGTCAACTACGGTTGATCCTTCAGGTAACTTAATTTCTTTGCTTTTAGGAGTATATACACTAATTTCCTCACATATTAAATCCTTTGCTTCTTCAACATACTCAAAAGGATCCAAAGAACATTCTTCTAATTTTGCTAAAGCCTTAAAACAAGGCATTAATCTATGAAGATCATCGTTCATCTTAACTGGATCTATTCCTTTAGCAATATATCCATATGCTGGAACACCATTATCAGCAACCCTATCCATTTCGTGTGTTCTTATTTGTATTTGAATAAAAGTTCCTTTATTAGTTCTAATGGTAGTGTGCAAAGACTGATATCCATTACTTTTAGGATTTTCTATATAATCTTTCCCCGATCCCTCTACGCAAACAAACTCGTCACATATTAACTTATTAACTTTATAGCATTCTTCAACATCTTCTACAACAATTCTAATAGAAGTAAAGTCAAGCATATCCTTGATTCTAATACTATTACTAATATTACGATAAAGACCGTACGTGTTTTTATAACGCACCTTCACTTCACTTTTCCTTGAAACTATATTACCTTCTTTTTCTTTTAAAAGGTTTCTTATACAATCGTGAATAAGTAAATACTCCTCTTTATGTCTTCTTATAAAAGCTTTTTGTCTTAAAACAATTTTTTTATAATTATCTTCATCAAGATACCTCAAACACAAATCTTCTAACTCTGATTTAATACGATACGCCCCTAAAATATTTGCCATAGGAACAAAAGTGTCTAGAGTTTCTCTTGCTATTGCTTTTATTCTTTCAGGTTCCTTTGAACCTAAAGTCTGCATATTGTGCAGTCTATCTGCTAATTTTAAAAGAATAATTCTAACATCTTTTGACAAAGCTTCGATTATTTTTTTTCTACTATCATTTCTATACTCTTCTTCTGTTTTAAATTCAAGTCGATCAACTTTTGTAACGCCAGTAACTAAAAAAGCAATATCTTCATTAAATTCTTTTTTAATTATTTCAGCAGTAATTTCTTTTTTATCTTCTAAAACATCGTGCAGAAGAGCGGCACAAACCATACTATTATCTACGCCAACTCTCATGCTTAAAAGAATATCTAAAACACGTAGGGGGTGGCAAATATAGGCTTCTCCGCTTTTTCTTGTCTGACCTCTATGACAATTTGCAGCAAAAGCATAAGCCTTTTTAACCATGTCCATGTCAAGGTCATTTTTATAAGGTTCTAACTTCAATAAAATATTCTCAAATGTTATTTTTTCTTTTAAATGATATTTTTTATCCATAAGTAACCCCCTTATAGAGCAAAAAGCAACGTAATAGGAGTCCTACAACGTTGCTTTTGATAATTGTTATTGATTTTATACCTTTAGTATTGAATTGTCAAATAATTTGATTATTAGGTTTAATAATTTCAACTTGCCCGTATGTTTCTATCTTTTTGGTCGTTCTATCATATACAATTGCACCATCATCACAAATAGCATAAATAAGCATATTAGTACTGTTTGCTATATTCTGCAATTCTAAAATATATTTAGCTTCTTTTTTTGTATGAACATCTAAAAGAAAACTATCATTTATAATTCCAAATCCATCATAAAAAGCCATATATTTATAAAAATTGTTTGTACTCGTGATAAAATATCTTTTTAATTGTAATTCTGCACCAGCGCTTTCGCCGATGATGATCCCTCTAAAATGTTTTATATCATATATAAGTTCTGTATCGTGTAACACTTTTTGAAAAAACATTTCTGGATTTCCGCCCGGGAATATCAATACATCACTTTGTTTTATCATTTTTTTTAATTGAGTTTTTGAATCTTTGTAGGGGTTACAAATAATACAGTTCTCTTTTTTGATATTAAATTTTTCTAAACCTCTCAAATATTTTTTATATCTTTCTCCTTTTACTGAAAAATAATTATTTTCGAATTCCTCACTAGAAATTTCCTTAGGAAATGCCCAAGGAAAAATAAGAACTTTTGATTCTTTTAAAATTATCTCTTTCAATCTTTTTGCTATTAAATCCTCGGAGTTTTCAATTTTACTTAATAAAATACTATACATTCATTTCTCCCTCTATCAATTCTCTTTCTTTTTTACCAATTGCTTTGCATCAATTATGTTTTTTTGCAATCTTTTTCATAGGATTCCTCTCCTTTTAAATAAGATTTGCTTTAAATATTACTCTTTTATTTAAAAGCTGTCAAACGCTTTATCAGTTTCTTGGCGTCGCATTATCAACAAATATATTCCATAACGTTGTAATTATGTGACACATTTTAATTTTCATATTCTTTTTGATTGTATTCTTTGCATTTTTCTTCCAATAATTGAAAAGTACAACAACGCCTTGCTGTACTTTGATCTAACGTCTTATTTGTATATTTATTATATAACCTTTTTGCCCTACCATAAAGTTTTTCGTTGTTACGATTTAGCCAATATATTTGCTCTTTTAATAACTTAATATATTTTTCCTCACCCCTCGTAACACCTTTTTTATATAAATCAATTTTGACTATATTGCTTTTTGTTACTGGTATCATATTATTAAAATTTATTGCTCCAAGTTTCCCACCATCTATCTTCAAAAAATCTAACTTTGCTTTTAGCTTTAAATGTTTTTGCTTAGGGCTTGATAGAGGGGCAAAATACATATGGTTTTTCACTTTAAATAAAACTTCAACAAAAGGTCTTAAACTTTTCTCGTCATAGTTATACGGTACTTTGTTATCGTATTTTCTTAAATAATTACAATAATTGGCTTCAATTCTAACTAATATTAATGATTCTTTCATGTCTCACCTCCTTATTCATATATAAAAACAAAACTAGAGTTTTACCTCTAGTTTCTTTTTTAAGTTCCTCTTATGGTGGGAATCACCGCTTTTTTAAGTTCCTGTTATACGGTCGGAATCACCGTGTTTAATTAGTTCCTCTTATGGTGGGAATCACCGCTTTTTATTGCCAAACAATATTTATTACATATTGTTTTGCTCAACATAATTACTTATGTAATGTAAATATACTATCTTCTTATTAAAAAGTCAAGAAAGCTTTTTATAAAAATATAATAACTTTAATTCTTCTCTCTAACTCTGATATGTACTTCTCTAAGCTCCTTTTCACCTATACTACAAGGGGCATTCATCATAGTATCAACGCCTGATGCACTCATTGGGAAAGCAACAGTGTCACGAATATTCTTCTCATCCAATAACATCATAATCATCCGATCAATTCCAGGGGCCATACCCGCATGAGGTGGTGCTCCATACTTAAACGCTGTATAAAGACTTCTAAATCTGTTCTCAAGTTCCTCTTTAGTATATCCCCCAATTTCAAAAACTTTTTCCATAATATCTATCCTATGATTTCGAACAGCTCCACTTGCCAGTTCAACACCATTACAAACAAAGTCATATTGGTACGCTATTACATCTAGCGGATTTTCTTTCATACCTTTTGGCATACTAAACGGATTATGAGTAAACTTATACTTTTCTTCCTCTTCATCCCATTCAAACATTGGAAAATCATTTACAATACAAAACTCAAACTTATTACTATCTATTAAGTTTAACTTCCTACCTAGCTCATCTCTAATTAAACCTGCTAAATGCGAAGCCTTTTTTCTATCCGCTATAAAGAATAGAACATCATTTACTTTTAAGCCAGTTTTTTTAATTAACTCTTCTCTTTCAATGACACTTAAAAACTTATCAATAGGCCCTTTAAAACCATCTTCTTCCATAGTAATGTACCCTATTCCAGGCATACCAATACTTTTAGCAAACTCAACAACCTCATTAAACCAAGAATTAGACTTATCACCAATACCTTCTACTTTAATTCCTTTAACTGTTATCCCTCTAAAAGGTTTAAACTCTGAATCAATAAAATCTTCACTCAAATCAATTATTTCTAACGGGTTTCTTAAATCTGGCTTATCAGTCCCATACTTTTCCATAGACTCTTGATAACTTATTCTTTTAAAAGGTCTGGTACTTACCTCTTTATTACCAAACTTTTTAAAAGTATCATAAAAAATTTCTTCTCCAACTTCTAAAACGTCCTCTTCTTCTACAAAACTCATCTCTAAATCTAACTGATAAAACTCTCCATAAATTCTATCACTTCTCGCATCCTCATCTCTAAAACAAGGCGCAATTTGAAAATACTTATCAAATCCACTTACCATTAATAGCTGTTTATATATTTGTGGGGCTTGAGGTAGAGCATAAAACTTACCGTGAAACTTTCTTGAAGGCACAATAAAATCTCTTGCTCCTTCCGGAGAAGACGCTGTTAGAATAGGTGTTTGAACTTCAATGAAGTCCTTAGAAGTCATTTTTTCTCTTAAATAATTAATAACTTTAGTTCTAAACAATATATTGTTTTTAACCTTAGGGTTCCTAAGATCTAAATAGCGGTATTTGAGTCTTACTTCTTCGCTCACTTCATGAGATGTCATAACTTCAAAAGGAAGAACATTAGAAGCTAAATTAAGAACTTCTATTTTACTTACTAAAACTTCTATCTCACCACTTTTAAGTCTAGGGTTAAAGTCTTCTTCACTTCTTTTTCTAACTAAACCTTCTATACTAACACTAGATTCTCTAGTTATCCCATCAAACATAGTATTATCACTACTTACAACTTGTACAGTTCCATACATATCTCTAATATCTAAAAATATTATTCCTCCATGGTCGCGAATATTTTCAACAAAACCACATATTGTAACAACTTTACCAATATATGTATTATCTAATTTACCTGCATATGCATTTTTCATTGTTTAATCCTTTCTAACTCTTCCTTAATCAGCTTTAAAGCCACTTTAGGATCTGCTTGCTTATTTGTTTTTTCCATTACTTTTCCAACAAAGAAATTAGCAATATATTCTTTACCCGATAAGTATTCAAGCTTTTGAAATTCATTTTCATTTATAGCTTCTCTAATATATTTAATTAAATCTTCTTCACTATTTATTTGTCTTAAATTTAATTCTTCAACCATTAACATAGGATCTTTCTTAATGTCCATAGCTTTATATAAAGTTTCTTTTGCTTTTATTAAAGACATTTTATTACCATTAACTAAGTTAATAACACCAGACAACATCTTTGGAGTTATGAAAAAGTCTTTTATACTTAGTTCTAACTTATTTAAAGAACCAAGAACTATTGTTGATACCCAAAGCGTAACGGAAGTTTTATCGTCCACTAAATTTAAAACCTCTTCATAGTAGTCAGATATTCCTTTATCTTTTGCCAAAACAGAAGCATCATAAAAAGATAAACCCAATTCCATATATTTTTTTATTCTAGAATACTGTAGTTCTGGAACATTTTTTTTGATTTCCTCAACAAATTCTTTAGTTATTTTAATTGGTGGTATATTTGGCTCAACAAAATACTTGTAGTCTACCGCATCAACCTTTTCTCTCATTGAATAAGTTTTACCATCAACATCTATCCTTCTAGTTTCTTGAATAACCTTTTCCCCTTTATCTAAAATACTAGCTTGTCTTTTCACTTCATACTCAATAGCGTCCCTTACACTAGTAAAAGCATTAATGTTTTTCATTTCTACTTTTGTTCCCAGCTTATTATCTTCTTCTTTCATTAAAGAAACATTGACATCACATCTCATTTGCCCTTTATCACTTTTTGCCTCACTTACCTCACAGTATAAAAACACATCTCTTAAGTATTCTAAGAAAGCAACAGCTTCATCGGCCGAATGCATACAAGGTTCAGTTACTACTTCAACTAGTGGAATACCAGAACGGTTATAGTCAATTAAAGAATAGTTAGAAAAGTGTTCTAAAGAAGCCGTATCTTCTTCTAAGTGAATTTGATGAATTTGAACCGTCTTTTCTTTATCTCCTACAAAAAACGTTACTTCTCCTTCTTTTCCAAAAGGCTTAGTTACTTGTGTTATTTGGTAACCTTTTGGTAAATCAGGGTAATAATAGTTTTTTCGATCAAACATTATAACATTAGGTGTTTTACAATTTAAAGCAAGCGCTATTTTAAGAGCTTTCCTACAAGCTTCCATATTTACAACAGGTAAAATCCCAGGAAGCCCCATATCTACTGGAGACACATTAATGTTTGGGTTACTTGTGTATTCGTTTTTACTACTCGAAAAGTTTTTAGATTCTGTTTTAAGCTCACAATGAACTTCTAAACCTATTACTACTTTATACATAAATCACCCGCAACCATTCCTTTATAATTCATAGTTCCTTCTAACTTACTCGCAATATTTAAAACAATATCATCTTCACATACCCTACCAGTTATATTGACACCTACTGGCATATTATCTATTATGCCAGATGGTATTGTAATAGATGGAAATCCTCCAAAGTTGGCTATTGCTAAATGATTTTCTAAAATCAAATAAGTATCAGATAATCTATCACTTGCTTCATTAAATAAAGGAGCAATAGATCCACTTGCCGGCATAATAAGCGCATCATACTTCTTAAATAACTCATTCATTTTATCTACAATGATTCTTCTAATTCGGCAAGCATTTAAAAATAGCTTTTCTTGATTTTCTTTTTGAAGAACATAACTTCCTATAACAAATCTTCTTTTAATGAGTTCAGAAAAGCCTTTAGTTCTAGCATCAAACACAATGTCTTCAATAGAAGATCCTTCACCTCTAACACCAAAAGAAATTCCTGTTAAATTAGAATTATTACTCGTAGCTTCCGCACAAGATATTGTCATATATGTTGGATATATCGCATTCATTATTTCTTTTTCAATAGACACTTCTTCTACTTCCATTCCTAAAGTCTTACAATTTTCTACTACTTCTTTAAAGTTTTCTAGCACCTTTTCTAACATAGATGTTTTGGATTCAAAGTTAATTGCTTCTTTAATATAAAATAACTTCTTACCTTTAACATTGTTTTCTAATAAGTCAGCATAAACTTTGTTGTCATCTTTTAAGCTAGTCATATCAAATATATCTTTTCCTTTTAAAACATCTGTTACCGTAGAAATATCTTTTACACTTCTAGCAAATATCCCAACGTGATCTAGACTAGATGCGAAAGCAAATAACCCATATCTGGAAATTCTTCCATATGTCGGTTTAAATCCGACAACCCCTCCATATGCGGCAGGTTTTCTAACAGAGTCTCCTGTATCACTTCCAATAGAAAAAGGAACTATTCCAAGACTAACAGCTGCCGCACTACCACATGACGATCCACCAATAAGCCTTTTTTTATCCCAAGGATTTAATGTTGGCCCAGTGTGCCCTGTTGTTCCTGTCCCACCCATCGCAAGCTCATCTAATACTGTTTTGCCAATTAAAACAGCTCCAGCTTCTTTTAACTTTTTATAAACTGTAGAATCATATACTGGAATATAGTTTTTTAAAATGTTAGATGATGCGGTTGTTAAAATACCACTTGTTGAAAAATTATCTTTTAGGACATATGGAATATTAGATAACAGAGTTTGATTTTTACCTTTATTTACGTATTTATCAAGTATAGTTACAAAACAGTTATACTCATCTTGATATTTATGAGCTAAAGTATTTGCTTCTTTAAATAAAGTTTCTCCATTCATTTCTTTTAAATCAGGTATTAAACTTCTTTGATATTCCATCATTCCACCACCTTAGGCACTTTTACTTGATCATTAACTTGATGAAGTGTATTTTTCAATACCTCATCTACAGTCAAAGATTCTCCTACAACATCTTCTCTTAAAATGGCAGCCATACTAAAAGGGAAAGTCATTGGTTCAACTTCATCTATTCCTTTTATTTTACCTATCGCTTCCATTTGTTTAATAATAATATTAAATTCATCTTGTAAAGTAGTAAGTTCTTCTTCACTCATCTTAAACATCAACTTTTCAGCATAAATTTCTAATTTTTCTTTGTCTATCATATTTCCTCCTTGATATAAAAAATCAGTTAATAACTAAAGAGGCAAAAACATTCGCGGTACCACTCTTCTTATCAACTGACATCTCGTAAGTTATATAGGACTTCTCCTTTTAAACTCTATGGGTGTTTTTTCAAACTACTCTTATACTAGTTTCCACAACCACTAGCTTTCTGTAATAATTATAGTTTTACTTTTTCCATTTCATCGTTTATATTAATAAAGACAATTATTTGGTGTCCTAGGGTACGGTATAACGTCTCTTATATTTTCAACACCTGTTAAATATATAAGTAATCTTTCAAATCCCATTCCGAATCCTGAATGAATACATCCACCATATTTTCTTAAATTTAAATACCAATTAAGTTCATTAGTATCTATATTCATATCTTGCATTCTTTTATATAGTTTATCGTAATTTTCTTCTCTTTGACTGCCGCCCATTAACTCACCCGCACCAGGTACAAGTAAGTCTACAGCCGCCACAGTTTCACTGTCAGGATTTATTTTCATATAAAATGCCTTAATATCCTTTGGCCAATTAGTTACAAATACTGGAGCTTTAAAATATTCGTCTGTTAAATACTTTTCGTGCTCTTTTGCAATATCCTCACCGTGCTTTGGAGTATTTTCAAAGTTTTTACCAGCATTCAATAAAATATCTATTACTTCTTTATGCGTTACTCTAACAGCTTTATTATTTAATAATTTGTTTAACTTATCAACTAATGTCGTATCAACAAACTTATTAAAGAACTCTATTTCATCTTTACACTCTTCCATTACATATCTAACAACATTTTTAAGCATATCTTCTTCAATATCCATTAATTTATTTAAATCACAAAAAGCTATTTCTGGCTCTATCATCCAAAATTCTGAAGCATGCGTTTTTGTATTCGAGTTTTCCGCTCTAAACGTTGGCCCAAATGTATATATTTTTTTATAGGCAAGCGCAAATGTTTCTCCTTGTAATTGGCCAGACACAGTAAGAGATGTCTTTTTACCAAAAAAATCTTTACTGTAATCTGTTTTACTATTTGTTTCATCTAAAGTTGTTACTTGAAACATTTCTCCAGCACCTTCACAGTCACTTCCGGCAATTATTGGTGCGTGAAAATAAACATAACCATTGTCTTTAAAGTACTTATGAATTGCAAAAGCTGCGACACTTCTTACTTTAAATACGGCATTAAATAAGTTAACTCTTGGTCTTAAGTAAGCTTGTTCTCTTAAAAATTCATTAGTGTGCCTTTTTGGTTGCATAGGATAATCATCTGGACAATCACCAAGTAAAGTTATTTCTTTTACCTTTATTTCATAATCTTGACCACTTCCACTAGATTTTACTAAAGTTCCAGTAGCTTTTATTGCTGAACCATTTTTAATTTTAGTAATGTTTTCAAAATCACTTAACTCATTGTCATAAACTAGTTGCATATGTTTAAAACAAGTTCCATCCGAAAAATCAATAAAACCAAATTCTTTTTGTTTTCTATGGTTCCTAATCCAACCTTCAACACTTACTTCTTTAGAAAGCAAGTCATTAATATTTTCATAAATATACTTTACATCCATGTTTTCCTCCTAATAATAAAAAAGTTATGACCAACAAAGGGGCAAAATAGTTGCGGTGCCACCCTTCTTATCATAACTGATATCTCTTAAAGTTATATAGGACTTCTCCATTAAACTCCATGATTGTTTTTTCATACTACTTTTATACTAGTTTCCACTAACCACTAGCTTTCTGTAATAATTGTAGTACTACTTCTTCACTTCTTCGTTTCTTCTTATAATATATCTTATACTTGAGTTAATGTCAATCTTTTACTATCTTTGCTTGGCTGCTTCTTCTAATTCTGCAATTTCTGCTTGAATTTTTTTTCTTGCTGAAGTTATTCTTTTTCTTTCTTCTGGAGTTAAGTTCTTTTTTAAATCCATTACACCCCTTTGAAACGCTTTTAAAGCTTCTTCTGTTTCAAAAAGCCCTCCTGCCCAATTGTTTTCTGATTTATCTATTTTTTTTTTACCAGTTTCAGAATCTTGTTCTTGTAATACTTCCTGTTCTTCTCTCAAACTTTCTAGTTTAGCAAGTTGATTTTCTGTCATTTCTTTTAATTTTATCCAATAGCTTAAATCTTGCCCATCCCTGTTTGCTTCATTAATCCCCAAATTTACCCAAACAAGTTGTTCTTCTAATTCCTGCAAATTTTTACCATTTAATGAAAGTTGTATAATATCTATATTTGGCCCTACTGTTTCGTTTCTCTTTGGTTCTTCGTTTTGTGGATAAAAATTTTCAAAAAAATCTTCTGTGTCTTGTTCTTTTCCAACTAGTGGATTTGAAAATGCCTGTGCTTCCACGGCAGGTGCAAAAGTTGGTATACCTTCTTCCAAAAAAGGACGAGAAGTTACTTCAGGATTAAGAATTTCATAACTGTTTTCTGGGTTTTCAACACCTTCTTGCTGTAATAAAAACTCTTTTCTATCCTCAATTAAGCCAACTATATTTTCTTTTAAAAATTCAATCTCTTTGAGATTAAAGTTTTCAGCAGTAGATAATTGATTAAAAATTTCTTCTAAGTAAAATAATAACTTATCTAATTCTTTTATGTCCATTTCTGGGATGTCATTACTTAACTGTCCTACATACTGTTCTATTTGTTTCTTAATACTATCATCGTCTATTTCGCTGGCATTTGAATCCCCATTTATTGAATCTAAAAATTTTTCGATAGAATTTTTTAACTTTGCCTTTGCTTTTTGATAAAAAGGTTCCAGTTTATTCCCAAGCCTTTCAAAAAAAGACATATGAGAATCAATGATAGTAGACTCTTCCCTAGCAATATTTATTTTATTCATTATACTTTGATACTTTTTTAAAAATGGATAATAAAGTAAAATGCCTTGGCCATCGGACTTTGCAACAACTTGTTCAATAGATTGCTCTAACTCATCTAATTCTTCTGGTGTTAGATTATTAAGCCATTTTTTCTTTTTTTTAATTTGAAATTCAGCTATTGCATTTTCATTTGAAAGTTTTCTTTCAACAAACACATTAAGAGCTACTAAAGGGTTTCTCCCAGATAAAACTACAATTCTGTCTAACTGTCTACGTAGTTCTCTTTCATCTTCTGAAACTAAGCCTTGCTCTTTCTTTATAAAATGGAACATACGCCTTCCGTGGCGCCATTCCCATAATTTATAATGCGCCATTTTAGCCATTGGGATAGCTTTAAATATTTTTTGAACTATACCTTCTGCCCTCTCCATTTCAGTTCTAAGTGAAGAACGCATTTGATTATACCCAGTACACTTAGCTTCTCTATAGGCTATTTTTTGTGCTTTCTTAAAAAGACCTTTGTATATTTCACTAAGTACTTCTTCTTCCTGTTTACGAATTTTTTTTTGACGTTTTTCTTCTTCGTCCATTATTTTTTTTTGCTTATCAAAGCCTTTTGGTTTCATTTGACCAGAAGCAAGAAGGCCTTCTGCTACTTTTGCTGCCCTGTTTTTTTTAGCTTCACTTTCCGCGTATTTATAGTCCAAATCTTCTAATTTTTTATTTAAAAAAGAAGAATCTTTATTTGCTATTAACCTGTCCTTTTCTATCATTAAAACACGTAAAAAACCACTTAACTTAGTTATTTCTCGATCTAGCAGTTTAAATTGGCGACCATTGATTTTACGAACACCTTGACTCCTCATTTTTTCTAATTCTACTTTTTTTTCTGCAAGGCTTTTACTAGTTTCAACTATCTTCTTCTCTAACAAATCAAAAGCCATTTCTTTACTTAAATATTCACTTTTAATTTTTTCACTAATTTCTTCTTCGTTTGCCATTATTCTCCCCCTATAACATCAAGACGATCATTCATCTCTTTTAACTGCTTCTCTTTGTTTACTACTTCAACTTGGACATCTTTCCATTCATTTTCATTTTTTATATCTTTAAAAACAACATCTGTATCACTTTGTTCCAATACAGAAACAAGGACATTGTCCTTTGCAGTATCATCAAGATAATAAATAATATATTCTTTATCTGGATATTTATCTATAGAAAATATATCTAAAACCGTCGCTTCTTTTTTCGCTCCGTTTATTTGAACTCTTAATTTGTTCCCCGACTCGTTCATTTTTTTCCTCTTTTTCTAGACATAGATTACTACATAAAGCCCTTTATGTCAATTTATTATCTTAATATAATTATAACTATCTTTGCACATATCTTCAATTGTAAGTTCTGCTTTCCAATCCAGTTCTTTCAAAGCCTTAGTTGGATCTGCGTAACACGCCGCAATATCTCCCGGACGGCGTTCAACAATTTTGTAATTTAATTTAATATTATTTGTTTTCTCAAAAGCAGTAATAATTTCTAAAACACTATAACCTTTACCTGTACCAAGATTATAATAATTAATTCCTTTTACCAAATGTTGAATTGCTTTAATATGGCCTTTCGCTAAATCTACAACGTGAATGTAATCTCTTACTCCTGTCCCATCTTTTGTATCATAATCGTTTCCAAAGACATTTAAACAATCTAATGATCCTGTTGCAACTCTAACAATATAAGGCATTAAATTATTTGGAATTCCTTTTGGATCCTCACCAATCAAACCACTTTTGTGAGCCCCGATTGGATTAAAATACCTTAAAACTGATATTGAAAAATCTTTATCAGAGAAAGCCAAATCCTTTAACATCATTTCAATCATTAATTTTGTTGTTCCATATGGATTAGTGGTTGAAAGAAAAGCATCTTCTTTAATCGGCAACTCTTTTGGTACTCCATAAACTGTCGCACTTGAAGAAAACACAATTTTTTTACAATTATACTTTTGCATTACCTCAAGCAAAGTTATCGTAGAAATTAAATTGTTATCATAATATTTAAGCGGTTCGCTAGTTGATTCACCAACTGCCTTAAATCCTGCAAAATGGATAACACACTCAATGCTGTTTTCTTTAAAAACTTCCTCTAACTTAGTCTTATTTTTTAGGTTTGCTTCATAAAACTTAAAATCTTTATTAGTAATTTTTTTTATATTTTCTAAAACTTCTTTATTAGAATTAGAAAAATCATCAACTATTACAACACCATAATTTTCATTTAACAGTTCTACTACTGTATGACTTCCAATATATCCTGCCCCACCAGTTACAAGAATCATAAAGCCCTCCTTAAGAATGTGAATATTGTCTAATTATTTTTTTATATTGTTTTTTATTTTCTTTAACCCATCTTTTATAACTTGCCGAAGAAGGCTGATAAGCAGAATAATCATAAAAAGAATTGTTTTTAACATTAATAATCATTATAAAACTATCCGTAATATTGTTTAAGTCTTTATAAACACATAAGATACGGTTGTGCTCCTCGTTAATATTTCCGTCTTCAAATAAAATGTTGCCAATAATTTGAGCTGGAACTTTTTTAGTTTCCTTATCTGCTATATCAAAAGTTGTAAATAACTTTTGACTTTTATTAAAACTCGAATCCTGACTGCCGTATACTTGCTTACCCGTCAACAAATCATAAAACTTTATATTTGTTGCCACACCATACCCGATGTTAGTAAGAACAATATTAACACTTATAATTTCTTTATTGTTAATAATCGCATCTTCTTCTATAAATTTTTTATTAGCCGCACAAAAATTTTTACCAAAAAGAGTTAAATAATAATTATATTTATTTATTTTTTCAACTCGTTCAACATCTTCCAAAATCAAATGTGGTTGATGGTTCTCATGAGTACGGGCTTTAATCATCTTACTAACCGTATATAAAGTGACCCAAACAGGTAATATAATCGATAAAATTGGTATTATATTGTCTAAAAAAAACTCCATTTTTATTTCTCCTCTACTATATAAATTATATAATAAAAGATAAATAAAATAAAGTTTTAATTGCTATTTCGTATTTATAATACCATAATTATTGTCTTTTCTTTTATATACTATTGTTGTTTCCAGTGTTCTTTCGTCCTTAAAGACAAAGAAATCATGATCTGTTAATTCCATTTGAAGAATTGCTTCTTCTCTACTCATTGGTTTGGCATCAATTGTTTTTTCCTTTACAATCTTTTTGTTTTCTTTTTCATTTTTTTCAACATCAAAATCTAGATTTAATTCAATAAGTTTTTCGCGGTGCTTTCTACTTAACATTCTCGTTTTGTTTTTTCTTATTTGTCCTTCTAATTTATCTATAACTAAATCAATCGCTGCATACAAGTCATTGTTTTTTTCTTCCGCTCTTAGCGTTACATTTTTTATTGGAATAGTGACTTCTACGCTTTGTTCATTTGAACGTATTTTTGCTAAAACATAAGCCTTAATATTTGTAGGATCCCCAAAATATTTATCTAGTTTTCCAATCTTTGCTTCAACATATTCTTTTATAGCTGAGGTTATTTTAACTTTTTCTCCTCGAATCAAAGTTTCCATATTCATCCATCCTCTCTAATAAAAGTATAACAAAAAAAAGAAGGTATCTCAATAGAATCACATTATTTAACATAATTCAAATTAAGCCTTCTTCTTTTAACACATTATATACACACGAATAACTTCTCTTGCCATAAAACTTTACAAATCTTCTGATACTAGCGTGGCTTCTTTTATATAAACTTGTTATATATTTTTTCTCTTCTTCACTAATGGTATTAATAGGTTGACGCCCTTTATTTTGATGAATCAAATTAATAGTGTTACTTTGCACTTCTTTTTTTAATTTCAATAAATATTTTGGATGATAACCCGTAATCTCAGCAATCTCTTTGTATGTCATAAAACTATTATCTTCCAATTTTCTTTTTATCAAATCATAAGCGATTTCTTTTTTATTCATAATTTCACCAAATAAATTATAACATAAAAGTAATATTTTATCAAGATAACGGCACTTCAACTTTTATTTTTCTTCTTTTAAATAATCTCTTATATATTCCAGACTTATAAATAATAAGGCCATATATTCCTCCGCCAATTATAGCAAATATAGAAATATTTAAAATGGCCGAAAATTTACTAGTTGTAGAAAAATGAATAAAGTTTTGTAAAATCTTAATCACACCTGTCATAACGCCTACCGCAAATAAAGAAATCAATATTGTTTTTATAGTCTCTCTATAATCAATTTTAAATTCTTTTCTAAGCGCTATTAAGCAAAAAATTGTTGAGATACTATAACCTATAATACTTGCCGTTGTTGAGCCATAATAAGCCGGAAGTCCAAGATCATAAAATAATTTAATTAAAACTCCATTCATAAGCAATTTAAACAATAGTCCGCTTCCCCAACTTATATAAACTTTTTTATATAGTCCTACCGACTGCATTATTACATTAACATTTGTATAAATAGAAACAAAAAAACCCGCAAAAATACTATATGTGAACACATCTGCTCCGACTTCATTATATCCATAAAAAACTGTCCAAACAGGAGCCGCTAGTAAACTTAGGCCAACTACCATTGGAAGCAAAATAACTACTAAAGCCTGAACTGTTTTGTTTATTTTAGACTTAATTGCCGTACTGTTTTTACTTATAAAATCACTTGTAATATTAGGTAGTAAACTCACAACAAAACCTGATGAGATAGATGTAACTATCATATTTAACTTCATTCCCCAAGTCGTAATATAACTAACAATAGCTTCCGCATCTGCTGTATTGTAATTAAGAGATTTCAATATTTTAACTGAAAAAAGCGAATCAACATTAACATACAAAGAAGCAATTATACTTATAATCACAAAAGGTACAGTATAAATAATTATCTTTTTAAATATCTGCTTGTTAGTAATTTTTTTCTCTTCTTCTTTTATTACATAATCTTTCACTTCTAAAGACTTTAATTTCCTTGCCTTAATTTTCAAATAAACTAAAGAAATTATTGCTCCTACTGTTGCCCCAAAAATAGCAACACAAACAGCTTCTTTAATACCATACAACTTCATAAAAATATAACTGCCAACAACGATAACAATTACTCTTACTAATTGTTCAACAACTTGGCTTATTGAAGAAGAAGTAATATATTTTTGTCCTTGTAGATAACCTCTTGTTGTTGCGAGTAACGTTGCAAAAAATATTGCACTTGACGCTATTCTAATTGTTAACGCAATATCTTCAACCTTATTTCCGTCCGTTACACCCTTCATAATCTCATTAGCAATCGCTGGCGCTCCAAAAAACAAGCCAATAGTTACAACTACAGCCATTGTTGTTGTAATTATTTTAGATATTTTATAAGATCTTTTTTTAGCATCTTCAAACCCAAGAGTCGCATACTCACTTATTATTTTAGAAATCGCAAGTGGAATTCCCACTGTTGCCAAACTTAAAAATAAAATATAAATATTGTATGCATACCCATACAATGCCCCACCTTGTTTGCCTATTATACTATAAAAAGGTATTACATATATAATACCTAGTATTTTACTAAATAAAATGCAAATCGTTGAGATTAAAGCTCCTTTTACAAAACCGTCTTTTTTCATTTACTCAACTCCATCTTTTTCAATTATACACTAATTTAAAGATTTTATTCAATATAAAAAGTTTATATTTAATAATATACTTTTTTTAAATATAAACCTTCTGGGTTAGCTATTTTACCGGCCCTTGTTCGATCTTCACTTTCAAATAGCTCTTTGATATTGTACTTTTTTCCTTCGCCAATTTCAATTAAAAGCCCGACCATATTTCTTACCATATATCTTAAAAAACCAGTTCCTAAAAAAGAAATAATAACAATGTCTTTATTAACCTTTATATTTGCTTTAAAAATAGTTCTGACAAAATCTTTATCAGTAGATGTTCCCTTACAAAAAGTTTTAAAATTGTTGGTCCCTTCAAAATATTTTATATTTTTTCTCATTTCTTCAACATCAAGACTTTTATTATACTGATATATATAATCTTTCTCTAAAGGATTATATTCTCCAATGTTTATTTTATAAATATATAATTTTTTTTTGACATCAAACCGTGCGTGAAAATCATTATTTTTTGCTTCAATTTTTTTAATATAAATGTCTTTGGGCAACATTTGATTCAAAGATTTTTTTAATTTTTCTTCATTTATTTTTACATCCAAATCAAAATGAGCACTTTGATTTAAGGCATGAACTTTTCGATCTGTTCTTCCAGAAGCTACAACACCTGTTTTTTTATTATTTATCTTACTTAAAACTTTTTCGATTTCTTCTTGAATGCTTCTTTCTCTTTTTTGCTTTTGGTAACCACTGTAGTTTGAGCCATCATAACTAAAGGTCATTAAATATCTCATACGCGCTCCATTAAAGATAATATTGGCAAAAAAAGATGAATAAATAACAAAACAACACCATAAAAATTTAGGGCGTTCCCTTTAAAAGTTTTTAATTCTAATAAAAGTTTTTGTTTTTTGGTTTTATATAAAGCCACATTAAATAGTTCTTTTTTTGAAATAAACTCATCTTCTAAAATTGAAACACATTTATTAATCTTGTTTTGCTTGATCAGATTATTAACAAAAAGCTTTAAAAAAGAACTTTTTTTATAAGAAAAGTAAAGCATAGTTTTCAAATAAAAATAAATACTTACAAATTTAATAATAGTTAATGTTAGGGTGCTTGTGAAAAATATTAATAGTAACAAAATTATTAAAAGAAAAATCATCTCAGGTAGTCTAATTTTTAAATAGAAAACTACGGGAACTCTAGCCACAAGAACTATGATAAATTCAAATATTAAAAAGATGTAGATAATGTCTATCTTTTCAGTTAAAAAAACCGAAACCGAAAATAAAAGAAATAAAAGCGCTTTAATGATAAAATTCATATTAACCATATCTGAATCATTTCGCATAACGATACACATCCTTCAATAAATCATCAATTGAGTCTCTATAACCAAGCTTGATTTTTTTATTTTGTAAAACATAATTACTAAAATCAATGATTTGTGGAATCTTTATTTTATGTTTTTTTAATATTTCTTCCTTTTCAAAGAAATCATACTTATTACCTTCAACAATAACTTTTTCATCAATCAAATATATATAGTCTGCCACTTGATGGATAAAAGAGACATCACAGCTTATTATTATAACTGTTTTTTTATTTAACTTTAAATTTGTAATCTCTTTAAGCAATTTCTTTGTATTAACTTCATCTAATCCAACATTTGGATTACTTAAAATAATTATTTGCTTGTTGCTTTCTAAAGTTAATTTTAATTTTATTTCTTGTTGTTTACTCAAACAAGCCTCGAAAGGATTGATTTTTAAATCCTTTTCTCTTAAATATAAACTAGTAAAATAAGGAACATAACCAATTTGTTGATTTACTGCTTGAGCATTCTCACAAGGAACCTTATCTATCAAGATTTTTCCTTTATCTTTTTTTAAACAAGTTAATATTTCAACAATTAGTTCACTACTTTTACCAATTAAAACTGTCACCCCTGTTGAGAATTTCAAGTTTGTTTTTTTTAAAAGCCCTTTATATGAAATATCTTTTAATACTACTTCCATATTTCACCCACCAATTTTTCTATAGAGTAAAAGTCTTTGTTTATTATTTCATAATATTGAAGTTTCCTAGACAACGAAATTATGAAAGGAAGTTTTTGGTTTGCCAAACTTAAAAGTTCTTCGTTATAAACCTTTAAACAGGGCTCATTTAATAAAACTTTTTTATCATTTAAAATAATTATATTATCTCCATATAATGTTTCTTCTATATCTTCTGTAATATTAATAATTGTTAGCTTTAACTCTTTTAAAAGTTTAATAATTGTTTCTTTATCATTTATATAAACAAAAGCATTATCTAAAACTATTATTTTAGGATTAATTAAAACAGCCAACACTATACTTAAAATTTGTTTTTCTTCATTAGTAAGTTCACTTGTTTTTTTATTAAATATATTTTCTACTGTAAATTTTTCTAAAATGTCTTGGATTTCTTTTTCAGACGCTTTAATATTAAAACTATCTAATGCGAAAAATATTTCTTCTCTTACAGTGTCAAAAACAAAATTATCATCTATTTCTTCAAAAACTACCGCAAGAACTTTTTTTATTTCATACAAATTAGCCTTGTTTAACTTCATCCCATCAACGATTATACTATCTGAAAGATACATCCCAGAAAGTATTTTGGCAAACGTTGTTTTTCCAACTCCATTTTTCCCTAAAACACTGTACCATTTCCCTTGCTCTATCTCTAAGCTGAAGTTGTTAAATATTTCTTTTTTCCCATAACTGAAGCGTAGGCCTTTTATTTCAACAATATTCATACTTACACCTTCTTGACTACTTATTATATTACAAAAGTGAATATTTTTAAAGGTTTTTTGTTTTTTTTAACAAGAAATATTTTATTAAAAGCTCGTTTTGTGTTATTATTGAGTTGTGGAGAGTGACAAATGTTAAATATTTTTAAAAAGAAACAAACAGAAGAATACGAGAGTAATTATAGAAAAACAGGCGATTCAACTTTATTAATAGTTATCGGCTGTGTTGTTGTATGCATAATTATAGGTTTTGTTGCATTTAATGCTTCTATCAGTACAGCTTGCCGAAACTACGAAAAAACCTCTCAAGATCTTGGATTTGAATTCGCACTAAATAACGGTTTGCTTCCAAGCTATGAGGGAACTTCAATTACAATAAACTTAGATGCGGTTCCAAACTGGAACAAAGAATTTAGAGGAAGTTCTTGTACCGGAACTTTAACTATATATAAATCAAGTTCTGGTTATGTTAAAGTTATCAATCTAAAAAATTGTAAAAACTGTACAACTGCAAATAAGAACCTTTCTGAACCAACCGAAAAATATGATGAGAATAAAACTATCACAAACGTTTCAATTACATACAACTATCAAACAAGGGCGCTTAACTACTCTGAATGGACAGATTGGTATGAAAGTAGCTTAATTAGTCCAACGGCGAGCGCTAATAATATTAAATTACCATATGATGAAAAAAATCTACCAGAAATCCCAGAAAGTGCCGAAGTCATTTCTTATGAAGTTGAAACAAAAACTTTTTATTCATACAGAGATCAAAGCTGGGCGTTCTATAAAATAGCTAACAATAGTTATTCGGATTTTTCTTCAACAAAGCCCGCTAATTACGCATATAAAGATTCAAAAACAGAGATAAAAACTGAATGGAGTGACTGGTCTACAAGTTATCCAACTGAATATGAATATCGTGACGTTGAAAAAAAGGTCGGCTATAGATTTTATTATATGGACAATGGTATAAAAATTTACTATAACAATGGCGAATATAGCGTTGGTATAGAAGATGAAACCCTAAAAAATTTATATAAAAGCAAAGACGAAGAAACTGTTGACATGTCTAGATACAGAGATACTATGTGGCGTTGGTATAATGGGGAAAACAGAAATTATTCTTCATATATGAATAAAGCAACTACATCTTATCCTTATAAAGACGAAGGTCTTACAAAATATAGTAACTGGTCTGCTTGGAAAGAAACTTCCTCACTTAGCAGTGAGAATGCTAGCTATAGAGAAGAAAAAATAGATGTTCGCAGTAGATATAAAACGAAATACGCTATTAATTCGTTAGACAAACTAAATGAATATCTATCTTTAAAAGATTTTGAAACAGCAACAAAAAGGACATTGTCAGACATGCAGGCAGATGAAAACATAAAGGTTTCGATAAAATACACATATACGTATTCAAAATAATTGACTATTTTGTTTAACTAGGTTATTATTAGTATAAGGTGAATATATGAAAATAAAAATAAAAGACAAAGAAATAAATATTGAAAAGAAATACTTAATTGTTCTTGGCTCTGTGGTCTTACTTCTAATACTGCTGAATATTTGGTCTATTTTCTTTAAACCAACAATTCTGATTTGTACATTAGAAAAAAGTTCAATAAGTGCCAACACAGTTGAAAAAGTAAACTTTGAATTTAAAAACAATTCATTAAAAAACATGTATGTATATTATAAAAATACGCCTACTAGTGATTACTTATATATGTTAGAAGCAATTTATAACAATTATAATAATCAACTTGAAACTTTGAAAAACAACGGTGGTTACGATTATACTATAGAGCTTGGCAATGATTACGTTCTAACAGAAGCTAATATTGATGTTAGTAAGATTCCTCAATCTACTGTAAATGATATTGGATTTAGTAATGAATGGACATACGATAGAACTAAACAAGATATGGAAGATAACGGATTTGAATGTAAATAAAGCATTGATTTAAACTCAATGCTTTTTTTATACAATAAAAAACCGAGAAGAATCTCGATTTATTTTTATCCATTACCACTTACGGTTGGCCAAAAGTTACTTATACCATCATATGAAGTTTCGATATCACCTACAATTGAACAATCGCTTTTTGTACTACTTCCCGTTTGAACTAGTCTTAAAGCATTTGATGAAACGCTGTTTTGTTGTTTTTCTAAACTCCAATTTGCAGCAAAGTATTCTGTTTCAGATCTTGTTTCAAATGCCATACAGCCACAGTTCTTACAATCATAATAGAAGATTGTTTCATTATCTGCAAGATTAGCATCTGTTGCACTATAACGAGTTCCTTTTGTTAAACACTTTGTATTATCGGTAGGATAATAGTCGCTCGCATTTGCTAAAACTGTACATTTGTCAAAAATTACATTTTGACCAGCTTGGTTTTTTCCAACAAGTGAACCTATATCAGCTACAGTCATTGTTGTTTTCAATTTCCCATCTTGGTCTAATCCAAGATCAAACCAGTATTTTTCTGGAATAGCAGTACTATCTGTGCTTGATGTACATTCTGCCAAAACGTGAATAGAATAAACACTAGGAATCATACAGCCACCTTTGATACACTGTGCACATTGCCCTAAAGATTTAGTATCTTGGATGCTACCACACGTAATACTTCTATAACATGTGAATGGATCAACCTTAAGAGAACATGTGCCTGTATTGCCAGCTTTGTCTGTAACTGTAAGAACCTTGTCTCCAGATTCTGTAACAGCATATTTATATGAACTAATTGTGTCTGGAATATCACTCAATTCTCCAGAACCAGCAATTCTTGAAAGAGTTGTTATTGTCTTAGTGGTGTCAATTCCGCTCGTTTTATCTGAAGTACTAAAATCAACATAATATCCACCGCTTGTTGTCTGTTTTAATGTTGATACTGTACAAGTTGGGTTTTCTCCATCTACTTGCCAGCTAACAGAAGCTCGTAAAAGTGTGTTTAATCCGTTGGCTTGCTCTATCACCGCAATAATAGTAGCTCCTTTTTCTTCAATTGGAATATTAAAGTTTTTAGTTGCAACTGGAGGATTAGTAAAATCATATTTTGTTCCATTATGTATTCGATATAATTCTTTAATCACATCCCCTGTTGCCAAAGTAATTTTAACTATAACAGGAACTTGTTGCATTTTAAGACTGCTATACCATGCCTTTGTAGCTGAGATTGTTAGTGTTGTTCCTGATGCAGAAGTGTTAGCAGCAGAATTTGCAGATTTATTATTAACACTTACTACTATTCCATCTACTGTTGTTTTTCCAGCACTATCTTTATCCTTTGATAAAACCGCAACATTTAAAACGTTCATTAGTGTTTCTTTTAAAGTTGTGTCAGTCATATCAATTACTGCAAAATCTTCTCCAACTTTATACTGCAATGCATGAGCATCATCCATAATTCCGACATAATATGTTACATTTCCATTAGCGTCATCAATTATTTCAGAATAATTACCGTCTTTAACATCTATTGTTTTTATTCTAGCACTAATTGCGTTTTCTTTTGTACATGGAGTAACTCCATCTGCGCAAGTAAGTTCAACCAAAACAGTAGTTGTGTTTTCTCTAAGTCCGCTTTGTATATCAACTTCTAGTGCAATATCTCCAACATAATTTCCAAATGCATCTTTATCACTCTTTGTATCATCAATCCAAACTACTCCTGTAGTATCGTTAATTCCAAGGGTGTTTGCGTTTTCGCTCTTACCAGAACTATATCCGCCACCACCAGAAGTACTACTTCCACCACTCGTTGATGGATTTGTTGTTTCATCTTCAACTACAACATAAGTTATAGTCACTTGTTTTGTCTCTCCGTGATAATAATATAAAACTATAAAATTATTTGAAGGGCTAGCAGTTGAAGTATCAAATGGAAGTGGTGTAGTACAATATTCTTCACCTGTTGCAGTAGTTCCTATACAATCACTATTAGTAAGCGATCTTGAACTCCCATCGCTATAATTAGCAACTACGTTTAATACTCCAATAGCCTCATTTACTTTATATTCGGGTTTACTAAGAGTTGCTGTCATTGAAGTCAAAGTTTTTGTTGGATCATCTGGTTCATCTGGTTCCTCAGCTTCCGCACTTACAGTAATTTTAATTGTTTTTTCAAATCCTCCAATTGAAATTGTAATATTTGATTTTCCTTCTTTTAATCCAGTTATTTGACAAGCACCATTATATATACCTGTTGCATCACTGTTAGTTACACTTGCAACAGCTGTATTTGATGAAGAACAAGTAGTATCTAAGCTTCCAGAAACACTTGGTTCCATTCTACCATTAAGAATGAAAGCTTCATTTACTTCTATTTCTTTATCTCCACTACTAATATATAAATCTGTATACTCTTCTATTTCAACAGGTAAATCTAGTGCAATTGTTGCTCCATCGCTGGCAGTTACACTTAATTTAAGAGTTGAACTTCCTTTTTTCAAACCTTTAACATCAAAATTCAAATAAATTCCATCAACACTAATATTTGAAACACTTGCAATATTTGTTTTACTTGATGTAACATTTCCGTCAATAGCCGAAATACTAGTATCGGAAATAGCTGCACTCAATCTCACTGTCTCACCAGTATAAATAGTCTCTACACTAGTAGTCATATATAGAGTTGCTTTTTCCTCAACAGTTAAAGTCATTTTATCTACTATTGTTGTTCCATCATCAAACATAACTTTTAATGTTATTGTTGTAACACCACTTCTGATTCCTTCAACAACCCCATCACTAGTTACTGTAGCTACTAAATTATTACTACTCTCCCAGATAACTTCATCATACTTTGTTGTAGCAGGATCAAGTTCAAAATATAATTTTTTAGACGATCCAACTTTAATTTCACTTTCTTTTTCAGTTAAAGCAACAGTTACTTTATCGCCATCAACTGTTGTCTTTGAAGCAACTTTTACAACAATATAATCGGATACTCCGCTAGAAGACGCAAGAGTTACAATCGCATTACCTGCTTTTAAAGCAACTAGATTCCCGCTGCTGTCAACACTGACAACAGATTCATCGCTAGTTACCCATTTAACTGTTTCTTCATTATTTGATGGCAACACTGAGTATGTAAGTTTTTGAGACTCTTCAACAACTAGTGTTACTGTTTCTGAGGTAATATCTATATTTGTTATTTTGATATAATCCTCTTCAACATTCTTATTTGTACAAGATTTGATAAGAAGAAATAATAATCCTAAGACAACTATTCCTGCAATTACAAGTATTACTTTTTTTCTTTTTTCTCTTTCGTCCATATCGTAGTACACCTCTATCTATAATAATATAATAAAAGGACAAGTAAAGTCAATAAAACTATTTTTGTTTAACATAAATTTTTGAACCACTACAAGTATAAATTCCTTCGATAGTATTAAATTCTTTTTCCTTATATACTCCAGTAAAAGTATACACAAACGAACCAACTTCGAGTCTTATTTCAACACTATACTCATCATCTTCTTTATTTATTTCTTTTGTAAATGTATATTCATTACTGTCATAAGTATAATATCCTTCACAAACATTTTTTTTATAAACATATTTTTCCTTAGTTATTTCAATATAAGAATTTGAATCTAATTCATTAACGTATTTACCGTATAACCAATCAAAAGTTTCCTCAACAGGTGATTCATCCTCTTGCTCTTTTTGTTCTTTTTTTTCTTCCTTAACTATTAAAAAAACAAGTAAAAAAACAAAAGCAGCAACTAGTAAAAAAATAATTAATAAAAATATTCTTTTATTTTTTTTATAGTCTTTCATTTTCCTCCTATTCTTTTATATAATACTGCGTGTTTTCGTTGTCTGGACCAATCATTATGGAACTTATTCCGTCTGAAGTTGGTTCGATATCACTAAAAGTTATTATGTTTGTTATTAAATCCCCTTCAATGTTTCCTTTAGGAATTAAATATAGTGTCGTTTTATATTCCAATTCTTTTTCTTGGCCTTCTGTTAAAAGCGCTTCTTCTGTTTCAAGTTTTTCAACATCTTCAACAATTTCCTCTACTTCTCTACAGTCATAATAAAATAATAATACATATTCTTCATTTGTGTATTCTATATATTGTTCTTTTTCCAAATCATATTTTTGGTACAAAAAAGTTCCGTCTTTCTTTATTTCAAAATATACTTCGCTGTTATTTTTATTAATATATTTTCCTATTAAGTTTTTTTGAATGACACTTGTCACCATATTATAATCAACAATAGTGTCTACTTCGTTTTTTGTAGTAAAAACTTTTACCACTTTTTCTGTACACTCTGGACATTCTCCTTGATTTAATCCATAACCAATTAAAAACCCACTAATTCCCACTAAAGAAACTAAAAAAATAGCTAGTGTTAAAAATCTTTTGTTTGATATATTTTCATTCAAGAAAATCACCTTCTTACTTAAGAATATAATAACACAAGAGCTATTTATTTACAAACTTATTTTTCTAATTTGTATGTTAAAACACAACCAAAGATCATAACCAAAATTCCAATTATTATTTCAATAAAACCAATATTTATATTTAAAGAGAAAATCATACTTAAAACTGATGCGATAACAAAACCTAAAATCGCTGAATATGTTTGGCTTTTATATTTTTGTAAACTTTTCTTTATCAGTTTTGAAGATATTATAACCCCAAAAACAACGCCAATAGCAAGTAAAACAACTATTAAAAGATTTGCCCAAATATTTTTAAAATTAATAAGGTCTTTTATTAAATCAAGTATTGGTTTGTAATACCCCATTAGCATTAAAACAAAAGAACCACTTATTCCCGGCACAACCATTGTTATTGCTGCAATAGCGCCAACTCCTAACAAAATTAAATAATCACCTGTTGCCATGTTGGTAAACTCAACTATTGTGTCTGTTTTAAGCAAAGTTAAAGCAAACATAAAAATCACAACAAGTAAAAAAGGAATAATATTTTTTATGCTTTTTTTACCTTCTATTTTTTTTGTAATAACTGGTATACCTCCCATAATAAGTCCTGCAAAGAAAAGAACCGTAATAAGTTCATATTCTTCTAAAGCAAAACTTATAATGTTTGTTAAAAATAATATAGCGCTTCCTACTCCTATCACAATAGGCAATACAAATAAAATATTTTCTTTTATGTTTTTTTTAAAATCAGCAACAATCTCTATTAGTCTTTCATATATTCCAAGACTAACGGCCATTGTTCCTCCACTTACACCCGGAATAATATTAGCAACACCAATCAAAAAGCCCTTAAAAAACAATAATATTCTTTTTTTCATATTACCCCTTTATTTTTTTTAATAAGAAATATCTGCACCCAAAGGAACATTCTTTTTCAAGATAATTTTTATATTTTTCGATATCGTTGTGTTCGTTAAAACGAGGATTTGATTTCTCACAAAATCCTTTTAATCTCAATAAATCACACGAAAAATCTCCCAAAATATAATCAAAATCATCAAAATACTCAGTATATCTTTTTTCTACCTTTTCTTTGTTATAACAATCACGATAATTTTCTATTATCTCAAACTCTTTATCGTTAATTCTAACCTTCTCCATATGCCTCCTTAAATGAAGTTTTATACGTTTTATATTTATTGATATTTGAAGAACCTAGCCATACCATCCAGCCACCGGTCAAGTTATTATTATATAGCCCTTCTATTTGTTCTTTTATTTTTTGATCATTATATACTATATATGGGGCTTTTATTGTATCGTGCCCCTGTATCCAAGTCCTCACAATAGCTGGAGTAGAAATAGTAGCTTGTGCTTTAACAACTTCTTTTCCCCATTCGGTCATTAATTGCTCAGGCACAGTCCAAACAGGTGAACTAATGCCGTATGAATGCATATTGAAATGATCTGGATAAGCCATTCCACTTATTACATCCACAACATTTGAGATGGCAGGCCAATATTGACCATATCCTGTGACAAAGTTTCCGGCCGATTCTCCAAAAACATCTGCGCTTATATAAACACCTATTTTATGCAACTCGTCTCTAGCATACATCAAAAAGTTTTGAACAGCCTGCGCTTTTGATTCACCATAAGTGTTTTTAAAATTCAGTAAAGACTCTACGCTTCCTGTTCTGTCAGGAAATCTAACATAATCGAATTGAATCTCATTAAAGCCAAACTCTGTTGCAGACTCTATGGCCAATTTCACATTATACTCCCAAACATCTCGACAATATGGACTTAACCAATGCTGTCCTCCAAAAAGAGCTTGACTTGATTTATAAACAATTACATCTTTTGGATTATCTTTGCCATAGTTATTATCATTAAACACAACGATTCTCCCAATAACATAAAAACCATTCTCAATTATTTTTTGAACAGCCTGTTTTACTTGTTCATAAGAATTGTATGCTCCGTTATACGACCTTAGTGTATAATCTTTTGCAGCTTCTGCAGGATACGCTAAAACTCCGTCTTTTATATCAACAACAAAGGCATTTGCACCTATCTCTTTTGCCACTTCAATATAAGCATCAACACTTCTAATAGCGCTAACATTTAAATACAGCGCTTTCACAGTTTCTGGCATTTTGTTATTTTCAAACTTTGGTTTTTCCTCTGGATAGAAATCTAAGTTACCTGCCATTCCAACACGATACGGATCTGCCAAACTAGTAGAATGATAACTATATTGATTATTATCATCATAGTTTTTTAAGGCATCTTCTAATGTGCTTACTAAATATTTCCCATAAACATATCCTTCGGTGGTTTCTTTTAAAATTTTATACATACTTACTTCGCCATTTTGAAGTTTATCAAAGCCAGTTACAGTAACTTCTTCGCCTTTTTTAATATATGTTGAAATATTTATATCATCATCTTGTTCATAAACCGTAACATTAGTCCTTACATATAGCTTACTTTCTTTTACACTTTCTTCGTAATTGTTACAAAGATTTTCTTCTAAAAGATAATATTCTACATTCTGATATATTATTCGAATATAAGTAATATCATCTTTCTTATAAACATCTTCATATCTTTCAATTTTTTCGCCTCGATAAATTGTATTAATCTTGTTTAAATTGTCGTCATATAAATCAACACTACTGTTGTTGGAAGAAATATATGCTTCACTTTTAAGTTTTATAATGTGATTTTTGAAAGGAATAACAAGAAAGACTACTGAAAGAACTATTAAAAAACCTATTTTTATTGCTTTCTTCATTTTATCCCCTTATAAAGTTATTTTTTTTATTTTGTCTATTAAATCATCATCGTTTTCCGCAATTAATAACTGCCCATTAACTATAGCAAAGCATTTCGTTTGACAAATCGCACAAACACTTTGGCATTCTACAATTATTCTTGGATTATCGTAAATTTTTTTTAATTGTTCAACTATTTTTACAGTATTTGTCTTTCCTCTATCACATAGCTTAATTTCTATCATAAAATTTCTACCTCATCACCCTGCTTTAAAAGATGGGCATTCCCATCATCTGTATCTATATGAAGTTCAAAATACGCTTCATTTGATACTTCAACATTCACATTATCAATTATTCCGCCCTTTTCGCCACTAATTTTAACAGACACTTTTTCGCCATCAACATATCCCAACTCTTGCGCTAATGTTTTATTAATGTGAATATGCCTTGCGGCAATTATGCAGCCGTCAAGAGTTACTTCTCCAACTGGACCAATTAAAGTTACCACTTCGCTGTTTAAAACATCTCCTGAAGATCTAACAGGAGGATTTATCCCCAATTTATTCGCATCTGTTTTAGATATTTCTATCTGATTATACAATCTAAAAGGGCCAACAATTCTAACGTTTTCTAATACGTTTTTTGCTGTTTTAATAGTTACTTTTTGATTACTTGCAAACTGATTTGGTTGTAACAAGTCGCTTTTTTTAGTTAACTTTTCATCACCAAAAAGAATGTTAAATGTTTCTTCCTTTAGATGAACATGTCTATTTGATATACCAACAAAAACCTTCATATAATCACCATATATATTCTAACACATAAAAATTTTTTTATAAATATTAATAGTAAATTTACTTTAATAATTAATTATGTTAATATTAGTTTGGTGATAAAATGGAACCATTAAAATCTATATTAATTCTAATAGCTGCTGTTTGTTTTATTCTTATCTGGTTTTTTGAAGTGTGCAATAAATTCAACTTTTTTATGATTAGAATAAATGAAATTCAAAGCAAAATAGAAGCCTCTTTAAGAAAAAGGTACGACCTTTTGAGTAAGGCCATTCCTTTAATTTCTGCTTGCGAAAATGCTCCCGAAAACATTTTAAGTGAAATTGTAGAAATAAAATCAAAAAAATTAAACAATTTTGATTTCGACAAACAAATTTCCTTAGGTATAACAGAATTCTATTCTTATGGAAAAACAACTGTTAATCTTAAAAACAACGTGGAATATCAAAAAATAGCAAGAGAAATAGAAAAATCAGAAATAGAGCTTTCCGCTTATAAAAAATATTATAATGAAATTGCTAAAACATATAATAAAAACACAAAAAAAATAACTAAATATTTAATCGCAAAAATTGCCAAATTTAAACAAGTTAGTTATTTTGAATAAATATTCACTTTGTGAATATTTTTTTTAAAACAATTAATAGTATTAACAAACTTCCACCAGCAATTACTATTATATATATTGTACTGTTGTTGCTTGCTTCGCTTTCTTCTTCAACAACCGATTTATTTATCTTTATTATGTATTCGCCGTTTTTAGAATACATATAGTTTTCTCTAGCATATCTTGCAAGATAATCCATATCACTTAATTTGACTATTTCGTCTTGAAAATATGTTCCTTCTTCTATCAAATCCTTTATTTTATTTTCAATTGAATATTGCTCTTTCTTGAGCTTTTGAGTTTGAAAACTATAACTTATTAAAGTCACTATAAAAAAGACAATGATTATTATCGAAGCACTCCCAAAAATAATTAGTCTATTAAAAGTTGTCTTTTTCATTTGTACCTACTTTAAAATAATTATATCATTTAAAAATCCAAATACAATAAAAAAAGCCTTTATTCGGCTTTTTCATATGCGGCAAATATTTCCTCTTCAAACATCGCACGAGTCTCTTTATTAATTGGATAAGCTGTATCTTTTGGTTCGCCTGTTGCTGTTTTCCTATTAGGCATTGCGATAAATAGACCTTTATCACCTTCAATAATTCTAATGCCTCTAACAACAAAACAATCGTCTAACGTAACAGAAGCTATTCCCTTCATCCTTGAGTTTTCTCTTTCAATTTTGCGTACAGTAACAGCTGTGATTTTCATGTGACTCCTCCTTCAGCATTCCCTATATAGAATAAGCATACAATGTTTTTCTAAAAAAATCAATACTTTCCAAATAAAATAATTACTTTCTTACAGTTTCCTTGCGACGTAATTCGGTATTCAATATTTTTTTTCTTAATCTGAAATTTTTTGGTGTCACTTCGACAAGCTCATCATCATTTATATAGTCTAAACAAGCTTCCAAGCTCATTTTTCTTGTTCTTTTAAGAACAACTGTGTGATCTTTACTACTACTTCTGGTGTTTGTTAAATTTTTTCCTTTAACAACGTTAACTGCTAAATCATCATCGTGATTGTTTTCACCAACAATCATTCCCTCATAAACATCAACTCCAGGTTCAACAAACATCACTCCACGATCCTCTAAGTTTCCTAACGCATATGCGGTTGTTTTTCCGTTTTCTATCGAAACTAAAACTCCGTTCTTTCTTTTACCAATAATAGAAGTTACCATAGGTAAATATTCTTTAAATGTATGGTTCAATATACCGTATCCTTTGGTCATAGTCATAAAGTCTGTTGAAAATCCAATTAACCCCCTCGAAGGTACTGTATATTTTAATTTTACGTGACCTGCATTGTTGACCATGTTCTCTAAAGAACCGCCTCTAAGACCTAAAGCCTCAATAACTGGGCCAACATTTTCCTCGGAAACATCAATTTGAACAAATTCAAAAGGCTCACATTTTGTGCCGTTAATTTCCTTAATTATTATTTTAGGCTTAGACACTTGAAATTCAAAGCCTTCTCTTCTCATTGTTTCAATTAAAATTGATAAATGAAGTTCGCCTCTTCCAGACACAGTAAAACTTTCAGAATCAAAAGGAACAACTCTTAAAGAAACATCTTTCTCTGCTTCTTTGACAAGTCTTTCTTCAATTTTTCTTGCTGTTAATAAATTGCCTTCTTTACCACTAAACGGACTCGTATTAACACCAAAATTCATTTGCAATGTTGGCTCATCTATGTTAAGGATTGGAAGAGCTTCTTCTTTATCCACTTCACAAATAGTTTCACCAACATAAATATCAGGAAGGCCTGCAATTGCAACAATGTCTCCTGCTTCTGCTGTATTTAGTTCTATTCTTTTTAAGCCTATAAAACCAAATATTTTCTGAACTCTAAATTTCTTGATACTTCCATCTAATCTAATACAAGAGGCCATATCGTTTACACTTATTTTTCCTCTTTTTATTAAGCCTATTCCTATTCTTCCAACAAAATCGTTGTAATCCAGCAAAGCCGGTTGAAATTGGAAAGAGCCTTCATTTACTCGTGGCTCAGGAATATGCTTTATTATAGCATCTAATATTGGCTCCATTGTTTTTTGCTGTGTTGAAACATCATCTGAATAACTAGATGTTCCGGCTAAACCAGATGCGTACACAACAGGAAAGTCAAGTTGTTCATCATTTGCATCCAACTCAATAAATAGTTCTAAAATTTCATCAACAACTTCTTTTGGTCTTGCTGTAGTTTTATCTATTTTATTTACAACAACAATAGGTTTTACCTTTGCCTCTAAAGCTTTTTTTAAAACGAACTTTGTTTGTGGCATTGTTCCTTCATAAGCATCTACAACCAATAAAACTCCATCAACCATATTCATTATTCGCTCTACTTCACCGCCAAAATCAGCGTGACCTGGTGTATCTAAAATATTTATGTGAAAGCCCTTATAATTAATAGATGTTGTCTTAGCAAGTATGGTAATGCCTCTTTCTCTTTCCAAAGAGTTAGAATCCATTGCACATTCCACTACAGTCTCATTTTCTCTAAAAGTTCCTGCGGCCTTTAATAACTGATCAACAAGGGTTGTTTTCCCGTGATCAACATGCGCTATTATCGCTATATTTCTTTTGTTTGTCATACGTCCTCTTTTCAATAACTTTCCTATTATAGCATGTCTAATATTTTTTTGTAAAAATTTTATATATTAAATATAAAAACAGTTTTTTTAAACTGTTTCTTTTAAAGTGGCGGAGTAGGAGAGATTTGAACTCTCGCGTCAGTTTCCCAACCTACGCCCTTAGCAGGGGCGCCTCTTCGGCCTCTTGAGTACTACTCCACAGGTATCAATATAGTTGACACGACTTAAATTGTACCTTAAAAGCCTTGCACTGTCAATATATTGATATGTTTTGCTTATTAAAATAAACTCATCTGACTAGATTCATCCATTGCATCCAAAACTTTCATTGTTCTTAGCTTATCAATTACAGTTGTAGATATTTTTGCTCTCTTTGCTAAATCTTCAATACTTAAAAATGGCTGTTTCTCTCTTTCTTCAACAATCTTTTCAGCAACAGTTTCTCCTAACCCTTCAATTGTTCTAAATGGGGGTATTAGGATTTTTTCGTTACTTGGATCAATTATAAAATTCTTAGAATGGCTTTTATAAAGATCAATGTTACCAAATTCAAATCCTCTTGCGCACATCTCAAGAGAAAGTTTTAAAGTTTCAAGTACGGCCGTTTCTTTATTTGTAGCTTCATAGCCTTTATTTTGAATTTCAATTATTTTATTTCTGATTGCAGAATAGCCGTTCATCATTACATCCATATCAAAATCAAAAAACCTAGTTGAAAAATATGTGGCATAATAAACAATTGGATAGTGTACTTTAAAATAAGCAATTCTAAATGCACTCATAACATAAGCAACCGCATGTGCCTTTGGAAACATATACTGGATTTTTTCACAAGAGTCAATATACCAATCCTCTATTTTTGCTTCTTGCATAATTTTCTTAAATTCGGCCCATTGTTCTGGTTCTTTGCTTGCTTTGCCTTTTCTAACAAATTCCATTATTTTAAAAGCCTTTAACGGTTCAAGACCTTTTCCCATTAAATAAATCATTATATCATCACGACATCCAATTACTTTTGAAAAAGGCACAATCTTGTTTTTTATCAGTTCTTGGGCATTTCCTAGCCACACGTCTATTCCATGAGACAATCCAGAAATTTTTGTAAGTGCGGCAAATGATTTTGGTTTTGTATCTACAAGCATTCCTATAGTAAATGGAGTTCCAAATTCTGGCACTCCTAATGTTCCGGTTTCACACATTATTTGTTCTTTAGTAACCCCAAGGCTCTTTGGTGACAGAAATATATCCATTGTTTTTTTATCATCAAAAGGAATTTTTGTTACATCAATCCCTGTAATGTCTTGCAACATTCTAAGCTGTGTTGGATCAGTATGCCCTAATATGTCTAATTTTAAAAGATTGTCCTCTAAACTGTGATATTCAAAATGAGTTGTTCTCCATTGCTTAGAAGAGTCATCGGCCGGAAATTGGAACGGAGTAAAGTCAAGCACATCCATATAATTTGGGATAACAACAATTCCGCCAGGATGTTGACCTGTTGTTCTTTTAATCCCCGTACATCCAATAGCCAGTCTTTCTATTTCAGCACCCCTCATCATTATTCCTTTATCTTCACAGTAGCCTTTAACAAATCCAAAAGCAGTTTTGTCTGCGACAGTACCGATTGTTCCCGCTCTATAAACTTTATCTTCTCCAAATAATTCTTTTGTATAATCGTGTGTTGCGGCTTGATTTAAATCAGAAAAATTAAGATCAATATCTGGAACTTTATCGGCATTAAATCCTAAAAAGGTTGCAAAAGGTAAATCATTCCCTTCTTTCCCCATGTTTTCTCCACACTTAGGACATTTTTTATTAGGTAAATCATAGCCGGAAAGATAACTTTCAGATAATAAAGTGCCTTTGTCATCTTCAAACTCACTGTGCTGACACTTTCCACATATATAGTGTGGTGGCAAGGGGTTAACTTCAGTAATTCCCATCATTGTAGCAACAAAACTAGACCCAACAGAACCACGACTACCAACTAAATAGCCATCATCATTAGACTTTTTTACTAACTTTTGAGCAATTAAATAAATTACATCATATTTTGCGCCAATTATACCTTTAAGTTCCTTATCTAATCTTTCTTCCACAATTAAAGGAAGATTTTCACCATATAGTTCTCTGGCCTTTTTCATTGTGTATTCTCTGGTAATTTCCGCACTGTTTTCTATAATGGGCGCAAATGGTTTTCCATTTGTATCCCTTATAACTTCAATAAAGTCTATTTCTTCAGCTAATTTATTTGGATTGTCAATTACAAGTTCTTGTGCCTTTATTTCACCTAAAAAAGCAAAATCATCCAGCATTTCTTCGGTTGTTCTAAAATGTAGGCTTGGAATTTCTTTTATGTTGTCTCTTGCTAAAGGGTGTCTGCCGCCGCCAGGTACTTTTTGATTAACAATAATTTTTCTATATATTTTGTCTTCTGGATCAATATGATGAACATCTCCAGTTGCAACAACTATAGTTTTGGCTTCTTCGCAGACTTTAATAATTTTGTTAACATGATTTATTAACTCTGCTTTATTTTCAAAATCTGTCATTTGTACTAAGTGATCGTAGCAATCAATAGGTTGTACTTCAACATAGTCATAAAAATTTAAAATTTCTACTATTTCTTCTTCTGATTTACTTCTCGCTTCTTTAAAAACTTCTCCATCTGCACAACCGCTGCCTACTAACAAGCCTTCTCTTAACCTATTTATTTCACTTCTTAGTATTCTTGGGGTTTTATATAAATACTTTGTATTTGCAAGGCTAATAAGATTGAATAAATTTTTTAGGCCTACTTTATTCTTAGCCAGCAAATTAACGTGGTAACTTACTCCAAACTTATGAATTTCATCTTTTTCAATAATTTTATCCATCGAATCTAGAGTTTTTAAATGTCTATCTAATAGTTTTTTCATCATTTCATTAAACACAAGTGCCGTTGCTTCAGCATCATAATCTCCCCTGTGATGGGAGTTCTCGTCAAAAGGAATATTATATCTTTTAACTAAAGCCGACAAGCTATGCCTTGAAAACTCTTTGTCTAAAGCTCTTGAAAGTTCTAACGTGTCTATTAATGTGTTTTTAAATTCACCAAATTTATATTTTTTATATGCCATTTCTAAAAAGGAAACATCAAATTTTGCATTATGCGCAATCATCGGTAAGTCTTTAAACCACTCTATAAATCTTTGCATAACTGTTTTTTCGTCATCTTTCCCATCTAGCATCGCATCAGTTATACCTGTTATTTCTGTTATTTTTTTTGGAAGCTTTCTTCCCGGATTAATTAATTCTGAAAATTTATCTATTATTTTCCCTTTGAAAAGCTTTACAGCTCCAATTTCAATAACAGTGTCTCCATTTCCCGCATTAAAACCAGTTGTTTCAAAGTCAAAAACAACATATGTATTTTCAATTAATTCTGTATTGTTTGGTCTTTTTATAATATCTATACTGTCATCTATTAGTGTTAGTTCCGCACCATATATAACTTTAAATTTTTCTTCTTTTCCTTTATTATATTTTGTAATTTTTCTATAAGCTTCCGGAAAAGATTGACAGCCGTTGTGATCAGTTATCGCAATAGCTTTATGGCCATATTGTATCGCCCTATCTATAAGAGCTTCAACATTAACTACACCGTCCATCTGACTCATCATTGTATGAGCGTGAAGTTCTATTCTTTTTAAAGGTGCTAAATCCTCTTTAAAAACACCTTTTTTATCTGAAATATTAATGCTTTTAGGATTAAAAACAAGTTCTTTTGAATAGGAATCATATTTAACTGACCCTTTAAAAAGATACCAATTGCCTTTTTTTATATTTTTTTGTAATTTTTTTACTAATTCTTCTTTATCTACAAACACCTTAATATAAATACTATCTGTATAGTCACTTACTTTTATTGTAATTATTTGCCAGTTTGTTTTTGTTTTTCTAACATCTATTTCATCAAAAACGTAGCCTTCTATTGTAATGTTGGCTGTTTCACTAATAACGTTTTTTATTATCTCAGGTTCTTCTGTTATTTTTTCACCATAAATGATGTTTTTTTCTTCTTTTTTTGAAGTTTTTTCTGTTTTCTCATATACTGTAATTACTTCATCTGTAATAGCAGAGTTTATTGTTTCAACAATTTTTTTTTCAAGTTTTAAAACTATTTCTTTTTCTTCAAAACCTGTGTCAATCAAAAATTCTTTCAGTTTATCTTTTTCTTTATTTATTTTATCAATTAGACTCTCGTCCACAGATGAAATTTTTAATTTAAATTTTGTATTTTCTATACTTATGCTTTGATCTGCATTAACAAAACCAAAAAAATCATTAATATAATCTTCTATATGTTTTTTTGTTTTAGCTTCAGTTCTAATATTTACATTATATTCAGTAAAAGCCTTCTTAATTTTGTTTAAAAATATTTTATAAACATTAATCGGCAAAGTCTCTTTTAGAATCAAATGAAAAGTGTATGTTTGTTGATTTTTTCTAGCCACAACCCTTTTTATAGAACCATCTTCAAAGTAATGAAGGAAATCTTTTTCTAATTCTATTTTGCTTAATAATTTTTCTATGTTTTTATCCATTGTTTTTATCCTCCATTTAAAATAAGTATAACATCTTTAAAACTTAAATTAAAGGTTGATTAACTATAAAAATTAGTTTTTTTAGAAATAAGTACAGATTATATTTAAATAAAAAAACACTTTTACAAGTGTTTCCTTATTTTATTTCAATTAGTTTTTTATTTCCGCGTTTTTCTTCTTTAGGAACTTGTATTGTTAATGTCCCTTCTTTAAAAGAGGCTGCAATTTTTTCTTCTTCTATATCTCCTACAAAGAAAGTTCTAGAAAACTTACCATAAAAAGATCTTTCTCTTCTATAGTATTTTTTATTTTCTTTTTCTTCTTGCTTCTTTGAAGCCGTTACTGTTAAATTCCCTTTTGAAAACTCAATGTTGATATCTTTTCTTTCAAAACCAGGCAAATCCATTTCAACAAACATCATATTTTCTTTTTCATATATGTCGCATTTCATTTCCTCGTCTGTTTCTCGTAAAAACATATCATCAAAAATACTTGGTAACATATCATCCCTCCTTTCTATTTAACACATATAATTTTACCACCATTTTTAGCACTTGTCAAGGTGGAGTGCTAACAGTTTGAAAAATAAAAAGCTTATATGTTTTTAAATACAAGCCTTTATTTTATCCATAAACTCTGTCTGAATTTTTTCTAGTTCTTCTTTTGTTGGGGCTTCAAACCTAACTATTATATTTGGCCCTGTATTGCTTGCTCTAACTAAAGCCCATGCTTTATTGAATTCAACTCTTACCCCGTCTATATCAGAATAAGTATATTTTTTGTCATCACAATATTGTTTTATTTTATCAACAACAACAAATTTTTTGTCATCACTAACTTCTATTTTAATTTCCTCTGTTGAATAATATTTATTATAATCCAGCAACAAATCCGACATTGTTTTATTTGCCTTAGACAGAATCTCTAGCATTCTAAGCCCGGCATATATCCCATCATCAAACCCCGGAAATCTATCTTTAAACCAAACATGACCAGAAAATTCGCCACCAAACATATAGTTTTCTTTGTTTATTTTCATATTCATATATGAATTTCCTGTTCGATACATTGTTTTTATATAACCCATTCTATCTAAATCGTCTATTAAGCTGTTACTACATTTCACATCATATATAGCTTTTTTTTCTTTAATTTTATCGACTAAATCTCTATATATTATGATCATAAACAAATCTGTTGGGATTATTTCCCCTTTTTCGTTAACAAACCCAACTCTATCCGCATCTCCGTCTATTGAAAACCCAAAATCACAATTATATTCTTTGACTTTTTTACTTAAGTCTATCTGATTTTTAAAAACTGCCGGATCTGGTTGATGATTTGGAAAATTTGAATCCGATTTGCAATATAAAAAGCGACAATCTAATTTCATTTGTTTAGCAATTTTTTTTATAATAATTGAACCTGTTCCATTACCACAGTCAACAACAAATTTTATTTTTTTAGGGCCCATTTCTATACTTTTTTTTATTAAATTAATATAGCCTTTTTCTATTTTTTTCCTTACTACAAAACCTTTCCCCTTTTCAAAAGAAAGCTTATTAGTATATACCATGAATTTTTGAATTGTTTCTCCATAAGCGTTTCCAATTAAATCAAAAGAAATTTTAAATCCGTTGTATTCTTTTGGATTATGACTAGCTGTAATCATTATTCCGTTTTTGACTTTCTGCTCTTTTTTTGCAAAATAATACATTGGCGTTGTTACAAGACCAATGTCAATTACCTCACAGCCACTTTCCATTAAGCCTTTTACTAGGCTCTTTCGGATTTTTGGAGAAGATTTTCGATTGTCATAGCCAACTATTACTTTTTTTTCTTCTATATAAGAACCAAAGCTTCTACCCAAAGTATAAGAAACTTCCGGATTTATATCTTCACCGTAAATACCTCTTATATCATATTCTCGAAAAATGGCTTTGTTAATTTCTACTATTCGCATATTTTCTCCTTTTATTAAAAAAAGTCGTAAATGAAGTGTACCACTAAATAAGAAATCGAAATTCCTATAAGCATATATAAAAGTTTTGCTTTGGCTTCACTATTTTTTTTAAAAATCCCGTTTGTGTTTATACTATCCAAGCTGTAAAAAACAAGCAAAAACACTAAAACATAAATAACAACTTTATATATCGTTTCCATAATTATCTACCATTCCGATTCTTCTAATATATCTCTCTTCTTTAGAAAATTTTGACTTCATAAACTTTTTTAATAGCCTTCTAAGTTTTATAGTATGCGTTCTGCCAGCTAGCGCTATAACGTTAGCATCATTGTCTCGCTTTGAAAATTTTGCGTCAAAAAGATTGGAAACTTTAGCACACCTTATTCCTTTTACCTTATTAGCAGCCATGCTCATTCCAATACCACTACAGCAAAGCAAAACCCCAAAATCTATATTGTTAATATTTTCACATAGTTTAAAAGCATATTTCGGATAATCATCATCAATATTAAAGCTTTCAGCTCCATAGTCTATAACTGTGTGCCCACTTTTTTCTAAAAACTTTTTGATTTTTTCTTTACTTCTGTATCCTCCGTGATCAGCGGCAATTCCTATTTTCATAAACTCTCCTATTTAAAGTTTACAATAGTAATAAAATAAAGTAAAGTTAAAAAAAATTGCCTTTACGCAATTTTTAATTTTTTTCTGCTTTTGCAAGTTTTGCTTTGAATTTTTCAACATTACCTGTTTTTGCTGAAAGTGTCTTTTTGCCAGTATAAAAAGGATGGCATTTGTTGCAAATTTCAACATGTATTTCTTTTTTTGTTGATCTTACACTAAATTTATTCCCGCATGCGCAAATAACTTCAGTATCCATATATTTTGTTTCGCTTTCTTTCATTTTGCTCTCCTTTCGCCATAACTAATTTTTAGTTATAGAAAATTAATTCTAAAATAGTATAGCAACTTTTTGTTTTTAAAGCAATCTTTTTTTAATATTCTACTAATTTTATATTTGCCCCTACTTTTGTTAGCTTCTCAACTATATCTTCATACCCTCTTAAAACATGTTCTACCTCACTAATGGTAGTTGTTCCTTCTGCACAAAGTCCAGCTAAGACAAGGCACGCACCCGCTCTTAAATCTGTTGCGACTACCTCTTCCCCTTTTAACTTTGTTGGACCATAAATTGTTATGTTGTGATTATTTTCTTGTTCAATATTTGCTCCCATTTTATTTAAAAACTCAACATTTTTAAATCTGTTTTCATATATGGTTTCTTCTATATGTGATTCCCCAATACATTTTGTCAATAAAACCGTTATTGGTTGTTGTAAATCTGTTGCAAAACCAGGAAATCCTTCTGTTTTTATACAAGTGGGATTTAGTTTTTCCACTTTAGATATTTCAACATAATTTTTATCTACAGTCATGTTTAATCCCATTTTTTTTAGTTCTTGAAGCAACGACGTTAGATGTTCCGCAATTATATTTTCTATTTTCAAGTTTTTACCCATTAAGGCACCTGCGATTATATACGTTCCGGCTTCTATTCGGTCCGGAATAACCTTTATTGATGCTTTTGTTAAAAACTTTACACCTTCAACCGTTATAGTAGAAGTCCCAGCCCCTTTTATTTTTGCACCCATTTTATTTAAAAACTCTGCTGTATTGATTATTTGTGGTTCCTTTGCAGCATTCTCTATTGTTGTTACGCCAACCGCTTTAACAGCAACTAAAAGAGCGTTCATTGTTGCTCCAACGCTGGGCATTTTTAAATCAATTCTCGCACCTATTAGTTCATCGGCAATAACTGTATATTTATTCCCATCTCTTTTTACTTTTGCCCCAAGCATTTCATATGCTCTTAAAGTTTGATCAATAGGTCGTGCGCCAATTGAACACCCCCCCGGGAAAAACATTTCAACTTTTTTAAACTTTCCCAAAAGAGCCGACATAAAATAATATGAAGCCCTTAGTTTTGTTGAAATATCTTCTGGGATCTCTTTATTTTTTATATTTCTCGGGTCTATTCTAATAGTCGAGCCGTTTTTTTCTATACTTGCTCCCAAATGAACCAAAATTTCTTTTAAGGCATCTATATCTGATATATTTGGAACATTTTCTATTTCCACAAATTCATCCGATAATATTGATGCCGGAATTAATGCAACAGCGCTGTTTTTATCACCACTTATTTTAACGCTTCCACTTAATATTTTGTTTCCTTCAATAATCATTTGTTTCATATGTTTCTCCTCTTGCCTCATTAATTATAGCTTTTTCTCACTAACTTTTCAACACATATTTACATCAAAAATTTTTACTAATTCCAATAAATAATAAATAAAATGTTTTTTTAGATTATATAGATTTAATCTTATCTGTAAGTTGTTCCCAATCATTTTAAACTTAAAATTTGTAGTTATGTTCAGGGCATAAACATATAAGTCTTTAAGAATAATCTTATTTAATTCTTCTTTTCTTATTAAGATTTCAATATTTTCTTTTGTTTGTCTTATATTCTTTAATCCCACTGCTTTCGCTTTAGCCTCAAACAAAGCTTCAAGCATGTATATTATTACTTTTTCGTGTATTTTGCCAAATCGATCTTCTAGTTCTTCCTTTACACTTTCAAAATCAGATTCGTTTTTTATACTGTTTATTTTTTTATGAATTTCTATTTTCAGCTCGTTACCATTAAAAACTTTATCCTCGATGTGAGTATCAACTTCTATTAGACTCGTTTCCTCTTCATCCTTTTTTACTTTCGTAATTTCTTCTTTTAACATATCCATAAATAAATTTATTCCTATTGAATTTACGAAGCCGGATTGACTATTACCAAGAATATTTCCCGCACCTCTTATCGACAAATCTCTCATAGCAATTGCAAAACCGCTTCCTAGCTCAGTAAACTCTTTAATTGCACTTAACCTTTTTTTAGCTATTTCAGATAAAATTTTTTCTTTTTTATACATTAAATAACAATAAGCAATTTTGTTTGTTCTTCCAACTCTTCCCCTTATTTGGTAAAGCTGCGATAGTCCAAACTTATCAGAATTTTTAATTATTAAAGTATTTGTATTTGGGATATCTATTCCAGCTTCAATGATTGTTGTACATACTAAAACGTCATATTCCTTGTTTATAAATTGAATCATTATTTTTTCAAGAGATTCTTTTTCTAACCTTCCGTGCGCTAAAGCTATTCTTGCGTGTGGCACTAGTTTTTGAATTTTTTGTTTTTCTTCCTCTAAATTTTTTATTTCATTGTGTAAAATAAAAACCTGACCTTTTCTTAAAATTTCTTTATTTATTGCATCCTTTATGACCTGATAGTTTTCTTCCAACACATATGTCTGAATAGGATATCTATCATTTGGTGGCGTTTCAATTAGAGATAAGTTTCTAACACCTGCAAGTGACATTTGAAGTGTTCTTGGAATTGGTGTTGCAGATATTGTTAAAACATCAATACTGTTCTTATACTTTTTTATGTTTTCTTTCTGCATAACACCAAATCTTTGCTCCTCGTCTATAACTAATAGCCCAAGATCTTTGTATTTGACTTCATCAGATAAAATCTTGTGTGTACCAATAATTAGATCTAACTCTCCTTTTTGTAACGCTTCTATCGTTTTTTTTGCCGTTTTCTGATTTATAAATCTGTTTAGCAGAGCTATTTTTACTGGAAAGTTTTTAAATCTTTCAAGGGCGTTTTGATAGTGCTGGTATGACAGAATTGTTGTCGGGCATAAAAAGGCCACCTGTTTGCCAGATAAAACAGCCTTAAATATTGCTCTAAATGCAACTTCTGTTTTTCCGTAGCCAACGTCACCACACAGCAATCGATCCATAGGATGAATACTTTCCATGTCTTTTTTGATTTCTCTAGTCACTTTTACTTGATCTTCTGTCTCTTTATAGACAAAACTGTTTTCAAAGTCTAACTGTAAATAATTATCTTTTTCAAAAGAAAATCCCTCCACAGTTTCTCTTTTTGTATAAAGTTCGAGAAGCTCTTTAGTAATAATTTCTATTTGCTGTTTTGCTTTCCTTTTTGTATTCTCCCATTCGCTATTACTTAAGCTGTTCAGTGCTGGCGTTGTTCCCTCGCTAGATGAATACTTATATATTAAATCTATTTTTTCCACAGGTATATATAATTTGTCATTGCCTTTATATTTGATAAAAATATAATCTTTAACTAAGTCTCCCTTTCTTAAGGTTTTCATTCCCAAATATTGTCCAATTCCGTACATGTAGTGAACAACAAAATCCCCTATCTCCAAGTTATTTATGCTGTGTATTTTAGTACCAATTTTAAATTTGGAATTATAATTGTGGTTTCCTTGTTCTTTACAAAACAGTTCTTTTTCTCCTAAATATAAATACTTTCCAAAATAAAAGCCTTGATTCAATTGTTCAACTATTAAGTTTACTTGAAATTCAAAAATATTCTCCTTGCTTGTCAAAACACTATCTTCAATCTCGCTTTTAAATTTTTTTCTTAAATCGTTATCTTTGAAACATATAACAACCGTATGTTTTTGTTTCTTCTTTTGTAAGAAAGTTTTAATTTCATCAATTTTTTTTGGAAAATTCAATACTTCTGCACTTTTATAAACTAAACTGTTTTCTGATTTTTGATTATCAAATGCTTGAAAATAAATTTCTTTCTTGTTAATAATTTCATCAAGAGTAAACATATATTTTTCTTTTGACTCAATACTTTTGTTGTATTCACAAATTTCCATTTGTAAATTTTCATAATGGTTTTTTATTCCGTTATAGTCATTAAAAAAAACTGTCGAGCCTCTTAACAAAGAAATATTTTTGAGAATAATATATTTTAATATGTTTTTTTGCTTCTTTTCTTCAACTATTTCATCTACAACAAATTCTGTGTTTGGGAAAAGTTCTATAGACCCAATTTCTGAAAGAGATCTTTGCGTATTTACATTAAATTTCTTTATTTTTTCAATTATGTCACCAAAGAACTCTATTCTAATAGGATTTTCTTCATTTATCGGAAAAACATCTAAAATATACCCTCTAATTGAAAAATCCCCTGTCTTATTTACTATTTCTACTTTCTCATAACCTAATTTTAAAAGCTGAATTGTTAAATCATCTAAATTTATTTCTTTTTGCAAAGAAAACGTAATAGTATTTTTTTGCAGCATTTCGAGCGAAGGCAAAAACCTTAAGTATCCCATTAAATTTGTTACAACTATTTTATTATTATTTTTAATTAAAGCAAAAATGGTTTCTAATCGAATGGTTTTAAATTCTGGTGAGATTGCTAGTGCTTCGCTTGTTATAAAATCATCCATAGGAAAAAAAAGAATGTTTTTTGAATACTTTGAAAGATTTTGATAGAACAAATTTGCTTCATACAGCGTCGAACAGACAACAACCGTACTTTCTTTTTTCATGTTTTCCAATACAAAAAGAGCCTTAAGTTCGTCTGTAAGGCCTATAATTTCTTTCCCCGCAATGTCCTCAATATTTTCAAAAAAACTCATAAAATCCTACTTATGGTTATATTTATTCATTAGTTTATCAAAAGATGATATTAAAAAATCATCCAAAATATTTTTAAATTCAATTTTATTAATTGCGTCAATTTCCTCTTTCTTCAGTTTTGTTAAAACATATTTTGTTGCATCAGTGTTTTCGTCACCAGCTATACCTACTTTTAATCTTCGATATTCTTGTGAATATAGATTTTCTTCAATATTTTTTAGCCCGTTATGCCCTCCAGAGCTTCCTTTTTCTTTTAATTTATATTTTCCTAAGCTCAAATCCAGATCATCACTTATAATTAACAAATCTGTTATATCAATCTGATAGAATTGCATAAATTTTTTTACCACTTGCCCACTTAAATTAACATACTTTTGTGGTTTTAACAAAATAACCTCTTCTTCACCAATTTTTATTTTGGCATAAAGCCCGTCCATACTTTTCTGAAAGGGACATCCATGTGCTTCTGCATAACTGTCTAAAACCATAAAGCCTATATTGTGCCTTGTTTTTTCATACTTTTTCCCTGGATTTCCTATTCCAACTATTAATTTCATATACACCTCTTATTTGTGATATTCTTTATAAACATTACTTTTTGATGTTTTTCTTTCTTTTGCAACATTCTTCATTGCTTCTTTCAAACTATTTCCCTTTGCTAAATATAAATTAATATGTTCTTCAATATTAAGGCTGTCATCCAATACCTCACTTACACCTTCCACTACAATGACAAACTCTCCCTTTTGAACTTCTACTTTAGCATCGCTTATTAAGCCCCTGTATATTTCTTCATACTTTTTTGTTATTTCCCGGGAAATACTTATTTGTCGATTACCAAAAACTTCTAAAACATCTTTTAACATTTTATCAATTCTGTGTATTGATTCGTAAAAAATGATAGTAAACTTTACATCTTTTAACAAAAATAATTCTTTTTTTCTTTTCACTTCTTTACTGTTTAAAAACCCGTAAAAGATAAAAGGCATTGGTGGCAGCCCAGAAGATACAAGGGCTGGAGTAAAGGCTGTTGCTCCAGGTAGGCTAATAACATTAAATCCTTGGGAAATAACGTATCTGACAATTTCATATCCAGGATCACTTATAATTGGTGTCCCTCTATCGGTAATTAACCCTACGTTTTTTTTATCTTTTAAAAACTCAACTACCTTACTTTTGTTTCTTTCTTCATTGTATTGATGATTTGAGATCAGTTTTTTTGATATTTCAAAATAATCTAGCAGCTGTTTGGCTACGCGTGTATCTTCAGCAAAAATAACATCAACCTCTTTTAGCATTCGAATAGCGCGAAGTGTCATATCTTCCATATTACCTATTGGCGTCGGAATCAAATATAGCGATGGAGAACCATCATAACTCTTTTGGATCATTTTACTTACCTCCAACAAAAAACTTTTTTACTTCTGCAGTATATTCGCCGTTTTTTTTATGAACAAATAAAGGCGGTAAAATTTTTAGTCCCTGTTTCCCGTTTTTCTTACCTTCTATTAATAAAACATTGGCTTCTCCATTTTTCGAAGGGTATGCCAGCCTCATTTTTTTAGGTTCTATATTATTCTCTCGCATCGCTTCTATTATTTCCACAAGCCTTTCCGGCCTATTTACTACCCCTATATTTCCATTGTTTCTTAAAAGCTTTTTTGCTATTTTAAATATATCTCCTAGTTCAAGCGATTCTTCATGTCTTGCAATCCTTTTGTATTCTCCTTGGCTTTTTTTGCTTGACTTGAAAAAAGGTGGATTACAGACAATTATATCAAAAGTGTCAGATTCTGTTTTTCCGTAATACTCTCTTATATCTTCATTTATTATCTGTATTTGCTCACTTAATTTATTTATAGCAATACTTTCTTTTGCCAATTCATATGCTTTTTCTTGTATTTCCACTCCTATTATTTTTGCTTTTGTTTTCGTAGTCAAAATTAATGGAATTGGAGCATTACCAGTACCAATATCAAGTATTTTCTTTGTTTTATCATTGATTGTTATAAAGTTTGGCAATAAAACCGAGTCTAGCGAAAAGTTAAACAGTTCTGTATCTTGAAAAATATACAAATTCTTATATCCTAATAAATAATTTTTAACTTTCATCGGACATTTCCAATATGCCAACATCCATAATATCTACTTTATATGTTTGTCTTAATACATCTAACGCAACAACCTTCCCCATTCCTTTGGGAGTTTTAACTCTATCCCCTATTTTTGGAAGATTTTTTCTGTTTGCCTTATACAAGTCATCCTCATAACGTAAACAACATAGTAGTCTCCCACAAGCGCCATTTATTTTATTTGGATTAAGAGAAATATTTTGATTTTTTGCCATGTTAATCGAAATAGAATCAAAATCAGTATTCATTGCTTTGCAACAAAATTCTTTCCCACATAGAGCGATTCCACCAATTTCTTTAGCCTTATCTCTTACCCCAATTTGTCTAAGTTCAATCCTTGTTTTATAGGTTACTGCTAATTTTTTTACTAGCTCTCTGAAATCCACTCTATCGTCTGAAAGAAATTTAAATACCAATTGTTTTTTATCAAAAGTAAAATAAGCATCAACAACAAGCATTTTTAAATCAAGCTCTTCTATTAATCCTTTGCATTTTCTCATTGCTTCTCTTGCTTCAACCAAATTTTTTTCATGAGTTTCAATGTCTTTTTTATTAGCCTCTCTTAATACACTTTTTAATTCCGACCTTATTTCTTCTTGTTTAATATTAAAAGCTTCTGCCACAACGGTTCCAAATTGTAAACCCTTTTCAGTTTCTACAATTACACTCGCACCTTTTTGCAAAATTTCTTTTCCGTTTGTCAAAAAATAATATTGCCTTCCTTTGCCATTAAAAGCTATTCCAACAACTTCAATCATTTTTACTCCTCATTTCAATAAAAAATTTGTCAATAGATAAAGATAAGTTTGTATTTTGTTCCACAACTCTTTTTGTTTTTTCAATTATTTTTATTTTTTTACTTATACTGCTTATACTGTTTTGAGCTAAAAATTTTTCTTTAATCTCTTGAAATTTGTTAAATTGATTGTTTTTAATATTACATTTTTCATTTAATGCTTCAATATAAAATAGAAGCATAACATCTAGACAAAAAAGTATTTGCTCTCGGTCTGAAAATAAATTAAAAAATTCTTTTTTTATCGTTATATATGTTTTTTCTATATCTTGTTCTATTTTATTTAAAAATTCAATTGCGTTTTTTATTTTTTCTTGATAATCATCAAAAGAATATGTTTTTTCTAAACTTTTTAATTGATTTCCTTCATTATTTTTTAGTAAAACAACCTGACAGCGAGAAACTATTGTTGAAAGAAGATTTGCCGATTTGTCTGCTACCAAAATAGCTATAACCTTTTCTGGTGGATCTTCTAAAAACTTTAACATAGAGTTTGACGAAGAAGCATTCAGCTTTTCAGCCCTATTTACTATATATATCTTCTTATTTCCGTTAATTGAAGTCTTATTAAAATCCTTTTGTAGCTCATCTAACTGCTGCTTTTTTATCCACACATCTTCCGGAGTAATTATTTTAACTTCCAAAGAGACACCATTTTCAATCTTTTCACATTGTCTACACTCTTTGCACTGCTTATTGTTAAAATAGTTAAATGGACATAGAATTGCTTTTGCAAAAGATAATGCAAAATCAAAAGCCTTAGAATATTCATTTGCTTCAATTATATAAGCATGCGATATTTTATGGTTTTCAATCATTTTTTTTACAAACATAACCGCTTGCTTTTGATCTGATTCATAATCTTCTAACATAACACCTCTATTTAAATTCCACTCTGTTTTCTAAAGCCATTTCTAAAGTTAATGCATCTATATATTCTATATCTGCTCCTAGAGGGATTCCGTGAGCTATTCTTGTCACCTTTACATTTTTATTCTCTAGTATTTTAGAAATATATAAGCTAGTTGTTTCTCCCTCGATTGTTGGCTTCACAGCTATTATTATTTCTTCCGTCTTTTCTTTTTCTATTCTTTTTACCAAGTCTTTAATGTTTATATCTTCCGGGTTAATTCCTTCTAAAGGGGAAATCAGCCCAGTTAACACGTGATATAATCCGTTATATGAACCCAACTTTTCAAATAAAACAACGCTTTTCACTTCATCCACAACACAAATTATTTTTTTATTTCTATTTTTGTTTTGACATATTTCACACGTCTCATCTTCTGTAATGTTGTTACAAACAGTACATCTTTTTATTTTTGTTTTTATGTTATTTAAAGATTCAGAAAAAAGAGCAATTGTTTCATCTTCGAGATTTAAAACCGAAAGAGCTAATCTTTCTGCTGTTTTGCTTCCAATACCTGGTAAAGCTTTAAAAGATTCTATTAAATTGTTTATCGTTTTTGGATAATTCATTATAGTAGCCCGGGCATACCCTTGGTATACTTCCCTAATTTTTTTTCTACTTCTTCATCTATTTTTTTATTATTTTCATTAATAGCAACAACCAACAAATCTTCTATTATTTCCTTCTCTTCTTCCATGCTTACTATTTTTACCTCTAAAACCTCTTTTGTCCCCTTAGTTTTAACAGTTACAGGGCCTTTAGTTGTTTCATATATATTTTGATCTATTGCTTGTTTTTCCTTTAACATCTCTTTTTGAATTGTTTGTGCCTGCCTAAGCATTTCTTGCATATTCATACTCTTTTACCTCCTATTTGTATTCTATTATTTCTTCGAACAGTTCCTCGACTTTATCGCCGTTTTCTTCTGGCAGCTCCTTTTCATACACATATTTCTTCTTTTTCAAATTAAAATCGTTTTTAATTATTTCCCACTCTTTTTTATCAACCGCAATAACTTTATATTTGCTTATTGCTTTTTCAATTATTTCTTCTACTTTTTTTATATTGTTGTTAAAAAGGTCTGCGTCTTTTTGATTTTTATACATAAAAACAATATATTCATTACTTGCTGCCTTTAGCTCGCCGTCTAAAATTAAAGAAACAAAACGACTATACTTTGTATTTAAAAGAAAAGGTTTTACTTTTTTGATATCTTCTTTTATTTTAGCTGTAACATTTTTGTCAAATTGCGCCAGTGCGTTATTAATTCTAATTACTTTGAGTTTTTCTTCTTTTCCCTCTTTGGTTAATTTGCTTTTTGGTTCCTCTGCTTCTATTATTTTTTTCTCGTTTCTTGGAGTCTCACATAAGCTGATTAACGCCAATTCCAAAGTGGTTTTTTGAGAAATTGATAATCTCATTTCATAAAGCGCTGCATTAAGTGTGCCTGCCACTTTTAATAACTTTTCTTCTTTAACGATTTCTGTTAGTTTTTTATATTCGCTAGTTTCTTCTTCTTTTTCTGTAAAACACTTTGGTGCCTTTAAATAAACCAATAAATCTCTTATATATGAAACAAACTTATTTGTTAAAGTAATAAAATTTTTCCCATTTTCTTCTTGTTTCTCAATAAATTTTAAAACCTCTTCGATATTTTCATTAAATAAAAGTTCAAAAAAGTGACTTGTTTCTTTTTTTGATATCGTTCCGCAAAGTTCAAATATGTCGGCTTTTGTTACTTTTTGATTTGTATATGAAATTGCTTGATCTAATAAGTTAATTGCATCTCTTACTCCGCCAGTTGATGCTTCGACTATTTCATCTATAGCATCTTCTTCTATAGATAACTTCTCAGTCTCTATTATTTCTTTTAACTTCTTCTTTAAGCTTTGATTCCCCACTCTTTTAAAAGCAAAGTGCTGACATCTTGACATTATTGTAAGTGGAATTTTTTGAGGTTCTGTCGTAGCTAAAATAAATACCACATATTTTGGTGGTTCTTCCAAAACCTTTAAAAGAGCATTAAATGCATTTGTTGTAAGCATATGAACTTCATCTATTATGTAAACCTTATATTTCCCAAAAGAAGGAGTAAAGTTTACTTTGCTTTTTAATTCTCTTATTTCATCCACTCCATTATTAGATGCGGCGTCTATTTCTATTATGTCTTCTTGAATTTGCGTACATACTACGCAATTGCCGCACGGACTAGCCTTCTCTTTGTCTTCACAATTTATAGCTTTCGCGATTATTTTTGCAACACTTGTTTTTCCTGTTCCTCTTGGCCCAGAAAACAAATAAGCATGCGAAACCTTATTGTTAATTATTGCTCCTGTTATTGTTTTAATAATAACGTCCTGGCCTACAATTTCTTCAAAATTTTTTGGCCTGTATTTTCTATATAACGCTTGATACATATTATCACCAACTATCTTTTATTATAACATTTTTATCTTTTGTTTTTAAAAAAACTTTTCAACATCACCAAAATTTCTTCACCACATTCTCTTTTCGTTATCTCAATTTTATGATTCATTATTATTTTTGAATTATTTAGGTTTTTTGAAAATCCAAACTTTTCATTTTCTAGCAAAAAAACCACTTTTTTAATTTTGGCTTGAGCAATTGCCCCTATACACATAACACAAGGCTCAGAAGTTATATATATAGTACAATTTGTTAAATATTTACTCTTTTTCCTGTGACACGCCTTTTCTATAGTTATTAATTCCGCATGTTTAAGTGGGTTTTTTAGTTTATTACTTTTATTAAATCCCCTGGCAATTATTTTATTGTTTTCAGCAATAACACAGCCAACCGGAATTTCGTTTTCATTATAGCCCTTCTTTGCTTGATTTATCGCTTCTTTAATAAATTTTTCTTCCATTCTTTCCCCTTACCTATGTTTCACGTGAAACATAAAAAAAGCACACATGATTATTAATTTTTAAAGCTGCTACTTTCCAGTCCTGACTTGGTTCAAATATAATCACTGTGCAAAATAATAATAATATATTTGTTCTTATTAATCAATCACATGTTTCACGTGAAACATCTTCTTCGCTATCAACAACAGTTATTGTAGCTACTTTTTGATTTTCTTTTAAATTAATTAGTCTAACTCCTTGTGTAACTCTACTTGTTGATGAAACCATTTCAACTGGAATTCTTATAATCATTCCAGTGTTTGTGCTTATGATTAAGTCTTCTTTTGGCTCAACCATCTTAAATGATATAAGCTTCCCGTTTTTTTCTGTTACATTAAGCCCTTTAACCCCTCTGCTGCCTCGATGCGTTTGCCTATATTCTTCAGTGTTTGATTGTTTTCCATAACCGTTTTCTGTTATAACAAGAATTTTCTTCTCTGCTTCAACGATTTCCATACCAACAACTTTTTCACCAGACTTAAGATTTATACCTTTTACTCCCGACGCACTGCGTCCAAGATCTCTAAGTTCTTCTTCTAAAAATTTTACTATTTGCCCATTTGATGCGGCAATCATTATTTCTTTATTTCCCAAACTTTTTCTCACGGCAACAAGCGAATCATCTTCTTTTAATGTTATGGCTTTTTTACCGTTTTTCCTAATACTGTCAAACTCAGAAAGACTTGTTTTTTTTATTAGCCCGTTTTGCGTACAAAATACAATAAATGCCTCATCCTTTTCTTTTGACAATTTAATTATGTCTTTCACTTGTTCATCTTTTTCAAAAGGTAATAAATTTACAATTGGCAATCCCTTTGCTTGTCTTCCATAATTTGGAACTTCATATCCTTTTATTCTATATACCTTTCCCTTGTTTGTAAAAATTAACAAATATTCGTGTGTTGTCATTGATATTATTTTTTCAACATAGTCTTCTTCATTTGTTGTTATTCCTTTTACACCCACGCCACCTCTGTTTTGTGACTTATAAACATCACAGTTAATCCTTTTAATATAACCGTTATTAGTAAGTGTTACTATAATGTTTTCTTCGGAGATTAACGACTCGTCTTCTAAATATTCTATGTTTGTTGTATCAATTACCGTTCTTCTCTTGTCACTATATTTTTCTCTAATTTCAAGAAGTTCTTCTCTTATCGTACTCATTATCTTTTCATTTGAACCTAAAAGTTCTGTATAAAATGCAACTTTTTCTATTAAATCCTTTAATTCCTCTTCTATTTTTTCTTTTTCTAATCCAGTTAAACGGCGAAATTTCATTTCCAAAATTGCTTCTGATTGTATTTCTGTTAGTTCGAATCTTTGCGCCATTTTTTCTTTAGCTTCAACGTCTGATTTAGAAGATTTAATAGTTTTTATAACTTCTTCAATGTTGTTTAGGGCGATTCTTAGTCCTTGTAATACGTGAACTCTTTGCTCGGCCTTGTTTAAATCATACCTTGTTCTCTTAATAATTATCTCTTTTTGATAATCAATGTATTTTGTTATTATATCTTTTAAACCCAATGTTCTTGGTACCCTGTTGTCAAGCATTAAAAAAATTATTCCATAACTTGTTTGTAATTCAGTATATTTATATAAATTATTTAAAACAATTTGTGCATTTGCGCCCTTTTTTAAAGTTATTGTTATTGTTAATCCGTTTTTTAAATCCGTATGATAGTCAACAATATCCTCAATTACTTTATTATGTACTAATCCAGCAACTTTGTCTCTTAAATCATGGGTATTTACGCCATATGGCACTTCAGAAATTACAATTACTGTTTTCCCGGCTTTTTCTTCTATTACAGCGTTACTTCTGATTGTTATTGACCCTCTCCCTGTTTCATAAGCTGTTTTAATTCCACTATTTCCCAAAATTATTCCGCCGGTTGGAAAATCAGGCCCTTTTATGTATTCCATAAGCCCTAGTGTATCAATTTCCGGATTATCTATAAATGCCACACACCCATCAATTACTTCTCCTAAATTATGAGGAGGGATGTTTGTTGCCATACCAACAGCAATTCCCATTGTTCCATTAACTAATATATTTGGAAAGCGTGAAGGTAGTATTTCTGGTTCTTCCTCTGATTCATCAAAGTTTTTTACAAATGTTACCGTTTCTTTTTTTATATCTCTTAATAGTTCAAGCGATATTTTTGAAAGCCTTGATTCTGTATATCTCATAGCTGCCGCACCATAGCCCTCAATGTTTCCAAAATTTCCATGTCCATCTATTAGCATGTATCTATAACTAAAATCTTGGGCCATACGAACCATAGCTTCATATATTGAGGAATCACCATGTGGGTGATATTTTCCCATTACATCTCCGACTATTCTGGCACTTTTTTTGTGGTTTTTATCTGGCGTATAACCAGACTCAAACATAGAATATAAAATTCTTCTATGAACAGGTTTTAATCCGTCTCTTAGATCTGGAAGTGCACGAGCTACGATTACACTCATTGAATACTGTAAAAAAGAATCTTGTACTTCGTTAACTATATTATTTTCTTCTACTCTGTCTATATTGTTCATATATTATGTCCTCCTACCTATATATCAAGGTTTGTAACGTATCCGGCTTTTTCTTCTATAAACTTTCTTCTTGGTTCTACTTCTTCGCCCATCAATCTACTAAACGCTTCGTCCGCAAGAATTGTATCCTCTACGGTTATTTTTCTTAATATTCTTTTGTTAATATCCATTGTTGTTTCGTTAAGTTCTTCTGCGTCCATTTCTCCAAGACCTTTCATACGTACAATGTCGTATTTTGCATTGCTTCCTAAGGTTGATAGATAAACGGCTCTTTCTTCTTCGGTTAACACATATTTATTTGTTTTGCCATGTTTAATGCAAAATAATGGTGGCTGCGCCGCATAAACTTTTCCTGCTTCTACAATTGGTTTAAAAAATCTAAAAAACAGTGTTAGTAATAATACTCTGATATGCGCACCATCTACGTCCGCATCTGTCATAATTATTATTTTGTCATATCTCAATTTTTCTAAGTTAAACTCATTTCCTATTCCTGTACCAAAAGCTGTTATAATTGTTCTTATTTCTTCGTTAGAAAGAGCTTTATCCAATCTCGCTTTTTCTACATTTAATATTTTTCCTCTAAGGGGCAAAATCGCTTGTGTTAATGAGTTTCTTCCTTTTATGGCTGAACCTCCTGCTGAGTCTCCTTCGACCAAAAAGAGCTCACACACGGTAGGATTTTTTTCTTTACAATCAACTAATTTTCCACCAAAATTAACTATATCTAAATCACTTTTTCTTCTTGTTAATTCCCTAGCTTTCTTTGCTGCTATCCTTGCTCGTGCTGCCAAAACAACTTTATCCATTATCTTTCTTGCTTCTTCTGGATGCTCTAATAAAAATCTATCAAAGCCGGTAGAAAAAATACTATCTGAAATTCTTCGTACTTCAGAGTTTCCTAATCTTCCCTTTGTTTGACCTTCAAATTGAGGATTTGGATGCTTACAAGAAATTATCATAGTAAGTCCTTCTTTTACATCGTCTCCAGTCAGAGGCTCATCTTTCTCTTTTATGAATCCAGTCCTTTTAGCATAAGCGTTTATCACGCGTGTTAGGGCTCTTCTTGCTCCCTCTTCGTGTGTTCCCCCGTCATGCGTATTAATATTATTAACAAAAGAATAAATATTATCTATATATGAATCATTATATTGCATCGCAATTTCTAAAGAAACGTCATCTTCTTTCCCCTCAAAACAAACCACTTCTTCATGTATTGCCGTTTTATTTTTATTTAAAAATTTTATATATTCTGCAAGTCCACCTTCATAGGAAAATTTTTCCCCTACTGTATCCTCGCCATCTCTATCATCCCTTAGAGTTAAAGTTAACCCTTTATTTAAGAAAGCTAATTCTCTGATTCTAACCTTCAATGATTCATAATTAAATTCCACAGTATCAAAAATAGAACTATCCGGCTTAAAAGTAACCCAAGTCCCTGTTCTTTCTTTTTCGCAAGATCCTATTTCTGTTAACTTTTGGACTATTTTGCCCCCGTTTTCAAATTTAGTCACGTATATTTTTTCGTCTTTATACACCGTAACAGTTAAAAAACTGGATAAAGCATTTACAACGCTGGCTCCCACCCCGTGTAGGCCACCAGACACCTTATACCCACCTCCGCCAAATTTTCCTCCTGCGTGTAGTATTGTATATACTGTTTCTACTGTTGATATTCCTGTTTTTTGGTGAATTCCAACAGGTATTCCTCTTCCGTCATCTTTTACAGTAACTGAATTGTCTTTATTTATTGTTATTTCAATGTTTTGACAATATCCCGCCAACGCTTCATCAATAGAATTATCAACTATTTCCCAAACTAAATGGTGCAGTCCTTTAACATCCGTTGTACCTATGTACATTCCAGGGCGTTTTCTTACCGCCTCTAATCCCTCTAAAACTTGAATATCACTCTCATCATAATGTCTATTATCCATTTTTTTCCTCCACTAAAGTTACCTTCCCTTTTTCAACTTCATATATTTTTGCGTTTTTTAATAGCCTATTACTAACGCTTTTAACATCTGTTGTCGTAATAAAAACCTGCATTTTGTTGCTTATATATTTTAACAGCTTTCCCTGTTTCTCGGCATCTAATTCACTAAACACATCGTCTAACAATAGTATTGGGATTTCACCAATATATTTTTTTATAATTTCTAGTTCCGCCAATTTAAAAGCAATAATTGCCATCCTTTGTTGGCCTTGAGATCCAAAAAGCTTCAGATTTTTACCTTTAAAATTAAATTCAAAATCATCTCTATGTGCTCCGTACAACGTTTTCCCAAAAGACATTTCTTTATTCAAATTTTTTTCTATCTTCATTTTTAAAGATTTCTCATAGTCGCTGTCTTTGATTTCAAAATTTGGAAAATACACTATTTTTAACCCTGCTTCTGCCGAAAAATTTTTATATACTTTACCTATGTAAAGATTAATTTTATCAACATATTTTTTTCTTATATTATATATGGCAAGGCTTTTTTTAATATAATATTCCGTTATTATGTCAAAGTAATTTTGATTATACGCTACGTGGCTTTTTTTCTTTTCTATATATTCGTTTCTTATCTTTATTAATTTATTATAGTCTGTTAATAGCTTACTATAGTTTTTTTCTATTTGACTTATTCTTGCATCTATATAACTTCTTCTGATTTCTGGACCGTCTTTAATAATATTTAAATCTTCAGGGTTAAATATAATCATTTTTGTATTATATGAATATTCTGAAATGCTTTTGATTTCTTTATTCCCTATTTTTAAACTTTTTTTTTGGCTGTCTACTTTTATCTCCGCTTTTATTTTTTTGCTGTCATTGCTAAATGTTCCAGTTATCTTTAAAAAAGGCTTTTCTTCTTTAATTAAGGACTCTTCTAAGTAAGAAAGATGGGATTTTGCGGTTCCTAAAAAATAAATAGCCTCCAGCAAATTTGTCTTTCCTTGCGCATTATTACCAACAATTATATTAATTCCCTTCGAAAAAATTACTTTTTCTTTTTCATAATTTCTAAAAAAATTAATGCTTATTTGCTCCAAAAACATAAAATCCTCTTTTTCGTGCTATTTTTTGAGTGTTTGTTATTTTATGTATCACTATACACAGATACTATTATACCACAAAAATAATAGATTTAATCAAAATAAAAAGATCTTTTCAATCTTTTATAAATTTTGTTTGTTTTTTAAAAATATATTTTGTAGTCTCGTTGCACGTAAAATTTGATTTTCAAAAACAAAATATGAAATAGGAATATGAATTGTTTTCCCGTTGTTAAAATAGATGATTGTTGAATTTGAACTTTTTTCATAGTTTTTAATATTATTTAAAAAAATCCACGCACATTTTTCTAATCTTGGAGAACTAGTTGGAAAAAAGATGATTGTTTTGGATTCTTCTACTATTATTGGAGCTTTATAATTATAGCCTGTTATTTTTTTTGTTCCGGCACTTCTTCCACTATAGCTACTACCATAATATTGGCAACTCTCATTTATTATTTTTATAGGTGCTTTGGGTATTGTATACTCAGTTTCGTCTTCATAAACCAATGAGGTTTTTGAATCTATTGGTAATATTACTAATGTGGCTCTATTAATTTCATAATTTTCTTTAATTTCACTCACCTCCTCGACAAAACTTTACTATTAAATATATGTCGCTTTTTGTCGATTTGTGAAAAAAAAACAGGAAATTCCTGTTAATATGTTTTTATTGGTACAATAACTTCTGTTAATAATTCGTTTTTTGGATCCAGTAAAATTATCGGCTTTATTTCACCATTAAATTTTAATATGACTGTTTTACTGTTTAAAGCCCTTAGGGCTTCTAACATAAACTTAGAACTAAAAGATATTTTTAAATTATTCCCAATCATATTATTTAAAACTATTTTTTCTTCTACTTTCCCTATTTCTGGTATATTTGAAGTTACAATTCCAACATTTTTATTAATTTCAAAAGCTAATGTGTTCTTTTCATCTCCGCTACTTAATAAAGAGGCTCTATCTATTGCTTCGTAAAATATTTTATAATCCACTTCTAGTTCTTCTTCAAATTGTTCTGGGATTAATTTTTCGGTGTTTGGAAAAGTTCCATTAATTAGTCTTGTTAAAAATTGTATTTCATCAAATTTAAAAATAACTTTATTTGTGAAAATATGCATTTCAACAAAGCCTTCATCATCTAATATTTTACTTAATTCATTAATAGTTCTGTTAGGAATAATAATATTTAATTTTTCTGTTGTTGGCTTTATTTTTATAATTCTTTTAGATAATCTATATGAATCAGTTGCCGTACAAAAAATTTTATCTTTATCTATTAAAAAATTTATGCCTGTTAATGTTGGTCTAGATTCTTGAACAGATGTGGCAAATAATGTTTGATTTATTACATTCTTTAGTTCTTCTTTTGCAATAACTATTGGTTCCTCATTTAAATCCATTTCCAAATTTGGAAAGTCTTCTACATTATTACAATTTAAATTAAATTCCGTATTGCTTGTTTTTATTATTATCTTAGCGCCGTCTAATTCTTCTATTTCAATTATTTCATTAGGAAGCTTTCTTATCATTTCATAAATATATCTACCAGATACAACAAAAGATCCTTGAGTTTCTATTTTTTCTATTTGATTTTTTGGCAAAAAAGATTTTATTGCCATTTCATTATCTGTACTTAAAAGATATAATCCATCTTTTATTAATTCAAATTTTATACAATTTAGTATAGGTATTAAATTTTTATTTGATATACATTTTATTACGCTGTTTAACTTTTCTAATAAAATAGATTGTTTTATAAATATTTTCATTTTATCCTTCTTTCTTTTTATATATTTTTATTATATATGTTAATTGTGTGGAAAACTATATTTTTATCTTTAAATTAAATAAAACATAAAGGGATAACTAATTTAAAAATACCACCTTTTCCACACTAAGTATTTAGTATGGAAATAATTTTATTTATTTCAATTTCTAAATCCTTATTTTTTTCTAATTCTTTCTTTATTTTATCAACAGAATGCATTACTGTAGTGTGATCTTTCCCTCCAAATTCAAGTCCTATCTTAGGAAGAGATTCATTAATATAAGTTCTAGCAATATACATCGCAATTTGTCTTGGAACAGAGATGTTTGTTGTTCTTCTTTTTGATTTAATATCTTCTAGACTAATGTTATATTCACTCGCTACAATTTGCATAATTTTTTCTATTTGATTTTTTGAAGTAATACTTCTTGAAAAAAAATCTTTCAAAGCTTCAATTGCAATATTTAACGTGATTTCAGTAATACCCATGATTGTTGAATAAGCAATTACTCTATTAATGGCGCCTTCCAATTTTCTAATATGCTCAATACAAACACTCGCGATATATTCTTTAGCCTCACTGCGAAAATCAATATTTGGAAATTTATCTTTAATTTTTTTATCAACAATCGCAAGCCGTAAGTCAAAATCAGGCGGTTCTATATCAACTGTAATACCCCAAGAGAACCTTGTTCTTAAGCGTTCTTCTAGTTTTTTTAAATCATCTGGAGAGCGGTCAGAAGTAATTATTACTTGTTTATTATTTGAGTGAAGCTCATTAAATGTATTAAAAAATTCTTGTTGCGTTTTCGCCGCTATTTCTAAATATTGAATATCATCAATTATTAAAACATCTAAACTGCGATATTTGTTTTTAAATTTTTCAACGACATCTAAATTATTATTACTTTTATATAAATTAATAAAGTCTGTTACAAACTGTTCACAAGTTATATATAAAACTTTTTTATTTGAATTTTCCACAATATAATTTCCAATCGCATGAATTAAATGTGTTTTCCCAAGTCCACTTTTTGCATATATAAATAAGGGATTGTACATTTTTCCGGGCTGTTCTGCAATAGCAAGAGCAGTCGCACGGGCAAATTTATTAGATTTTCCTACTATAAAGTTATTAAAGTTATAATCCGTATTTAAATTTGAACTAAATATAGAGTCAGAAGGAATTCCAACGTTATCTGTACTTATTTCAATATTGTTTTTAAGTTCATCTTCTAAAAAATACTCAATTTTAAAATTAGAGCCTGTTATTTCATTAAAAGTTTCTTCAAAAAGGCTATTATAATTTTCTTTTAAGTGTTTTTTATATAAAATATCAGGCACAACAATTTTTATTTTATTGTTTTCAATCTCATGTAGCCTTGATTCTTTAAACCATGTTTCAAAAGTAATTTCTGATAAGTCTTTTTTTACTACTTCTAAAAAATGTTGCCACAAAACTTCTTTTTCCATAATATCACCTACAACTAACTACAATTAGTTTACAATAAAAACAAAGAAAAAAAAAGAGTTTTCCACAACAAAAAACATTCTCCTATCTTTTCCACAGGCAAAAGTGAACAGTTACAACCAAAAACCTATTTTTCCACAGATACTGTTGAAAACTTTTATACAAAATATATGTTTGTATCATCTTTTTGTCAACAGAATGTGGATAACTTCATTTTTACTATAAGACAAAACCAAAAAGGGAGTTGATAAAGATTGACAAAAAAAATTTTTATATATATAATGTTTTAGACAAACAGAAACTGTAAGGGAGGAAACAAACACGTGAAAAGAACTTTTCAACCAAATAATAGAAAAAAAAGTAAAAAACAGGGGTTTTTCGCTCGTATGAAAACAACTGTCATAAATAAGCGTCGTCAAAAAGGACGTAAGGTATTATCTCATTAAACATACCACTGAATTTTTCAGTGGTTTTTAAATTAAAGGAGAAATATATGAAAAAAATAAATATTTTAAAAAAAGAACAAGATTTTACAAAAATAATTAACAAGATAAAGCCCTATAGAAGTAAAAGCTATACTGTATTTTTAGAAAATAATACATTAGATACTTTTAAATTTGGGATTTCTGTGCCAAAAAAAACAGGAAATGCCGTTGTTCGAAATAGAATTAAAAGGCAAGTAAAAAGCATAATTGATAAAAAAGACTATCAAAAAAACTTTGATTGTATTATAATAATTAAGAAGGTTTTTTTAGAAAATAAATATGAAGAAAACGAAAAAGAGTTGTTGAAAATATTTAAAGATTTAAATATTCTTAAAGGAGAATAATAATGAAGAAAGCAATTATAACAGTTTTACTTATTATGGTTTTATTAACATCTGGTTGTACAAGGCAATTAAAAAATGCCGAAAAAGAGATTGTAAAAAATGATTTAACAGGGCAAACATTAACCGCAAACATTTTATGCCAGCCAGAAAATGAAGAGACAATTAGTGCGTATACAACAACATTAGAAACATCAAAAATAAAATTGCAAGAAAAACTTACGGCGCTTGAAATAACTCAATCAGATTATGACAAGGAAACGGCAGAACTTGTAGATATAACAACGCTTCCTAAATGTAGTGAGTTTAAAATTACTGATGGAGGATACGAAGGAATTTGGACTTCTATTTTTATCAAACCTCTAGCATGGATAATTTTGGCAACAGGAACCCTTGTTGGAAACTATGGTCTTGCAGTAATTTTAATTACTTTATTAATTAGGATAGTTTTATATCCCGTAACAATGAAAACAGCTAAGCAATCAGAAGAAATGCAAAAGGCAAAACCAGAATTAGAAAAAATAGAAAAAAAATATAAAGATAAAAAAGATAAAGAAAGTTTAACTCAAAAGAGCCAAGAAACAATGATGATATATAAAAAATATGGAATAAACCCTGTCGCAGGCTGTTTATTTGCAGTTATTCAGATTCCTCTTTTCTTTGCTTTTTATGAAGCATTAAATCGTTTGCCTGCAATATTTGAAGGAAGATTTTTAGGAATTCAACTTGGAACAACCGCAGGGACAGCAATCTTAAAAGGAGAACTTTACTATATTGTTTTAGTTGTTCTAGTAATTGCGGCTACTTTCTTTTCAATAAAGCTAAACAAAACAGCGTCAATGGACCCAAGTCAGGCAAAATCAATGAAAACAATGATGAATGTAATGATAGTAATGATTTCAATCGCATCTTTTACTGTTAGTTCTGCAATAGCGATATATTGGATCGCAAATAGTGGATTTACAATAATTCAGAATTTAATCGCAAAAAAGGTGGTAAAAAAATGATTGAAATATATAAGTTTGAAGGAAAAACCAAAGAAGCATGTTTAAAAGAAGCATTAACTAAATTAAATGTTAAAGAAGAAGAAATAGAAGTTAGAGAATCCGAAAAAACAGGATTATTTAAATCAAAAAAATGCGAAGTTGAAATTATCTTAAAAAAAGATATTAAAGAAGCCATAAAATCCTTTTTAAAAGAACTAGCTGAGCAAATGAACATTGTAGTTAATATGGAAATAAATGAGAAAGACAGTGGATTTTACGTTGTTCTAGCGTCAGAAAAAAACAGTATTTTAATTGGTAAAGAAGGAAGAACGTTGACTTCAATCCAAACAATATTAAAAAAATATCTAATGAAAATATCGGATTTTGATATCAAAATAAATCTTGACATTTCAAATTATAAAGCAAAAATAGAAAAAAACTTTGAGTATGAAATAAAGAAAATTGCTAAAGATGTTTTATCAACAGGAGTTGATGCAAAACTAGAACCAATGAACTCATATAAAAGAAGAATAGTACATACAATTGTAAGTGAATTTAATAATTTGGAAACGGAAAGTCTTGGAGAAGGACTTGAAAGGCATGTTATTATAAGATATAAAGAAAATGCGTAAAGCATTTTTTTAATTGACTAAACAGAGGAAAAGTTATAAGATTTATTAGAAAAAGGAGAAACTATATGGAAGATACAATAGCTGCAATTTCTAGCGCAACGGGAGTAGGGGCCATTTCAATAATCAGAGTTAGTGGTCCTAAAGCGATAAAAATTGTTAATGATATTTTTGAGGGAAAAGATTTGAAAAAGGTCTTATCTCACACAATAAACTATGGCAAAATAATAGATAAAAAAGAAACAATAGATGAAGTTTTAGTTAGTGTAATGAGGAAGCCACAAACATTCACAATGGAAGATGTAGTAGAAATTAATTGCCACGGGGGAATAATAATTACTCAGAAAGTACTAGAACTGCTTTTAGAAAAAGGATGTAGACTCGCAAAACCTGGAGAATTTACAAAAAGAGCTTTTTTAAATGGAAGAATTGATTTAATTAAAGCTGGTGCAGTAATGGATTTAATAGAAGCTAAGACAGATTTCTCAAGAAAAATGGCTATTAATAATTTGCTTGGAAAGACAACCAATAAAATAGAAAAATTGAGAGAGGAAATCCAATTTATTCTCGCTAACATTATAGTGAATATAGATTATCCAGAATATGAAGATATAGAAAAAGTAACAGTAGATCAAGTAAAAGAAAAAATACCTAAGATTAAAAAAGCGCTTGAAGAGATTTTAAACGAAGGAAAAAAGGGAAATATAATAAAAAACGGAATAAACACTGTTATAATAGGGAAGCCAAATGTTGGGAAAAGCAGTTTACTTAATTTATTAATAAAAGAGGACAAAGCAATAGTTACACCAATAGAAGGAACAACAAGAGATATAGTAGAGGGAGAATTATTAATTGATGGTATTCTATTTAGATTAACAGATACAGCGGGGATTAGGTCTACAAAAAACATAATAGAAAAAATAGGTGTTGAAAAGAGTCTAAATTTAATGAAGAAAGCAGACCTAATTTTATTTATAGTAGATGGGAGCCAGTCTTTAGATAAAGAAGAACAAGAATTACTAGAAAAAATCAAAGAAAAACCACATATCGTCATAGTCAATAAAATGGATCTTCCAAAAAAAATAAACTTGGCATGTGACAATTTAATAGAAATAAGTGTTAAAACAGAAAAAAATATAGACAATCTAATAAAAAAAATCAAAGAAATGTTTAGCTTAGAAAAAATAGAAGAACAGGATTTAAATTATCTGACAAATGTGGAAGCATTAACAAAGATAAAAACAGCCATAAAAAAGCTAGAGGAAATAGAGAAAAACATAAGCAAAGTATTAATAGACATGCTGGAAATAGATATAAAAGAAATTTATAATCTTTTAGGAGAAATCCTTGGCAAGACATACAATGAAGATCTAATCGATAGTATTTTTAAAAATTTTTGTTTAGGAAAGTAGGGCAATATGTATGAAGTTATAGTTGTTGGAGCGGGGCACGCAGGATGCGAGGCAGCTCTTGCAACTTCCAGAATGAACCACAAAACACTATTAATAACAGGGAGTCTAAAAAATATTGCAACAATGCCTTGTAATCCTTCAATAGGTGGTTCAGCCAAAGGAGTTGTAGTAAGAGAAATTGATGCTCTTGGTGGTGAAATGGGGAAGGCCGCAGATAAAACACATTTCCAAATAAAGATGTTAAACAATAAAAAAGGGCCGGCTGTTCAAGCACTAAGAGCTCAAGTAGATAAGGTTATGTACCCTAAAGAAATGTTACAGGCCTTAAAAAGTGAAAAAAACTTGGAGATCTTAGAAGGTATAGTAGAAGACTTAATGGTAAAAAACAAAACTGTTTGTGGTGTAGTGTTAAAAAATGGGACTAAAATTGAAAGTAAAGCTGTGATATTGACAACTGGAACATATATGAAAGCCGACATTTTAGTTGGTTCAACAAGAAGAAGAAGTGGTCCTATGGGGCAAGAGCCATGTAACTTTTTGAGCGAAAATCTAGAAAAAATGGGCTTTAAAGTAATAAGATTGAAAACAGGCACACCACAACGAATTCAAAAGGATACAATAGATTTCAGTAAAGCAAAAGAAGAAAAAGGAGACGATAGGTATTATACTTTTTCTTTTGAGAATAAAGTATATTATAAAAAAGAAGAGCAACTTCCATGTTACTTAATATATACTAATGAAAAAACTCACGAAATAATTAAAAAAAACTTAAATAAATCAAGTATATATGGTGGAAGAGACGATATAAGGGGAGTTGGTCCAAGATATTGCCCTTCTATTGAAGATAAAATAGTAAAGTTTTCAGATAAAGAAAGGCATCAATTATTTTTAGAACCGGAAAGTTTATATTATGATGAAATGTACTTACAAGGTTTTTCTACTAGTATGCCAGAAGAAGTGCAAGAAGCAATGGTTCATAGCTTAGAAGGATTAGAAAACGCAAAAATACTTAAATATGCTTATGCAATTGAATATGATGCAATATATCCAACACAATTAAAAAGAACATTAGAAACTAAGCTGTATTTAAATTTATATACTGCAGGGCAAATTAATGGGACAAGCGGATATGAAGAGGCTGCTTGCCAAGGACTAATGGCTGGCATAAATGCAAGCTTAAAGTTAAGAAAGAAAAAACCCTTAATCTTAAGAAGAGACGAAGCTTACATCGGAGTTTTAATAGATGATTTAGTTACAAAAGGAGTTAAAGATCCGTATAGACTACTGACTTCAAGAGCAGAACACAGGCTTTTACTCAGAAATGATAATGCTGATGCGCGTCTAAGTAAATATGGGTATAAAATCGGATTATTAAAACCAGCAAACTATCAAAAGTATATAGAAAAAAGCAATAAAATAAAAGAATTAGAAAAAAAACTAAAGCAAAATAAAATAAAACCAACAAGCAAAATCAATAAACTTTTGACCAGCATGGATATTTGTCCGATAAAAAAGGCAACAACTCTGTATGAACTTATTAAAAGACAAAACGGCAATATTTCAATTATAAAGAATTTTATTGATATAGATTATGAGGTTGACGTAATTGAAGAAGTAGAAATACAAAATAAATATGAAGGGTATATTAAGAAAGCAATATTAGAAGCAAGCAAAATGAAAAAAATGGAAGATAAAAAAATTCCAAAAGGAATCGACTACACTAAAATAAAGAATTTAGCCAGTGAAGCAAAACAAAAATTAGCTGAAATACAGCCTACTTCAATAGGGCAAGCATCAAGAATAAGTGGAGTAAATCCAAGCGACATAGCAATCTTATCTGTATATATAAAGAAGGAATATAATGAATAAAGAAGTTTTTATAGAAGAAGTAAAAAAACTAGGCATTGATTTAACGGAGAAGTCTTTAAAACGACTTGAACTATATTATGAACTATTAATTAATTGGAATAATAAAATAAACTTAACAACGATAACAGAAGAAAAAGAAGTTTATTTAAAACACTTTTATGATAGTTTGACAATAGCTAAAGTCATTGATCTTTCTAAAGAAGAGTCTCTTTGTGATATTGGAACAGGAGCTGGATTTCCTGGTATAGTTTTAAAAATTTGTTTTCCTAATTTAAAGGTAACTCTTGTTGACAGTTTAACAAAAAGAACAAAATTTTTACAAGAAGTTATAAAAGAATTAGAATTAAAAGATATTGAAATAATAAATCAGAGAGCAGAAGAATATATAAAAGAAAGAAGAGAGTTTTTTGATGTTGTAGTTGCAAGAGCTGTTGCAAAGTTATCAATTTTACTTGAAATTTGTAGTCCTTTTATTAAAGTAAACAAATTTTTTGTTGCTTATAAAGGTTTGTTAGAAGAAGACACAAAAAAGGCCACAACGATATTAAGTTTAACACAATTAAAAAAAGTTTCTTTTCTTCTACCAACAGACAAAAGTGAAAGAACTTTATATCTGTTCAGAAAAGATTTTCAAACAAATAAAAAATTTCCCAGGAAATATAGCGATATAAAAAAGTCCCCATTATAAAAGCCTTTTTGGGCTTTTTTATTTATTTCCCAAAAAGCATTGTTTTATTTCCCAAAATATAGTAAAATATTTTTTGTAAGATAGAGAGGGATATACTATGAACGAAGAGAGTAAAACAAAAATTACTAATTTTGGCGGAAAAGTTTCAATGTTGCCAATTGAAGCAATTTTACCAAATAGATTTCAACCAAGGATTACTTTTGATGAAACAGCTTTAAAAGAGTTGGCAATTTCAATAAGAACTCACGGAGTTATTCAGCCAATAATAGTTAGAAAACTTGGAGACAAGTTCGAAATAATAGCGGGTGAAAGACGTTTTAAAGCATCAAAATTAGTTGGGTTGGAAGAAATCCCTGGAATTATAGTTGATTTAAATGATAAAGACAGTGCGGAAATAGCACTGATTGAAAATGTTCAAAGAAAAGATTTAACACCACTAGAAGAAGCAATATCATATAAAAGAATTTTAGACACAGGATATATTAATCAAGAACAACTTGCTGATAAATTAGGAAAAGCCCAACCTACGATTGCTAATAAATTGAGATTACTTACGTTGTCTTCAGAAGCTCAAGATGAATTATTAAAAGGAAATATTTCAGAAAGGCATGCAAGATCATTATTAAAGTTAAAAGATTCTAATAAGCAGAAAGAAATGTTAAATAGAATAATAAAAGAAAGATTAACCGTTAGAAAAACAGATGAGGAGATTGATAAAATGTTAAATAATAAAGAGGGAGTTGTTACTCAAACCGATATTGAAGTAGTAGATTTTGGTACTAGTGAATCAACCCCAATTGAAGAAAAAAACCCTTTAGAAAAGTTTGAAGAAATGTACAATATTCCAAGCTCACCAATTTTTGAAGATTCTGGAAGCGATGTTTTTCCAAGTGTCCCAGATATTGAAATCAAAAAAGAAACAGTAGAAAATAAAGAAGAACCAAATAAAACAATACAATTTGTGGAAAGAGATGTTGAAAAACCAGTTCAGCAGGAAGCAATTCAAGAACAAAAAGAAAGTTTTATATCGCCAAAAGTTGATCCGGGCTTTATGAATGTAAGCGAAATTGAAAAAACAGCTGTTGATATAGATAAAGAAGATAAAAAGATATCTTTAGAAGAATTATTAAGATCTCCTGCAACAACAGTTCAAACACCAGTAAAAGAAAGTCAACAAATTTCAGAAGATGATTCTGATGGAGATGAAGGAACTGCTAAAGAGATGCCAACTTTTAATACTGGAAAATTTTTTGCAATGGTAGATGAAGATGAAGAAAAGCCAAAGTTTGAAGAAAAACCAAGTATTAATACAATAGCTAGCGAAAGCCCAAGAGAAAAAAGCTTAGTAGAAATAATGAATGAAAATCTTTCGAAGTACAGTGCTGATATAGAAAATAAGGCTGTAGAGCCAGAACCTATAAAGCAGGAGGTAAATTACGATTTTTCTTCAACTCAAGAACCAGAGCCTGCAACACCTTTAATTCAAGAAGCTAAACAAGAAGAAGTTTTTGTTCAAAAAATGGAAGAGCTAACTCCAAAAGAAATTAATTTTGTGCCTCAAGAAGGGGAAAGATTAAATGAATTTAAAATGCCACCTCTTGAAGAAAATGGATATGGATACACTGGAGTTGAAATCAAACCTGGAACAAAGGAAACAGAATATAAGCCAATATATGAAGAGCCTGAAAGAGAAGAAGTGGCAGAAAAGACAAACAAATATGGAGCAGCAGATTTAAAAACGGTAATTAATACAATTAGAGAATGCTCTAAAACCATAGAAAAATATGGATATGTATTAGATACTGAAGAAGTTGATTTTGAAGATATGTATCAAGTTATTTTTAAAATTCAAAAAAGAGGATAACCTCTTTTTTTATTTTGTTTGACAAAAAAATCAGTAAAAAGTGATATAATAATAAAAGAAAAAGCAAAGAAAAGAGGTGCTTAATGTTTCAACTAATTTCAAAATATACACCTACTGGAGATCAGCCAAAAGCAATCAAAGAATTATTAGCTAATATTGATGCTGGAGTAAAAGAACAAACTTTATTAGGAGCAACCGGAACAGGTAAAACTTTTACAATAGCCAATATTATCGAAGCAATACAAAAACCAACATTAGTAATCGCACCTAATAAAACATTGGCCGGCCAATTATATGCTGAGTTTAAAGAACTATTTCCAAATAACTATGTATGCTATTTTGTTAGTTATTACGATTATTTTCAACCGGAAGCATATGTGCCCAAAAAAGACATGTATATAGAAAAAGTTGCTGGAATAAATGATGAAATAGATGAACTCAGGCACTATGCTACTTCTGCGCTTGTCAAAAGCAAAGATGTAATAGTTATTGCCTCGGTTTCTTGTATATATGGTATAGGAGAAATAGAAGAATACGAAAATAAAATGTTAACTTTAGAGTTAAATGAAAAAATAGAGAGAAACGTAGTTATAACAAAGCTAATTGAAATGCTTTATGAAAGAAATGAGTTTGATTTTAAAAGAGGAACTTTTAGAGTCAAAGGAGACATACTAGAAATAATTCCGGCGAGTGAGCATAAAAAAGGTATCCGCATATCTTTTTTTGACAACGAAATAGAAAAAATATCAGAATTTGATGTGACAGCAGGAGCAATTACCCAAAACAAAAATATGATTACGATATTTCCGGCAAGTCACTTTGTAACAAGTGAAAACACATTAAAACAAGCTATAGAAAATATAAAACAAGAATTGGAAGAACAGCTGAAGAAGCTTAACGAAGAAAATAAAGTAGTTGAATATCAAAGATTAAAGCAAAGGGTTAACTATGATATAGAAATGTTAAGTGAAACTGGATTTTGTAACGGGGTTGAAAATTATGCGAGACATCTAGCGCTAAAACAACCAGGTGCAGTTCCAACAACGCTTGTTGATTTTTTTAAAAAAGATTTTTTGCTTGTAATAGATGAATCACACGTAACTATCCCGCAAATAAAAGGGATGTATAACGGAGATCAAGCTAGAAAAAGCGTTCTTGTCGATTACGGGTTTAGATTACCAAGCGCCAAAGATAACCGCCCATTAAAGTTTGAAGAGTTTAAAGAAAAAATTGATAAAGTCATATACGTTTCGGCAACTCCAAGTGAATACGAAATAGAAGCATCTAATAATGCTGTTGTTGAACAAATAATAAGGCCAACAGGGTTGATAGATCCTATAATTGAAGTACGAAAAACTAAAAATCAGATTGATGATTTAGTAGGAGAAATAAGTAAGAGAATTGAAAATAACGAAAGAAGTTTAATAACAACATTAACAATTAAAATGGCAGAAGAGTTATCAAATTATTTAAAGAATATTGGAATTAAAACAATGTATCTTCACAGTGAGATAAAGACGCTAGAAAGACTAAACATTATAAGAAATTTAAGACTAGGGAAAATTGATGTAATTGTTGGTATAAATTTACTTAGAGAAGGACTAGATATTCCAGAAGTTTCTTTAATAGCTATAATGGATGCTGATAAACAAGGATTTTTGAGAAGTGAAAGAAGTCTTATTCAGACAATAGGAAGAGCTGCAAGAAATATAAATGGAAAAGTTATCATGTATGCTGATAAAACGAGTCAAGCAATGAGCTTTGCTATAGCTGAAACCGAAAGAAGAAGAAAAATTCAATTAAAATATAATTTAGATAACAATATTGTTCCTAAAACAATAACTAAAGAAATAAAAGAGTCAATATCAACCAGAGAAAACACAAAAGACAATTTAAATCCAAAGGAATCTTTAATTATGAAAGAAAATATAAGAAAAGAAATGGAAAAAGCAGCCGAAAGTTTAGATTTTGAAAGAGCGATAGAGCTAAGAAACATATTGTTTGAGATGAGTTTAAAATAATCAAAAAGGATGTTATAATTTATTAATAGAGGAGGATTTATGAACGATGTTATATTATCTATTGGCAGTTTTTCAATAAAATGGTATTCATTATTAATTTTATTTGGAGCTACCATTGGAGTACTAATAGCAATAAGGGAAGGTAAAAAATTTGGTATATCAAAAGAGTATATGACCAATTTATTTTTCTATATTATGATTTTTGGAATAATTGGCGCAAGGCTTTATTTTGTAGCGTTTAATTGGGACTATTATTCAAATAATTTATCTTCCATTTACAAAATTTGGGAAGGTGGGTTAGCTATACATGGTGGGATACTAGCCGGGATAATTGTTGTTGCAATTTACGGTAAAAAATATAAAATCAAATCTTTTAAGATTTTAGACATTTTAGTTCCGGGACTAATCATTGCTCAAGCCATCGGACGCTGGGGAAATTTTTTAAACAAAGAAGCTTTTGGAAGTGAAACGACATTAACTTTTTTACAAAGCCTTCATTTACCAGAATTCATAATAGAAGGAATGAATATAAACGGCATCTATTACCAGCCTACTTTTTTATATGAATCGTTGTGGTGTTTAATAGGATTTATAATTATTTTAATTTTTAGAAAGTTAAAGCACATTAAAATAGGCCAAATAACTTGTCTATATATGATGTGGTATTCAGTTGGTAGATTTTTTATTGAAGCTCTTCGAACAGACAGCTTAATGTTTAAAGATATTAGAGTTGCACAAGCTGTTTCTATAGTAATGTTTGTATTTGGTTTAGTTACAATATTTATTTTAAATAGAGGATCGAAATTCAATAACTTATATAATAGTGAGGAGATAGAGAATGTTAACTTTTGATAGCGTTGTAATCGGCGCAGGAGTTTCAGGAATGACAGCGGCAATATATTTAAAAAGAGCCAATTTAAATGTTTTGCTTGTAGAAAAAAATGTTCCTGGTGGGCAAATAAACAGATCTTCAACAATAGAAAATTATCCGGGTTTTAAAAAAATAGACGGGCCAACTTTATCCATGAATATATTTGAGCAAGTAACAAATTTGAATGTGGAATACATGTATGGAAAAGTAGAGGAAATAAAACAAGATAATAATGAATTTGCTTTAAAAATAAATGATAAAATTATTAAAACAAAAACAGTTATAATTGCAACGGGACGAGCACCAAGAGAATTAAACTTAGCAAATGAAAAGGAACTAGTTGGCAGAGGAATAAGTTACTGCGCTCTTTGTGATGGAATGTTTTTTAAAGACAAAAGTGTTGCTGTTGTAGGTGCAGGAAATAGTGCCTTAGAAGAAGCGCTGTATTTAGCCAAAATATGTAAAGAAGTTTATATAATAGTAAGAAAGCAAATAAAAGCAGACAAATTTTTTCAAGATAAAATAAAAGAAAAAAGTAATATATTTGTAAAATACGGGGTAGAGATAAAAGAATTGATAAAAAGCGAAAACAAACTGTCAAGTTTATTATTGTCAGACGAAAGTTTTTTAAATGTTGAAGGACTTTTTGTTTATATAGGGAGTCTCCCAAATAGTGATGTTTTTAAAGATTTAAAGATTGAAGAAGGATATATAATTGTAGATAAAAATATGAAAACAAGTATCTCTGGTGTCTTTGCTTGTGGCGATGTAATAAGCAAAGAAGTATATCAATTGACAACCTGTGTAGCAGAAGGAGCACTCGCTGCAAACAGTGCTATTAAACACATTAATAAGGAGTAAAATGAATAAGAAAGTAGTTATCTTGGGTGGTGGGACAGGAATGTCTTACTTAATAAGAGGGATAAAAAAATTCCCAATAGATATAACAACAGTTGTCTCTGTTTGTGATGATGGTAAAAGTACAGGGAAGCTTAGAGATGAATTTCATATTCCGGCAGTAGGAGATATTAGAAAAGTTTTAGTTGCTATGTCAGAAACAGAGAGTTTATTTGAAAATTTATTAAATTATCGTTTTCAAACAGTAAGTGATTTAAACGGGCACACAGTAGGGAACTTATTATTAGCTGCCGCCTCAAATTTAACAGGAAACATGTCAGATGGGATAGAAGTTCTTGGGAAAGTACTAAATTTAAGAGGAAAAGTTTTGCCACTAACAGAAGACAACGTAATATTGATTGGTAAGATGGCAGATAAAACAATTGTTGTTGGTGAGCACAATATTACCCAAAGCAGTAAAAAAATTAAGGATGTTTATTATAAAAAAAAGCCAACTGCCAATCCTCAAGTTTTAAAAGAATTAAAAACAGCGGACCTTATAATCTTGAGTATGGGAAGTTTATATACCAGTATCATTCCAAATTTACTTTGTAAAGAAGTTATAAGAGAAATAGATAAAAGTAGTGCGAAAATAGTATACACATGCAATTTGGTGACGCAACCAGGTGAAACAGACGATTTAAAAGTAAGTGACCATATTAAAATTTTAAATAACCATCTTGGTAAAAGAAAAATAGATATTGTTATCGCCAACAATGGTAAAATAGAAAAAGAAATGGCTATGAAATATGCTAATTTGGAACAAAAAGATCCAGTAGAGTTGGATGCAAAAGAAACGAAGTTACAAAACGTAAAAATAATTGCGGAAAATCTAGTGACTATTGAAAATAATTTATTAAGGCATGACACTTTAAAACTTGGATATCATATATTTTCATTATTAATGAGGTGAGTTTATGTCATTTACAAAAGAGGTAAAAAACGAAATATTTCAAAACAGAATAGAAGACATATCAAAAATATCTCTTTTGTCTGCCATCATTTTTAATAGTAACAGAACTGATGGAAAAATATTGATTGAGACAGAAAATGTTGCTATTGCTAGGTATTTATTTAAGCTAATTAAAGAAGTCTTTGGTTCAACACCGAAAATAACAGTGAGAAACGGATATAATTATAAGAAAAACTATATTTATATTTTGGAATTAAAAGAAACAGCAAAGATGATTAAACAATTAGGCCTAAAAACAAATATTCCAGAAGACTTTATAGTTGATGATGAAAATTTAAAACGAAATTATATTAAGGGTGTTTTTATATTAAACGGCAGTATAAACGATCCGAAAAAATCAAGGTATCACTTAGAGTTTTTGATTAAGGATAAAGAATATGCTGAATTTTTATCAAAATTGTTAAATTTTTTCAGCTTAAATAGTAAAATTTTACAGAGAGAAACTAAATATATGGTATATATAAAAGAAGCAGAAAAAATAGGGGACTTTTTGCGCTTAATGGGAACAACAAAATCCTTATTCTACTATGAAGACATAAGAATATATAGGGACCATAAAAACATGATTAATCGTCTTAATAATTGTGAACAAGCCAATATGGATAAAGCGATAAGTGCGGCTAACGATCAATTAAAAGACATTGAAATCATAAAAAGTATAGATGGAGTTTCTCTTTTGGATGAAAAGCTAAAAGAAGCAATAATGTATAGAGAAAAGTATCCAGATGCGACTTTACAAGAATTAAGCGAAATTATTACAAGTGAAACTGAACACAGAATAACTAAGCCAGGACTTAACCACCGATTTAGAAAAATAAAAGAGTTTGCTAAAAAAATTAGAAAGAAGAATTAAAATGTTTGAAAACAAAAAAATACTAATATTAGGAATGGCCAGAAGTGGATATGCCGTCGCAAAAATATTAGCCAAGAAAAACGAAGTTTTAGTAACAGATATGAAAGAGCAAGATAAAAAACACGTTAAAGAATTACAAAAATTAAATGTGGAAGTAGTGATAACTGAAAATCCCGAAAGTCTTTTGGATGATTCTTATGATATGGTTGTTAAAAATCCAGGAATTAAACCAACGCACTCACTGGTCTTAAAAGCCGAAGAGCTAAAAATTATGGTGACTAATGAAGTTGAAGTTGCTTATTCTTTTTTGAAAAAAAATACAATTATAGCTGTTACGGGTAGTAATGGAAAAACAACAACAACGACAATAATATATGAGTTTTTGAAAAAGGCAAGGGAAAAGTGTATCCTTGGAGGAAATATTGGTATTCCGGTTTCTGATTTAGTAAAAAAGGCCAAAAACAAAATATTGGTACTGGAAATTTCTTGCCAACAGCTAAATGATATAATTACGTTTAAACCAAATATCGGAGTTTTAACCAATTTAAGTGAAGTTCATATCGACCATTTTGGAACGTATGAAAAATACAAAGAAGTAAAGGTTAGACTATTTAAAAATCAGACATCAAACGATTTGGCGATAATAAACAAAGAAAATAAAGATTCCATAGAAGCGACAAAAAACATTGCGTCAACAAAACTTTATTTCTCGTCCGAAAGACAAGCTGATTGTTGTTTAAAAGATGGAGCAATATATTACAAAGACGAGAAAATAATAGAAATTAAAGAAATTAAAATAAAAGGAACGCACAATCTTGAAAATATAATGTGTGCAATAGCTGTAGTAAAGCAGTTTGCGGTAAGCAATGAAGTTATTAAAAAGGTTTTAAAAAAGTTTAACGGTGTTGAACACAGAATAGAGTTTGTTAAAGAATTAAATGACAGAAAATTTTACAACGATTCAAAGGCAACGAATGTAAAATCAACAATAGTGGCATTAAAAGCTTTTCAGACACCAGTTTTGTTGATATTGGGTGGATTAGATCGGAAACTACCGTTTGATGAACTTAAAGATTATGTAAAACATGTCAAATGTATTTTCTGCTATGGCGAAACAAAAATGAAAATCGCAGCTTTTGCAAAACAAGTCAATGTAAAATGCATAGTTCTTAACAATTTAGAAGAAGCAACATTAAAGGCATATGAAGCATCAGAAAAAGACGACACAATTTTGTTAAGCCCGGCCTGTGCTTCTTGGGATCAGTTTAAAGATATGGAAGAACGAGGAAGAAAATTTAAAGAATATGTAAGGAGACTAAAATGAGTAAAATAAAAGATGTTAAAGCAAGAGAAATAATAGATTCAAGAGGAAATCCAACGATTGAAGTAGACGTTATATTAGAGAGTGGAATTATTGGAAGAGCGGCTGTTCCAAGTGGGGCATCAACTGGAACAAGAGAAGCTCTAGAGCTTCGAGATAATGAAGTGAGATATTTAGGCAAAGGAGTTTTAAAGGCTGTTAATAATGTAAATACAGTTTTAAAAAACAACTTAATTGGCATGGACTCTTTAAATCAAGAAGAAATTGACAATAAAATGATCGAATTGGACGGAACAGAAACGAAAAGTAAACTAGGAGCTAATGCTATTCTTGGTGTTTCTATAGCTAATATGAAAGCAGCAAGTCTGTTTTTAAAGAAACCATTATATGAATACGCTGGTTCTGGGAAAAGTTTGCCAGTTCCAATGGTAAATATAATTAACGGTGGAGCTCACGCAGATAATAAATTAGATTTTCAAGAATTTATGATAATTCCAAATGCTACTACTATAAAAGAAAGAATCAGGATTGCAGCTGAAGTTTTTCACAACCTTAAAAAAGTATTGAAAAGTAAGAATCTTGTAACAAGCGTTGGAGATGAAGGCGGGTTCGCGCCAAACTTACAAAACAATAGAGAGGCTTTTGAGTTGATAATAGAGGCAATAAAAAAAGCGGGATATATTCCGGGAAAAGACGTTAACCTAGGAATAGATGTTGCGGCAAGTGAGTTTTATGAAAATGGAAAGTATGTTTTAGAGAGCGAAGGAAGAAGCTTAACGACAGAGGAATTAATAAAATATTATGAAGAACTTGTTGCAATTTATCCGATAATTTCAATAGAAGATCCACTTGATGAAAGTGACTGGGATGGCTTTAAGTTAATCACTGAAAGGTTAGGAAAAAAAGTTCAAATTGTTGGAGATGATTTATTTGTTACAAATAGAAAATACTTACAAAAAGGAATAGATATGCACGCCGCAAATGCTATTCTAATTAAGCTAAATCAAATCGGGACAATAACAGAAACAATCACAACAATCAATTTAGCCAAACAAAATGGGTATAAGACAATAATTTCTCATCGAAGTGGAGAAACAGAAGACACAACCATTTCAGATTTAGCGGTTGGATTAGATTTAGGACAAATAAAAACAGGAAGTTTGTCTAGAACAGAAAGAATCTGCAAATATAATCAATTAATTAGAATTGAAGAAGAAATAGAAGCATGATAGATACACATGCACATATATTAAAAGAGTATTATTCTAACATTGAAGAAGTAATCGCAAGGATGAAAGATAACATTGTCATTGTAAGTGGAACAAATCTTAAAAACAACAAAGAAGTAATTAAATTAATAAAAAAATATGACAATGTTTTTGGGACAATTGGAATTCATCCTGAGGAAGCAGAGAAAGATAATAGGGAAGTATTAGCTTTTATAGAGAAGAACATTGATAATCCTAAAATTGTTGGAATCGGCGAAATCGGGCTTGATTACTACTACGATGTGGATAAAGAAAGGCAAAGAGATTTATTTATAAAACAGATTCAACTTGCAAATAAATATAAAAAAACAATTGTTATCCATACAAGAGAAGCTATTCAGGAAACCTATGACATATTAAAAAAATATAAGAACGAAGACATTAAGATAAATATTCATTGTTTTTCCGGAAGTAAAGAAATGGCTAAAAAATTTATAGGCCTTAATGCAAAGCTAGGCATTAGTGGAGTTTTAACTTTTAAAAATAATAAAAATTTAGTTGAAATTGTCGAAGAAATTGACATCAAATATTTACTTTTAGAAACAGATAGTCCTTTTTTAAGTCCAGAGCCATATAGAGGCAAAATAAACGAGCCATATAATGTTTTATATGTGGCAAAAAAAATAGCTGAAATAAAGGGAGAAACATTAGAAAAAGTGTTGGAAATAACTACGGAAAACGCTAAATATCAGTTTGATTTAAACTGATAAATATGTTATTATTATCTAGAGGTGTAATATGGCTTTTATATTAAACTTATTTGGATCTTTAATAAGCTTTACTATACTATCTACTGCTTCTTTGTTCAGTTATACTTATACAAAGGAGTCTTTTCTTGTCAATAATATCGTAATTGAAGGAAACAAATATGCTTTTGTGGAAGTTTTAGAATACAAAACAATTTATAATTATAGCTATAAGGTCCCAACTGGTACAAAAAACGTTTTAGTCGAGGGAAAAAACGGGTATGCTTATGTCAATGAAGAAGGCGAAAAAATTTATGTTGATGCAACAGATGAAATTATAGAAGTTGGAACAGGAAACGCCGGAATATATAGTGGTAAATTAACAGGATATGGTCCTGATTGTGTTGGCTGTAGTTCAACAGGAACGGTTGCTTGTAGAACCAAAGATGGGAAAGCATATAGTTTAATTAATGATGGAATTTATTACGATGATGCTGAATATGGCAAAATAAGAATATTGGCAGCCGATCATAAAGCTTTTCCTTGTGGGACAATAATAGAAATAAAGAATAAAGATTTTACTGGCGAACTTGGTATTGTATTAGATACTGGTAGTGCTATGAGAGACGCTTATCAAGAAGGATATATATTAATAGATTTAGCTTTTGAAAAAGGAAGTCTTGCTTATACTGCAACCAACAGTAATACAACTTTTACGGTTAAAAGATGGGGCTGGTAAAGCTCTTTTTAATTAGAAAGGAATAGACTATGGAATATTCTCCAAACAAAATACTAAATAATAATGAATTTAAATTTAAGAAAAAATTCGGACAGAATTTTATAATAGATGAAAATACGATCAATAGTATTGTTAATAAATCAGAAATTGATAAAGAAACATTAGTGATTGAAATAGGAGCTGGGGCAGGGTCTTTAACGACAAAATTAGCAGAAAGTTGTAAAAATATAATTGCTTATGAAATAGATGTCAATTTAAAAACAATATTAGAAGAAAATGTAAAGGGTTTAAATAATATTGAAGTAATATATGATGATTTTTTAAAAAGAGATGTAAAAAAAGATATAGAAAAGTATGTTTACAAAAAATTATATGTCATCGCTAACTTGCCTTACTACATAACAACGCCAATTATCGTAAAATTAATAGAAGACAAATTAAATATAGATAAAATGGTTATGATGGTTCAAAAAGAAGTGGGAGACAGATTCAAAGCTAAACCAAATAGTAGAGAGTATAATTCTCTATCAATATTTTTAAACTATTATTTTGATATAAGAAAAATTTCAGATGTTAGTAGAAATGTTTTTTTACCTAAGCCAAATGTTGATAGTATTGTTTTGGAATTTATTAAAAAGCAAAACAAGGTAGAAGTAAAAAATGAAGAAATGTTTTTTAAATTAGTCAGGGATAGTTTTAAATATAAAAGAAAAACAATTAAAAATAATTTAAAGGATTATGACTTGGGAAAAATAGAAAAAATTTTAAAAAAGCACCAATTTGATTTGAGCGTCAGAGCAGAACAATTAAGCATAGAGGTTTTTGCAGATATAGCTAATAACTATTAGATAAAAATAACGTTTTGAAATAATCAAAAAAGTGTGAGAGAAGGTTTTTATGATAGGAAATAACTGGGATAGCATACTAAAAGAAGAATATAATAAAGAATATTTTTTAGATTTAATAAACAAAATAAATAATGAATATAGAAATAAAGTAGTTTACCCTGAATACGAAAATATATTTAATGCTTTTAAATGCACAAATTATGATGATATAAAAGTGGTTATTATTGGACAAGATCCTTATCACGGAGAAAAAGAAGCTCATGGGTTATCTTTTTCAGTATTAGACGGAGTAAAAAGGCCACCATCTTTAGATAACATTTTTAAAGAGTTATATAGCGATTTGGGTATAGTGAAAAATACAAACAATCTGACTTCTTGGGCAAACCAAGGAGTATTATTACTTAATGCTCTTTTAACAGTTGAAAAAGACAGAGCTCTTTCTCATAAGGATTTTGGATGGGAAAGATTTACTGATTATGTTATTAAAATATTAAATGAACGAGAAAAACCCATTATTTTTGTTCTTTGGGGAAATTTTGCCAGAAATAAAAAGGAATTGCTAACAAATAAAAAACATTATATAATAGAGTCTGCTCATCCATCCCCATTGTCTGCGAGCAGAGGTTTTTTTGGCAGTAAACCTTTTAGTAAGATAAACAAAATATTAAAAGATTTAGGGGAAAAAGAAATAGATTGGAATTAATATGAAAGAAGCACAAGCATATTTAGAAAAACTTTTAAAACCAAATGATAGTGTTGTAGTTGCTGTGTCAGGAGGCCCTGATTCAATGGCTCTTTTGCACCTTTTAATAGTGCTTAAAGGAATACTAAATATTAAGATTGTTTGTGCGCATGTCAATCATAACGTTAGACAAGAGTCAGAAATAGAAAAAGAAATGGTTGAAGCATTCTGTAAAAAAAATGAAGTAATATTTGAATATATGAAAATAAATGAAACAATAAGTGGAAACTTTGAAAATGGATCCAGAAAAATAAGATATGCTTTTTTTGAAGAATTGATTAATAAATATGAAGCAAAATATTTATTTACTGCCCATCACGGAGATGATTTAATAGAAACTATTTTAATGAGAATTGTTCGAGGCTCTAATTTGGCTGGATATAGTGGATTTAAAAAAGAAACAAATTTAGAAAAGTATAAAATAGTTAGACCCTTTATAACTACAACCAAAGAAGAAATAGAAGCATATTTAAGAGAAAACCACGTAAGATACGCAACAGATGCTTCAAATTTTAGTGAAACATATACAAGGAATAGATACAGAAAATATATGTTACCTTTTTTGAAAACAGAAGAAGAAAATGTTCATAAAAAATTTTTGAAATTTAGTGAAACAATAGAAGAGTATGATAATTATATAAATAAAGAAACAAACAGGATAATCTCACAGATATATTCTAAAAAAAGATTGGATATTAAAGAGTTTAAGAAACAAGACAAACTCATTCAAAAAAACATTTTATATTACATTTTAAAAGAAGAAAGCGATATTGTAGAAGAAATGAATGACAGACATCTTGAAATGTTAGAAAGATTAATCAATTCAAGAAAAGCCAATACTTTTATATTCATTCCAGGTAAAAAAATAATAAAAGAATATAACTATATAGTTTTTGAAGAAGAAAACAAAACAGAAGAATATATGTTTGAATTAGAAGATTATATTGTTTTACCAAATACTAAGATAATAGAAAAAATAAAAGAAAGCAGCCTAGATAGTAATTATATATGCAGATTAGATAGTAAAGAAGTAAAATTACCTCTTTTTGTGAGAAGCAGAAAAAACGGCGACAAAATGAGTATTAAAGGGATGCTTGGAACAAAGAAAATAAAAGACATTTTTATTGATGAAAAAGTGCCAAGTGAAAAACGAGATAAATGGCCGATTGTAACGGATAGTGTTGGAAATATACTTTGGCTACCAGGTTTAAAAAAATCGCATTTTAATAAAGACAAAAAAGAATTTTGTGATATAATACTTAAGTATTATTAAGAAAGGAGACAAAATGAATAAAAAAATAAATATGAGTAAATATAAAAAAGGAATATTTCCTTATATAGGACTGTTTTTAATATTAGGCTTAATAGTTTTAACATCAAGCTTGTTCAATCAAAAAATAAATACTATTACATACGACGAGTATATAGGCTATACAGCAGAAGAACAGGTATCAGAAATAAAAATAACTCCCAAAAACAGTGCAGGAACTTATGATATAACAGGAAAATTAATTAATTACGCAAAAAACGAATATTTTAAATTTTCTATTCCTATGTCTGATGAATTTATGATGAGAATCTTAAATACAACAGAAGAACAAAATATAGAAATAGTAATAGAGGATGATCCCGAATCAAGTTGGGTAATGGTTTTTGCTGTTAGAGTATTGCCAACGCTTTTATTAGTTGGATTAGCATTTTTATTTATTACAAAGCAAATGGGTGGAGCTGCCAACAAATCAATGGATTTTGGTAGAAGCAAAGCTAAATTAAATGAAGCAAAAAACAGAGTAACATTTAAACAAGTGGCGGGATTAGATGAAGAAAAAGAAGAATTAGAAGAATTAATAGACTTTTTAAAAAATCCAAAGAAATTTACGAAATTAGGCGCAAGAATTCCTAAGGGAGTTTTATTAGTTGGTCCTCCAGGAACAGGAAAGACCTTACTCGCTAAAGCAGTAGCTGGAGAAGCAAGTGTACCATTTTATTTTATAAGTGGTTCAGAATTTGTAGAACTTTTTGTCGGTGTTGGTGCAAGTCGTGTTAGAGATATGTTTAGACAAGCTAAGCAAACCGCGCCATGTTTAATTTTTATTGATGAAATAGATGCTGTTGGTCGTCAAAGAGGTGCAGGTCTTGGCGGTGGTCATGACGAAAGAGAACAAACGCTAAATCAATTATTGACAGAAATGGATGGTTTCGGTGATAATGAAGGTATTATCATAATAGCTGCAACCAACAGACCAGACGTATTAGATCCAGCTTTACTTAGACCGGGTAGATTTGATAGACAAATAACTGTTAATCTACCAGATGTTAAAGGACGCGAAGCAATTTTAGAAGTACATGCGAAAAACAAATTTTTTGCAAGTGGTCTACAATTAAAAAATATAGCTAAAAGAACTATTGGTTTTAGTGGGGCAGATTTAGAGAACTTACTTAATGAAGCGGCATTATTAACAGCCAGAAGGAATAAAGAAAAAATAACAATGGATGAAGTAAATGAAGCACAAGACAGGGTTTTATTTGGGCCAGCTAAAAAGAGCCACAAATATACAGAAAAAGAAAAACGAATTGTTGCTTATCATGAAGCTGGGCATGCTGTTGTTGGAATTAAACTAGACGGAGCAAATGATGTTCAAAAAATAACAATTATACCAAGAGGACAAGCAGGAGGCTATAATTTAATGCTTCCTAAAGAGGAAACTTATCTAACAACAAAAAACGAACTTCTAGAGACTATTAGTGGTCTTCTAGGAGGAAGAGTTAGTGAAGAGTTGGTATTTAATGAAATAACAACCGGAGCTCATAATGACTTTGAAAAATCAACAAAAATAGCTAGAGCTATGGTAACAGAATACGGTATGAGTTCTTTAGGGCCTGTTCAGTTAGAACACCAAGAAGAGAGCGTATTCTTAGGTAGAGACTATAACAAGTCAAGAAACTTTTCTAGTCAAGTTGCTTATGAAATAGATCAAGAAGTTAGAAAAATAATTGACAAACAGTACGAAATCACTCAAAAGATAATCAAAGAAAACAGAGATCTTTTAGATTTAATTGCTAATTCATTAATAGAGAAAGAAACCCTTACAAAAGAAGAAATTGATTATTTAGTTGAGAATGGTCACCTAGAAGAAGCTACTGAAGATTTATCTTTAAAAGAATTAAAAGCTAAGGCAAAAGAAAAAAACATCAAAGGTTATTCAGAAATGAATAAAGAAGAACTAGTTGATAAATTAAAGGATAATTAATTTTATCCTTTTTGTTTTACATAATTTATTATTCATAGTATAATAAAAATGATACTTTTAATGGACCAAAGTAATCAATAAAAAAGAAAGTGGATGAAAAATATATGAAAATAATCCTCTTAGAAGATGTAAAAAAGCACGGCAAAAAAGGAGAAATAATTGAAGTCAAAGATGGTTTTGGGATTAACTATTTAGTAAAAAACAAACTAGGTGTAGTCGCAAATACTGTTTCTCTTTCAAAACTAGAAAAAGAAAAGCAAGAAAAACAAAGTAAGGAGAACGAAAAAAGAAAACAAGCTTTGGAAATAAAAGATGAAATAGAAAAGGAAATATTAACATTTTATTTAAAATCAGGAGAAAAAGGAAAAACATTTGGTAGTGTTTCATCTAAACAAATAGAAGAGGCCTTAAAAAAATATAATATAGATAAAAGAAAAATAAGAATCAATAATTCTATTTCCTCTTTTGGTCAATATATAGTAGATATTGAACTATATAAAAATGTTTTAGCGCAAATCAAAATTAATATAGTAAAAGAAGGTGAATAATATGGCCGAAAAGAAAATACCACAAGATATAGAAGCAGAACAATCTGTTTTAGGTGCGATTTTTTTGTCCAAGCACGCATTAGAAAAAAGTGTTGAATCTTTAACTAAAGACTTATTTTACTTAGATGCTCACATTAAGATATTTGATGTAATAAGCTCTTTGTTTGATAAAAAAGCTCCAGTTGATATAACGACCGTAAGTTCTGAACTAAAAACAAGGAACTGGTTAAATCAAATTGGTGGTAATGCCTATTTAAGCGAACTAGTTAATGCCGTTCCAACCGCAGCCAATATCGATGAGTATATTAAAATTGTTTATGACAAAGCAATTCTTAGAAACCTTATTGAAAAAGCTACTGATATTGTTACTAGGTGCTATGAACAAAGTGGCGATGTTAATACAATATTGGACAATTCGGAAAAAGACATTCTTTCGGTTGTAAAATCAAGACAAGCTTCAGAATTTAGAACAATTCAAGATGTATTGTTTAAAACACAAGAACAATTAGAAAAATTGTCTAAAACGCATGGAGAAATAACGGGAGTAGCGTCAGGATTTTATGATTTAGATAAACGAACACTCGGCTTTCATGAGAATGAACTTATTGTTCTAGCGTCTCGACCAGGAATGGGAAAAACGGCGTTTTCTTTAAATGTTGCCAGTAATGTCGCTATTAATTCCGGAAAGACAGTTGCTCTATTTAACATGGAAATGGGCGCAGAACAATTAATCTTAAGAATGTTATCATCTTTGGGTCAAATAGATGGTAATAAATTAAAATCAGGAAGACTTGAAAACGAAGATTGGAAAAAGCTAAACGAAGCAATAAGTAGATTAGCTGATACAAAAATATTTATTGATGATACTGCCGGAATCACAATAAGCGAAATAAGAGCTAAATGTAGACGCCTAGCGTCAAGTGAAAATGGCCTTGGCATAGTAATAATAGATTATTTACAATTAATTTCGTCAGTAACAAGAAACGCTAATAGACAACAAGAAGTGTCTGACATATCAAGAGGACTAAAAACAATGGCAATGGAACTTCATGTTCCTGTTATTGCTCTTGCCCAACTTTCTCGTAGTGTTGAAGGAAGAGAAGACAAACGTCCACTTTTAAGTGATCTACGTGAATCTGGCTCAATCGAGCAGGATGCAGATATAGTTTCATTCTTATTTAGTGAAGCTTATTATAAAAAAGAGTTGGAAATAAACGAAAATACAGTCAAAGCAGAATTAATTATTTCTAAACACCGTAATGGATCAACAGGTGTTGTTGATTTAATATTCCAAAAAAACACAAGTACTTTTGTAAACTATATAAATAAAGAGTAGGTGAAACCTTGAAAAAAATAGGCTTGATATTATTAACTTTAATAGTTATTTTATCCGTTTTTTTATTAAACTTTGGATATAAGAAAAATCAAGAGCCAAATATATACTATAATGTTTTTCTTGATGGAGATTTAATCGCAACAATATCTTCTGAAGATAAACTAAATAGTTATATAGATAAACAAAACGAAGAAATTAAAAAAAAATACGGGGTTGATGTAGTATATTCTCCTAAGGGACTGGAAGTAAAAAAAATATTAACTTACAATGGAAAAGTTGATGATATAAAATCAACGTATGAAAAAATAAAAGAAAAAAAAGCTTTTACTATTTTAGGATATCAAATGACAATAACAGATGGAGAAGAAAAAGTTATTGTTTTTGCCGTAAAAGAAGAAATATTTGAGGACGCGTTAGAAAAAGCAATCGAACTCTTTGTTGGAAAAGAGGAATATGATCAATATATTACTAATAGCCAAACCAAAATAGAGACAACTGGAGAAAAAATCGAAAATGTCTATATTGAAAATGAGAAAACACTTAAATCAACTAATATATCTGTTGATGAAAAAATTTATACCAGAGCAGACGAACTAAGTAGTTTTTTAGTTTTTGGTGATGTTGTTGAAGAAAAAAACTATACAGTTAAGCTTGGAGATACAATTGAAAAAATCGCATTCAATAATAAAATAAGTATAGAAGAACTTCTTCTTTCAAACATCAATATTAAAAGTTCGACAAGCCTTTTATATTTTGGGCAAACCTTAAAAATAATTCAAACCAATCCAAAAATCAAGGTTGTTGTTGAAAAATATGTTGTTGAAGATGTTACAAATAAATATAAGACAATTGAGAAATACGATAGTAACGCAACTATTGGAGATGACAAAGTCACACAGTATGGCCAAGACGGAATAGACAGAGTATACAAGAGCGTAAAAATGGTTAACGGATCAATAACTTATGTTAATACGGAAAGCAAATTAGAAGTAAAACCAGTTATTAATAAAATAATTGTTATAGGTCAAAAATATGTTCCAACAATTGGAAGTTTAACTAACTGGGATTGGCCAACAGATGGTGGTTATACAATAACTTCAAATTATGGTTATAGAACGCACCCTGTTACTGGAGAAAGAGGAGATCTTCATAGTGGAATAGATATTGCTCTTCCTTATGGTTCTAACGTTTATGCAGCTAATAATGGAGTTGTTGCCATTGTAGTTTTTAGTACAACAAGGTCTTGTTATGGGATGCTATCTTATGGAATTTATGTTGTAATAAATCATAATAATGGCTATAGTACTTTATATGCCCATTTGTCAAATGCGTATGTTAAGGTTGGCCAAACAGTTGAAAGAGGAACAATAATAGGAAAAATTGGTATGACAGGCTGCGCGAGTGGACCACATTTACATTTTGGATTATATGTTGGAATCGCATACAAAGGTGGGTACCCAGTAAACCCTTGGAGTATGTACTAATGAAAGTAGCTGTTTTAGCTAGTGGTTCTAAAGGCAACTGCACTTATCTTGAAACAAAGAATCACAAAATTTTGATTGACGTTGGGATGCCACTAAAGTATGTTGAAACAAAGCTGCTAGAGCTTAATATAAATCCAAAAGAAATAGACATGGTTTTACTAACTCATAATCACAATGATCATATAAGTGGATTAAACACATTTATCAAAAAATATAATCCAACAGTATATTTAACGAAAGAATTAAATAGTTATTTGGGTGTTAAAAATAGCTTCTTGCTTGAAAAAAAACAAGAAATAAATGAACTAAATATAAAAGTAATAAAAACTTCTCATGACGCGGGAGATTCGGTTGGTTTTATTTTTGAAGAAAAAAAATCATCTCTTGTTTACATTACTGATACAGGATATATAAATGTAAAGTATAAAGAAGAACTAAAAAATAGAAGTTTTTATATTGTTGAGAGTAATCATGATGTTGAAATGCTGATGAACAGTTCTTACAGATATGACTTAAAGGTAAGAATTTTGGGAGATAGAGGACATTTGTCAAATAAAATGGCTGCCGAGTATTTAGCGGATTTTATAGGGGATAATACAAAAAAAATCATTCTTGCTCATCTAAGTGAAGAAAATAATACAAAAGAATTAGCTTATAATGAAGCTAAAAGTTTAGTGCCAAATGTTGATATAGTAGTAGCTTGTCAAAAGGAAAGAACGGAGTTGTTTGAGATATGAAAATAATATGTGTTGGAAAAATAAAAGAAGATTTTTATAAGAAAGCAATTCAAGAGTACTTAAAAAGATTGGCAAAATATACAAAACTAGAAGTGATAGAAGTGGAAGAATTTACACAAAGAAATAAACTTGAAAACTTGGAAAAAGAAAAAGAACAAATATTAAAAAGAGTAAATAAAAAAGATTTTGTTATAACATTAGATATTAATGGAGAAGAATTATCCTCGGTATCTTTTTCTAAAAAAATGGAGGAAATCCTTATAAAGAATTCTAATGTTGTTTTTATAGTTGGCAGTTCTGATGGCTTAGATGAGGAAATCAAGAAAAGAAGCGATTATAGCCTTAGTTTTTCTAAAATGACTTTTCCTCATCAACTATTTAGGGTGATTTTATTAGAACAAATTTATCGCAGTTTTAAGATTATAAATAATGAAGAATATCACAAGTAGTAGGTAGATATAAAAGTGAAATTATGATAAAATAAGACATGAGATAAAAGGAGAAGAATAAATGGCAAAAGTAATAGCGCTTGTCAACCAAAAAGGTGGCGTTGGAAAAACAACGTCAAGTATAAATTTGGCTGCAGCTTTAGGATATTTAGATAAAAAAACCTTGCTGATTGATTTAGATCCTCAAGGAAACACAACAACCGGGACAGGTGTAGACAAGTTAGATTTAACTAGTTGCATTCATGACCTTTTAATTGGAGAAGCAAAAGTAACTGACACTATCATAAAAACAAAGTTTAAAAATCTATATGTTATTCCAGCAACTATTAGATTAGCAGGTATCGATATAGAACTTATGGAAAGAAGCAGAACAGTTCCAAACTTTAGTAAAAATGGGCAACTTAAAAAAAACATTGATTTAATAAGAGAAATGTTTGAGTATATATTAATTGATTGTCCCCCAAGTCTTGGGATTTTGACAACAAACGCCCTTACCGCAGCCGATTCGGTATTGATTCCAGTTCAATGTGAATTTTTCGCACTAGAAGGAATCATGCAACTTTTAAATACGATAATGATGGCTCAAAAAACGTTAAATCATAATCTTGATATAGAAGGTGTTCTACTTACAATGCTAGATAACAGAACAAACCTTGGATTAGAAGTTGTCGAAGAAATAAAGTCATATTTTAAGGAAAGAGTTTATAATACAATAATTCCAAGACTAGTAAGGCTATCGGAAGCTCCAAGCCATGGAAAACCAATAATGTATTATGATGATAAAAGTAGAGGCACAGAAGCCTATATAAATTTAGCTAAGGAAGTGATTGAAAGAAATGGAAACTAAAAAAAGAGCATTAGGAAGAGGTTTAGAACAATTATTTAATTCTGATAACCTAGATTTAGAAGCAATAGAAAGACAAATTTATGAGGACGTTACAAAAGAAGAAATAATTGAAATTGAATTAGATCAGTTAAGACCAAATCCATATCAACCAAGAAAAAAATTCGATGAAACTTCTTTAAATGAACTTGCTGAATCTATCCGCGAGCACGGCATATTTCAACCCATTATTGTTAAAAAAAGTATAAAAGGGTATGAAATAATAGCAGGCGAAAGAAGAGTTAAAGCATCAAAAAAAATAGGACTTTCTAAAATTCCAGCCATTATAAGAGATTTTAATGAAGAACAAATGATGGAAATAGCGCTTTTAGAAAACTTGCAAAGAGAAGATTTAAGTGCTATTGAAGAGGCAGAAGCATATAAAAAGATGTGTGATAAGCTAATGTTAACGCAAGAAGAATTGGCAAAGAAGGTTGGAAAAAGTAGAAGTCATATAACAAATCTTTTAGGCCTTTTAAGACTTCCGGCTGTTGTTAGGGAAATGATAGAAGACAAGAATATATCGATGAGTCATGCTAGAATTTTAAGCAAACTAGAAGAAGATGAAA
>CAYYQX010000002.1:136828-139996 GCA_964473455.1 uncultured Muribaculaceae bacterium | reverse complement strand
GGAGGAACATGGAGTGGAACAACGCCACAAACAATAGTTAGTGGCCAAACAGCAACAATAGCTGCTCCAACAAGAGCAGGATATACATTTTCAAGTTGGACGGTAAGTGGTACTGGAAGTACGATTAACGGGACAACATTTACGATGGGGGCAGCAAATACAACATTAACTGCTAATTGGACATTAAATAGTTATACTTTAACGGTAAATGCAAACGGTGGAACGTGGAGTGGAACAAGTCCCCAAACTATCGCATATGGATCAACTTCAACTATAAGTAATCCAACGAAAACTTTTTATGTTTTTGCAGGTTGGACTGTAAGCTGCACAGGTTGTTCAGTGGTTGGAACAACATTTACTATGGGAACAAGTAACGCAACACTAACCGCAAGTTATACGTCAATGTTTAATTATACGGGAACGTATACATTTATAGATGATGGAAGTGGAAACTGGCGAATAAAATTATTAACAAGTGGAACTTTCACACCAGCAATCAATATGACAATAGATGTCTTCTTAGTTGGAGGCGGAGGTGGTGGAAGAGTTGATACTATGGGAGGCGGTGGCGGTAGTGGATACACTAGCACTCGTAAAGTAATAGCTTTATTGGCATCGACAAGTTATCCTATTACTGTTGGTGCTGGGGGTGCTGCAGGTAGTAATGGTGGAAGTTCTTCTGCATTTGGATATTCTATTGGTGGCGGTGTTTGTGGCACTCTTCATGGTGGAGCCGGAGGCAGCGGCGGAGGCGGAGCTGGCTGGGATAATCCTGGTGGCAACGGCGGAAGCAATGGCTCAAGTGGCGGTGGCAGTTACTATTGGTCAGGTGGATATAAACAATATACTAGTGGTGGAACAGGACAAGGAACAACTACAAGAGAATTTGGTGATGCAGCCGGAACTTTATATGCTGGAGGAGGCGGAGGTGGTGGTCTTACCGCTTATGCTAATACTGCCGGATTAGGTGGAGCTATAGGTGGAGGAAATGCTTACTATGGTGCTGGAACCGCTAATACTGGAGGCGGAGGCGGAAGTGCACAACCCGGAGGCTCTGGTATCGTAATAGTTCGTCAAGCACGTTAAAAACACTGTAAAATTAAGAAAAGTATCATAAAATACTTTTCTTTTTTCACCTTTTTTGATAGAATTAGATAGTGCATAAGGAGGAAATATATGAAATACGTATACGCCTTTAGAGAAGGCAAAAAAGAAATGAAAAATTTATTAGGTGGAAAAGGAGCTAATTTAGCCGAAATGACTAACTTAGGAATGCCAATCCCACAGGGCTTTACAGTTACAACCGAAGCTTGTACAAAGTACTATGAAGATGGTCAAGAAATAAGTGAAGAAATCAAAAAAGAAATTTTTGAAGCTTTAAAAGAACTTGAAACCATTCAAGGGAAAAGATTCGGTGATAACAGTGATCCACTTTTAGTAAGTGTTAGAAGTGGTGCGAGAGCATCAATGCCAGGAATGATGGATACTATTCTTAACTTAGGTCTTAATGATGAAGCAGTAGAAGGATTTGCAACTAAAACAGGAAATCCTAGATTTGCTTATGATTCATACAGAAGATTTATTCAAATGTATTCTGACGTTGTTATGGAACTTTCAAAGAGCTTTTTTGAAAAAATAATTGATGAATTAAAAGAAGAAAAACACGTTGAATATGATACTGATTTAACAGTAGAAGATTTAAAAGAATTAGTTAGAAGATTTAAAAAAGTATATTCAGATCATAAAAATGGGGAAGTTTTTCCACAAGATCCAACTGAACAATTAATGGGTGCAGTTAAAGCTGTATTTAGGTCTTGGGATAACCCAAGAGCAATAGTTTATAGAAGAATGAATGATATTCCATCTTCTTGGGGAACTGCCGTAAACGTTCAAGCAATGGTTTTTGGCAATATGGGAAACACTTCAGGTACAGGAGTAGCATTTACTAGAAACCCATCAACTGGAGAAAAAGGAATTTATGGAGAGTACTTAATTAATGCTCAAGGTGAAGACGTTGTAGCAGGTATTAGAACTCCACTTCCAATAGCTAGATTAGAACAAGATTTACCAGAGTGTTACAAAGAATTTATGGAACTTGCAACAAAACTGGAAAAACATTACCGTGATATGCAAGACATGGAATTTACTATTCAAGAAGGAAAATTATATTTCTTACAAACAAGAAATGGTAAAAGAACAGCGCAAGCTGCTTTACAAATTGCTTGTGACTTAGTAGATGAAGGCATGATCAACGAAGAAGAAGCAGTAATGAGAATAGATGCCAAAGCACTAGACCAATTACTACACCCTATGTTTGATGCTGAATCATTAAAAAATGGTGAAGTATTAGGCGAAGGATTACCAGCTTCACCTGGAGCAGCTGCTGGAAAAGTAGTATTTACTTCTGAAGTTGCAAAAGAACTAGGAAAAAATGGCAAAGGAGAAAGAGTTATTCTTGTAAGACTTGAAACAACTCCAGAAGACATTGAAGGAATGGCAGCCGCAAGAGGAATATTAACTGTAAGAGGTGGAATGACATCTCACGCAGCCGTAGTAGCTCGTGGTATGGGGACATGCTGTGTAAGTGGATGTGGCGCTATTAAGATTAATGAAGAAGCTAAAGAATTTACTTTAGGAGGATGCACGTTTATTGAAGGAGATTATCTTTCAATAGATGGATCTACTGGTAAAATATATAAAGGCGATATTAAAACAGTAGAAGCAGTAATTAGTGGTAATTTTGGAAGATTAATGGCTTGGGCAGACAAGTTTAGAACACTAAAAATACGTACTAATGCTGATAATCCAAGAGATACAAGAAAAGCTGTTGAACTTGGTGCTGAAGGTATAGGACTTTGCAGAACAGAACACATGTTTTTTGAAGAAGACAGAATACCAAAAATTAGAAAAATGATTCTATCAGAAACATTGGAAGAAAGAGAAATTGCTTTAAATGAACTTATTCCATTTCAAAAAGGTGACTTTAAAGCTATGTATAAAGAACTAAAAGGCCTTCCAATGACAGTTCGTTACTTAGATCCACCTCTACATGAATTTTTACCAACTGAAGAAGATGATATTATTGCTTTAGCAAAAGATATGAATGTAACAGTTGAACACATCAAAGAAAAATGTGTAGAACTTCATGAATTTAACCCAATGATGGGA
>CAYYQX010000002.1:135617-136778 GCA_964473455.1 uncultured Muribaculaceae bacterium | reverse complement strand
GTAACTTATCCGGAAATAGCTAAAATGCAAACAAGAGCTTTAATGGAAGCAGCAATAGAAGTAAAAGCAGAAGATGGAATAGATATTGTCCCTGAAATAATGATCCCACTAGTTGGCGAAGTAAAAGAATTAAAATTTGTTAAAGATATAGTAGTAGAAACTGCTGAACAAGTTAAAAAAGAAAAAGGAAGCGACATTGAATACCATATTGGTACAATGATTGAAATTCCAAGAGCAGCTCTAACTGCTGATGAAATAGCTAAAGAAGCAGAATTCTTCTCTTTTGGAACAAATGATTTAACACAGATGACATTTGGTTTTTCAAGAGATGATGCTGGTAAGTTTTTAGACGCATATTATAAAACAAAAATTTATGAATCTGATCCATTTGCAAGATTAGATCAAAATGGAGTTGGAAAACTTGTTCAAATGGCTGCTGATAAAGGAAGAGCAACAAATCCAAATATTAAACTAGGTATATGTGGTGAACACGGAGGGGAACCATCTAGTATAGAGTTTTGCCATAAGGTTGGTTTAAATTATGTATCTTGCTCACCATTTAGAGTGCCAATTGCAAGACTTGCTGCTGCGCAAGCTGCAATAAATAATAGGAAATAATAACAAAAAATCAATTCAAACGAATTGATTTTTTATCTTATCAAAGGAATGATTTCTTCACTAAGACGGCATTCAGGGTAGTCCATATTTGTATATATTTTATCAAAAAAAACTATTAATTTATCTTTCGAAACTTTTCTAACTATTAAACCGTAGTCAATAAGAGGTTTCCTAACTATATTAATTATTTCATTATTTAAATTTTTGGGGATATCTATTACTGTTATTTCTTCTGTATAATTATTTGATTTTATATCAAAAACCGTATTTCCAAAATTTAAAATAAAATTAAAAGAATTCGCAAGCCTAGGATCGTTTGGGCAATTATAATTTTCAAAATAGTCATTCATTTCTGCGAAAGCTTTTTCCTCTGAATAATGTAAATGGTCTATCAAATACAATCTTAAATCTCCTGCCATATGTGAAACCCAAATTCTATATAAAATAGCAAGTTCAACGTTTTTAAATTCTTTTTTCATAAATTCACCAAATTTTATAAGACTTTTTAAACTAAATTGAGCAATATGCTATCACAAATCATAA
>CAYYQX010000002.1:117239-135517 GCA_964473455.1 uncultured Muribaculaceae bacterium | reverse complement strand
TAACTGTAAAAGGTTATTTATTTTTTAGCACTCACTACTTGACAATGCTAAAAAGGCATAGTATAATTTAATAGTCGGTGGTGATATATGTTAAGTTCAAGACAAGAATCAATATTAAAATTAATAGTAGAAGAGTATATTAAGAAAGCAAATCCTATTAGTAGTAAGGACCTTTGTGATAAGATTAATTGCTCAAGTGCAACAGTCAGAAATGATATGGTTTTTTTAGAAGATAGTATGTTAATTGAAAAAACTCACACATCTTCCGGTAGAGTTCCTAGTGAAAAAGGATACAGATATTATGTAGATAATATTATGAAGCCAAAAGAACTAAACGGTGAAGATATGTTAAAATTAGAAACTATCTTTCATAACCATTCATTAATGTTATCTGATACTGTTTTAAAAAGCATGGAGATAGTATCAGATATTACTAACTATGCAATGGTTGTATTGGGAAAAAATTCTAACGAAAACCGAATTAGTAGAGTAGAAGTAATACCAATTAGTGAAAATAATGTGATTGCTTTAATTATTACTGATAAAGGGCACGTTGAAAATAAGAATTTAATTTTGTCTGAAAAAGTAGATGTTAAAGAAATAAAACAAACAGTTGATATCATTAATAAATTAATAGTTGGAACACCATTAGATAAAGTAGGAGAAAAGTTAGAATATGAAATAAAGCCAGTTATAGAACAATACATTAAACAACACGAAATACTTTACAGTGCGTTCTATAATGCCTTTAATGATTTTACAAAAGAATCTAACTTTACAGTTTCTAAAACAAGCAATATGTTAAAACAACCAGAATTTAATGATGTAGATAAAATTAAAACAATTATTAGTAAGTTTGATGATAAAAAAATTGTTAACTCTATCAAAGAAGATGCTGAAGGTATAAATATATATATAGGTAGTGAGAACAGTTTTGATGATAACGTTACAATAATTAAAACAAAATATAAAATAAATGGTGAAGAAATGACAATTGCTTTAATTGGACCAAAAAGAATGGAATATGAAAGAGTAATGTCGCTTCTAAACTATATAAATGAAAACATAGGTGAGGAAAAACATGAATGAAAAAAAAGAAGAAGAAAAAGTAGTGAAAAAACCAGATAACAAAAAGTTTTTAAGCCAAATTAAAGACCTAGAAGATAGAATTTTAAGAGAAAAAGCAGAACTAATCAATTATCGTAAACGAAAAGATGAAGAAGTATCTTGCATGCTAAAATATGCCAACGAGGACTTAATAAGAGAATTGTTACCGATAGTAGATAACTTTGAAAGAGCTATTAAGCTAGATGATAATGATTTAAGCGATGAATTATCTAAATTTTTAGAAGGATTTAAAATGATTTATACTTCAATAATTAATATTTTTAATAATTTCGAAGTAAAAGCAATAGATGGTTCAAGTAAACCTTTTGATCCAACTTACCACCAAGCTGTATTGACAGAAAAAGTTGATGGAGTAGAAGCAGGAATGGTAATAGAAGTATTAAGAAAAGGATATTTATATAAAGAAAGAGTACTAAGACCAGCAATGGTTAAAGTAAGCGAATAAAGAAAAAGGAGAAAATAATATGAGTAAAATAATAGGAATAGACTTAGGAACAACAAATAGTTGTGTTGCAATTCACGAAGGTGGAGAAACAAAAGTAATTGCTAATAAAGAAGGAAATAGAACAACCCCTTCTGTAGTAGCATTTAGTAAAGGAGAAATAATCGTTGGTCAAAAAGCAAAAAACCAAATGATTACTAATCCAGAAACCGTATATTCAATAAAAAGAAAAATGGGAACAGATGAAAAAGTTCACGTTAATGGTAAAGATTATACGCCACAAGAAATATCAGCTATGATTTTAGGAGATCTAAAAGCCACTGCTGAAAGTTACTTGGGAACAAAAATTACAGAAGCTGTTATAACAGTGCCAGCATATTTTAATGATGCTCAAAGACAAGCAACAAAAGATGCTGGAAAGATTGCCGGATTGGATGTTAAAAGAATTATAAACGAACCAACTGCGGCAGCTCTAGCTTATGGACTAGATAAACAAGACAAAAATGAAAAAATACTAGTATACGATTTGGGTGGTGGTACGTTTGACGTATCAGTTCTTGAACTTGGTGATGGTGTATTTGAAGTTTTGTCAACAAGTGGAAACAACCATTTAGGTGGAGATGATTTTGATGAAAGAATCATGAATCACTTAGTAAGTGAATTTAAAAAAGAAAACAGCGTTGATTTAAGCAAAGATAAAATGGCAATGCAAAGAGTAAAAGATGCAGCCGAAAAAGCTAAAAAAGACTTGTCAGGAATGGCTCAAACAGAGATCTCAATTCCATTCATAACTCAAGGAGAAGCAGGGCCTCTTCATATGAGTTATAATTTAACAAGAGCAAAATTTGAAGAGTTAGTAGATGATTTATTAACATCAACTCTAGAACCAGTTAGAAAAGCATTAAAAGATGCTGGTTTAACAAAAAATAATATCGATAAAGTATTATTAGTAGGTGGATCTACTAGAATACCAAAAGTAGTTGATTTAGTTCAAAAAGAACTAGGCAAAGAGCCTTCAAAAGGAGTTAATCCAGATGAAGTTGTCGCAATGGGCGCAGCTATTCAAGGTGCAGTACTTTCAGGAGATGTTAATGACATTGTATTATTAGATGTCACACCACTTTCTCTTGGTATTGAAACTCTAGGTGGAGTAATGACAACATTAATTACTAGAAACACAACAATTCCAACAAGTAAATCACAAGTATTTTCAACTGCAGCTGACAATCAACCAGCTGTAGATATCCATGTACTTCAAGGAGAAAGAAGTATGGCAGCGGATAATAAAACATTAGGAAGATTTCAACTTAATAATATCCCTCCAGCTCCAAGAGGAGTACCACAAATTGAAGTGACATTTGATATTGATGCTAATGGTATAGTAAACGTTAAAGCAAAAGATATGGGAACAAATAAAGAACAATCAATTACAATTACTGCTTCAAGTGGATTAACTGATGCTGAAATTGACAAAATGGTAAAAGATGCTGAAGCAAATAAAGAAGCGGATAAAAAAAGAAAAGAAGAAATAGATATGAAGAATGAAGCAGAACAACTAGTTTTTGCAACAGAAAAATCTATTAAAGACTTAGGTGATAAAGTTGATGCTAAAGATAAAGAACAAGCCGAAGTAGAAATTAAAGAGTTAAAAGAAGCTTTAGAAAAAAATAATTTTGACGATATCAAAGCTAAGAAAGAAAAACTAAATGATACTGCTATGAAGCTAGCTACAAAAGTATATGAAGAAGCAGCTAAAGCAAATCAACAAAATCAGACCAACAATACTAATACGGAAGAACCAAAAGAAAGCGATGTAAAAGACGCTAAATTTGAAGAAAAGTAAAAGAAAAAGTTCTAGGAAACTAGAACTTTACTTCTATGTAGGAGAACTTATGAAAAAAGAACTATTAGAAAAAATTATAAACCAAATAATGAGTACAGGCGCAAGCTATGGAGAAATATTCTATGAAGATTCAAAATCAAAATCTTACTCATATATTGATAATAATTTAGATAAAGTAGATGTTAACTTTGTTACTGGCGTTGGGCTTCGCATGATTGATGGGGAAGATGTTTATTATGCTAGAACAAACGCTATGGAAGAGAGTAATTTAACAAAAACTGTTGAAAAACTAATTGAAAATGTCAATAAAAAAGTAAAACATAAAAATATCAAGTTAAAAAAACTTCAAAAAACTAAAAACACATTTGAACTTGATCATCAATCAATGAGTGAAATAGAAAAAAAAGATTATTTAAAAAACTTAAATGAAATAATCAGAAGTAAAGAAAAGAGAATCAATCAAGTAGATATTACTTTAAATGAAGAAGAGAGTCTTATTACAATAGTAAACCATACTGGTTTGTATAAACAAGATGAAAAAATGTATACAAAACTAGCTATAAGTATAACTTTTAAAGATCAAGAGAAAACTTCAACTGTATTTAGATCTATTGGCAATTCTGCTGGTTTAGAGCTTTTAAATACAGATTTATCTTATATAATTGATGACATGGTTAAAACCGGTGTAGATAAGTTATACGCTAAGCCTTGTATAGGTAAAGAAATGCCTGTGGTAATAGAAAGTGGTTTTGGTGGTGTTCTTTTTCACGAAGCTTGTGGACACGCTATGGAAGCAACTTCTGTTGCGGATAATTTATCTGTTTTAGCTGGCAAACTAAATCAAAAAATAGCCAGTTCAAAAGTAACTATTATAGATGATGGAACAATAAAAAAAGAATGGGGAAGCTCAAACATTGATGATGAAGGAAATAAAACTAAAAAAAATATTTTAATAAAAGACGGATATTTAGTAAGTTATTTAGTTGATGCTTTAAATTCTAAGAAAATGAATATGAAACCTAATGGATGTAGTAGAAGAGAATCATATAAGTATGCTCCAACTTCAAGAATGAGTAATACTTATCTTTTACCTGGAAATGATAAAGTAGAAGACATGATCAAAAGCATTAAGTTAGGATTATATGCGAAAAGCCTAGGTGGAGGCTCAGTCTCACCAGAAACGGGAGACTTTAACTTTGCTGTAGATGATGCATATATGATAAGAGATGGAAAAATCAGTGAATGTGTTAAATCAGCTAGTTTAATTGGCAATACTTTAGATATATTAAACAATGTTGAAATGGTAAGTGATAACTTAGTTATGTCTCCTGGTATGTGTGGCTCAGCTAGTGGGCAAGTTCCAGTAACAACAGGGCAACCAACAATAAAATTATCTAAAATACTGGTAGGTGGAGAATAATATGAAAAAAAGATTATTATTACTAGCTAAAAAAAATAATATTGATATTGAGATACTTGAAGGTGTTGCTAATGAAACCTCAATTGAAGTTTTAAATGATCAACTAAAAGAGTTTGATATATCAAATTTAAAAGGATATTCTATCAAGGCTATAAAAAACGATAAAACTGTTAGGATGCATACGGAGAATATAAATGATCCACAAAAAATAGTAAATGAAATAAATTTACTTTTTGAAGTGCAAGAAAATAGCAATAAAAATAAATTAGTAAATGATAATATCAAAAACATTGCTGAGCCTAACAAAGTAAATTATAGTCAAGCCAAACAAGATCTTTTATCTTTAAATGATCTTCATAAAAAAGATAAAAGATTAAAAGATTTTCAGATTGGTTATAATCACCACTATGGAAGAGATTTAATATATAATGAAAACTCTGAAATGATTGATTATTCTGATTATCAATCATTTGGTGCTTCAATTTCAGCTGAAGAAGATGGTATTACAAAAGAAGTATCTGTTAGTTATCTATCTAAAACTTATGATTTTAAATCTTTTAAAAAACTATTTGAAACTAAAATAGATGAAGTATTGTTTAAATTAAACTCAAGCAGTATTAAAACAAATAAATATAATATAATCATTAGAAATGATGTTGTTTCTGATTTGTTGAGTACATTTTATTCGATGTTTAATGCTAAATCTATTTATATGCACCAATCATTATTAGAAGATAAGTTAAATACTAAAGTTTTTTCTGAAAAGCTTAACATCATTGAAGACCCATTAAATGATAATTTTATTGGACATTCTTTATTTGATGCTGAAGGAACAAAAAAACAATATAACGAAGTTATAAAAAACGGAGTATTTAAGAAGAAATTAAATAATATCGAATATGCTTTAAAGTATAACGAAGAAACAACAGGAAACTCTGGAGATATTACGAATATGCACATTGTTCCGGGTAAATTAGATTTTTCTTCATTAATAAAAAGTATGAAAAATGGTATAATCATTACTTCACTCCAAGGTCTTCATTCAGGAATTAATAAAAAAACAGGCGATATTTCTCTTCAAGCAGAAGGAATTTTAGTGAAAGACGGTAAAAATATTAAAGCCTTATCGATGATTCTTTTAAGTACTAATATAATGGAATTATTTAATAATATTGTAGAAATTGGAAGCGACTTACTTTTTGAACGCACTTCATTTGGCGCTCCTTCAATATTATTTAAAGACATAACTATAACAGGAAAGGAATAAAACATGTCAAAGAAAGATTATTATGAGATACTTGGAGTTAATAAAGGAGCGAGCGAAGATGAAATAAAATCTTCTTTTAGGCGTCTTGCCAAGAAATATCACCCAGATGTCAACAAAGAAAGTGGTGCGGCTGAAAAGTTTAAAGAAGCTCAAGAAGCCTATGCTGTTTTATCTGATTCTGATAAACGTAAAAAATACGATCAATACGGACATTCTGCTTTTGAAAATCAAAGTGGGACTGGTGGCTTTGACTTTTCTGATATGGATTTTTCAGATATTTTCGGAGATTTATTTGGCTCTGGTTTTGGTTTTAATTTTGGTGGTAGAAACACAAGCAGAAGTACTAAAGGAAGAGATTCTATATTAAGAGTTAACTTAACTTTTGAAGAAGCAGTTAACGGGACAACAAAAACACTAAAAATAAACACAACCGAAAAATGTGAGGATTGTAATGGTAAAGGAGGACATGGAGAAAGAACATGTCCAATGTGTCATGGTTCTGGCCAAGTAACCCAAGAACAAAGAACTTTATTTGGAACTTTTGCTACAAGAACTACTTGCCCAACTTGTCATGGTAGAGGAGTAGTAATTGATAGAACTTGTTCATCATGCAATGGAACAGGAAAAGTTAATGTTACTAAAAATATTGAAGTAAACATTCCAGCCGGAGTAGATACTGGAAATCAACTTAGAGTACCAAGTAAAGGAGAAGCTGGGGCAAATGGAGGTTCTAATGGAGACCTTTACTTAGAATTTAATGTTAAGGAACACCCTTTATATGAAAGAGAAGATACAACAATTTTCTTAAAAGTTCCACTAACTATTACTGAAGCTATCATGGGGTGCAAAAAAGATATTCCAACCATTTATGGTAACGTTAAACTAACAATTGATCCAGGCACACAACCAGGAGACAAATATAAATTAAAAGGTAAAGGTGTCATTGATCCAAATACTAATAGAAAAGGTGACATGTTTGCTATAATGGATGTTATAATTCCGCAAAGAATAACCAAAGAACAAAAAAATATATTACAAGAATTAGATCAAGATAACTTATATAACAACAGTAAGTTTTCAAAATTTAAAAATTATTTATAAGCAGTTCTTAATCTGCTTTTTTAGTAAACTATTTATAAAAAGATATATTTTTTATTTTAAAAATGTTAAAATATTAATAGAAGGTGAAGTATATGAAAAAGGTTATGTTTATTTCTTCAACTGGTGGACATTTAAACGAAATGTTACAGTTAAAAGCCCTATTTAAAAAATATAACTATTATATAGTCACTGAAAAAACGCCCGATAATGTTTATTTAAAAGAAAAATACAAGGGAAAAGTTAGCTATTTGATATATGGTACAAAAGATTACTTTTTGATTTATCCATTTAAATTATTAATTAATTGTTTTATAAGTTTATTTTTATATATAAAAGTAAGGCCAAAAGTTATTATTACAACAGGTGCTCATACAGCAGGACCAATGTGTTGTATTGGAAAGATTTTTGGAAGTAAGATTATATTTATTGAAACAATGGCCAATATTGCCACTAAAACCATTACAGGAAGACTAGTATATAAATTTGCTGATTTGTTTATAGTTCAATGGGAAAGTATGCTAAACCTTTACCCTAAAGCTAAATATGGGGGGTGGATATATTGATATTAATACTACTGGGAACACAAGATAAACCATTTACAAGACTATTAAAAGCAGTAGATGATTTAATAGAAAAAAAGGTAATCAAAGAAAAAGTAATTGCGCAAGTAGGCCATACAAAATATGAAACTAAAAACATCGAAATGTTTGAACTTATCCCTCTTGATAAATATGAGCAAATAATTAAAGAAGCTGATATAGTAATTACGCATGCAGGAGTTGGGTCAATATTAACCGCGATGGGTTATGATAAAAAAATAATTGCTGCAGCGAGATTAAAAGAATATGGAGAGCACACTAATAACCATCAACTACAAATATTGGAAGAATTAACAAAAAAGGGATTAATAATTAGATTAGATGATTTTTCAAAACTAGAAGAAGCCCTAAATAAAGCAAAAAATTTTAAACCTAAAAAATATGAAAGTAATAACAAAAATTTTCTAAAAATGATAGAAGATTATATAGATAGTATATAGAAAGGAAATAAAATGGAATTAAAAGGAAGTAAAACAGAAAAAAATTTAGAAGAAGCCCTATCAGGAGAAAGTAAGGCAAGAAACAAATATACTTGGTATGCATCCAAAGCTAAAAAAGATGGATTTGAACAAATAGCTAAATTCTTTTTAGAAACATCCGAGAATGAAAAAGAGCACGCTAAGATTTGGTTTAAATTACTTGTTGGCGGAGAGATAAAAGATACAATGTCTAACCTAGAAGATGCTGCCAAAGGTGAAAACTACGAGTGGACAACAATGTATGAAAATTTTTCTAAAGAAGCCAAAGAAGAAGGATTTGACCACATCGCATATCTTTTTAGTGAAGTAGCCAAAATAGAGAAACGCCACGAAGAAAGATATAAAGCTTTACTTGCAAACATAAAAGAAGGCAAAGTATATAAAAAAGAAGAATCAACAATGTGGATATGTAGTAATTGTGGTCATGTTCATTTTGGAAATGAAGCTCCACTTACTTGTCCAGTATGTAACCACCCACAAAGTTTCTTTGAAATGCTAAAAGAAAATTATTAATTTTCTTTTTTTTTACCCATAAAATATGATTAAAATTGTGATATAATTTTAAAAGGAGATGATTCTTATGGATAAAATACTTAAAGAAGCTTTAGAAAAAGAACTTAATAGACAAAGAAATAACATTGAACTTATCGCATCAGAAAACTATGTATCAACGGATATTTTAAAACTGCAAGGCAGTATTTTAACTAATAAGTATGCTGAAGGGTATCCAGGTAAGAGATATTACGGTGGCTGCGAATTTATTGATATATTTGAAACAAAAGCAATAGAGTATGCTAAAAAACTATTTAAAGTAAAATACGCCAATGTTCAACCACACTCAGGTTCTGCTGCTAATATGGCTGTATATAAAGCTCTTTTAAATATTGGAGATAAAGTAATGGGCATGAACCTAAGCCATGGAGGACATCTAACACATGGGCTTAAAACTAACTTTAGTGGTATAGACTATGAAATAGTTTCATATGATGTGGATTCTGTTACAGAAATGATTGATTATGAAAAATTACAAGAATTAGTAATGACACATAAACCTAAAATGATCATAACTGGTGGAAGTGCTTATTCCAGAATAATAGATTTTAAAAAATTTAGAAAAATAGCTGATAGTGTTAATGCTTATTTGATGGTAGATATGGCACACTTTGCTGGTTTAGTGGCCGCAAAATTATATCCTTCACCAATACCTTATGCTGATGTTGTAACTTCAACTACCCATAAAACATTAAGAGGACCAAGAGGCGGTCTCATTTTAACTAATAATGAAGAAATTGCTAACAAAATAGATAAAATGATTTTTCCAGGTATTCAAGGAGGCCCACTAATGCATGTAATAGGGGCTAAAGCTCAATGCTTTTATGAAGCACTTGATAAATCCTTCATTAAATATCAAAAACAAGTTATAAAAAACGCTAAACAATTATCTGATTCGCTAACAAAAGAAGGATTTAAAATAGTCTCAAATGGAACAGACACACATTTATTATTAGTAGATGTTAAAAAAAATTTAAATATTACTGGAATAGACGCTGAATTAGTGCTAGATAGAATTGGGATAACAGTCAATAAAAACAAAGTTCCAAATGACACGGAAAAAGCCAGTGTTACAAGTGGTATTAGACTGGGAAGTCCAGCCATGACCACAAGAGGTTTTAAAGAAAAAGAATTTAAAGAAGTAGCTCAAATTATCAGTAAAGCTTTAAAAAACATTAATGATGAGAAAGTTTTAAATGAATTAAAAAAGGAAGTAGAAAACTTAACAAACAAATTTCCTTTGTATAAGGAGTTGAAATAAATGATTTTAGACGGTAGGTTAGTTAGTAACCAAATAAAAGAAAAACTAAAAGAAGAAATTAATAAACTAAATATTAAACCAAAAGTAATTGATATTCAGATTGGCTATAATGAATCAAGTGAAGTTTATATAAAAAGTAAAGAAAAAGCGTGTAATGAGATAGGAATCACTTTTGAGTGTAGAAGGTTTGATGAAACAGTAGAAGAAAATGTAATTGTTGAAGAAATAAAAAAAATTAACAACGATAAAACTGTTAATGCTATTTTAATTCAAGCTCCAATTCCAAGTAAATATAACACTAAAACTTTGATTGATACAATAAATCCAGATAAAGATATTGATGGGCTTACAACAACAAACATAGGAAGATTAGTTAATGATTCACCTTCGTTTGTTCCTTGTACACCATTAGGAATAATGGAACTATTAAAATATTATAATATTAATGTAGAAGGAAAGAATGTGGTAATAGTCGGAAGAAGCTTTTTAGTTGGAATGCCACTTTTTCATTTAATGCTAAAAAGCAATGCAACCGTTACTATATGTCACTCTAAAACAAAGAATTTAGAAGAACAAACAAAAAAAGCCGATATTCTAATAGTATCAGTTGGTAAAAAACATTTAGTAAATTTTGATATGGTAAAAGAAGGCTCTATAGTAATAGATGTTGGAATCACAAAAGAAAATGGAAGAATTTATGGAGATGTTGATTTTGAAAACGTTAAAGAAATAGCCAATCACATTACACCTGTTCCAGGTGGTGTTGGACCAATGACTGTTGCAATGTTTCTAAGTAATATTGTTAAAAGTTATAAAAACCAACAATTATAATAAAAAATGATTGCAACAAATAAGCAAATTTGCTATAATTAGTTTGCTTATTTTTATGGCGACGTAGCTCAGTTGGCTAGAGCGCTCGGTTCATACCCGAAAGGTCGAGAGTTCAAATCTCCCCGTCGCTACCAATAGATAAGATAATTACAGAAATGTAATTTTTTTTTATGAATTAAAATTTTTAATTAAAGTGTAGATTCTCAATAAAAAAAGCAGTATAATTATCTTAATACAGGGAGGTTTTTTAATGAGTACTTTAATTGAAGATGTTCGAAAACTAAATTCTGAGTTATACGCTGCAAGATATATTAAAAAGGATTATGCCAAGAAAGAAGAAATATGGAATAGTATTAAAGACAACTACGAAATACTAAAAATTGCCATACAAGTAGAAAAAGATAAATGGAATGAGAAAGATACTTTTTTTGCACCTGCAATTGTTGAATGTATGCTGCTTGATTATGAGAATGCATATGTAGAAAACCCAAACCAATTGTCGTTGATTGAAGATCATTATGCTTATGCAAATTTGTATCAGCTATTAGTTAATAGAATTTATTCTAATTGTGATTTAGCTAGAATTGTTTTAGATGGCTATTCAAATGGCGGCTTTTCATTTTTACTTTATACTTTATTTAACGATGATCTTGAGCTTACAGAAGAGCAAAAAGCTTTTGCAACAGAAGAAGCTATGAATAAAATTGGTACAGTATTATATCTTGAAAAATCATAATTTTGCTGATAAAATGGAGCAATTAGTTTATGATTTTTATGCGGGTGATAAAGCCTTTGATGAAATGGTTGATTACTGGGAATGGGACATTGCTAATCTTTGCCGTACAGACGAAGATGATGAGCCAAGGATATACGTGGATGAAATCTTATTTATTGAAGATGATGAAGTGTTAAAACGTTTACCTTTTGAACAAGCAACTGAGGTAATTAACGAAATTAATTTTATAAAAAGAATCTGCAAAATAAGACCGAGATTAGAACAAGAAGCGTTACAAAAAAAACTAGTATAAACTAGTTTTTTTATATTCATATATGTTATTATTATAGTGGAGGCTATATGAAAAACGTTTATTTTAAAAAAATAGAAAATTTTGAAGAAGAAGAAATAAATAATGCTGTTTATGAAATGTTGAAAACAGTGGAAAGCAAAGAAAGTATTATTTTAAAAGGAACAGTTCCACTTAAAGTTCACTTTGGTGAAATGGGAAACGATACTTTTATTAGACCTGAATATTTTAATGGTATAAAAAGATATTTAAAAGAGAAAAATTTACCAACTTGTTATATGGACACTAATGCTTTATATAAAGGCAGTAGGACAAAAGAAGAAGATCATATCAAAACAGCTATAGCCCATGGATTTACAGATTTAGAAGTAATAATTGCTGATGGTGATGAAGAAAATCCTTATGTAGAAGTTGAAATAAATGGAGATTATTTTAAGAAATGCAAAATTGGTACAAAATATAAAGACTATAATAATTATATTATCTTAGCTCATTTTAAAGGTCACGGAATGGCGGGAATGGGAGCATCCATTAAGCAGTTAGCTATGGGCTTTGCATCACGCGCTGGTAAACTAGCCCAACATGCTGATTCTATACCAACATTTAATGAAGATATTTGTATTTCTTGTGGTGCTTGCGTAAACAAATGCCCAGTAAATGCTATTAAGTTAGATCCAAAAGCCGTTGTTGATAATAAAGTTTGTATTGGTTGTGCGTCATGCTCTGCTGTTTGTCCAGTAGAAGCGATAGCTAATGCATGGGAGACACCAAAGTTTCACGAAAAATTAGCAGAATATGCTTTGGCAGCGGCTAAAGGGAAAAATAATATATATATAAACTACGCTTTTAATATAACAAAAGAATGTGACTGTTATGGCATACATATGGATTTAATTACTAAAAATATTGGTGTGTTTATTTCAACAGATCCAGTTAGTATTGATAAAGCAACTCTAGATAAATTTGTTGAAGAAACCGGTATTATGGACTTTAATGATGTCTTAATAACTCTAAAACACGGTGCAAAAATAGGACTTGGAAATTTAGAATATAATTTAATTGAATTATAGATATTTATTTTTTTAAAAATATGCTGTATAATTAATATAGATAGGAGAATGATAATATGATATGGGGAATTTTAGGAGTAGCAGTTGTTTTGATTTTTTTACTAATTGGAATATATAACGGTTTAGTAAAACTAAGAAATGCTGTTAAAGATCAATGGGCACAAATTGAGGTCCAACTAAAAAGAAGAGCAGATCTTGTACCTAATCTAGTAGAAACAGTTAAGGGTTATGCTAAACATGAGAAAGAAACATTAGATGCTGTTATTAGCGCTAGAAATAAAGCGGTTAATGCTTCAACACCAACAGATGAAATGAAGGCAAATGGAGAACTAACACAAGCTTTAGGAAGATTATTTGCACTTTCTGAAAGTTATCCTGATTTAAAAGCCAATACAAACTTTTTAGATTTACAAAATAACTTAAAAGATACAGAAGATAAAATTTCATATGCAAGACAATTTTATAATGACTCTGTTTTAAGTTACAAAAACAAACTTGAAATGTTTCCAACAAATATAATTGGTTCAATGTTTGGATTTAAATCAGAACCTTTCTTTGAAGCTGAAGAAAAAGATAAAAAAAATCCAGAAGTTAAATTTTAGGCTTAAGTTAAGCCTTTTTAGGTGGTAAGATGAAAAAAATTTATTTATTTTTAATTTTAATGGTATTTTTTATTCCTATAAGAGTAAATGCAACTGAAACATATATTGATAATTATTATATCAATATGACGGTAGAAGAAAATGGAAATGTTAATGTTAAGGAACTTTTTGTTTACAAGGGAATTTTTAATGGTGCTTATAAAACGATAGACTTAAATAATACTAGTACAGAAGATTTGTTTATTGATGCAAATTTATATAACCCAACAGGAATCAACTTAATTGCTGTAAAAAGCATTACTGTTGATAATAATGTTAATTTTGACTATATATATAAAACCGGAACTGTATTTACATACAATTCTCTAGCAACATCTGGAGATACAGGGTACTATTTATTAGAAAAAACAAATAATACTTACACATACAAAATATTTAACCCGGGCACGCGTGAAGGATTTTACATTGAATATGAACTTGAAAATGTAGTTGTAACACACAATGATGTTTCAGAACTATGGTTAAATGTTTTTAAGACAATCCCAGACAATATTAATTATGTTGAAATTAGGTTAAACATTCCAGGCAATAATAATGAACTTAGAGCTTGGGCTCACGGGCCTTTAACAGGAGACATTGATATTAAAAGCAAAAACCTAGTTTATTTTACTGTGGAAGACGGTTTGTACACTGGAGATACTTTAGATATAAGGATTGCTTTTGACAAAATAAACTCAGTTAAAAAAAGTGGTGTAGACGGTTTAAGTCAAATAATTGAATATGAAACAGTATTAGCTGAAAAAGCAAATGCCAAAAGAAACAAACTAAATATTGTTGGCATTATTATTTCAATTATAGGCTTTGCTTGGGTTTTATATCTGATTTATTTTATAAGAAAAGTTTATAAATCAAACGATAAAGAATATGATAGTTTATTTAAAAAGAAGTACTTCAGAGATATTCCAAGCGATGTAAATCCAGCTTGTGTTGATTACTTAGTAGCGCAAAAAGTTTCAACTAACGATTTATCTGCAAACATACTAAATCTTATTTATAAAAAAAACATCGATTTTGTTAAATTGAATAAAAAAAATTACAAGTTTATACTTAAAAATAAGAACAATTTAGATGAAATAGAAGAAGAAGTAATACAAGTTTTATTTAATGGTAAACAAGAGGAAGATTTAGAAGAATTTAAGAAACAAGCTAAGAAAGACTATGTAAAATTTTTAAAAAGATATAACGAATGGTATAAAGTTTCTTTAGCAAAATCAAAAGAAAAAGAATATTTTATAAATAACAGCAAAGTAAAAATAAAAGGAGCGCTGCATATTTTTATAACACTAATCTTATTTATTGTTGAAGCTTATTTTTTCAGCCAAGGATATAATGTTTATAGTATTTCAGCAGTTCTTCAATTAATATTTTTTTGTATCTTAATAGTTTATTTCGCTCGTCTTACAAAAAGAACGCAAAGTGCAAACGACGAGTACTACAAGTGGATTGGTTTAAAAAAGTTCATGAAAGATTTTAGTAGAATGGATGAAAAAGAGCTACCAGAAGTAAGGCTATGGGACAAGTATCTTGTTTATGCAACAACTTTGGGATGTGCGGACAGGTTAATTAAAAACATGCAGATAAAAATTAAAGACTTACCAAACGCCAATACTAATTTCTATAATCATAATTTAATTGATTTAATGATTATAAATAATATTATAAATCAAACAGTCACAACATCAGTTGTAGCTGCCAGAAACATTGCCGCATCTCATCAATCAAGCGGAAGTGGCTTTGGTGGAGGTTTCTCTGGCGGTGGTGGCTTTGGTGGCGGAGGCGGGGGATCTACCGGACATTTTTAAAAATCCTTTAAAAGGATTTTTTTTATTGCTTTTGTATAATTTTTTAGGGACATATAGAAAGGAAAAATGAAACAAAAAATTTTAAAAAAGCTATTGGAAATAAAAAAATTAATACAAATAAAGCATATTATAATTGCCACATCAATGGTAATATTTATTGTTTTATGCGTTGTATTAAATAGTACGCAAAATAAGGAGGTAATAGAAGCTCCACTTGTAAACAGTGAAAATATTGAAAGTACAGAGCCTATTGTAGAAGAAGTTATAGAAGAAAGTGAAACAATAGAGCAGTCTTATATTATGGTTGACGTTAAAGGAGCAGTTACCAATCCTGGTGTATATAAACTTTTAAAAGATTCTAGAGTAATAGATGCTGTAAACTTGAGTGATGGATTATTAGATACCGCAGATACGTCAAATGTTAATCTAAGTAAGAAGCTAAATGATGAAGACGTTGTTACAATATATACCAAAGAAGAAGTAGAAAATATGGATAAAAAAGAATGTGTTTGTGAAACAGAATCTACTGAAGAAACGTCTACAACAGTTAATATCAACCTTGCCTCTCTTGAAACACTAATGACAATTCCAGGCATCGGAGAAGTAAAAGCAACAGAGATAATAAAATATAGAGAAACAAAATCGTTTACAAAAACTGAAGACATCATGAATGTTAGCGGAATAGGGGAAAGCACATATAATAAAATTAAAAGCTATATCAAAGTTTAACATAATACTTTTTTTCTTAGTATTAATGATAATTATATATGTTGCTTATACTACTTTAAATAAGGTCACAATAAAGTTAGAAAACCAAACATTCATTGAAGGCACAATTATTGAAAAAAGAGTAAAGGATAATAAACTAACATTAGTTATTAAGAATAAAGAAAAGATTCAGTTAACATATTATTTCACAGAAACGTTAGAATTAGATTTAGGAGATTATGTTAAAGCAGCTGGCGAATTAAGTGTTCCAAGCACTAATACCAACTTTAACTTATTTAGCTATCAAAAATACTTATTGAGTAAGAATATAAAATATATTTTTAAAGCTGAAGATATCGAAGTTATAAAGAAGAACAAAAGCATCATATATATAATAAAGAACGCAATTACAAAGTATATTGCTACGTTTAAATCAAAAGAATACTTGAATACCTTTATTCTTGGCGAAAACGATATTGAAGAAGAAGTAAAGGAATCATATCAATTAAATGGTGTAAGTCACTTATTTGCGATATCTGGAATGCATATAACACTCTTTTCAAGTATTTTACTTTTTCTTTTCAAAAAAATAATTAAAAACAAGACAATTTTATATTGTATTATATCGATTTTTTTAATCTTTTATTCTTTTTTAGCAGGATTTGCTCCATCAGTTGTTAGAGGAACCTTGTTATTTATTTGCTTGTTTTTAAACAAAGCCTTTAAAATAAACATGAAGACGTATAAAATTGTTCTTATATTAATAATAGTAAACTTACTATATAATCCATATTATATTCACAATACTGGTTTTATGTTTAGTTATACTATTAGTTTATTTCTAACAATTTATGGAGAGATATCAAATCACTTTAAAAATTATTTTATAAAGCTATTTATGGTATCGATGATTGCTTTTTTATCTAGTTTACCAATTGTCATTAATACATATTATCAAATAAATTTATTAACGCCAATTACAAACATTATTTTTGTTCCAATTATAACAGTTGTTATTTTCCCCCTTTCTTTAATAACTTTAATATTTCCTTTTTTTGATTCTATATTGAACCTTTTAATCAGTTGGATGGAATCTATTTCCTTATTTGTTGCTCAAGCGTTCTTTTTGACCTTAATACTTGAGAAAATTAGTTTTATCATTGTTATTCTATATTACATCTTGATAAATTATATTTTGGTTTGTTTTAAAAGAAAAAAATATAACCAAATCACATACTTATTAGTTATTTTAGTTTTCCATAATAACATTAATTATTTAGATAGATATTCGGTAGTAACAATGATAGATGTTGGTCAAGGAGACTCAATATTAATCCAACTACCAAATAATAAGGGAAACATTTTAATTGATACAGGAGGCTTCGCAAGTTATTATGAAACCAGTTATTCCATTGCCAAAAGTATCATCTTACCATATTTAAAATCAGTTGGAATAAAAAAACTAGACTATTTAATCACTACTCATGGAGACGCTGATCATATGGGTGAATCTATTAACTTAGTAAACAATTTTAAAATAGATAATATAATATTTAATTGTGGAATATACAATGATTTAGAAAATCAATTAATCAAAATATTAGACAAGAAAAATATTAAATATGATTCGTGTATTAATAAATTAAATATAGAAGAATATAAATTTTGGTTTTTAAATACAAAAGAATATAATAATGAAAATGATAATTCAATTGTAATATATACTGAATTAAATAGTTATAAATTTTTATTTATGGGTGATGCAGGAGTAAAAGCAGAAAGTGATATATTAAAAGAATACAAATTATCTTATATTGATTTTTTAAAAGTAGGGCATCATGGATCTAATACAAGTAGTAGTGAATATTTTATAAATATTATTAAACCCAAATATAGTTTAATAAGCGTAGGAGAAGATAATAAATTTGGTCACCCTAAAGAATATGTATTAGATATATTAAAAGACTCAAAAATATATAGAACAGATCAAAATGGAAGCATAGAAATAAAGTTAAATAAAAATGGATATAAGATTAGAACGTGTAGTCCATAGGAAGGGGAAGAGATGAATTATTATAATGAGATAAA
>CAYYQX010000002.1:28138-117139 GCA_964473455.1 uncultured Muribaculaceae bacterium | reverse complement strand
TTAGAACGTGTAGTCCATAGGAAGGGGAAGAGATGAATTATTATAATGAGATAAATAGAAAAGTTAAAAATTATTCAATAAATAAAAGTGATTTGAACATTTATTATAATGTAGGCAAAATGCTTAGTGAAGCTGGTAAACATTATGGTGAAGGAATAATTAAAGATTACTCTAAAAAGTTGACAAATGAGTTAGGAAAAGGATATACACAATCTAGATTAAGATATTTTAGAAGATTTTATGATGTGTTTTCAAAATGTCCGACACTGTCGGACAAATTATCTTATTCTCATTATTGTGAACTGATATGGAATGATGATTTTAATAAAATTAATTATTATATAAGTATATCAGTCAATCAGAACCTATCTGTAAGAGAGTTAAGAGAAAAAATAAAATTAAATGAATATGAAAGGCTAGATGAAAACACAAAATATAAAATAATTAACAATGAAGAACAAAATGTAGTAGATTTTGTAAAAAACCCAATATTAATTAAGAATACTCATAATTATGAAAATATATCTGAAAAAATATTACAAAAATTAATATTAGAAGATTTATCTTCATTTATGAAAGAACTTGGAACAGGATTTTGTTATATTGATAATGAATATAAAATTAAAATGGGTGATAGATATAATTATATAGATTTATTTTTATATAATATTAGTTATAAATGTTACGTAGTTATAGAATTTAAAGTAACTGAATTAAATTCAAATCATACTGGACAAATACAAAATTATATGAATTACATTGATAGGAATGTTAAAGGCATAGAGGACAACAAAACGGTAGGAATAATAATATGTAAAAGAGATAATAAGTATGTAATAGAATATTGCTCAGATGACAGAATTGTTATAAGAGAATATGAATTAGTGCTATAATTAAGGGGGAGATTATATGAGAATAATTAGTGGTAAATACAAAGGTAAAAAAATTATTGGAGAAGATATTATAGGAACAAGGCCAACCATGGACCGGGTAAAAGAATCACTTTTCGCAACAATCCAAGATTATATTAAAGGAACTTGTTTAGATTTGTTTGCTGGAAGCGGGAGCTTAGGGCTAGAAGCTATATCAAATGGATGCGATATGGCTTATTTTGTTGACAACAATCCAAAGGCTATTGAAATAATCAATAAAAATATTACAAGCTTAAAAACAGGGGAAGAATATTTTACACTACTAATGGACTATGAAAAAGCAATTAATTACTTTAAAGAAAATAGTATTAAATTTGATTTAGTTTTTTTAGATCCACCATATAAAGATAAAATCTTAAATAATGTTTTAAAATTAATATATGAAATTGTTAATCAAAATGGAGTAGTCGTATTGGAATATGAAAATGATAAAATAGAAAAGTTTTCGTATCAAGAATTAAAAACAAAGAAGTATGGCAATAAATATATTACAATAATGAAAAAATAAAAGTATAAATTGAATTTATACTTTTTTTTAAAAGGATTTTCTATTACTTTTTCAAATAATAAAGCTGAGGAGGTGAATTGTTTGAAAAAGTATCCATTTGTTAAACAAAGTGAAAAAAAGGATTGTGGAGTAGCTTGTTTGTTAATGATAATAAAGTATTTTGATGGCAACATTAGTAAAGTTGAGTTGCAAGAATTGTCAAAAACAAATAAAAACGGAACAACTGCCTATCATATAATAGAAACTTTAAAGTATTTTGACTTTAAAGCCAAAGGAATAAGAATAAATAAATTTGAAGAAATACAAACCCCATGTATAGCTCATACAATAGTAAACTCTTACTATCACTATGTTGTTATATATGAAATAAATTTCAATAAAGAATACTTAATAATTGGTGATCCAAGTGATAGATTAAAAAAAATATCCTTTTTTGAGTTTGAAAAAATATTCAATAAAATAATAATAACTATGTCCCTAACAAAAAAATTACCAAAATATGTTAATACCGAATCAAAAATTTCTTTTTGTCTTTCACTTATTAGTCAATACAAAAAGAAACTAATAAAAATTATTTTGCTATCAATTTTTGTAACAATATTTTCAATTATATGCTCTTTTTATATGCAAAGTTTGATAGATAATATAGATTTAAGTCAAAAATATTTATTGCTTATTTTTATTATATTTGGCCACTTTTATATTTTTAATTTAATAACTGAATTTTTAAGAGAAAAACTATTAAATATTATTAATAAAAATATAGATTATGATTTAACAATAGGAACTCTTATTAGAATAATTAAACTTCTTTATCGCTATTATTCCAGTAGAAGTGTTGGCGATATTATATCTAGAATAAGTGACTTAGAAAATGTTCGGACAATGATTAATAGAGTTGCTCTAACGCTGTTTGTAGATACAATATTAGTCTTAACGTCATTTATAATATTGTATTTTATTAATCAAAAATTATTTTTGATCTCGCTAATAACATTTATACTTTATGTATTATTAATATTGATATTTAGACCAATTATAAACAAGAAAATACAAGAAGCATTAAAATCAAAAGGAGAAGCAACTTCCTACATGATAGAGTCAATTAGTCATTTTGAAACAGTAAAAGGACTTAATATTGAGAAAAACATCATAATAAAATTAAAGAAAACATATGAAAAGCTTTTAACAAATATTTTTAAAATAAATAGTATTTATAACACACAGACTTTTTTTAAAAACTTATTAAATGATCTTTGTTTTATATTGATTATATATTTAGGAGTTATTGAAGTCATAAATCAGAATATGACAATTGGATCGCTAATTACTTTTAATACATTGATAATATACTTCTTAGGGCCAATTAAGAACATAATTGATTTAGACAACAATATAATAAATGCTAAAGCTTCCATTGAAAGAATCTTAGACTTGTATTACAGTGAAGAAAAAACAGGATTTATAAATGAAAATATCAAAGGAGATATAAATATTAACAATCTTTCTTTTTCTTATGATGATTATTATAATACATTAGATAAGATCAGCTTAAATATAAAAAGAGGCGAAAAAGTTTTATTACTCGGCGAGAGTGGATGTGGAAAATCGACAATATTAAAACTAATAAAGAAATATTACAAGACCAAAAGAAGTGAACTTTTAATAGATAATATTGATATAAATGATTATACTGAAGAAGCGATTAATAATAATATTACTTATGTATCGCAAAATGAAAACTTATTTACAGATACATTATACAATAATATTATTTTAGGTAGAAAAATAAGTAGTGTTGAACTAAATGAAATAATTAAAATATGTAATATAGATTTTATAGATGATAAATTAGGCCTTAAAATGCTTATTGAAGAAAATGGATTTAATTTATCGGGAGGGCAAAGGCAAAGAGTTGTTCTAGCCCGAAGCTTGATAAATAAATTTAATATCTTATTATTAGATGAGACAACTAATCAGGTTGATTATAAATTAGAAAAAGAAATTTATGAAAAACTGTTTAAAAAATTTTATGACAAAACTATAATTATAGTTTCTCATAGAAATAATAATAAAGAGTTGTTTGATAGGATTGTAAAATTCGAAAGAAAGAAAATTATGGAGATAAATAATGCAAGATAAAATTTTTAATAAATGGATTATATTTTTAATGTTATTATTTGTGTCAATAGTTCTAATTATATTTTTATTTGAGTACAATAATTATATTGTGTGCTACGGCGAAGTAGTAGATGGACATTTAAAAATATTAGTCGAAGAAAAGAATTTAAAACATTTGACAAATGATTTGATAATAGATGAAAAGCAGAGTCAATGTAATTTTTTAAAAATGAATTTAACGCCTATCATTGATAATAATTATGATAAGTACTTTGAAATTTTTTACAGTTGTAAGTTAAATATAAATCAAAAAGGCATTTTAATCATAAAAGTAAATTTAGGTAAAACAACTATATATCAAACAGTCAAAAAAAATGTAGAAAGGATAGAAAAATGGAATTAAAAAAAACAGAACTTTTAAACATTCATGGTGGGGGATTTGGATTTGGGATTATTATAGCGGCCGGAATTGCTTTCCTTATTGGAGTTATTGACGGTATTATAAGACCATTAAAATGTAATTAATAGAAGGAGGAAAATATGATGAATAAACAAGAACTTATATGCATAGTTGGCGGTGTTAGTATATCTGCAACATTAGTAAATGCTTTTGCTAGAGGTATAAATACGCTTTTAGAATTAGGGAGAAGCCTTGGTTCAGCAATAAGAAGAATTTTTGACAAAAAACTATGCAGTTATTAGTTAAAAATAAAAAAATTATCTTCACAATATTAATAGTAATATTTGTAATTGTTTTTATGCCTTTATTTGTCACAATAATTAATGTTGTATTTAAACTAGGAGAACAACTGGGGACTAATATTAGAGGCATATTAGAAGGTAAAATGTGTTAAAAAACAGCTTTTGGCTGTTTTTTTTAAAACTTCTATAAATTTATAAAGAAAGAAGGAATAATAGAGCTCAATATTACTTAAATTTAAAGAATTTTAATATTTGTTATTGAAATACATTTTCTCTAGTGATATAATGTACCTGAAGAACAGAAGGGAGGGATTATAGTGACAAAGGTTATAGTAAGAGATAGAAACGGACTTGAATCCGCCCTTAAAATGTTTAAACAAAAATCAGCAAAAGAAGGCTCATTGAAAAAACTTCGTGAAAGAACTGAAGGGTACGAGAAGCCTGGAGTAAGAAGAAGAAAAGCAAAAAAAGAAGGTATTAAAAATAGTCGTAAAAGAGAAAAAGCTAATAACAGATATTAATTAGCTTTTTTTTGAAAGGAAAATTTATGAGAGAAAAAATATTAAATGATTTAAAAGAAGCCATGAGGAGTCAAAACAAAGAAACTCTATCAGTTATTAGAATGCTAAAAGGCTCTATGCAACTAGAAGAAATAGAAAAGAAAAAAGAGTTAAGTGATTCAGAGTTATTAACTTTAATATCAAAACAAATTAAAACTTTAAAAGAAACAATTGAAGAATTTAAAAAAGGAAATAGAGAAGACTTAACAGAAAAAGCTAATAAAGAAATCGAAATATTGTCTGCATATTTGCCTAAACAATTAACTGAGGATGAAATAAGAAAAGAAATTGATGCAATATTCAATGAGATTAATCCAAAAGGTATTCAAGATATGGGTAGAGTTATGGCTATGGCAAAAGAAAAACTTAATGGAAAAGCAGATATGGGTTTTATTGGCAAAATAGTAAAAGAAAAATTAGGTTTATAATAAAAAATTAAAAAACAGAGAATAAAAGGAACAAATCATTTGACCGATATTGAAAACCTGTTGTTAAAATGATATTATAGTTTTATAAAAGAATTTATTGGGGAATAATGGAGGAAATAATGGAAGAAAGCAAAATGTCTATTACACTACTACCACATACCCCTTTTTTAAATGAAGACGGAACGTTTAACAAAGACAAGGCTATTAATTATAGTGCACAGTTAGCTGGAGAATGCTATGAACCTGAAGGATGGGAGAAACTTAAAAACGAAGATATAGTAAAAACTCAAAATAGAATAAAATTTACATTGGGTGCAGAACATGCAACGCCATACGAACATATAAATATTGGAATGGAAATAGTGAATATTCCAAAGATTTTAGCAATGGTTCTTAATAATGAAAGACAATGTGCCACAAGCGAAAAATCAGCAAGATACACAAAAATAGATCCAGCAACGGATTCAAATATTACGGCTGTAGAAGGTCAACTATATGGCAAATGGATTGAGATTTTTAAATGGAAAATAAATCAAAAATATGGAAATATTCATAACGAAAAAAAGATTGAAAAACTTGCCCAAGAAAACGCAAGGTATTTAGTAACGGTTTTTGCTTCAACAAAGATGATACATACTATTCCTTGGATACAATTAAATAGAATAGTGTCATTCATGAAAAAATATATAGAAGAAAACAAGCAAAGCAAAATCTCTTTTAATACAAGGTTGTGTCATTCTTTTGAACAATTCATTAGCTGTTTAGAAGGACTTAATTTGTTAGATGAAAGAGCTATGTCGAATAGAAAAGACAGAAGTTTATCTATTTTTTCAGATAAAGATGTAGAAGAATACTTTGGAACATCATATTCTACAAATTATAAAGGAACATTTGCTCAACTTGCTCAGGCCCATAGACACAGAACACTTGAATATAGTATGCATCTTTTAGAAAAAAAAGAATTTTTTATACCACCTATATTATTTGATGAGGACCTTTTGATGTATGAGTGGTTAGATGATATTGAATCTATTGGGGATATTCATCCGCAAGGGAAACTTATAGCTATAAATGAATGTGGAACATATGATAAATTTATATTAAAAGCTAAGGAGAGATTATGTTCGGCTGCTCAACAAGAAATAATGTTTCAGACAAAAGCAACTTTGGAAAAATATAGGGACGCATTAAAACTAATGAATCATCCACTCTTTCAAGACGCATTAGCACATTCTCGTGGAGCCAGATGTACTTTTCATGATTACACCTGTGCACAACCTTGCAACTTTCCTGAAGGAGTTCAATTAACAAGAAAGGTATAATTTTTATGAGTAAATTAATAGTAATTGAAGGAACAGACAGTTCTGGCAAAGAAACACAAGCCAAAGAATTAGTAAATAGGCTAAATAATAACAATATTAAAGCAATTTACTTTTCTTTTCCAATGTACCATACACCAACCGGAAGAATAGTAGGTGGACCATATTTAGGCAAAAAAGATATTTGTTTAGGTTGGTTTAGTGAAGGTGCAGCAAACGTTGATCCACTTGTCGCATCTCTTTATTTTGCCGCAGATAGAAGATATCATATGAATGAAATAAAACAACACTTAAATGAAGGATATGTTGTTATTTTAGATAGATATACAGACTCTAATACCGCTCACCAAGGTGGAAAAATAACCGATAAAATTGAAAGAAACAATTTATATAAAAAATTAGAAATGCTTGAATATGATATTTTAGGGCTACAAAAAGCCGATCATACAATATTCTTACATTTGCCATATCAATATTCTACAAAAGCTTTAGAAGTAAGAACAGAATCATCAGACGAGCACGAATCATCTATGACACATCTTAAAAACGCAGAAGAAGCTTATTTAGAAATAGCTGACATGCACAACTATATAACAGTTGAGTGTTTAAAAAATGGTGAGAGAAAGACAAAAGAAGAACTATTTGATGAAATATATGACATAGTAGAAAAATTAATAAACAAAGGGAGAAAAAAGTGATTTTATCTGGTTTAAAAATAAAAGAAGAAATAAAAAAAGGCAACATTGTAATTGAGCCTTTTGATGATATAAAAATAAATAATAAAAGTAGGCTTGGACCAAACAGCTATAATTTATCTTTATATAATAAGCTATTAGTTTATAAAAATAGTCCTTTAGATATGAAAAAAAACAATGAAGTAGAAGAGATTATAATTCCAGAAGAAGGTTTAGTTTTAGAGCCAAATAAACTTTACCTAGGAAGAACTATAGAGAGAACTTTTACTGACAAGTACGTTCCAATGTTAGAAGGTAGAAGTTCAGTTGGTAGACTTGGAATATTTATTCACTCAACGGCAGGCTTTGGAGATATTGGTTTTGATGGTACTTGGACGCTGGAAATATCTTGCATTCAACCTGTCAAAATATATCCAAATATGCAGATATGTCAAATTTATTATCACACCATAGAAGGTGAATACGAAACATATAATAGTAATAAATACCAACACCAAAATGATATTATTCCAAGCAAAATGTATAAAGATTTTGAATAATTAAGTGTCTTTAAGATACTTTTTTAATTTATTATAAAAAATCCTTGCCAAATCAACGATTTATGGTATAATGATTATGGCTTTTTCAAATAAACATGACATGAATTGTTATATCGTGTGCCTATAATAGGTGATGTAATTTCGAAATGTCAGAAGAAAAAAACAAAGGAGGAAAGAAATATGTCAGTAATATCAGTAAATTATTTATTAGAAGCAGGAGTTCACTTTGGTCATCAGACTAAAAGATGGAACCCTAAAATGAGAGAGTACATTTTTACAGCAAGAGATGGTATTTATATCATTGATTTGCAAAAAACAGCTGCAATGATAGAAGAAGCTTATAAAGTACTAAATGGAATAGCCAAAAACGAAGGAAAAGTATTATTTGTTGGTACAAGAAAACAAGCAAGTGATGCAATAAAAGAAGAAGCAATAAGATCAAATTCTTATTACGTAACTGAAAGATGGTTAGGTGGAACTTTAACTAACTTTAAAACAATTAGAAAAAGAGTTCAAAGATTAGAAGAAATAGAAAAAATGGAAAGCGATGGAATATTCGATTTACTTCCAAAAAAAGAAGTAATAGGGTTAAAAAAAGAATACGACAAATTAAACAGAATTTTATGTGGTATTCGTGAAATGACAAAATTACCTAGTGCAATGTTTATCGTAGATCCTTCAAAAGAATATAATGCTATTAGAGAAGCAAGAAGATTAAATATACCAGTATTTGGAATAGTAGATACAAACTGCGATCCTGATATGGTAGATTATGTTATCCCAGGAAATGATGATGCTATAAAATCAATTAAATTGATTGCTAGTGTCTTAGCTAACGCTATAATTGAAGCTAATGGTGGAGAAATAATAGATTTCGCATCAGAAACAAAAGCAACTGAACCAGTAAAAGAACCAATTGCTGAAGTGGTAAAAGCTGAAGTAAAACAAGAAATAAAAGAAACAAAAGTAGAACCAAAAGAAGAAGTAAAAGCTGAAGTTAAAAAAGTAATAAAAGAAGAAAAAACTAAAGAAGTTAAAAAAGAAACAAAAGCTGTTAAAACTAAAAAAGCTGAAGTAAAACAAGTAGAAGATTTAACTGACTTAACTGTAGCAGAATTAAGAAAAAGAGCTAAAGAAAAAGAAGTAAAAGGTTACAGTACTATGAAAAAAGAAGAACTTTTAGAAGCTTTAAAGTAAGATGATTAAAAATCATCTTTAATTTTAGAAAGGAAAATATATGGTAAGCGCTAGTTTAGTAAAAGAATTAAGAGAAAAAACAGGAGCAGGAATGTTAGACTGCAAAAACGCTTTAGAAGCAACAAACAACATGGAAGAAGCAATTGATTGGTTAAGAGAAAAAGGTATTTCAAAAGCTGGTAAAAAACAAGATCGTATCGCAGCAGAAGGAATATCTTCAATCCTAACTGAAAACAACACAGCTGTAATTATAGAAGTAAATGCTGAAACAGATTTTGTTGCCAAAAACGTTGAATTTATAGATATGGTAAGTGAGATATTAAAAACAATTATAAATGCTAATGTTGTTACAGTTGAAGAAGCTTTATCTTTAAAATACAACAATGAAACAATAAGAGATTTAATAGTTGCCAAAACTTCTAAAATTGGTGAAAAATTATCATTTAGAAGATTTGAAAAAATTACAAAAAACGAATCACAAATATTCGGTACTTATATTCACATGGGTGGTAAGATTGCCACAGTTGTATTAGTTGATGGAACAAATCAAGAAGTTGCCAATAATATTGCTATGCAAACAGCCGCAATGAGACCTCTTTTTGCAAAAAGAGAGGAAGTACCTACTGAAGTATTAGAAAAAGAAAAAGCAATTATGAAAGAACAACTAATAAACGAAGGAAAAAATGAAGCAGTAATAGAAAAAATCTTAGTTGGGAAAGTAATCAAATATTATGAAGATGTTTGCTTAGAAGACCAACTTTATATTAAAGCTGAAAATAAAGAAACAGTTGGAAAATATGCTCAAGATAATAATTGTAAAATTGTTAAAATGATTCGCTTTGAAGTAGGCGAGGGAATGGAAAAAAGAAACGAAAACTTTGCTGATGAAGTAGAAAAACAAATAAGAGGTGAATAATTTCACCTCTTTTTAATATCTATATCACAAAAACGTTTTAAGTCATCTATAATTTTTAAAAACTCATCTTCCTCAATATATAACTGATATTTTACCTTTTCATTGAAATTCTTTTTCAATATATCCTCTTTTTTCAATAAAGAGTTTACTTGCTTAGCAAATTGATAATTAAAAGAAAGTTCTATTAATATTTTATTTGATATTTCTATTAATTCTGCATTTTCAATTGTTTTTAAAACACAATTAAAATAAGTTTTGGCAAGAGTTGCAACTCCTAATTTTGTTCCACCAAAATACCTTACAACAACACAAAGAACTTGATTTAGCTTATTATAGTTAAGAGCGTTATATATTTGAATACCTGCTGAAAAGCTTGGTTCTTTATCATCACTATATTTATATAAATCATTAAAAATATATGCAAAACAATAATGCGTTGCGCTCTTATATTCTTGTTTTATCTTCTTGATATGCTCCTTTATATTGCAATCATCAATCTTAATTAATAAAACAATAAATTTTGAATTTTTTACATTATATTCTTGTATTATATTTTGTTTAATTGTCATAATCCCATCCAAACTAAAAGCACTAAAATTAGTGCTTATAAATCATTATCTAATGCATTAATATTAACAACTTTTTCGGCAGCTACATTTTCAACTACTTTATTTTCTTCTTTTTTACTGTGAGCTAAGTTGGCAAGCTCTATACTAGACTTTAGATCTGTTTTTCCAGCTGTTTTTTCATCGTTTTCTAGTTCAATAATCTTCAATAACTCTTCTACAGTAGTAAGACCGCTTTCAACTTTTTCAAGACCGTCTTGTAATAAGGTAATAACATCTGAGTTATAAACTAAAGTTCTCAATTTTTCTCTGTCCATGTTTGTATTAATAGCATTTTTTATTTCATCATTAATCAATAATACTTCATGAATAGCAATTCTTCCTTTATAACCATTTGAACACTCTTCACAGCCATCCGCAACATATATTTCATTTACCTCTTTATTTAAAACAGTTTTAAATAATTTTTTTTCATATTCATTTGTAGCTCTTTTTTTTCTACAATTTGGACATAATTTACGAGCGAGTTTTTGTGATATTATGCCAGATAGTGAGCTAGATAATAAATATCTTTCAACACCCATATCAATAAGTCTTTCAATTGTTGTTAAAGAGTCGTTAGTATGCAGAGTTGATAAAACCAAATGTCCTGTAATTGAAGCTCTAACGGCAATTTGAGCTGTTTCAGTATCTCTTATTTCTCCAATCATGATAATGTCAGGGTCTTGTCTAAAAATAGATCTTAGGGCAGTTGCAAAAGTAAGACCAATTTCACTATTTGTTTGAACTTGGTTAATACCTTCAATGTTCATTTCAATAGGGTCTTCAACAGTCACAAGGTTTGTTTCTTCTTTATTAAGTCTTTGAAGAACGGAATATACAGTAGTAGATTTACCACTTCCAGTTGCTCCTGTTACTAAGATTATTCCGTTTGGAATACCAATCATTTTTAAAACTTTGTGATAATTCTTCTCGCTAAAACCCAAGTGTTCAATACCATTTAAACTTAAACTATAGTCTAAGATACGAATAACGATTTTTTCCCCTAAATTAGTAGGTAAACAGCTAACACGTAAGTCTAAATCCATATCTTGTAGATTCTTCTTAATAGCCCCATCTTGGGGAAGTCTTGATTCAGTAATGTTCATCCCTGATATAATTTTAATACGAGTTATTAAGTTTTTCTTAATGCCATTAGGAACTTCAGCATAATCAATTAATTTTCCGTCTATTCTAATTCTAATTTTCATAAATTCATCATGAGCGTCAAAATGAATATCAGAGGCTCCTCTTTTTGAAGCATCAACTAGAATATCATTAACAATCTCAACTACTGGTAGTTTTTCAAAGTCAAAAACTTTAAGCATTTTGTCATCCCCTTGTCATTCTTTTTACTCTTAATCTAGTATTTTCTACTTTATTATTATATAATAGATTTAGAATAAAAACAATAGAAAAGGTGTATGATAATGATAAAAAAAAATAGCCAAGGTTTTATGCTTGCAGAAACCTTAATTGTAGCCAGTTTTATTACAATAACGCTTATATTTTTGTTCATTCAAATAAGAAATGTTAACAATAATTACTCAGAAACACTTAACTATAACAGTGTTAATGGGTTATATATAGATAACGAAATTAAAAAATTTATTTTGCAATATGATGTCGAACAAATATCATATGACTTAGCTTATAATGGGACAGGGTATTATGATTTAACAAGTTGTGACGCGAGCATTTTTATTGATAGTGATTATTGCGAAGCTTTCTTTGCAAAATTAAATGTCAATAAAGCAATATACACTTTAGAAAAAGTAAATCTTGTTAATAGTAATTTTTCATCTGAGTTTATCGCATATTTAAATTCAATTCACAATCCAGATAGTAATATGTATATAATCGCAACTGAATATAACGATAAAACATACTCTAGCATTAAGTTAAATGGATTTGATTATCCGACAATTGAAAATTTACTAGGAAACAAAGTAATCACAAGTGGTTCTGGCTTATATCAAATGAGTAATGGGGATTTGGTGTTTAGAGGCAATGAAGCAGAATTAGCTAATAATATTTCTTTGTTTAACTACAATGGAAAGATAATTTCTGTTACAAGTGAAGGCGTAAAGGTTTTATTGAAATTAAATCAAAATGTTAAGTTTGACAATACGACATCTTTTTATACAAACGATAGTTATTTGTCGGGTGGAGCTTATTTAGCCACTTCAAGTACAAACAGTTTATTATTTTCCAGTTTAAACATTAATCTAGAAGATGAGCTTATAGTATATGATGCTTCTTGGGATGTTGGTTACATTACAACGGTTATTGGTAATAGTTTAACAAATATTATAAATTCTGAAAAAGCAACGATTTATAAAGGAAAAAATTCTGGAGGATATATTGGCACATTATCAGTTAGCGATATTATTAAAGCTACAATAAATTCTTCGTGCAATCAAAATAATATTTCAAGTGCTTGTTTAAGCAATAATTGGTTAGCAAAAAACTCTTGGACTTTTAATAGTATGAATACAACAACAGTTTGGAGTATTGTAAGTGGTGCTTTTACTAATAGCAGTATAAGTAGTACCAATAATGGTTATGCAGTTATTTATATTGATAAAACGTTCGAATTTAAAGGGGAAGGAACGGAAACAAACCCTTATAAATCTATATAAAGGAGGATATTATGAAAAAAGTAGTATTATTAATATTTTTAATATTATTTTTTTTCGTAATGCCTAATTCTGTTTTGGCAACATCAACTTATAAAGTTTATACGGTAGATAAAGCAGGAACTCCAACTAATGAAGAAACTTTTGATAATTATACTAGTGCTTATAATAAAATGATAACTTATGAAGCGAGTGCGAATCTTGTTGCTGTGATTAAAAAAAATGATGTTATTGTTAATGCATCATATGCTTTAGCAAAATCTACTGGAACAAGCTCTGATTTAATTTATCTTTATACTAGTGAAAATTTAAGTGGAGAATATACTTATATAACAGGAAGAAATACATATTTAGATATGGCCTTTTTGGAATTTAATGACACTTATAACTCTGTTAAAATAAAAATAAGTGGTTTTACTGGATGGGTTAGTTTAAGTAATGTGAATATAATTCCAATTTCTACTATTTCAAAAACTTATGTTGTTGTAAATAATGATAATGTTTATACAAATGACGGAGTTTTACTAGATAAAAATGGAGCCTATGAATATGACGCAATCACTCAAAGTGGAGAAGTTAAAACATATCATTTGATTGGCAATCTGACAATATCTATGAATAATTATATTACCAATAATGTTTCAGGGACTAATCTAACAGAAAAAGTTATTCCAAAAGTTTATACGTACTATACTAAAACAAGTAGTGGTAAATTTTGGCATGCTTATTATGAAAACACTTCAGTTGAGTATATTAACTTAGGTGCAGCGCCAACAATGTTTTTAACTAATAAAAACTATTACAGTTTTGATGGAAACTATTTTTATGAAAACTATATTACAATGATAGATGATTATAAAAATAATACTTATGAAAACAGTATTAATTATACTAACCCTTACTATAACTACTATATGTATTTACCAACTCACAGTAAAACAGGATATACTGCAACTAGTTTTAATCAAATAATTGCTCTTTCTTTTAGCTCTAATTTATTACAAAGTCAAAGTTATTATATTGATACTGCAACAGGAGCGTTTACGGCAAATAGTAGAGTAGGAATATCTCTTTTATATGGGCAGGGTGCATACTTTATTGAAGCTCAAGAAACATATGGAGTAAATGCCCTTTTATCGTTTTCAGCAGCGATAAATGAATCTGCTACTGGAACAAGTGCTTTATCATTTGGAAAGTTTAACATCTTTGGTCACGGAGCAAATGATGGTTGCGTGTATACTTGTGCAAATACATATACTTCAATTAGAGAATCTATTCTAGCGCATGCCAGCACTTTTGGCTCTGGCTATAGTAATCCATATGATTGGCGTTACTTTGGTAGCCATTACGGCAACAAGGGTAGTGGAATGAATGTCAAATATGCATCAGACCCTTATTGGGGTGAAAAAGCCGCTGGAATTGCTTACAATAGAGATTTAATGTATGGCGGGCAAGACTATAATTCCAATACTTTAGGTATTAAGGTAAGTAATACTGATACTCCTATTAAAAAAGAACCAAGTGATACTTCAGATACAATATATATAATAAAAAACAATTCTTTTTCAGTTCCAATGGTGCCTTTTATTGTCTTTGATAAAGTATACGATGAAAGTAATAATGCTTGGTATAAGGTATATACTGATACCTCATTAGACGATGATCAAAATATTTCAAGTAGTAACTATTCATTTAGTAAAAGCTATGGATATATTAAAGGAGAATATCTTTTTGTTAAAAACAATCAACCAACGATTATAGCTTCTAACATTACTATTGAACAAGATACGTATTATGACTTCTTAACAGATGTAACTGCTAGCGATACTGAAGATGGAAATTTATCTGATAAAGTAACTTACTATCCGGAACTTACAACATCTAATTATGGAACATTTGATTTAACATATACCGTAGTTGATGATAATAACTTTTCAGTAAGCAAAACAATAGAAGTTGAAATCACAAAAACATATAAACCTAAAATAGTTGCTAATAATAGACAAATATTACAAAATACAACTTTTGATCCATACTTTGGAGTAGGGGCAGAAGATCCAACAGATGGTAACATTACTGATCAAATAGATATCATAAGTAATGATGTTGATGCAACAACAGTTGGAACTTATACTGTAGAGTATAGTGTAACAAATAGTCTTGATTTAACAACAACAAAAACAGTTAGTATTGAAGTTGTATCAAATGCTAAACCAGTTATCAGAACAACTAATATCTATATGAAAGTAAATGAAAGCTTAACTTATTTAGAAGGTGTAACCGCATCTGACTTAGAAGATGGAATCATTACTGAAATTGAAGTTACACATAACGTTAATAAGACAGTTGCTGGAACATATGATTTAACATATAGCGCAACTGATACTGATGATAATACAACTACAAAGAGTATAAAAGTATACGTTGAAAATACTAGTTATACTACTTTAACAGGAGAGTTATACTTTAATAAACTAGAATATAATTCAGACACTAACTTATTGGAAATAAATGGTTCCTTAGCTATGATTGGAATTAATAATACAAAAGATACCTTAATTCAATATAGCTTGATTCTAAAGAACAACACCAATGGTTATGAAGTAGTTTTACCACTGGAAAGGTATTTAAACGACCATCCAACTACTGTTTATAACGATAAAAGTCATACTTATACTGAGACATGGTTTAGAGGAAATGTCAGTTTAAAAGACGTTGCCAAAGGTGAATATACTATTTACATTAGAGCTAGAAGCTCAAACTATGAGACAAAAGAAATACTTAGTAATTTGTTTTTAAAAGATGTAACTAAAAAAGCAACAGACAGTGATGAAAGAGGTTATTTATTTAGAAACAACAATTATAAAAAAGCCTTTCCGATAGAACTCTTCATATACGAAAAAGGTTTGATTTCTAAAACTGAACCTGAAGCTTCATCTAATATGTTTAATACATATACATCTATTAGCTTTACTGGAGCTAGCTTAAATATAACTGGTAACTCATTTAATCTACAAGGTAATTACAGTTCAACAACAAGTATTACGAGATATTTAATCTTAGAAAATACAGTAACAGAAGAAAAATTTACATATAACATAGGTTCAACAATAGGAGAAGAATTAATACTAAGAACAAATGATGGACTATCAAAAGCAAGATCTTGGTTTAATACAACAGGTAAAGTGGATCTTTCAACACTATCTGTTGGAAAATATGTAATATATTTTAGAACAATTACTGGTAATATCGATGACTTTGGTGAATTGCACGACTTATTTAGAAAAGCTACAGCCACTGTTACAGTCGGTAATAAAAAATATAGTTTGTCAGTTAATGATCAAAACAGATTCAGAGTTGAACTAACAGTTGAAGAGGTATAAAAAAAATCACTAATTATAAGTGATTTTTTTATGATTTAGTAATTGTAATTGTATATGTTTTTCCTTGCGTAACAAGCGAACCATCTTTAATTGCTGAATCTTCATGAATATTACCGGCAAATTGGAAAACACTACTTGTTTTTAAAACAAAATTAACAGTCACACCGGGATAATTATTTGCAAATAATTGTCTTAAATAGTTAATAGTACAGTCAGAATTTCCAATACAGCTTTGAATTGAACTTTGATTTATCTGAACAGTGAAATTTTGAGCTGGTCCTTTACTTAGGCCAATTGAAAGATAAGTTGCTTCAACCACTACAACACCACTTTTAATACTTTGGCCAATTGAACTACCTGCACTAACACTAGAATAACCAGATTCATAAAAAGCACAAGTTAAGCCTATATTATTACAAGTATTAGTAATATTGCTTTGTGATTGGCCATAAAAGTTTGGAACAGTAACAGGGCGACCACTAGAAACATAAACAGTAATGTTACTATTAACGTCAATAATAGCGCTAGTACCAACTGAAAAGCTAATGATATTGCCTTTAGCAACAGTAGTACTCATTTGATATTCTTCGTTATAGTTTATACTATTTTTACTAGCCCAAGTTCTAAAATCATTTAAAGAAGTAAATCCAGGAAAAAGTAATTGTCCTTTAGAAGTTACTATTTTAACTAGTGTTTGAACTTCAATTATGTCTCCTTCATTATAATTAGCACTAATGATTTTTCCAAGAGGAATAGCAGTATCATAGCTATCACTAAATTCAATTTTTAGTTCATTGTCTATTATCCAATTTATAACTTCATCACTTGTCATATCGAGTAAATTTGGTACAGTTATGCTTTTACCTTTTGAGACAATAAGATTGATTGTCATAGAAGAATTAACTGAAGTCCCTTCTTGAATATCTTGACTAACAATATAATTTCTTTTAACATCATTAAATTCATAAGTTAAATTATATTTTATTCCATTTTGTTTTAACCATAAAGTAGCATCAAACAAAGACATGTCTTTTAGTGAAATCATATTTGTTTCTAAAACTTCACTGCCAAGAGAAATAGTAAATGTTATTAAAGTATTTCTTTTACATTGCCCTTTAAAAGACTGATCAATAATAACATCTTTAGCGTACTGATCACTTGTTTCATAATTAACAACAATGTTATTTAAAAACAATTCTTTTTTGATTAATAACAAATCATTTATTGTTTGTCCAATTAAATTAGGAACAATTACTTCCTTATCATAATTGGGACCTAAAGATACAACTATTCGAACAGAAGTTACTTCTGTTAATTCAGTATTAGCAAAAACACTTTGACTAATAATGTTAAATTCTTCAACAGTGTCACTATATTCATAGCTTTGTTCAACAGTAATATTATTTTGTTCCGCAAAAGAAAGTAAATTGTTTATTGAAGTGTTATAAAAATCTCCAAATAAAGTTTTATTTTCATAAAAAAATCCAAAAACGTGCAAGATATTAAAAATTACAAAAGCACTAATAATAAAAGAAAACAAAATTTTATATAAAGACTTTTTTTTAGATACGTTTTCAATAAAGCGAATAATTAAACCACTTGATAAAAGAGCAGCACTAATTAAATGAAATATTTTATTATCTTCAATAAAAAATATAGTTATCACAAAATAAGCAACAGCAGTTACTAACAATAGTATTTCTACAATGCTTATAAAAATATTTTTTTCCTTCATATCATTCACCATATCTATTATATAATAAATATATTTAAAGTTAAACAAAATATTGTCAAGTTTTAGAAATTGTGTTAATATTAGCATGGTGAAGTTTATGGATAAAATAGTTCTTGAAATATTACTTATGATCTCATCTGCATTCTTAATTTCTGTTTTAATTGTCCCAATTATTAAAAAATTAGCGATTTATATTGGTGCGATGGACAAGCCTGATGAGAGAAAAGTTCATAAGGTTCCAATGCCAAGAATGGGCGGCCTTGCGATATATACTGCATTTTTATTTGGCTATATGGTTTTTGGGATTATTAATGACAAAATGATATCTATATTAATTGGAAGTTTTATTATTGTATTTATTGGTATAATGGATGATATAAAACCTATTTCTGCAAAAATAAAGCTTCTTTTTCAATTTATCGCCTCATTGATAGTAGTAGTTTATGGTGGGATTATTTTAAATGAAATTAATGCTTTTGGTATTTATATAAATTTTGGTATTTTTGCTTATCCGATTACTATTTTATTTATGCTTGGTTGTATTAACTGTATGAATTTGATTGACGGGTTAGATGGTCTTGCGGCAGGAATTAGTTCAATTTATTTTTTAACTATTGGAATTATAACTGTAATATTAGGACAGTTCGCACTTCCTTTTCAGCTTACTTTTATCATGCTTGGAGCTTGTTTAGGGTTTTTGATTCATAATTTCTATCCAGCTAAGATATTTATGGGTGACTCTGGATCTTTATTCTTAGGCTTTATTATTTCAATAATAACTTTGTTAGGCTTTAAAAACGTATTAGCTTCTGCCATAGTTGTTCCTTTATTAATACTAGCCATTCCAATATTAGATACATTATTTGCCATTTTAAGAAGAAAATTAAAAGGTCAAAAAGTATCAATGCCAGACAAGTGTCACATTCATCATCAATTATTAAATAAAAAATTTTCACATCCAAAAACAGTTTTAATAATTTATGTAATTAATGTCCTTTTTTCTCTAGCTTCTATTGTATATGTTATAAATAATCGAGTATTAGGTTATATAATTTATGCGGTATTATTTGTTATTGTCACACTGTTTGTCCTTAAGACAAATGTTATATTTGAAAGGAAAAATTTGACAAAATAGCTAAAAAGTGCTAATATGTTAACAGAGATGGGAAAATACGGTAATATTTTCCTATCGCTATTTTTTTCTAAATATATGTGATGGTACATTATTCTAGTCAAAATAGTTTGTTATGAAGACGGGGTTAAAATACCGTTAAAGAGCATACCGATGAAGCTTTTTGTGCTTGCTTTAGACGCCCAGTCTTGGGTGAGTGCTGAAAGAAATAGATTTTGGGCAACCGTAATGGCATACGACATATGACCCAGAATTTAGTTGAGACCTATTTCATAGTTTACTATGAAACGGGATTAAACCTACCATGTGGCTAACGTTACGGGTAGTGTAGCTTGCCTTGAGTGAATATGGGGGATAATTAGTTCTATTTAAATTAGTTTGGCCAAATTGATTTAAATACTGTAATTGAAACCATACTTGCAAAAAAGGATTAATAATAAACGAAATTGCTGAGGAAATCTCCTAGAGTGTCATTATAATATAAGATTACAGTATGTACTAAGTGGTAATCAAGTCATGCAATAGGCGACTTTGCATTTATTTCTTTAAAAGGGAACTGCTAATGAGTAATTGTTAGTAGAAATAAGGGAAAACCTACTTGACCTAAGACATAAAGTTAACTATATTAAAGTCCATACATAATAAAATATATGTTTTACATATGTTTTTTTTATTGCAAAAAATTAAAATTAGTATTAGAATATAACTTCGAGTGAGAAATATGGGAAAAAATTTAACTAACGAATATTATACAAAACAGTATATTATGATTATTTTAAATAAAACTGCGCATGACAAAAGAATAAATTGGTTTTGTCGTGAAGAAGTTTTAAAAACGTTACTTTATAAGTACGTAGACTCTAAATTAAATCCTGATGCAAATTTGATTGAAACACTTCGTGAATTTGCTCGCCATATTTTTAAACAAGGATATTCTTCAAGAAAAGACTTTTCTAGCGCTTTTAACGATTTACTCATATTTTTTTCTGTTGATTACGAAAAAATGTTTGATTCTGCAGATGAAGAATCAATTGAAACAGGTAGCGTTTTATTTGCAGAAAATCTTATCTCTGTAATCAACTTCTGCATTATAAATGGTTTTGACGAAATTGATAAAATGAAAAAATATAATCCTTTTATTTATAATATTATAACTTATTGTACCGAAGCAATGTGGATAACTGCTCTTACAATAAATGCAGGAAGTAGTAAGGCAGAAATATTTAAATATAGTAATAAAATAAGCTTGCTGTTTATTTGTGTTATTAAGTTTATAAAAAATTTTTGTGTTTTAAATTATAATTATAATTTTTTGAAAGAAATGATTTTTGATATAGAAAGTTATGTTGAAAGAGAAATGTGTATTGACATGGATGAAGTTCAATTGGAAGGACTACATAAAACATTTGCAAGCATTATAGATGCACAAATGGAAGGAAAAAGCTATAAAGCCAGACTACACTAAATATTATTTACACTTAAATTAAATTATGTTACGATAAATAAGAGGTTTTAAAAATGGCAAAGAAAAAAGACAATCAAACTAATTGGATAATAAAAATTATTTTTTTATCCTTTATTATTTCTTTTATATTCTCTGGAGCAACTGAAAACATAATGCCAAAAATTAATTTATTTGGCGGAATATTAGTGCTATTTTTTGTAATACTTTTAGGTGTTGTATTTGATATGATAGGTGTAGCTGTAACTTCAGCTGATGAAATGCCTTTTCATGCTAAAAGCTCTAGAAAAGTTAAAGAAGCAAAAGTAGGTATTAGATTAATCAAAAATGCTCATAAAGTATCTAGCTTCTGTAACGATGTTATTGGAGATATCTGTGGAATTATTTCTGGTAGTATTGGAGTTATGTTGATTACATCATTAAACAAAATTTTTGTTGGTTATGAAGTTATAGTTGCGCTAGTTACAACTTCATTAATTGCTTCACTTACTATTGGATTAAAAGCCATGGGTAAAAGTTTTGCAATGAGGAATAGTACAGATATTATTATGAAATTTTCAAAAGTAATATCAATTTTTTATAAATAAAAAATTAGAAGTTAAATTCTAATTTTTTTTAATACTTGCTTTAACAAATGAATCAAATAATGGATGTGGTCTATTTGGTCTACTCTTAAATTCAGGGTGAAACTGACAGGCAATAAAATGTTTATGGCTAGGAAGTTCAATTATTTCTATCAAGTTACTTTTTAAATTTATTCCTGAAAAAACCATACCTTTATTTTCTAATAATTCTTTATATTTATTATTAAATTCATAACGATGGCGATGACGCTCTAGGATATCTTCACTTTTATAATCTTTAAAGGCCAAAGTATTTTTCTTAATATGACATTCATAATTACCAAGTCTAAGCGTTCCACCCATATTAATAATGTGTTTTTGTTCGGCCATCAAATCAATTATTGGGTTTGATGTATTCTCATTAAATTCAGTAGAATCAGCGTCTTTTAGGCCACAAACATTTCTGGCAAATTCAATGATAGATATTTGTAAACCAAGACAAAGTCCTAGAAAAGGAATATTATTTGTTCTAGCATACTCAACCGCATTAATCATTCCCTTAATACCGCGAGAACCAAATCCGCCTGGAACGATAATGCCACTACTGTTTTTAAATATTTCTTTTAAATTAGCTTTTTCTTCTTCAAGAGTTTCAGACTCTATCCATTTTATATTAATCTTGGTATCATACTTGTATCCGGCGTGTTTAAGGCTTTCTTTAACAGACAGATAAGCATCCTCTAACTTAGTATATTTACCAACTAACGCTATTTCTATCTCATTATCAAGGTTATTTACTTTATTAACTAGGTCTTCCCAGTACTTAATCTCACTTTTAGTATTTTTTAATTTAAAATGTTTAAGAATAATTTCTTCAATATTTTGATTGTGAAAGTTTAGTGGTATTTGATAAATATTTTTAACGTCAATTGCTTCAATAATGTTTTCTTTTGGAATACTTCCAAATAAGCTTATTTTTTCTTTGATAGACTCGTCTAGTGGGATAGACGCTCTAGTAACAATAATATCTGCTTGAATACCAATCTTTCTAAGCTCAATAATACTATTTTGTGTTGGTTTGGTTTTTAGCTCATTAGAACCATATAAATAGGGGATTAAAGTTGTATGAACAAATAAGACATCATCTTTTTTTTCCATTTTAAATTGTCTTAATGATTCTAACATTACAGCCGACTCAATATCGCCAACTGTCCCACCAATTTCTGTTATTACGATATCTGCCTTACTAGATGTTCCAGCTTCATATATTTTATGTTTTATCTCATTTGAAATGTGGGGAACTATTTGAATAGTCGCACCTAAAAAATCTCCACGTCTTTCTTTTTCAATAACTGAAGAATAAATCTTTCCACTTGTAATATTTGAAGTATAATTTAGTTCTTCATCAATAAATCTTTCATAATGTCCAAGATCTAAGTCAGTCTCACAACCATCGGCAGTAACAAAAACTTCACCGTGTTGGATGGGTGACATAGTACCTGGATCAACATTCATATAAGGATCAAACTTTTGCATAAAAACCTTATAACCTTTACCTTTTAAAAGCAGGGCAATAGATGAAGCAGTTATGCCTTTACCAAGTCCTGAACAAACGCCACCTGTTACAAAAACATATTTTGTCATAAATAAAAAAAATCTCCTTCCAAAGAGAGTTTCATATAGGCTCTTATTCATTATAGCATACCTATTTAATAAATTAAAACAAAAAATTTATTTTTACTTAAATTTATTGTGATATACTTTATATATAGTCTTCGTAGAGAGGTTGTTTTATGGAAAAATATCAAGAAATAGAGAGAAGCATAATTACCAAATATAAAAAAACTATATATAGTAAATTTTTAAAAGCTATTAAAAAATACGAACTAATTAGTGAGAACGACAACATTATGGTTTGTATATCAGGTGGAAAAGATTCAGTATTACTTGCTAAATGCTTAGAAGAAGCTCAAAAACACGGTAAGATTAAATTTAATTTAAGATATGTCTTAATGGATCCTGGATATAAGAAAAGTGATTTAGATAAAATGAAAAAAACAATCAAAGATTTAAACATAAACTTAGAAATTTTTGAAACGCCTATATTTAAAATCATAAATAATGTTAAAGAGGGATACCCTTGTTACTTATGCGCTAAAATGAGAAGAGGGTACCTTTACGATAAAGCAAGAGAAATAGGGTGCAACAAAATTGCCCTAGGACATCACTTTAATGACTTTATTGAAACAACACTTTTATCTATCTTTTATGGAGCAGAAGTAAAAACAATGATGCCAAAGCTAAAAAGCAAAAACTTTGTTGGCCTTGAACTTATCAGACCACTTTGCTTAGTAAAAGAAGAAGATATTATTAATTGGTGTGAATATAATAATTTAAGATTCAATAAATGTACTTGTAAATATACCGATGAGTATCACAAAAGCTTAAGCAAGCGAGAAGAAATAAAGAAATTATTAAAATCATTTAAAAATAAAGATATCGAAGAAAACATCTATAGAGCTCTTGAAAACGTTAATCTAAACTGTATAATAGGTAGTCATGATGAGAAAAAACAATATAATTTTTTAGACACATATGATAAGGAGTAAGTTATGAATGAAAGACCAGGATCAAGAAAAATAGTTATAACATTAATAATTATTTTTGCTTTTATCTTTTTATTTGTTACAATCAACTTTATCGCAGAAATGTTTAAAATAAATAAAGAATTAGAAGGCAAATACGACGAAATAAATAATATTATCCAATAAGCCTTGAAAAATAAAAATATATATACTATAATTCTTATAAGAGGAGATTGATAAAATGGCAAAAAAAGAAAAGGGTATGGAAGTTTTTCAATTAGTTAAGGAATCAATAATTAACCCAATCGAAAGTTCAGAAAATATTACAAAAAAGTTTAATACTACCCAAAAGACACTAATTTTAACTTTAATTATGTCGGCGGTTATGATGGTTGTTCATTTAATTACTGCTATGGTTAGTGCAGTATTAGTTCCAAAATGTGATTTTTGGACAGGAACATGCAAAACAGTAGTTGACTTTAATCAACTTGGAAAAGTAGACTATGTGAACGAAATATTTAGATATTTCTTATTATTCACAGTATTTATCGCAGCAATTGTAGTTATTTATTATGTTTTGGCTTTAGTATTTAAAAAAAGCATTGAATTTATGGACGTATTAAGACTAGTTTTATTAGCTCTTGTTCCATTTATCGCATCAACAATGATAGTAGGACCACTTTTAGGATTAATCTATAGTCCACTATATTTATTTATACTATTTGCAGGAAGTCTTTACTCTTTTGCAATTATAAGTATTAATATCGAAGACAAATTAAAATTCAAAAACAAAACAAATTTTATATTTTACGCTTTATCTGCTATAACACTAATCTACGTATTACAATATTATTTGTTTTAAAAAATGCATTTAATGCATTTTCTTTTTAAGGAGAACAATGATAAAAAAGGTTTTTATTCTTATTTTAATATTACTTATAATAAGTGGTGTTTATTTTATAGTAAACTCTTTTTTTGTTAAAGAACCAAAAGAAAATACTATTAGTGCCGAATTAGTAACGGACAATTTCTATATTACAAAGAACTCCTATATACAAAATGGTGTACATTTGGAAATGTTTATTGAAAGTGAACTAACCCCTTATTTAGTTATAAACAATATTGAATATGAACTAATTAAGGCAGAAGAAAATTACTATATAGATCTTGATTTAACAACTTTAGAAAATGGAGAATACAATATATATATTAAAACAGACAAGTATTATTACTTAACAACTATATTGGACGATTTAACCAAGCTAAACAGAACAAAACTAAACGACAAATTAATAACTTTTATATATGAAGAAGAAATAGAAAAAATTAAAATAGAAAATTTTAATTATGCATATGATATTTTAATAGATGTAGGACATGGTGGGGTAGATGTAGGTGCATCCAATTCAACCATGTATGAAAAAGACTTGAATTTAATGGTTTCTTTATATGAAAAAGAAAGGTATATTGAACACGGTTTAAAAGTTCTTTTAACAAGAGAAGATGATACCTATGGCATCACTATTGAGAACGATGAATGGACTTTAATTCAAAAAAGAAGTAATGCGGTAGGTTATTATGGGGTTGTTTCTAAAATAGCTTATAGTAACCATACTAACTCTTCTTATAGTAAATATGACAGTGGCTTTGAACTCATTGTTTCAAACTCTGTTAATGTAATAGGTACTCCTGAAAAGCAAATCTTTGATAGTATTATGAGTATATATCCAGTCTATTTAATAAATAATCAATTTACGTTGTATTCAAAAGACAGTATAACTTATGAAAGGTATGATAAAACACAAGGTCAAGTATATAGTTATATAGACTATTATGCGGTTATTAGAGTTCCAAAGGATATATTTAATGTCAATGTTTCTTTATATGAACATGCCTATATGAGTAATTCAAACAACTTTTATTGGTATTACAATTTAGAAAACTGGAAGAGAATTAGTGAAATAAAGATAAAATATTATGTAGAATCTTTAGGAATAAAATATATTGAAAGATAGTTCAATTTATAATAAAATTGACTTTTCTTTTTTAAAGTGATAGTATACATGCCAATGAAAAGGGGTTATTTTATGCAAAAAAAAGGAATATCAGAACTTCAAATTAAAAATAGAAAGTTATTAAAAAAAATTATTGCAGCTGGAACAGCCATGTATTTAGTAACCGGTGGCATTGTATCTGCCATTCTCACGTTTGTAGAAATGAATCCTTTGGCTAACGATTATAGAAAACAAGTTCAAAGAACGACTTCATATATTACAACAGATGAGAATAATCAACTAGAGTCTACTGAGTCTACATATGTTGATGAAAGAATGGCAAGGAATTGGGGAACATTATATTATTGTTATCCAACCTATGAAGTGTCAGAAGGTAATTATGAAGGTAGAATTGATAAATATTACTTTGAAGAAGAGGCTATAGAATATGTAAAATACGCTATAAGTGAAAATGATTTTTCAGCTTGCCAAGAAAAAATTGGTGATCCCAAGACGTATTTTATGCCTTATGGTGAAACGCAACAACTTGAAGAACCACTTATGACTGCCCAAATATATGAAAGTGATAAAAATGACTATATTATAGTTGGTAAATCACAATTTGATGAAGACACAGATAAAGCTATGTTATTCATTAAAACAATAATTTGGGGAACAGCAGCAAACGTATTTCTTTTGCGCAAAGAAAGTTCTGAGCTTTATAAAAACGGGCAAGCAAGAAGACTTGTAAAAAAGAGGGAACAAAAAGGTAAAAAGAATTAGATCTAATTCTTTTTTTGTGTTTATTAAATTCTTCATTTATTGTATAATAATTATTAGTGGTGACTAATATGAAATTAGATAGTGTAAATATAGATGATGTTACTCCAATGATGAAGGAATACATCAAAATAAAAAATGAAAATCCAGATATAATACTTTTTTATAGGCTAGGGGATTTTTATGAAATGTTTTTTGAAGATGCCGAAATAGCTAGTAGAGAACTAGAACTAACCTTAACAGGCAAAAGTGCAGGACTACAGACTCGTATTCCTATGTGTGGTGTTCCCCATCACGCTATTAATGTTTACTTACAAAAACTAATTGACAAAGGCTATAAAGTTGGTATTTGTGAACAAATGGAAGATCCTAAGCTTGCTAAGGGAATAGTAAAAAGAGAACTAATTCAAATAGTTAGTAAAGGAACTATTTTAAATGAAAGCTTAAATGAAAAAGAGAACAATTATATTGGTGCAATAATAGATTTTAAGCACTTATATTGCCTATGCTACAGTGACATTACAACAGGAAATATCTATACTATGTTTGTTAATCATAAAAAAACAGATTTAGTAAATGAAATAGCTAAAAAAAGTATCAAAGAAATAATTGTAAAATCAAGCTTTGATAAAGAGATAACTTCTTATTTAAAAAAACAATACAACACTACAATTTCAATATACGATAATATTTTAGATATAAAAAGCTATGAACATTTATTTAATAAAATAGAAGATATAAGGCACATTGAAACAATTAAATTACTAATTTCTTACATAATTGATACTCAAAAAAGAAGTTTAAATCATCTTCAAGAAGTAATAGTAAAAGAAAACAATAACTATTTAAAGATGAATATGCATACAAAAAATAATCTTGAATTAACTGAAACAATCAGACATAAAGATCGCACTTATTCGCTTATTTGGTTACTTGATAAAACAAAAACAGCGATGGGAAGTAGACTACTAAAAAGATATATTGAAGAACCATTAACTGATATCAAAAAAATAAACGATAGATACGACACCGTTGAAATACTTTCCAATGAATTTATGATGGCAAGTGAGCTTGGAGAACACCTTTATAATGTTTATGACATTGAAAGATTGGTCGGAAAAATTGCGTTTGGAAGCGCTAATGCAAGAGATCTTATTCAATTAAAAAACTCTCTTAAGTTCTTACCAGATATAAATGAAATCTTAAAACAATTAAGTTACAAGAATATTGAAACATTTAATAAGTTATTTGACCTACTTGAAGTTAGTATATATGAAGATGCTCCAATTTCTATTAAAGAAGGATATTTAATAAAAACAGGGTTTGATAAAGAATTAGATGAATTAAAAGAAATAAGAAAAGGTGGCAAAAACTTTATCGCCACTTTTGAAAAAGAAGAACGAATAAGAACAGGAATAAAAACTCTTAAAGTTGGCTATAACAGAGTATTTGGATATTATATTGAAATATCTAAAGGCCAAGTAAAAGATGTAAAAGAAGAATATGGGTATGAAAGACGCCAAACATTAAGTAATTGTGAGAGATATATTAGTAAAATTTTGAAAGAGAAAGAAGACTTAATATTAAACGCCGAAGAAAAGATTGTTAATTTAGAATATGATTTATTTATTAAAGTAAAAGATGAAATAAAAAAATACATTCCAAAATTACAAGAAACCGCCAATATTCTTGCAGAGATTGATGTCTTATTATCTTTTTCAATTGTTTCTAATGAAAACAAGTATGTTAGACCAACTATTAAAAAAGAAAGAAATATATATTTAGTTGATAGTAGACATCCTGTTGTTGAAAAAGTAAATAACATATTTACTCCAAATGATATCATGTTAGATGAAGATACGTATATTAACATCATAACAGGCCCAAATATGGCCGGTAAATCTACTTATATACGTCAACTGGCTATAACCGTTATTATGGCTCAAATAGGCTGTTTTGTGCCTGCTAAGGAAGCAATATTACCTGTGTTTGACGCTATATACACAAGAATTGGAGCTGCAGATGATTTAGTAAGCGGAGAATCAACTTTTATGGTTGAAATGATTGAAGCAAATGAAGCTCTAACTAATGCTACAGAAAATAGTTTAATTTTGTTTGATGAATTAGGAAGAGGAACTTCAACTTTTGATGGGATGGCTATTGCGCAATCAATTATTGAATACATTCATAATGAAATAAAGTGTAAAACCTTATTTTCAACTCATTATCACGAATTAACAGATTTAGATAACTCTTTAAATCATTTAAAAAATATTCATGTTAGTACAATTGAAGAAAATGGCAACATTACTTTCCTGCACAAAATAAAAAAGGGGAGTGCAAGTAAAAGTTATGGAATCCATGTAGCGTCTCTTGCTGGCATGCCAAAAGAATTATTAAAAAGAGCTGATAGTATACTTAAAGTATATGAAGAAACAGAACAAAAAAGAGAAAGAGTAGTTCAAGCAGAACTTCCTTTAGTTGTTGAAATCGCATCAGCTATTGAAGAAGAGATAAAAGAATTAGACATTTTAAATGTAACCCCTTTAGAAGCCCTAAATATATTATATAAATTGAAGGAGAAGATAAAATGAATTTATTGAAAAAAGAGAACTATTGGATTTGGTTATTGTTACTTATTTTTACTAATGGAACGAGCAATATTGTTCTAGGAGCTATGGTAGATGTTTTTGATAAAAAGGCTTGGTATGCGAAACCAAAGAATTGGATTATTGGAGCAATTATATTTATTTTTCCAGTATTTATTATGGCAGGGATATTTTATATTCAAATAATATGTGAAACAGCAAAAAGGTTAAATGTTAAAGGCAGTGAATATTATATGTCACCCTTTATATGGTTGCTTTTATTGATTGTTCCAATAATAGGTTGGACATTATTTACAGTTATGTTTATATACTTAAATATATGGATTATTGTTGCCATATATGAAGGAAATGCTGAAAAGTATATAAAAAACAATACTAAAATAAGGAAGGAGAAATAAAAATGGAAGAACAAAAATCAGCAAGTAAACCATTGGACGAAGAAGCAAGAAAAGAAGGACTAACTTATTTATCAAACGGAGAAAAAACTTTAGGGCTTTTTCAAGAACTAGGTAGAAGAATAAAAGAATTTTTCGGCTCTAAATCAAGATAGTATTTAATATACTATTTTTTTTAATTGTGATAAAATAATAAATAGATTTTGAAAAGGGGCATAAAATGGCTGACAAGAAAACAACAGGATATTCATTAACTGATCAAGAAAAAGCAAACTATTTAATTTATAAACAATTAAGAGAAATATTACTTAAAATGAATAAATACAATGATTTTCTATATATTAATGCTTACCAAATATCAGAAATTTTATTTTTTATTCAAACAGGACATTATAAATTCATTTCAAGATTATTAGTTGATCAAGCACAAAAGAGGTTAGAGAAAAAGAAACTATAATAAAAATAGTGATTTTTGTTTGACTTAATATAAAATATTAACTATAATAAATGGCAAAAAGGAGAAAAAATGAAAGAAGTATTTGTTGTTGAGTATGATGGAGAAACATTTAAAATAGAGAAAAGTAGCCTCACTTTTGTTGATGGTTACGCAGTCTGCACAATACCTTATGAAACAGAATATGATTTTTACGGCGATAATATTATAGGAATAGTTAACGAAAAATTTGAAACAATATATCCGTTCCAACAATGGTATACTGATATTCAACTTTTTGCTGAAGGTAATTTTTTTGAAAGTAAATATGCCACTCCAGATGGTGGAAATGTTTTCATGAAAGAAAGCATACATAGAAAAATAAAAAAAGTTGAAGGAAAAGAAGAAATTTTTTTTATAAAACCATTGAACTTTTCTGAATGTATAAAAGTAAACAACACGACTAACGTATTTATAGGAGATGGTGTTTCAGTTTTATACAATGTTCTATTAGACGAGTATATTTCAGAAAGACTTAGCGAAATTGGCGCTTTTACAGAAGTAGAACTTAAAGATGGAACAAAGGAAAAAAGAGCTACGGCAGTTATTAATATGTGTTTATCTGAAGAAAATGAAGTTTATGGTAAAGTAGTTTGTGTAATTAATGAATATGGAGAAATAATAGAATCAGCATTATTTGATTGTTATTCGGGAGATAAATTTGTGTTTGGTCACGGGGTATCTTTTGGTGAAATAATTCAAAGAATTCAAAGAATTAACAAAGAAGCTGAAAAAAGCAAACACGAAAAAAGAAAAAAATTTGTAAGAGAAAAAACATCCGACAGAGAATAGTATATATATACTATTTTTTTTAATTATGTTAAAATTAAGTAGGTGAATATTATGATAAAAATTAACAGAAGTGAACTAAGAGAAAAAATAATGACAATTCTATATCAAATTGAACTATATAAAAAAAATAAGATAGAATATGATATAGATGAGTTAATAAAAAACAATATTGAAATAGATAATGAGTTTGTTAAAAACTGTGTATATGGGATTACAACTTATGAAAAAGAGATAGATAAAGTTATAAACACACACTTAATAGAGTGGAAATTAAGTAGGCTAGGGCTTACTGACATAGCTATATTAAGACTAGGCACTTATGAACTATTATATACAGATACTCCAGAGATAGTTTCAATTAATGAAGCAATCGAACTGGCTAAAAAATACAGCGATGATAAAATAGTAAAAATGGTTAATGCTACTTTAGATAAGATATATAAGGATAAATAATGGAAGAAAAATATTTAACAATAAGTGCTTTGACTAAATATTTAAAACACAAATTTGATAATGATGAAAACCTTAGACAAGTTTTTTTAAAAGGAGAAATTTCTAATTTAAAGTATCATTCAAGTGGTCATATGTATTTTTCTTTGAAAGATGAAACAAGTAAAATTAATGCTATTATGTTTAGCAGCAGTGCAAAAAAGCTTTTATTTGAGGCAAAAGAAGGTACTAATGTTTTAGTGGCTGGTAGAATATCTATTTATGAAGCAACAGGAAATTATCAAATATATGTTGAAGAAATGATTGAAGATGGAGTAGGTAACTTATATATTGCTTTTGAAAAGCTAAAAGAAAAACTTTCAAAAGAAGGCTTATTTGATGCAAAATATAAAAAACCAATTCCCAAAATACCAAGTAGAGTAGGTATAATAACCGCACCTACTGGGGCAGCTATCAAAGATATAATTTCAACAATTCAAAGAAGATTTCCTATTACACAAACTATTTTATTTCCAAGTTTAGTGCAAGGAGAGAATGCTAAAGACGACATTGTTAAAAACATTCAACTTGCTAATACTTATGAACTTGATGTAATAATTTTGGGTAGAGGTGGAGGTTCTATTGAAGACCTTTGGCCATTTAACGAAGAAATAGTAGCGAGAGCTATCTTTGATAGTAAAATACCTATTGTAAGCGCTGTAGGACATGAAATTGATTTTACAATTGCTGATTATGTGGCTGATCTTCGTGCTCCAACGCCAACAGGAGCTGCCGAAATGATAGTACCAAATATAATTGACGTTACAAAAATGCTTAATCAATATAAAATAAGATTAAACGAAAATATATATAAAAAAGTAAATTACAATAAACTTTACTTAGATTCAATTAAAAATTCCTTTGTTATTAAAAATCCTTTAATAATGTATGAAAACAAAAAACAAGAATTAGACATAAAAAGAGAAAAAATAAATAATTTAATAAAATTTAAGTTTTCTAAAACTCAAGATAGATTTAATAATATAAAAAACAATTATATTTTAAAAAATCCTAATAGCTTGTATGTTGATAACATAAAAGAACTGGATAATATAATTGATAAATTAGAACTTTTAAATCCACTTTCAATATTAAAACGAGGCTACACTTTAACTTATGTAGGTGATAGAATAATTAAAAATATTACAAATGTTAAAATAAATGATGAAATAAGAATAAAGTTTAATAAAGGTAATTTACTGGCAACAGTTACTAAAAAGGAGGAAAAATGACTAAAGAAAAGAAGTTTGAAGAGAATATTAAAGAGTTAGAAGAAATTATTAATGATCTTGAAAATGGCGAGATTGATTTAGAAGATTCAATTACAAAATATACTAAAGCAATGGAGTTAGTTAAACTTTGTGATAAAAAATTAAAAACAATCGAAGAACAAGTTAGTAAAATTGCAACAGAAAATGGCTTAAAGGATTTTGAAATAGAGGAAAAATGAGCATACTTGAGTTTTTAAGAGAAAAATTTCCAAATTTAGTATTATCTAATCTAGGATACAGATCAGAATATATTGATGAGGAAAACATTTATGAAAAATTCTCATGTTTTATTAACGGATCTTTAATAAGAATTAGGTATCAAAGCAAATTTGGGGAACTAGAAATAGATACTTCTGATAACAAAACAAGTCGTAAGTTTTTAATTGAACTAACAAAAGTTCTATCAACATTTATGGGAGAAGAACCATATATGACTTTTGATGGTGAAGTAGATGAATTATATGATAGAATAAGGCCAACTGTTGTTTGGGCAACAAAAGAGATTACTGATGAAGAGGGCTATAAGGTCAATTTTCAACAAAAAGTTGTAAAAGATAACGTTCAAATCTTTGATAATGCATATAGAAAGTGATAAATATGAAAACAGTAGTAGTTGGAATGAGTGGAGGAGTAGACAGTAGTGTTACTGCTATCTTACTAAAAGAGAAGGGCTATAATGTAATAGGCCTTTTTATGCGTAATTGGGATAGTTCTTTAAACAATGATGTGTTAGGTAACCCTACATTAAATAGTAATATTTGCCCTCAGGAAAGAGACTATAATGATGCTTTAGCAGTTTGTGAGAAATTAAACATTCCCCTTCACAGAGTAGACTTTATCAAAGAATATTGGGAATATGTTTTTACTTATTTTTTAGATGAACTAAAACAAGGTAGAACTCCAAATCCAGATATTATGTGCAATAAATATATAAAATTTGATTATTTCATTAAAGAAGCCGAAAGGTTAGGGGCAGACTATATCGCAACGGGTCATTATGCTAGAATAGTAGATAACAAATTACTGAGAGGTGTTGATAGTAACAAAGATCAAACATACTTTTTATCGCAAGTTAAAAAGGAAGTATTTAAAAAAATACTATTTCCAGTAGGGGATTTGAACAAAAGTGAAGTTAGAAAAATTGCTAGTAAATATGGATTAGTAACTGCTGATAAGAAAGATTCGACGGGGATTTGTTTTATTGGCGAAAGAAATTTTAAAAAGTTTTTAGCAAATTATTTGCCAAGTAAAAAAGGGGATATAGTTGATATTGATACAAATAAAGTTATTGGAATTCATAATGGTTTAATGTATTATACGATTGGTCAAAGAAAAGGACTTAATATTGGTGGTAATGATGATAGATTGTTTGTTGTTGGCAAAGATGTAAGTAAAAACATATTGTATACTACTTTTGGTAATACACAGTACTTATATTCTGATGAAGCACTAATAACTTCAATTAATTGGCTATCAGATGAAAAACCACTTGAATGTACGGCTAAATTTAGATATAGGCAAGAAGATGTTAAAGTTAATTTACAATATTTAAATGATGAAATAATAGTAAAATATAGTGAAAAAAGTAAAGCTGTGACTCCAGGTCAAGCATGTGTCTTTTACTTAGGTGAAGAGTGTCTTGGTGGGGGAATAATAAAAGAAGTTAGAATGAATGGCAAGAAACTCTGGTATTTATAAATGTATTATTAAAAAATCTTGCAATATTATAATAATTTGGTTATAATAGAAATCAATATTTAATTGAAAGAGGGTACATATATAATGATCAAAGATGTAATAAACTTATTAAGCCAGTTATCAATAGAAGAAACAATACGTGTCCTAAGAAAAAAGCCAGAATATTTAGAGTATATAAAAATTGAAAAAAGCGCAAAAGAAATTTTTGAAAAAGTTTTAACTCCAAAAAAAGAATACTCTGGCAGCAGCGGCTGGCGATACTTATTTTTTCACACACAATATAACCATACGAAAGCTAGCACGACAGAAAAAATCATAAAAGAAAATTCTTGGATTATTTTAGCAGCTGCTATAGACTTTTTGGAAAGTCTTAAAAAAGATTATAAATCTAAATACGATTCTGATTCCAACAACGCAATAGCTGAATTAATAGTATCTTTTGGTAATGCTGATTCTGAAATTTGTGAAAAATTTTTAACTTTTATGAAAGAGCTTGACAGCGATTTTTTTCAAATTTTTTATGAAAAAGATATTTCTTATACAATGAAACACACATTAGTATCTCCAAGAAGTGATGGATTATTTATACAAGAAAATGGCAAATAAAATATTTTTATTTAAATTAAAATAAGCTTTGAGTTTATAAAACATCTCAAAGCTTTTGTTTACTTTTACTTTACACTTGACAATTGACACTATTGTGATAAAATTATATAGGAGGGTACTGTGGAAAAATTAGACGAAATATTACATGAACTAGGTATATCTAAAGTAAAATTAGCTAAATTTTTAGGCGTATCTAGACAAATGGTATATAATTATTTAGAATTAAACGATGTAAATAAGTGGCCAAAAGATAAAAAAGTACTATTATTTAATTTACTTGGTATTAAGACTGCTGAAGAGATAAATGATATAAAAGTAGATACAGATTACATATTAACAGTTGAAGCTAAATTGAGCAGCTTATTACAAATAACAGAAAAAAAGGACTTTAATTCTGAAGTTTCAGTTAATGATTTGAATAGAAAAAGCGCTGAATTATTAAAAAACTTATTTGAATTATTAAAAGAAAAACTAGAAGACGAAAAAGATGTTGAAGGATACAACATTATTAAATACTTGTATCACTATATGCAGTCAATTGATAATGCTAAAGAATTAAAATATACTCTAGCATACGTTAGTAAAATAAAAGGCTTTACTAAGCCTAATGAATTTGTATTTGATGAAACAGATCAATTTACGTTTGAAAGTATTTTGTTTTCGGCAATGGTTTTATATAACGATGGAGATGTTTCTAAAACAAATCTATCTAAAACGCGCTTAGTTGAATCACATAAAAGATTTGTAACACAAATTGAACATAAAATAGAGGAGATACTTGGACGCACAAAAGAACTTGAAACAATGAAATTACAAGCACTAAAAGAACTTGGATATACAGTTGTTACTGAAGAAAACGGTGCGGAAGTATTTGGCAAAATGGCCGAAATAGAGTCAAGAAAAACAGCAATTTAAGCTGTTTTTATTAATCAATAACTTGTTCCTATAATTTATATTATGTTAAGTTTATTATATAATTCTTTGGTCTGTTCCTATTGTTTCACTCTCTTCTTCTAATATATGAGCTTTAATTCTTAATTTTCTTATTCTATACATTAATTGTAATAATTTGAAATTATCATATGTAATATCAAAGAAATTATTTACAACACGACGTGCTACTGTTTCATGTGTTTCTTTAAAATCTTTTGCAGGTATAGGCTTAGAGCTATTAAGAACCATAAATTTTATATTTGGAAGAACATAATCGACAAATCCCAATAGATCTTCTAACGGAGATACAGTCAAGTTACTATATTCAAGGATATTACCAAAATATTTAGATGGTAATCCATGAAAAGAAGAATCCTTTTCTACTTGAGCTTCATTTTCACTAACTAATTTTCCTAAAGCATCGATTAATCCCCTATCATTTGTTTTTTCATTTAAAAAAGAACTTTTTAAATAATCAAAGAAATCAGTAAATCTTAGAGTATTAAATAAACTAATAGAATTTGTCTTATCTGTTGCTTCTAAAGCAATATCTCTTGATATTCTTTGCTTTGCTGGTTTTAAAATACGTGGATTGTTAAGAATATTACTTAACTTGGTTTCACTACTTTCATTTATTGCCTTAATATTACATACTGTATATTGGTAAGTATTATTGCTTGAATCATATCGAACTAAATTAATCATTTTTTTCTCCTTCTTCGTGATATTTATCATAAACATCTCTTAAATGCTTATTTGATACATGCGTATATATTTGTGTAGTAGAAATAGAAGCATGTCCTAAAAGCTCTTGAATACTCCTAAGATCAGCTCCATTATCCAATAAGTGAGTGGCAAAAGAATGCCTTATTGTATGTGGGGATAATTTAGTCTTAATACCTTTGATTTTAGCTATATTACTTAAAATAAGAAAAAACCCTTGCCTAGTTAACTTATTACCGGTAGTATTTAAAAATAAAAAATCAGATGTTCTTTCTTTTAGAAAAGAATTTCTATAATTGTTAATATATATTTTTAAATATTCAATTCCAATATTACTTAAAGGTATTACTCTTTCTTTGTTCCCCTTCCCTATTACTTTTAAATATCTATTTTCAAAATCAACATCAAAAATCTTAATATTAATTAATTCACTAATTCTAATGCCTGTTGAATACATCAGTTCCAACATAGCTTTATTTCGATAATCAAACTTATTATTTAATGTAATATCAAGTAGACTCTCTACTTCCCTCTTACTAAGGATGGTAGGCAAACTTTTCCCTAATTTAGGCCTATCTATATTATCAATTGGATTGTGAAAAAGATATTCTTCCATGATAAAGTATTTATATAATTCATTTAAAACACTAATGCTATGAGTAAGAGACTTTCCGCTTAATTTAACTTTTGTTTCCAAATATTTTAAAATATCTAAACCACTTAATTTTAAAATACTACCGTTAAAAAAGGTGTTAAATGGTTTAAGTTCCTCATAATAACTCAAATATGTATTCTCACTATACATTCTAACCATTTTAATATAGTCTAAAAAGTCATCAATTTCGTTTTTAAATTTAATTATTTTCATATTTCTCACTATCTTAATTATACATCATTTGCTTTCAAATTACTAATAAATCTGCTAAAATAAGTATTGGTGATGTTATGGAACTTTTAGCTATAAAATTAAGACCAAATAAAATTGATGACGTAATTGGTCAAAAACATCTTTTAGGTGAAAATAAAGTTATTAGAAACATGGTTAAAAACAAACGACTATTTTCGATGATTTTGTATGGGAAAGCCGGCATTGGAAAAACTACAATTGCTTACGCCATTATTGGCGAATTAAATTTAAGACATAAATTTTTAAATGCTGTAATTAATAATAAGAAAGACTTTGATATTGTTGTTGAAGAAGCAAAAATGTATAACGGTCTTATTGTTATAATGGATGAAATACATCGTTTGAACAAAGATAAACAAGACTTACTTCTACCCTACTTAGAAAGTGGTTTAATTACTTTAATTGGCTTAACTTCTTCTAATCCTTTTCATAAAATTAATCCTGCGATTAGAAGTAGATGTCAAATATTTGAATTAAAAGAATTAACTGAAGAAGAAATAGAAGAAGGACTTAATAGAGCTGTAAAAAGTGGCGAATTAAAAGATATAAAGATTAATAAAGCATGTATAAAATATATTGCTAAACTGGCCAATGGCGATTTAAGATTTGCCTATAATATGCTTGAAATTGCGTATTATTCGACAAGTGACTTTAATATTACTTTAGACGTTCTAAAAAACATTAATAATAAACCTAGTATGTTAGGCGACAAAAACGAAAGTGATCATTATAATTTATTGTCGGCTTTTCAAAAATCTATTAGAGGAAGTGATGTGAATGCTTCCCTTCACTATCTTGCAAGACTACTAGAAATGGAAGATTATGAAAGTATATACCGAAGAATGACTGTTATTGGTTATGAAGATATTGGCCTTGCAAACCCGAGTATTAATCTTAAAATAGATGCTTGTATTAATGCTTGTGAGCGTGTTGGTTTTCCAGAAGCTGTTATCCCACTTGGCGTAACTATTATTGAAATGTGTTTATCGCCAAAATCAAATAGTGGATGCGTCGCTATTAATGAAGCTATCAATGACATTAAAAAAGGAAATACAGGCGATATTCCAAACAGTATAAAAATAAATAGTACAACATATCTTTACCCACATAACTATAAAAATAGTTATGTTAAACAAGAATATTTGCCTACAAATTTAAAAGGAGTTAAATACTATGCTCCAAAAGATAATAAATATGAACAAACATTAAAAAGTATTTATGATAATATAACAAAAAAGAACGATTAAGTTCTTTTTTTATATTCCTAGTAAGAATAATTCTATGCCTATTTCAGGTTCTACTTTACCACTTTTAATATCAATGTCTAAGTTAGCTAACTTTTCTAGTAAACTTAGTAAAACTTCACTTGAATACATTTTGCTTTTTTCAACAGCAAGCTTCACTCTATATGGGTGAACTTCTAAAATTTCGGCAATAGAATCAACGTTATATTGATTGACTAGTTTTTTTACTTGATACATTAATCTAATTTGATTAGCTAGAAGGACTATTATTCCAGATGGATCAGTTTTTTTCTTTAACATTTCTTCATATATTTCAAATACAACTTCATTGTTTTTGTTTACAACATTGTCTATAAAATAAAATATGTCATCACTAATATATTTTATTGTTGTTAAAATGTCTTCTTCCTTTATTTCTTTTTCCTCTATTTTGTATAATTTTAATTTATCAATTTCATTTTTAAGGTTATCTATACTGTTTCCTACCCTATTTATTAGAAGTCTAATTGTATTATCACTTATCTTATAATCTTCAAACATTTTTTTGGCAATATTAAATGCATCTGCTTTATTGTATTCAAAGACATTTTTAATTGATTTGAAAAGTTTCCTTCTTTTATCTATTGTTTCACTATTAATAATAATTACTAATACAACTTGCTCATTTTCTTTTTCCAAATATTGTTCTAGTTCTTTAGTATTGTCAAAGGTAAAGTCTTCTACAATAACTAACTTTTTATCACTAAAAAGAGGTAAAGACGTAATATCATCTATTATTTCTTCAATTGTGTTTTCAAAAGAATATTTTGAAATGGAATCAGAGTCAATTAGATTATCTGCAATTATTTCATTAATTTTTTCTTTTATTAAATAATTGTTTGTTCCATATAGTAAGTATGTCATAGAATTCTCCTATTAAAACTATTATAACATATAAAAAACACTATTAACTAGTGTTTAAGATTTAGTTTAAAACAATTGTTTGTTCGTTTTCAGCAAGTTCCATACCACCGCAAGTTCCCATACCTAATAGTGCTATTACGTCATATATTTTATAAGCACAATATACTTTGTTGTCCTTTAAGTATAAAGTAAAAATATCATATCTGTTGTTTAACATCTCAGAATATTCGGGGATATTTTTTGCAAAGTCTGTTATTTTAATGGTTTGCTCACTACAAATGCCCAAATTGTTTAAAGAGAGTTCTTCAATTTTAATTGTTGTTGCAATATTATTTAATATTTTTTCATAAATTGTATTAATATTTAAGCCATATATATTTATTAACTCTTCGTTTGTTATTATTTTTTTATTATTTAAATCAATGTTTAAGCTATATCTGTTCCAAAACATTCCATAAAGCCAGTCTTCTTCTCTGTATTCTTCCTCTGTATAAATGGACAAAATATTGTTGTCGACTTCATAAATTATGCTATTCGAAAAAGTTGCAACTAAACCATCTGGAATGGTTGGGGCAAGAAACTTTTTATGTAGTTTTAAAAACTCTATTGTTGTACCAAGCGGTAAATCAGTAAATTCAATTGTTTTTCCCTTTATTTCAACTGTGCAGGTTGAACAGGTAATTCCACTTTTATAGTCAATTTCTACGTCCTTAATGGTAATATAGTCTGCAATTTTATAGTCGACAGTCTCCTTTTCGTTAACCACTTCTTCATTTTCTTTGCCATCACCTATTATTTTATCATAAGCAATATATCCCCCTAACCCTACTACTAACACAAACAGGATAACCACTAAAACATAACTTTTTGAACTTTTTTCTTCCATTTTTTCTCCTTTATTATAAAAAAAGTATATCACAACGTAAAAAGCTTAGCAATTAAAAAACACTATTAACTAGTGTTTAAGTTTAGTATTTTATCTTTGATGTTTCAAGTTTTGCTTTTCTTCATTCTGCATTTTTTCAATAAAAGCTAATAAATCTTTTTTAGAAATGCAGCCATTTTCTGACTGATAATAAAGACTTAGTGGTTCTATTTGAGAAGCATAATAAGGTGTATTATCTGTTGATAAGAAAGACAAGCTTATTTCCCTATTAGAGTATTTTAAATCATAGTATTGCCCATCTATTTTAGTTATAACGGTTAAGTATTCGTCGCTCATTGTTGGTCCGGTAGAAATAGGCCCTACTCTCATATCTGATTCACTTTCTACATCTGGTAAAAATTTAAAAACATGAACAACCAATAAGTCCTTTATTAAATAAGAATTGGTATAATATCCTCCTCTTTTTATTATATCACAAATATTGGTAACCTGTATGGGATTTGAACCCATGAATGTTGCCTTGAGAGGGCAATGTGTTAACCGCTTCACCAACAGGTCGTTTGGCTGCCTCAGTCAGATTCGAACTAACGATCGTAGAGTCAGAGTCTACTGCCTTACCACTTGGCCATGAGGCAATATAAACATTATACAATAAAACATAAATAAATCAAGAAAAAAGAAGTTATTAATTACAGTTTGAAACATTGCTTTCATAAATAACTTCATCATTCACTAACATCATACAACCCGTCATAACATTACCACTTATTGTAATATCACTTAAACTAATATAATTAGTATTTACTAGTTCAGTTAAAAGAACAACCTCACTGTCATATAACACGTTATAACTGTTGTAAGCATTAACTAAGCAAGTATTTAAGTCACTTTCATATACATATTCTGTTTGATTATAACTATTTTCATCAAAAATAACACATCCAGTAATAGTACTCTTATCTATTGGATTAACAATTGTTTCATTGCTGATTAAATCAGTTCCCAATAGTGTAGATATCATTACTCCTTTGATATTTAAATTCATCAAGTTATAATCCTTGCCAGCTTTTTCAATCATATTTATTTGATTATCGTATAGTTTTTGCTTAGAAGTTTCTATTTGTTTTTGAAAAACAGAATAAGTAATAGAAACTATTAAAGTAATTAAAACCAAAACGGTTAACATTTCTAGTAAAGTAAAACCTTTTTTCATACATTTCTCCTATAATTAGTATAAACATCAATTGTTTTTAAGTCAATTAAAATTAATTAGTAGTTATTTTTACAAAATCAGTTGTAATCAAACTAAATTTATCAAATCTTTTTTCTATTCTACCCGTAAATCTAACAATATCCCCTACTTCCAAAACTTTATTCATAATAACATCTGGAAAAACAACAATGTCGATTAAATTTATCTCGTCACTTCCAACGACAAACATCATTTTTTGATTATTCTTTGTATTTATTTCTTTGATTTTTTGAACATATAAAACCGGACTAATAATTTTATTAAAATACACACTTAAATCTTTTAAATCATAAGTATCATCTTTATATTTTGAAATTGGATGATTAGTAAGATAAAAGCCAAAAATATCTAATTCTTGCTGTAGTAATTCCTTCTCACTGTATTCTTCCTTAATAGTTAAAACAGGCTTAAAATCCCTTTCATTAGCTAAAATATCTCCTATTTCACTATAGTTCATTATAATATCTAAGTTTTCAATTAATGTTTTTCTATTATAATTTAAGCTGTCAAAACAACCCGCATAGATTAAAGACTCAATAACTTTTTTATTAATTACTTTATTTGTTTTTTTAACAAAATCAAAAATATCTTTAAAAGGAATCTCTCTTTTTTTAACTATTTCATTAGCTGTTAAATAACCAATATTTCTTATGTTAGAAAGTGGAAACCTTAATTTTTTATTTTCAGTTACAAATTCAGTTGTACTAGTATTAATATCTGGGGCTAAAAATAAGACATTATTCAATTTACATTCATAAATATAATCTTTCATTTTATCAGTATTGTTAGAAAATTTAGAAAGTAAGTTCTTTAAAAATATTTCAGGGTAATATAGCTTTAAATACGCCATTCTGTAAGCAATAATAGAATAAGCTACAGAATGAGATTTATTAAAGCCATATGAAGCAAACTTAAAAATCAGATTATATATTTCAAGGGCTTTATCATTTGAAATATGATTAGCTACACAGCCTTCAATAAACTTTTCTTTTTCTTTTACTAGTATGTCTTCTTTTTTCTTACTCATAGCCTTTCTAAGTAAGTCAGCTTCACTTAATGAATAGTTTGCCAAATCTTTAGCAATTTTCATTATTTGTTCTTGGTAAATAATTATTCCATAAGTCGACTTTAAAATAGGTTCTAATTCTTTAACCATATAGCTAAATTTTAAACCGTTTTTTCTTTTAATATAATCGTCAATATTACTCATTGGACCAGGTCTAAACAAAGCAATTGCCGCAACTATATCGTCAAAAGAGTTAGGTTTTAATTTCTTTAAAAAGTTAATCATTCCTCGAGATTCAAATTGAAATATTCCTATAGTGTTTCCAGATTTAAAGATATCGTAGACCTTTTGATCATTTAAATCAATATCATTAAAGTCAATTTCTTTTTTATATGTTTTTTTGATGTCTTTTAATATATCACTAATAAGTGTTAGAAAAGAAATACTTAAAAGATCCATCTTAAGTAGTCCCAAGTCTTCCAAATAATCCATAGAATAACCAGTCAAATAAATATCTTCATGTTTATCTAGTGGAATTACTTCTTCTAAATCAACATCGTTTATGACAATACTGGAAGCATGAATTGAAGTCTGTCTTTTTAGATTTTCTAATTTAATCGCAATTTTATATATATCATTTAATTCAGGATTAACATTCATAAAGCTTTTGATTTTTTCACTTTTATAATTTTCTAAAAGACTTTTAGTTCGATCTAACATACTACATAAAATGTCTACAATTTTTGTTTCATTACCTAGAGCTCGTGCAACATCTTTTATTACTTGACGAGCTTTTAATGTTGTAAAAGTGATGATAGGAGCTACTTTTTTAGCGCCATATTTTTTAATGCAATAATTAATTACTTCATCTTTTCTATCCGCATCAAAATCAATATCAATATCCGGCATTGTAATACGACTTGGATTTAAAAATCTTTCAAACAACAAATCATACTTAATTGGATCAACCGTTGTTATGTCAAGTAAGTATGAAACCAAACTCCCTGCCGCACTCCCTCTTCCAGGACCTACTAAAATGCCTTGTTCTTTGGCAAATTTAACATAATCAAAAACAATTAAAAAATAGTCTTCAAAGCCCATATTATGTATGACATCTAACTCATACTTTAGTCTATCAATATATATTTTATTAACTTTTTTTCCAAAGATTCTTATTAATCCTTCTTTACACAAAGTCTTTAAATATTCAAAGCTTCCCTTTTCTAAAAACTTAGGTAAAGATTTGTCAAAGGTAGGAAAAACGACATTACATTTATTAAATATTTCATTGTTTGTAAGATCAATGTCTATTAATTTTAAATGTTTATTTTGAATTATTTCTATTTCTGTTATTATTTTTTTCTCTTTGATAGCCTTTAAATATCTTAAGTATTTGTTATCAATGTTTTCCAAACACAAAATTTCATCCATATATAGTTTATCTTTTACTTTAATCTCTTCTTTTTCAACTTCATCTTTAAAACCAATATAAACTTCACTATAAATAGCCTTTAATTCATTATAAATAGATCTATTTTCAAAAGGAATGATACAAATTAAGTCACTGTTGTGTTGTGACAAGAAGTCATTGTTTATACTTTTCTCACTATTTTTAGTTTGTATTTTCAATAAATTCTTATACCCGTTATAATTTTTCGCATACAATATAATAGCTTTTGGATAAGATAATTCTAAACCAATTATTGGCTTAATGTTATTTTTCATACATTTATAGTAAAACTCCACTACTCCATACATATTATTGTCAGTTATAGTAAGAGCGTTTAACTTATTTTTTTTGGCAAAATCAATTAAATCATCTATTTTTATTAAACTATGAAGTAAATAATAATTAGTTTTTATATTTAGAGGAATATAATTCATAATTTCACCTTCTAAATTAAGTATACCAAACAAAAGTTTTGTAAGCAATAATTACTAAAAAAATATAAAAAAAACATTATTTTATCGTTTGTTAATTGACTATTTATATATATTGTGATAAAGTTAACGAAGCAAGGCAAGGAGGAAACAAAAGTGGCAAAAAAATGTACAGATAAAAAACCTTTATTTGGTAATAAACGTTCCCATTCATGTAGAGCAACAAAGCATGCTCAAAAGCCAAACTTACAAAAGATAACTGATGGAAACGGAAATAGTATAAGAGTTAGTTCAAGAGAACTTAGAACATTAAAAAAGATAGAAAAATCAAATTAGTTTCTATCTTTTTATTTTCTTAAATTTTTTCCAATATATTCTATAGTATCAGTTAGTTGTTTTATTCTTTCAATTATTCTTCTTGCTTTTACAATGTCAGATGAGTTTTTTGTCATTTGAAAGTGGTTTTCAAGTTCCTCCATATTTAAATTAGATGTAAAAAATGTTGGTTTTCTTTCTTGCATTCTATATTGTAAAATTGTTCCAAGAATCTCATCCCTACTCCAAGGAGATAAGTTTTCTGCTCCAATATCATCTAGTAAAAGTAAAGGAACTTTTTTAATATAATCATATTTTTCATCAAAGTCATCTTTAAATGAACTTTTTAAATCTCTTAAGAATTCTGGAAAATATATGATGGCTGATTTAACGCCTTTTTTAGCTAATTCATTAAACATTGCTGAAACGAGATAAGTTTTCCCACAACCAAAGCTACCACTCAAATATAGGCCCTTTAAATTAGGTTCAACGCCAAAGTTTTTCATAAATGAATTAAACCACTTTAAAATAGGAGTTCTACTAATATCGGAATATACATCAGTTAAAGAAGCTTCTCTTATTTCTTTTGGAATATCATATAAATAAATGTTTTTCTTATACTCTTCTTCTTTTTCAAGGTTTTCTTTATGTTTACAAGCAACATAGTTAAATATTAGTTCATCATTAAAAACCATTGGTGTATAGGCATAACCTAAAATTTTATTTTTACATTCAAGAATACTTTTACAATTTAAACAGTTTTTTAATTCTAAACTGCATTCTTGTAAAACAGAAGTTCTTTTTAAGAGCTTTTCTTCTTCTATTTTAAGTTCTTTAACCATGTCTTTAAAATAAGGGTCTTTACAAGCTTTCCTATACTCATCAACTAGTAACTTTTCATCAAATGAAAAACCCAAGTTATTTATTGCTTCATCAATTTTTTTCATTTTTTAACTCCTTTAATAAGTTTTCAAATTCTTTTTGTTCTTCTAAAGACATTTCTTTATTTTCTATTTTTTCATCAAACCATTTTGGTTTTACTTGTTGCTTAGTATTTTTTTTCTTAAACTTTTCTTTTAAAACAAAACTTATTGCTTCTTCAGCTGTATTAATATTACTCCTCTTCCACTGAGAAGCAATTGTATCAACGTATGATTTAGTTAGCTTATTATTGTTTATTTTTAATACAAAATCAATTAAAACATTAACTACTCCAGGGTTCAATTTTAGTTCTAAAACTAAGTATTCCAAAATTGCAGTATCATGGTTTGCTAACCTAGTTCCACCTTGTTTACTACACAAAAACTTATAAGGGCTTGTTGTTTCAAATTGATATATTAGTTTGCTTTTATTTGATTCATCGGTTAATTTAATATTGTTTTCTTTATATACTAAATTAGGTAACTTGCCACTGTTTTCAAATTTATAGTATTTTCTGGCATTTACTTTTAGTAATTCTTCATCAATTATCTTTTTATCATTAATTGAATCTAAAATGATTTTTTCTAAATCATTCTGATTAAAATTATATATAAACGCTAAATTATTAATTAGGTCTTTGTTTATTTTCTTTTTATTTAATAATTCATCTGGAAATTTAGACATTAAGCCATCAAAATCAATATTAGAAACTATTTCTAAGTTTCTTTTGCTACTCTTCCTTATTTCATCACATATTATATCATAGTTAACATTGTTTAATTTTTCAAATACATTATTAAAGTTTTTTGTAATATCTTCATACTTTTCCATATTAACGTTAATACTTTTAAAATATTTTATAGTACGGTTGTATTCAAGTTCGCCAATATTGTTGTATAGAATGGTTGATAGAATTGGATTTGATAAAAATTCATATGCGGAAATTGGTGAATAAATTTCAAAAATATAATTATTATTTTCCATTTCTTTATAAGTTTTAATTAGACCTATACCTTCAAGCAAATCTTTAGCTTTCAATATTTCACTTAAACTTAATTTAGTACTAGCCATTAAGTGGTGAAAGGTCCAAGAAGTTGACATTAGCTCTAGCTTATCTAAATAAGCCCATAATGAATAATATAAACTAATAGAAGTACTGCCAATAATTGGCTGATAAAGCATAGTTAAAAGACGTCTGTCACTGTTGTGCAAGATAGTTTTATTAATAACAATATAAGTATCTGCTGGTAAAATCATAAATGTCACCTACAAATAGTTTAACATATTTTTATTAAATTAACATTAATAAATTATTTTAATGTACGTCTTTTGGCTCCATTAACGGTTTCTTGATAACAAGCATCTAACTTAACATAATCAAAATCATGCATAGCGTTAATAAAATTATTATTCAGTCCTTCTAGTGTTTCCCATTCATTTGGTTCACAAGCAACATTAATGGCAATATCACTATTATTTCTGTGACCAATAAGGCTATTAATTGTTTTTTGGGTTAAAGTAGAAAACATAGTTTGCTGATCAAAGATTATAGCAAAGTATGAATCAGTATTTAAAAGAATTTTAAAATGTCTTAAGTATATATCTAGTATTACATATTTAGTTGTTGGTTGGGCAAGATATTCTTGTAAATTGCCTGTATTTATATATTTAACATATTTATTATAACAAGCATCTAGTTCACTTTTTAAGCTAGCTCTTAAGGCACTTAAATTATTTATGTCTTTAGATAAACCAAATACTTTTTGAAGATTATTAAAAAACTTTTTTAAACGGTCTTTAGAAATTTGTCTGTCACCTTGTTCGATAATCGCATTTAAAATATTTAAAATTATTAACAAGTTGATATAGCATTGATGTGAGAAAGTCACAACAGCTTCCCTTTCAAGGCTTTTATTTGGTACAGGCAATTGTTCACCTTCAATATAAATGCCAATTGGTGTATTGGATTCACCATTAATTGAATAAGCAAGGGCAGCCTTTTTTAAAAAACTTGCTCTTTCTTCCCCGTTATAGCCATAAATGAATTTATGACTACTTCTTCCAATTATTCTTTCATACAAATATTGATTGCTTTCCATAAATTCCCCCAACTTACGTGTCATTCATATTATTTTATCACATTTGAAAAAAATCACATATAATTATTAATAAAAAGTTCACTAGTATTTAGTGAACTTATATATTCAGAGTTTTTGCTTTTCCTTTTGTATCTTTAAAGCAATCATCTATTTCAATAGTCGTAAAAGAACTTATTGCCTCGTTATATTTTAAGTCTTCTTCAAATGTTTGCCACTCATTTGGCTCACAAGCAATATTTATTGAAATGTATTCGATAATTTCAGACGTTGTAAGATTTATAATTTCCTTTTTAGTTTCGTCTGAAAACTTTTCTTGTTGATCAAATATTAGAATAAAATAAGCATTAGTATTTAACATTTTTAATAACAAGCTTAAATAGATTTCTAGTAACGAATATTCTGTTGGTATTAAACAAGGAACCTCATCAAGGGCAGACTCACCTTTAGTTAAATAGTCACAGTATTTTTCATAAACATTATCTAAGTCTTTTTTAAAGGTATCTCTTAATTTATTTAAACTATTTATGTGCAGAGGTAAATTGATTTTTGTATTAATTTCTTTTAGAAAGCTTTTCGAACGACTTTCCAAATTTTTACTATCTATTTGTTCTATAAGTGTATTTAAAATATTATAAATAATTAATAAATTAAGATACGTTTGACTATAAAAAGTATTTACTATAGGATTTAGGTTTTGATTTGTTATAGGAAGACTTCTTCCTTCAATATAAACACCAATTCCTATTTTGTTTTTTGCATCAGTAATTACTGGAAAAGAAGACGCCAATCTTTTTAAAAACTTAGCTCTTACTTCTCCGTTATAGCCATAAATAAACTTAGGATTTTTATTTTTAACAATTTGTCTTATAAAATTTTGTTCATCTTTCAAATTAATTCCCCCTAAATATTATTTTTTAAATATCCATTTTTTCTGAATATTGTAGCTTATTATAAAAAGTAAGGAATCCACTACTATTTTACTGATAGTTTCGTCAATAAAGATATTAGTTACTATTATTACAAGTAGAGCTGAGGTAAATGTTTGAACAACAGTAAGCCCGTAATATTTTACCAATAATTCTTTGTGTTTTTTACTACAGTTAAACACTACTTTTTTAGTTAAAATATAATTGACATATGAAGATGCTACTCTAGCTAAAATGGTTGAAAGAATAATTGCTAAAGAGATATTTAGACCACTAAAAATAAGTTTTATGGAAATAAAGAACAATAAAATATCTACTAAAAAAGCCATAAAGCTAGTATAAGAAAATCTAAAAAACTCTCTTATAATCATTTTATATATTTTTATTGAATCTAAAAGGATACTAAAGTGTGAGCTCCTATTTTTTCTAATATATATTGTTTCTATTGGAACTTCAACAATAGTCTTTTTATTTATAATAGAATGAATAAGCATATTCATTTCGTATTCAAAGCGCTCTCCATCTAAATTAAGATATTCTTTTATTAAATCATTTGGTATTCCTCTAAGACCAGTTTGAGTATCACTAATAATTTTGCCGTTAAAAATAGAAAAGACAATTTTAGTTATTTTATTCCCTACTTTACTCCTTAAAGGGACATTTTTTAAATTAAAGTTTCTAACACCTAAAATTAGTGAAGTTTTGTTTTTAATTAGTTCTTTTGCCGTATTTAAAGTGTCTTTTGGACTGTGTTGACCATCCGCATCAGCTGTCACAACCCCAAAGTAATTACTATAGTTTTCTAAGTAATAGTTAAAGGCTGTTTTTAAAGCTCTTCCTTTGCCTTGGTTTTTAATATGTGTTAGTACTATACATTCTTTATGGCTTTTCAACTCTTCAAAATATTTGTCATATCTTTTTGAACTACCATCATTGACAATAATTATTTTTTTAAAACCAATCTTTATTAGTTCTTCTATATAAAGAATTAGTTTATTATCTGGGTTTAAAGATGGAATAATTGGTATTACTTTCATAAGTCACTTCCTAGTAGTATTATACTATAAAGTTTGTTTTTTAGCTCAAAAAAACTCTTTATTGACAGCTTAATACAATTTGCTTATAATAAGCACTATAAAAGCGGGGAAAATATGAAAGTTTTAAGATTAGAAGATATTAATTTTAAAGAATTGACACTTTTAACTAATGTTTCTTATTCAGAAAGTGCTTTATTTGTGTGTGGAGACTTTTTGTATAAATTATATAATGATATTGGTTGCTTTAATAGAGAGCAAAAACTTGAACTATTATTTTTAAAAAACGGACTAGCAAATGTTGTTATCCCAACACACAAAATAATTGATAAAAATTCTATATTAGTTGGTTGTGTTATGCCTTATATACGAGGAGCAAACCCTTTGTTTGATATAAATGACACAAAACTACCATTCGAAATGTATTTAGAAATAATTAAAAATATTTCTGAAACATTAAAACAAATTCACAATAATCAAATCATTCTTGGTGATTTTAGTTTTGATAATATTATAATTGATGCGTGTTCGAATCATTATTTTGTTGATGTGGATTGTTGTTCTATTGGTGGTTTTAATTTTTCGAGTATTTCTACATTGCTAAGCAATTTTTTCTATAATATGTGTTTAGACTACTCCCCAAAATATATTAATACGAATACAGACCGTTTGGCCTTTTTATTAAGCTTTTGGTATAAGATATTTGAAATGGAAATTTATTTTGTTTCAAATAAATTATATGCTGAAAAAGCGGAGCAAATTAAAGTTTTAAATGATATAAAAATATTTTTTGAAATGTTGGTTAATAATAAATATGAATCTATCCCTGATATTCCATATTTGGGTGATTGTTTTACTTTGAAAAAAAATAAATAAATTAAACTTTATATAAACAAAAAAACTAAGATTATTTCTTAGCCTCATGATATTCTTGTTCAGCATTTACTTGCCAAAGATTAGCTTTATCTTTCTTGTTTTTCAAAATATTGTCTACGGCAACAAAACCAGTTAAAATAGAATGATCCATATTGTTATAGCGGTGTTGACCGTTTCTACCAATACAATATAAATTGTCAAAAGCATTTAGATATTTTATCACTTTATCTAATTCATTATATGTATCAAAGTAAGCCGGATAGGCTTTTTTTACTTTAATAACATGTGAGTCAACAACATCTTTTTTATCAATAATGTTCATACTAATCATTTCATCTATTGCAAAACTTTTAAACTCTACATCTGTCTTAGTCCAAAGATCATCAGTCTCACTACAAACATACTCTAACCCAATCCAAACGTATTTTGTAATATCTTTTACTAAATAAGGCGACCAATTATTAAAGACTTGGAAACGACACATTCTAACACTAGGATCTTGAACATATACCCAGTTATCTGGAATAATATTATTTAGTGTTTTAATGTTTGTTTCATTTTTAAGATTTATTTTTTTAAGTAATAAGCCAACAGTAATAAAATCTCTATATGGCAATTTATCAGCAATCCTAATAATGTTTTTTGATACATTATTCATATTATTAACTAAATCTTTAATAGGCATTGAACTTAAAAAGATATCTCCAGTTATAGTAACTTTATTCTCACATTCCAAAGACACAATTTTATTATCTTTGTTATTTATTTTTATTACTTTGTGTGTTTTTAAAATAACACCACCCATTGCCTCAATTTTCTTCGCAGCTTCTTCATATAATTGTCCTGGTCCATACTTTGGATATTCAAATTGCTCAATTAAAGATGTTTCAACTGTTGAATTTTTTTTCTTTAATATTTTACCAAAAGCATTTTTTAATACTTCTTTAATAGACAATCCTTTAGCTCTTTGAGCTCCCCAAGAAGCATCAATTTCTCTCGGGTGTCTACCCCAAAGCTTTTCAGTATATTTTTCAAAAAACATACTATATAACTTTTTACCAAAACGATTTGTAAAAAAGTTTTCCAAGTTTGTCTCTTCTTTTTTAATGGCCATAGACTTAATATAACTAAATCCAGATATAATTGTATTTTTAATACCCATGTTTTTAAATGTTTGTAACTTTAGCGCAATTGGATAATCAAAAAACTTTTTTAAGTAATATATTCTAGATACTCTATTTCTAAGAAGCATTACATTATCTTCTTTTTCAGGATCTTTTTTACCTAAAAACTCTTTATTATTATTTAATATTTTATCATCATAGGCTGGAAAGCCTTGTTTGGGTAAAATTTCACTCCAAAAGTCATTTACTTCTTTTGACTTTGTAAAAAAGCGGTGTCCTCCAATATCTATCCTATTGCCTTTATATTCAACGGTTTTAGAGATTCCACCAATATCGTTAGTTTCTTCTAAAATTGTTACACTAAATTTGTTTTTACCTTCTTTTAAAAGTTTATAAGCTGCCGCTAACCCAGCTGGGCCTGCCCCAATTATTACTACTTTTTTCATTTTATCCTTCTTTCATATATTTTATACATAAATTTTCTCGCAACAAAGTTCCAAATAAAGGTTAACAGTGTTGAAATTATTTTACTGATTAAATAAAATAACCCAATCCATGACGTAAAGACAAACATTAGTAGTGTATCTATACAAACTCCTATAATGCCAATAACTGTATAATCAAAAAATTCTTTTTTCTTATTTACCTTACAATCAGTAAAAATGAATGCTTTGCTTAATAAATAATTTACAATTAAGCCTAATATAAAGCCTAAGATATTTGATATTATATAGTAGATATTTAACCATGACGTAAATATATATAAAGAACCAATATTTACAACAGCTGCGATCCCGCCAACGAACAAATATCTAAATAATTGTAACCAAGAATTCTTTGTTTTTTGAACAAATAATGTGTATAAAAGTGTCTTATTATCGCTGTTTTCGTTTGTTTTAGTAATATTAGTTAAGCCGTATAAAATTATTGGAATTACACATAATATGTTGCAGTAAACAAATCTTAACTCCCCGCCCGTTATTAATAGAGAGATAGCTATTGTATTAAATATTACTAGTATATATGGTAAATGTTTTTTTAAATAAAATTTAGATTTTAAAGTAATTAGTAATAGAGAGAACATTATTATAAATAAACTTGCACCATAGCTAAAGAAGATATTAGCTATTCCTAGTTTTTGAAGCCAAGTTTCGTAGTTGTTAATATTATCATTTAAAGCTTTTGATATCTTGCTAGGCAACGAATTATCAAGTAAAAAACTTTCTTTATATGTGCCTTGAGAAATATATTTTAAACTCCATATCGGACTTGTAACATATATATAAGACTTTATAGCCATGCCTGTATTTTGCTTTACTAATGCCAAATAAAATTTTAAATATTCCGTTTTGTTTTCTTCAGCAAATTTTCTGTTATAGATGGCGTAGTATTTTATATCATTGAAACTAGTTGGGTGAAAATATGTTTTCCAACTATCAACATCACCAAATTTATTAAAAGTTTTCATTTGTTCTTCTGTTATATAACCGTTGTTTACTACTATGTAAGCTATTTGATTATTCGGAATACCCATTGATTCAGAAAATGTTGCTGAATGGTTTCCTACTCCAATTAAGCCGTATATTGGGCCTGTTAAAATGAATTTAAATACTAATATTCCAATAAAGATAACAGACACTAATTTCCTTTTTTCTTTGTAAAATAAAATTATACTTAAAAATAAAGGAATGAAACACAATATACCATTATGTCTAAACATGATCATTAAGAAAGAAAAGATAGCTAACATTATTAGATTTTTATTCTCCTTTAACCAAGCTCCATTTGTTTTTACTATGTGCATCAACATAACGGTTAAAGTTAAAATCATGTAAGAATATGGTATATCTTTCCAAGGCATAGTTGCCATTCGCCCATTTTCTGGGTTTAACATAAATAGAATAATAAATATAAACATTATTTTTTTGCTAAAACCTAATTTTCTCAACAAATATAAGGTAAATGTTAAAATGATTGATATAAAAACTATTTGAAATAAGACTGTAACAGTAATATTTTGAGTGATTAAGGAAGGAAGTTTAAAAAAAAGCAACGTATGAATAAAGGGGTGCCAATCATTATATGAGTTTGTAATTACTTGTTTCCATTGATTTAAAACATCAGGTGATGTGCCACCAGGATAAAAAGCTAAATAGTATATTAAAAAAGAAAAGAAGATTACTAAAAAATAAATAAATATTTCTTTTTTATTTATTTTAGGGTTCTTCTCTAATTTTATTTCTTTTTTTAATAAGTATTTTAATAATAATCTAACTAAAAAAAATAAAGGAATAATTAAAGCAATTAAAAATAAAATACTACTTATACTGCTGTCACTAAAAAATGTTGCTGTTCCAACAACAAGATATATGGCAATAATTAATGAAATCACATTTAATTTATTGAGATACCTTTTCATATTCATCACATTTTTAGTATAACACATCATATTAATTTTTTCATTAAATTAAATTACTTTTTAATTTCTTTTTTAATTTCTACCGAAAATTCCAGTAGAAGAGCAAGATCCTGCTTGTTCTCTCTTTTTGAAGTGTCGCAAAATTTGCGACAACTCAACTACTCTTTTGTTATCTTTTTCAGTGTGCCTGAATTTCCGACATACTGAAATTTTGTTAAATTAAATACAATAAATATTTATCATTTTTTAATTCTTTACTAAACTTTTTATATAATATATAATTAAGAAGGTGAACATATGAAAAAGCAAAAAAAAGTGGTTTTTAAAAAATTAAACATTTTTTTATTATCAATAGTAGCTTTAGTTACTAATGCCTATTTATTATATAATGTATTTTTACTAAATGGTATTGAAAATACAGGTAGATATCTAGGTATGGGTCTTTTACTAGCACTAGATGTTTTAATATTTACAGAAATGATTAACTTTTTAAAAAAGAAGCAGAAATTTACTGGATATACTATTTTTATGCTTTTTCTAATTGTTTATATCGTCGTAAATGTTTTTGGAAGTTTAATTATAAATAAAGTATATTCATCTATTGATGAAGTTAGTAAAAACTTTTCAACCTACTCTACTAGCTTAGTTGTTCTATCTGATTCTACAGTAACTCTAGAAAACATTAATACTAAAAAGGTCGGTATTATAGATGATGTCACTTCTATTGAAGGATATGTTATTAGTAATGAAATAATAACTGAAAATAATCTTAACTTAGATTTACAAACATATAGTAGTTTTGCGACTTTATTATCAGCTTTATATGATAAAGAAGTTGAAGCAATATTCATTACTAGTAACTATATTTCTATGTTTACTTCAATTGAAAAATTTATTAACATTAGTTCAGAAACTAAAACTATTGTTACAAAAACAAAAGAATTAGAAAAAGAAGAAATAATTTCTAACAAAGATATCAATGATCCTTTTAGTATATTACTAATTGGTGTTGATTCAGAAAGCGAAGGTATCAACAGTAGTACAGCTAATGGTGACTCGTTAATTTTACTTACAATAAACCCTAATACTTCAAATATTACAATGGTTAGTATTCCAAGAGATAGTTATGTTCCTATTACTTGTTTTGAAGATAAAATAGAAAACAAAATCACCCACTCTTCTTGGTATGGAGCTAGTTGTACTATTGATACAATAGAAGCTTACTTTGATATTCCTGTTGATTATTACGTAATGATTAATTTTAAAGGCGTTGTTAAACTTGTTAATGCGTTAGGTGGCGTTACAGTTGATGTTCCTCAATATTTGTGTACAGGAGACAGTGATCGTAGTAGTACTGCTGTTTGTATTAATAAAGGCCTTCAAACATTAAACGGTGAGCAAGCTTTAGTGCTTGCTAGAAATAGAAATAGTTTAACTAATGGAGATTTAGATCGTGAACAAAATCAACAATTATTAATCAATTCAATTATTGAAAAGTTAAAAACAGTTAATAGTGTTGATCAAGTATCTAAGGTATTAGAGGCTATAGCAAATAATGTTGATACCAATTTTACTACTAATCAGATATTATCGTTTTATGATTTAGCTAAAGAAATATTAATTACTAATAATAATGAAGTAAATATTGATTCCCTACTTCTTCAAGGTAATGGTCAAATGATATATGATGAGAATATGCAATTAGTATTATGGGATTATATTTTAAATAAAGACAGTGTTAATGCGGTAGTAAGTTCGATGAAGAATAATTTAGGCATTACAAACAATTACTCTACTTCATTTAACTATAGTCCTAATAATACCTATTTAAAGCCTATTATTGGATCAGAGTTTACTAGTAATACATTTTATAGTGTTTTGCCTAATTTTACGTCATATACGCAAGTAAGTGCGAAAAACTGGCTTACTAATAATGGATTTAGTGTTTCGTTTGTATCTAAGGAAAGTAGTTCTTCTAATGGAACTATTATAGGTCAATCTATTCCAGCAAATAAAAGATTGGATAAGATTAGTAATAAGAGTATTATTTTGTATATATCTAAGTATGTTGCGGATAATAGTCAATAAAAAACATAAGTTAATTACTTATGTTTTTTTATTATTTCTCTAAATCCTTGTTCAACAGTATATTTTGGCTCCCATCCTAAATTTTTTAATTTATCATAGTTTAAGGAAGCGTTGCTCATCGGGTTAAAAACCTTTATTTCATCTGAAGTTGGTATTTTATATATAACTTTTTTATTACCAATTTTGGCAATGATATTTGCTAATTCTTTAATTGAAATTTTACCATTTGCTATATTATATGCTTCGCCTTTTTTACCTTTTAAAAGAATCGTTATAAGAGCTGTAACACAATCTTTTACATAACAATAGCTTCTTATATCTTTTCCTTCACTTTTTAAAACAATATCTTCATCATTTTCTATATTTTTTATAAATTGAGCGTATACTCTATTATCTTGTTCTGTAGGTATACCAAATATATGGCAAGGTCTTGCAATAACAACATCAACACCATATTCCTGCATATAGCTAATACATAGTGTTTCGCTTGCCCTTTTACTCATAGGATAACAACTCCTAGAATTTAATATTTCTACGTATCCTGTTACTTCTTCTTTTAATTCCTCTTCTGTTATGCCATAAATTTCACCGCTTGATACATACAAAACTCTAGTTTCTTTATTTACTTTTGCGTAATCTAATAAGTTTTTTATGCCAAGAAAGTTAGAAGTCATTACTTCAACTGGATTTTCTTTAAATGCTTTAGGATTTGATAATGCACCTAAATGAATTATATAGTCAATTTTTCCTTTATAATTTAAAGGCTCTGTTATATCTTGAATATGGTTAATTGCTTTTGTTTCCATTGGACTTCTTGTATTTGCGATTACTTTAGCGTTGTTTTTCAATAAGTAATCAGTCAAAGACTTTCCAATCATTCCCCCAGCACCACTTATAAAAACTATTTTATTTTTCATTTTTTCTAGCATTATTAACTCTTCTTTCATTTTTTAATAGTGTTTTAAGTATTTCTATATCTACTGGGACTGTTAATTTTATATTTGCTTCTGATCCTTTTGATAAATATACTTTTCTTCCTAGTTCCACAAACAGTGAGCACAACGAAGTAGAATTAGTAATTCCTTTTTTATCTGCCTCTTTGTATAATTCAATAAGTTCTCCAATATGGAAAGCTTGTGGAGTTTGCGCTCTCATTAGCTTATCTCTATGAACATGACTTGTAGAACATATTTTATCTTCTGTAAGCATCATTACTTCAACACATTGTATTACTGATGTGCTATTCCCAAATTCTTTGCAAACTCTAAGCGAGTCATCTATGACTTCGCCTGAGACATTTGGCCTAATACCATCGTGCATTATAACAATATCATCATCTTTAAATTTGCTATGTGCTTCCATTACACCTTTTTTTATACTTTCAAAGTTAGTTTCCCCGCCTTCTATTATTGAGCACACTTTTGTAATGTTATAATCTATAGTAAATTTTTCTAGTTTTTTTTGCCATTTTTTTAAACAAACTAATATAATTTTATCAATATTATCATTATTTTCAAATCTTTCTAGTGTATAAACGATTATTGGTTTTTTATTTATTTTTATAAATTGTTTTGGCGTTTTGTTGCCCATTCTTGCCCCAATCCCACCAGCAGTTATAATTGCTATATTCATACTTATTTCTCACTTTCCTTTTTTATATTCCAAATATGATTTGTTTAGATCAATCATTTCACAATCATGATGAGGTTTTCTTTTTTCTTTTGGAGGTAATTTCATATAATCACCATATATGGTTTTTAACCACATATCATAATTTTCAGGAACGTATGCTTCAATATCTTCAAATTTTACTAGTTTGCCTTTTCCAAGCCATTCTTTTTTAAAGATAGCTCTTTCTAATGAATAAGTTGAAGAATAACTTCTTACATATTTACAGGGTTTATTTTTATAATATTGAATAATTTTATCTTTTTTTATGAGTTGTTTTGTGATAGATTTGAAATAGAAGAACAAAGTTTTAGATATTGCACTTTTTATTTTTCGTTTTCGTGTTGATACACAGTAATATTTGTATAATTTTAAGTTATACCATTTCAGCAATAGGTTTAGTATGGTGTTATTAACACTAAGTACTGGGTTATAATTATCATATACAAAAATGTCAATATATACTCCGTGATTTGAGTTTACTTTTTTTACAGTCTTTTCAATAAAAGTTGTTTCGCTGTTCCTCATTTTTGCAAAAGAATTTAAGTAATTTTTATCACTGTTATATGTTTGTAAAAAGTATTTTTTATTTAGATGTTTTGGGGCTTCTATTAAAAACCTCTCGTAATCCTCTCTTAGCATGAAAACATCAATATCATCATCCCATGGAATAAATCCTTGATGTCTAATTGCACCTAACATTGTACCACCATCAAGATAGTATTTTATATTTAGTTTTTTGCAAACTCTAGTTACTTCTTTTAATATATTTAGTTCACACTCATGTAATCCTTTTAAAAATTCTGCTTTTCTTTTTGATAAATTTTTCAACTCACTATTTTTCACGCTTTTTCTCCTTATTTAATTTTACCTAATTTTTTCCATTAACATTCTCGCTTGTATTTGGCTTAGTCATTGTGTTTTTATTTGCAAAAGCAAACGGCAAAAATATAATCCAAAAGGACTGGACTCCAAAAAATATATGGTTATTAATTGACAAAAATAAAATAATAAAAGCAAAAAGTTTATTCCATTTGTTTTTTGAAATATTAGACACGGTATTGTACATTATAGTCATTAAGAATATAGGAAAAGCAAAACCGAAAATAGCTGCGGACGAAAAAAATGTATTAGTTATTGTTCTTCCCATAATAATGAAATCAAATTTATTTCCTATTATTGGGCTTTTTACAAATTCAACAATATTATTCAAAATACTACCATATCTTGCAACAGATGATTGATTAAAAGTATATATTTTCTTTGCTGAATTAATAAATAAAATATATATGTTATGGTTAAAAAACATAATTGTTCCTAATGCTAATATGATTATAAAAATCCACAAAAAATATTCCTTTTTTTTATATACTATGCCATAGATAATAAAATATATAAATGTAAGGATAAGCATTATTATTCCAGCGGCAGAAAAAGTGGAAAAAACTGCTAATAATAAAATAATTATTTTTTTGATTTTGTTTTTGTTTTGTGAAAAGATTTCAATTAAAAAAGCAAAAAATATATAAAATTGAAAGAAAGCAGGCTCAGTAAAAATCGAAAAATTTCTAAAATAGTTTTTAAAGTCCGCTACAAAAGAAGTAAATAAGCAAAAAAATGGTGTTCCACTCGAGTTAATTTTATATAATCCTGTGGTTCTTAAAAACTCTAAAATCGTTGAATTTACACTAAGCGTTTTTATAAATACGAGGTTTACAATGGAAGATATTGATAACAGGCATATTACAAGAACAAAAAATCTTTTGAATTTTTCAAAAATGATCATTCTAGAATAAATATATCCTATGCAAAGGGAAACAATAGTAGAAAATATATATGATTGAAAGTCTCCTTTTAGAAGCGTAACCACCACAATAAAAGCTATAAAAGTACAGAATGTTTTGAATAATCTGGTTTTTATATCGCTAGCAAATGTATTCTTAAAATATTTGTATAACAAAGGGAGTGACATTACCAATAAAATATAATAAGAATTTTCAACTCCAAGATATAAAGAAGAATATAAAGTGTTTCTACTTAAGAATAAAAACATTACAAATAATACTAACAAATATGTTTGAAATATTTTGTTTGAAATTTTTGGAACGATATAATTTTCGCTTTTATTACTAATCTCTTTTATATTATTTAATATTTTTTTTGTTTGAACTGTACTATTCTTGTTTTTAAAAATAAACTCCTGGGCTGTTTTTCCTTTTGCAATAAGTTTTTCTCTTGAAATGTTTATCATTTCATTTATTTTATCAATAAATCCTTTTTTTGTTTCCCTATCAAAACAATAAATATAGTTATCATATTCTTTTGGAACTCCTGGTAATTTAGTAGTTAGAACAGGTGTTCCTGATGCCATATATTCAATAATTTTGGATGGGAAAGAATATTTAGTATATTCTGATTTAGAAAATCTAGGATTAATAAGTATATCTGCTTTTTTTTCCATTTCTAAAATTTTTTCGTTTGGCATTTTTCCCCAATAAATTATGTTTTTTTTGCTAAGTTTTTCAATATATGAGTCTAAATCACCACTGCCAAAAAGCCATAATTGTAATTTTGGATTATCTATTTCTATAAAAGCATCTATAAATCTTTTCAGACCATACTTTTTATGCAATCCGCCTGCATACATAAAAATCACTTCATCGGACGATTGTTTTTTTATACTAGGAATATTTGAAAATTTATCATTTTCAACAATACCTTCCATAACAAAATATGGCTTATTCTTTTGATTAATAACTAAGTTCATTGCTTCTGTTAACAAAATAAAAAAATCATAATGAGTCCAACAGAATCTTGAAAAAAAAGATAAAATTCTTTTTAGTAAAGACTTATTTTTATTAATCTTATCAGACATATAGTCATATATGTCAGCAACAATAGCAGCAACTTTTAAATTTAATATTTTTGAGATAAATAAACTAATAAATGAAACAGAAACATAAGATGAGTCTATTATAACAAACTTTTCTTTTTTTGTGTTTTTAAAGAACCAAAATATGATAAATACTAACATTTGAAATGCAATAAAGAATTGTTTAAAACCAATCAAATTAATAAAAAACGGATAACGGTATGTAATGCCATTTTCAATTTCGTGATCATATTTAAAAAATATCTTTTTTGTTGTTTTTTGAGAAACTGTAAGTCCAGACAAAGCAGTTATATTGCAACCATTTTGTTTTAAACCTGATAAAATCGAACTATGAAAGTTCTGAATTGATGGAAACACTTTTCCGTTACATAACTTAAAAAGTTCACTATATTTTTTATTTGAACAAACTGTTGAAATGTATAATATATTCATTTGCATCACCTATCTATATAAAAAAACATACTCGTCAATCATGCTACTTTTATCATATTTTTTTGTTAATTTAATTTTATCGTGTTTTAATTCTTCAATATACTTTTTCATTTCATTAAATATATCGTCACCTTTTTTATACATTGCCTTTTTTATAACACAATCATTTTTGTTTGTGATCTCTTTTGGTGCTGATGTGTCAAAAACAATTGACTCTAGGCCACAATTTTTTGCTTCGGCAATAGTTAGTGAAAAAGTTTCTTCATGTGACGGATTAAAAAACACATGAGCTATAGTATATATCTTAGCTAACTCCACCGCATCATCAGTCCTGTTAATGTGAATTATATTAGAAGGAAATATACCTTTTTTCAATAACTTCCCTACTAATACTATAACATATTCATTACTAATAAATTTTGCGAGTTTAATAAAGTCATTTAGACCTTTTTTTTCTGTCCAAATACTTGCTACACCGAGTATTATTTTCTTATCTCTTGGTATACTATATTTATTATATATACTTTCATCATAAGTCGGTTTAAAAACATTTAAATCAATGCCATTATTTATAACTTCAACGTTATACTTTTTCAAAAAAGATTTTTTTACTAAATTAGCTAACCATTTAGAAGGCGTAACAATTGTTAAATTATTAACATTAGTAAACAATTCTTTTTTAAATAAAAACTCTTCTTTTGAAGTGTCAAGTATTAGGGCTTTTGGGTACTCTTTTACTTGCGGACAATTCCCACATACCTTTTTCCATTTATTACATTTAACAATCGTAAAATGGCTACAGTGACCCGTAAAAGGCCAACAGTCATGAAGAGTCCAAATAGTTTTACCTTTATAATCATTCTTTAAATAATTAAATAACAACTTTAAATTAAGATAATATCCATGAATATTGTGCATATGGATAACATCAGGATTGATTTTTTTTAATTTCTTAATCATTCTTTTAGTAGCAAAGTATGATCCATGTCCATGCTTATTAAAGACTCTAGTTAAAAAAACATGAAAATAAACTTCTAATTTATTATCAATTTTAATACAATTAAGTTCTTTGTTAGGTTTTCCTCTACCAAAAAAGCAAAAAGACTCAAAATCACTTGCTTCTTTTGCTATATCACACATAATTCTACCAGTAGAACCATTACAAACAACGTTAATTTGTACTAATTTCTTCATTACTCCACTACTTTCATATAATATGTATCAGGCCTATTTATATCAAACACTTCATTACACCACAACGCTAAAACAAGTTCTTTCTTGCCAATATTTTCTATTTTATGACTATATCCAACAGGAATAGTAATAATCTTAATTACTTTATCATCTACTATAAACGAATACTTATCATTAGTAATTGCAGAAGAAAAACTAATTTTAGCTTTACCTTTAACAACCATAAATCTTTCTGATTTAGTGTGGTGATAATGATCACCCCTAGAAACCCCTGCTTTACTATAAGATATAGAAAATTGACCACTGTCCTTTGTTCTAACTAACTCAACAAAGAATCCTCTTTCATCTTCTTTTTTCTCAGCTTGTGTAACTAATCTATCCATTGGTAAATAACTAATAAAAGTAGAATATAATTTTTTAACAAAATCATTACCAGTATTTGGAACATAAATTGAATTTAAACAATCATTAAACTCATGCAATTTATCAGCTATATACCCTAAAGTAACACTATATTTTGGATTAATATAACAAATATCATCTATTACCTCATCAGATTTTTTACCATTTAAAACATTAATAAATTCATTCATAATGTCATCAATATAAACAAAGGTTATTTCAGTTTCTCTATTATCAACTTTTATCTCTAAATTATTGGCAATATTATAACAAAAAGTTGCAATGACTGAATTATAGTTAGGGCGACACCACTTACCAAAAACATTATGAAGTCGATAAATATAATAATTAGTTAAATTAGCCTTTATATAATCTTCTGCTAACTTTTTACTCTTACCATAATCATTATCCTTGATAGCTTGAATACTAGAAGTAATTAATAGTGGTATATTCTTACCCTTTATTAAATCTACTATTTGTTTAGTTAAATCAGTATTACCTTTATAAAAATCCTCTACACTAACAGGTCTATTAACACCGGCAAAATGAAAAATAAAATCAATCGAATCAATACTTTTTTCAATCTTAGAAAAATCATCCTTAACATCAAAAGTAACTATTTCAACTTCTTTTATTTCTCTTAAATGGACAAGTAAATTCTTACCAATAAATCCGTCTGAACCAGTTATTAATACCTTCATAATTCACCTACTTAAATAAATCTAATTTTTTTAATAAATCTATCATTCCATCAACATCAAGTCTTTTTGTATTATCAGAATTATATTCAATAAAATCTTCAAGTTTTGTATTACCTTTTGATTCATATTTAGCGTAATTAAGGTCTCTATTATCAGCTGGAACTCTAAAGTATTCTCCAAGATCAATAGCTGTTGCCATCTCTTCTTTAGTAACTAATACTTCATATAACTTTTCACCATGCCTTGTTCCAATGTTTTTAATCCCAACATTACTGTTTGTTAATTTCTTCATTGCTTCTGCTAAAACTTGAACAGTAGCCGCAGGAGCTTTTTGAACAAACAAGTCTCCTTGTTGACCATTCTTAAAAGCATACACTACTAAATTAACCGCATCTTCCAAAGTCATCATAAATCTAGTCATATTAGGGTTAGTTATAGTTAAATCTTTACCTTCTTTGATTTGTTCTAAAAACAAAGGTATAACAGATCCTCTACTAGCCATTACATTGCCATATCTTGTACGACAAATTACAGTAGAGCCAGTCTTTAAGTTTCTACCTTTAGCAACAGCTACCTTTTCCATTAAAGCTTTACTCATACCCATCGCATTAATTGGATAAGCAGCTTTATCAGTACTTAAAACAATTACCTTTTCAACATTATGGTTAATTGCAGCTTCAAGCACATTATTAGTTCCAAGAACGTTCGTTTTAACGGCTTCAATAGGAAAAAATTCACAAGATGGAACCTGTTTTAAAGCTGCCGCGTGAAAAACTAAATTAACCCCATCCATCGCATCATCAATACTGTTATAATCTCTAACATCACCAATATAAAACTTTATTTTAGCGTTGTTATACTTCTTTCTCATATCATCTTGTTTTTTCTCGTCTCTTGAAAAGATTCTAATTTCTTTTATATCAGAATCTAAGAATTTTTCTAATACAGCGTTTCCAAAAGAACCAGTACCTCCAGTAATTAATAAAACTTTATCTTTAAACATTGTTATCCTCCACACATTTTTCTAATAATTTGACAAACTTTTTAACATCACATTCTTTTTCATAATAATTTCGACCATTCTTCCCCATTTTCGTTCTTAATTTCGCATCCCCTGTTAATAGTTTAAATTTATTTTTAAACGCTTTTAAATCACCATTTTCAACCCAAAACCCAGCGTCTGTTGCTTCAAGCATTCTACTATAATCTGTATTTTTATCAATAGAAGCCATAATTGGTAAGGAATTTTTAAAGTAAGAGAGCGTTTTAGATGGAAAATTAGGAATAGTAAATCTTTTATCTAAAAAGATCAGCCCAACATCACAAGAAAGAGTTAACGTATCATAATCTTTTCTTGGAATAAAATTAAAAGTAAAGACGTTTTTATAATTTTTTTCCTTTATTATACTAAATATTCTATGTTTTTCTGTACCTCGCCCAATTAAAACAAATTTAATATTTTTAGAATACTTGTATTCATTTAAAATTTCCAATAAAAAATCAAGTCCTTGTGGTTTACCAAAATTACCACCAAATATAGCCACAACATCATTTTTTTCTAAACCATATTTCTTTCGTATCTTGTTTTTATTTATTAATGAAAGCGTTGGCATTTTTTCAATAATCTCACAATTTGGAAATATCTCCACTTTTTCTTTTTTAAGATTGTTGTGTGCTAGTATATAATCGACATTTCCTTTAGACATACACCCTATATAATCACTAATTTTATATAAAGCTTTTTCTTGATTTCTAAAATATAAATATATAGGGCTTAATTTTGAATATAACCCAATATCAACTCCGTTTTGAGGGAAAATATCCTTTAGTATTAAATAAGACTTACAGTTATACTTCTTCGTTGCCCACTTAATAACTTTATTAAAGGTTACTGGAGGTGACTGAAACAAAATCAAATCAAATGTCTCACCTGAAAAATATTTATTTATTCCGTTAATTAAATTCCTACTTAAAGTTAAAAAAGTAATAGTTTTTTCAGTAAAACCTACTTCATAAATATTGCCGGTTTTAACTCTTAATACAGGGACCCCATTTTCTTCAAACAAGGTAGTTTTTGCAATGTTTTTCTTTTCTTCTGTTACAACTACCTTTATAATATGGTTCTGATTATTAATCTCTTTGGCTAAATCAGTATATATGTTTGAACTCTTTTCAGGCCTTGGATAATCAGACGATATAAATAATATTTTCATTTACTTCTTCAACTACTTTCAATTATTTTATTTCTACTAAACTAAGTTTACTTTCTTCGTGGATAAAATATAATGTTTTACTAGTTTCATATCCTAAATCCTTATCATAAGTCATACTAACCTTTACTCCGTAAGCTTTATCATCTGTATAATTATTAAGCTTATAAGTAATAATTTTTACTTCATCAACACTTACGCCACTTACAACAGGTAACTCTTGATTTCGATTGTTATATAAGTTTGATTTAACGTACTTATAAATGGTATCTTTGGCTTTTAACTTAAAATTTTCAGTAATTAATGTGTGTACAAATTCTAATCCTCCAATATCTTTATTATTTAACTTATTTTCTAACGTGTAGAAATCAATTATAAACAACTTAGAAATCAAAGAGACATATTTGTCTTCATCAACCAAAACAGCTTCTAAAACACCCTTTAATTCGTTAAAAAACGTATTATATAGTTTACTATCTCTACTAGTTAAATTATAACCATAGTTTTCAATAGAATCTACGGTCTTGGTGTTTTCTACTTGTCTATTATCAAAAATATTAATAACATATGTTATAAGAAAATAACCTAAAACTAATATTACTGTTATTAAAATAATTCTAATTATATTCTTCATTTTATATTCTCCGAACTGTTAAAAGTATATCATTTTTTATTGTTTGTGTAAATAAAAATGAATAAATTTTAAGTATCTTATAATACAAAAAAAATAATTCCTACTATAATTAAAACAAGACCTAATACTTTTTTCTTACTTATTTTTTCTTTTAAAAATAAACCACTAAAAACTGTTACAAAAATATACTCACTAGTACCTATAAGAGCCCCATAAATCAGTGGAATACCTTTATAAGCGAAAACAGTAACTACAGTTGCAAGAAAAAATATAAAATAAGCAAATATTGTTTTTGAATTAAGATATTCTTTTATTTTATTGGCATAGCTTACTTGAGCAGCTTTTTTCAGCATAATTTGCGCAATAGATGAAATAAGTACACCAAAAATATAAATCAATATATAAATACTATTCATGTTCCATCACCACAATAAAAATCCCACTTAAAACGATAATTGATCCAATAATCATGTTAATAGTAATGACTTCACTAAATATGATTGAACCTAAAACCATCCCCCAAATAACAGTTATCGCTTTATTTAAGAATGCTGTATTTAAAGGCATTACTTTTAATACTTGTTGCCATAAAACCGCAAAAACACCTAAAATAAATAAAGAAATTCCATAATAAATGATAAATTTTTGACTTAAAAACTCTTCATTACTAGCTAGTTTTGAAAATACACCACAAAAAGAAAAAAGAAGTAATAACAAATGAAGAAAAGCATATTTTTTAATTTTCTTCATAGATATTTATCCTTTCTTTTATGACAAATTGTGGCGCTTTATTAATACTGATGTATATTCTACCAACATATTCACCAATTAAACCTAAAAGAATCATGATAACTCCACCAATAAATAGTAAAGCGGCCATAATAGAAGAATAACCACTTATGCCAATATTTCCACTTATTCTTTCAAATATGATTACTATACCATAAATAAAGCCTATTAAAGCAGATATAAAACCAAAATACATAGCCATTCTTAGTGGTTTAACTGAAAAAGAAGTAAAACCATTAACCCACATTTTAACCATCTTCTTAAAAGTAAAATTAGATTTGCCAACAGTTCTTTCTCTTTCTTCAAGTAAAACGTTTACAATATCATTTGTTACTCTTAATATTAAACCTTCAACATATGGAAATGGATTATTGTATTTTATGACCTCATCAACCACATATTTTCTAATAACACAAAAGTTATTAAAATATAGTTCCTTTGGTTTACCAATTAAAAATTCAGCCATTTTCTTATTTAAAAAACTACCAAAGTTTTTAAATTTACTTTGCTTTTTAACTTGGTATTTAGCATAAACAACATCGTGAGTGTGAATTGGCTCAAAAAGTTTCCAAAATTCATTCATTGGGCACTGCATATCGTCATCTAGTAAAACAACATAATCACCTGTTACAAAATTTAAACCAGCCATTAAAGCTCCTGGTTTATTCATGTTTTTTGATAAATTTAAAGCTTTGATTCTTTTGTTTTTAGCAAGTTTTTCAATAACGCTCCAAACATTATCATAAGAGTGATCGTTAATTAGTATAATCTCATAATCATACTTTTTTTTACCAACTTCCTTGATGATTTCTTCGCAAACATTTTCAATTGTTCCTTCACTTCCGTAACAGGGTATTACAAAACTAATTTTTTCCATAACTTCCTCCTTAAATAAACGCTGTAAGAATAGTAAATAAAATAAATGGCAAAATAAATAATAATCTTAGATATATCAGAAATTTAATATTTATTTTGGGTTCAATTAAGCTAATTTTATTACTTAATTTTGGATGATTAATTATGATGAGTGCTAATGAACAAGCAATAAATACTGTGGCAAAAACATTAACTAAGACACTGTAGAAAGGAATTACATAACTAACCATATGAACACTGAAAATATTGTTGCCTACATTAAAGATGCTTGCAAAGACCCCACCATCTAAAGACCCGGTGGATGAAAAGAAATTCCAAGCATTATGATTAAGCATAACAAAGACGCTAGAAACTAACATAATAAATTCAAGTAAAATATTTAGTTTCCATTTTTTATCATCTAATGAGATTAAAATGAATAAGAAAGGCATAAGTAAAATCACACGATAAAATTCATATGTTGTAAACATAAACATAGCTAAAAAAGTAACTGTTACAAAATAAATTACAAACTTATTTTCTTCTACTTTGTCTTTTATTTTGGTAAAATAAGCCGCAAAATAAATAATAAATAAACTAAGTATAAATAATGAAAGCTTTCCTTCGTTAAAAAGACTAATTGTTCCATTTACAAGCCCACTAATCATTGTATTAAAAGGATTAGCGTCCATAGAAACATTATACATCGGTAAAAAATGGCAAATTACAGCAAATACTAAAACCGGTAAAATTCCTAAAAAAATCTTTTTAATAACTTTTAAAATATCTTTTTCTGTTAATAAAATTAAGGCAATATAAGGAAACAAGAAAAACCACTTAATAGAAATGGCAATCATTGAGCAGACCAGAAAAGGGATATTCTTTTTCTTAATTAAATAGTAAACACTTAGTGTGCCAAATAAACAAATCATAATATCTGTTTGTCCTGCATAGAAAATGCCTACAAAAGTATAGAAAAAAGATAAAGATAGAAAAACGACCCAATTGGCTTTTTTACTATCATGTGTTAAGTCTTTGACTATTTTGTAAGCAAAATACAAAGTTAAAACAAGACAAGATACTAAAAACAATTTTGACCATACTAAGGAAAGTGGCGATGTTACAATACTTATACTAAAAAATCTCTGTAAAATCCAAATAGGAATATTCCAAACAGCCCAAGGAATCATATAAAAAATTGAGCCAGAAACATATTGATGAGGCACATTATAAATATTTAAAGCTGTATATTCAAAATATGATCTGATGTTTAAATCGTATGTTACATCTAACATATTTGTCGACCAAATTGTTAAGCTTTTTAAATCAGCATAAACATAAATTAAAGCCATTACTAGACATAATCCAAAAGCAACAATGTAACCCCATTTTAATTCGTTATTTTTGATATAATTAAATACTTTTTTTAGCATACTTCCCCACTCCATTTTTATAATTTACTTATTTTTATATACTAATTTATCAAACATTGAGATAATCCCCGGTAAGACAAATAATATCAATAAAACCGCACATACTGTACCTTTAGATATAGTTAAGCATATCTCTCCTATTGAAGGACTAATAGCTGAAATTCCAACAATAAATGTTACAAATATCAGAATAAATGATGAAGTTAATATTGTATGAGAAGATTTATTGTATGTTTCGATGATACTTTGTTTAATATCAAATTTATCTCTATTTTCTTTGTAATATGAAGTATATAAAATCGCGTAATCAATAGTAGCGCCCATTAATATACTTTGAACAATTATAAGGGCCAAATAATTCATATCAATACCTGCAAAAGCAGTTATTGTCATTAATAGGAATACAGCGGTTTGAATTATGGCAACCAAAATTATAGAAATTGATAATGATTTGAAAGTTATAAGAACTACTAGAAAGATAGAAACAGCTATCAATATAGTAATTAAAGTTAATTCTTCATTAAATGTCTTATTCATTTCGTAAGCCATAGCAGAATTACCTACTAAGTATAAACTCGGCATTTTCTCTTCTAATTTACTTAGTAAATCTGTCATTTCTTGTGTTTCGGACTCTATTGTCGTATCAATGATCATTCTAGAGTGATCTAATCCAACTAAGCTTTTAATGCTGGAATCCATCGTACTTTTGGCAGCATTAAAGGTATATACTACTTCGTCAGTTAAATAAGCAGAAAACGCACTATTATTTAAAACATAATCATTAACAAAATTAATAATATCAACAACGGCAATTTTGCCATCTGTTACGCCATTAACTAGAAAATAATAATTATATATTTGACTAATTAAACCCTCATTGGTTCCGGTTTGTAGAGCTAATTCAGTACTAGATAATCTAACCCCAAAGGTATTGGCGTAAGCTGTAATACTAGTGTTTTCTACACTACTTAGTTCGCCTATTAACTCAGGTACTTTACTTTCATCAGCATTATTATAAACAACAATTATTTGATTACTTTTACCAAAAACATCTTCTATTTTTTGACTGGTGTTAAATAAATATGAAATATTCATAGTTCCTTTAAAGTAAAAACTACTAGCTAAAATAACTAAAAAAACTATTAATATTGCTTTTCTAAATTTATAACAAAAATTACCTAAAAAGTTAAATCTAAAATTTAATACCTTTTTAGAGGTTTTGGTAATTATTTTATCAAATACTAGTATTAATGAAGGTAGAACAGTAAACACACATATTAAACTAATAAAGACACCTTTAGCAAGAACTAAACCCATATCTTTACCAATTGAATTAGTCATAAATATTAGACAAAGTAAACTAATAATAGTTGTAAAAGAACTACTAAATATTGATTTAAAACTGTTTAACAAAGCTTTCTTCATTGAATTTACTTTCTCGCTTGTTTTTCTTTCTTGCTTATATCTATTAGCAAGCATTATAGCGTAATCAATAGATAATACAGCTTGTAAAAGAGCTGAAACTGAATTTGTTTGATTAGAAACACTATCAAAAAAATAATTTGAACCCATATTTAAAAGAATCGCAACACCTATAGTAATTAAAAATAAAAGTGGCTCGATATAAGAACTAGACATAACAAATAAAATGATTAAGGCAACTATTATAACAATAATTATCATTAAGTTTGGTAAAACAGGTTTAAAAACGTCAGATATTTCGCCACTCGTATATACTTCATAATCATTGTATTTTTCGGTTATATCGTTATAAACATCTTTAGCAGTAGTAGAATCACTAACATCTTTAACATATATTTGATAAAGAGTATAATTTTCTTTATTATATTTTTCACTATTGTCATATGAAACACTACTAACTCCATTTATAGTTAATAAATCATTATAAATAGAGCTTTTTTCAGTATCATTTAAATCAACAAACATTATATTAAAAGAAGATGAAGCTTCGTCTTGAAACTCATCATTCATAATATTTATTCCTTGTTTAGTATTAGAGCTATCTGGTAAATATAACGTCATATCATAATTAATATTAACTTTGTTTATTAAAAATACACTCACTATTAAAGCAATTGTCATAGTAATTATTACAAATAACCTTTTATTAACTAAAAAATCCATAATTTTTTTCATTTTGTTCTCCTTAACATATTATACTACGTATTACTTCTTATTTCTTTTTAAAAACACGTTCACTATCTTTATAATATCCTTTTTATAAAGTAAATAGTTAAAAGATAAAAATATAATAAAAATACTAATAGTTGTAATTACTCCATATATCATAAAAGTTATATAAGAATCAATTACTAGTAAAAGATTTGTCGCAGCAAAATAAACTAAGGCTGCTAACAATAAATTAACTAGCGTCTTAATAGAAAAATTTATTAAAGACGAGTTAAATATTTTTTTGTGAACAAAATTAATTTCCATATAAGATAAAACTACATTAGCTATAATCGCCCCAAGTACAATACCATAAACACCTAGAAAGTAGCTTCCAATACCTAACAATATAACTAAAATAATTGCTGTTATTCCTTGTATTTTCTTAGCTTGTTTAAAATTGCCTGATATATTTATAATGTTTCCGGCTGGGGTATGAATAACTTCAAAAAAGATCATTAATCCAATCATTATTGAAAGTAGTAAATTAGAATAACTAATGTCTGTTACATCTGCCGTATAAATGCCTATGAAAGGTTGCATTAAAACTACTGCAGTTGTAAAAAGAGTTATTGTAAAAAGTAAAACAATATGTTCATAAGCCTTGAACTTTTCATAAATATATTCTTTTTTCTCAGTAGTAAGAAGTTGCCCAAATCCACTAACAGGAGCGGCAACTAAAGAATGAATAAAAGTCTTAACAATAGTATAAATCGATATATAAACGGCGTATACACTGGCCATTAATGTACTTACAAATGTTGCGATAAAAAGCATTGGAAAAGATACATAAATAATCGAAGTTATTTTTTGAATCATAATATCTTTTGTACCTTTTATTTTAGAATAATCAGGGGTTACTGAAGTATCAACTTTTGGAAAATGTTTTTTATATAATAAATATATTAATAATCCATTCACCATTCCATATAACATTACTGACAATCTAACAAAAAGCATATTGCTTGAGTTAATAACTAACAATATAGTTGTTAAGCCTGAGGCAATATTAATTAAACTACCATAAAAAGTATAAACATATTCTTTTTGATTTACTTGAAACATTATTCTTGGAACAACAGCAAACATCAAGTTATAGGCTGAACCAATCATAACCATTAAAAATATTAAAAATATTATTGTATAATCTAGCGTACTTTTAATAAAAAAAGGATAAACAATAGAAGTTATAATACCAACAACAAGAAAAATAAAGCCAATTTTATAAAATGTTTTTTTAGATGCGGCCATTATAGAATTTATTATGTCTTGCTTATTCTCGGCAAAAGGTTTAAACAAAGCAAAAACGATTGCTAAAGTAAATCCACCTTCAACAATCAATAATAAATTTACAAACTGACTAGCAGTTGCTACAACGCCATTAAAATCAGATCCGTAATTAGTTATAATTAGTCTTGTTGCAAATAAAGATATTAAACTAATAATAAGCGTATTACTGATCATAGTTATGGCATTATATATACTTTTTCTTGTTCTACTGATATCTTTTCCCATTTTTACTTCTTTCTTTTAATTCTCGCTATAATTAATCTAACTGAAGTTAATAATCCATCACTTTTTATGTGTCGAAGAATTTTTTGAAAAGCATTTTCGCCTTTTAACTTCATTATATCTTTTTGATAGTAAGCTTCTTTATCAATACTAATACATTTATCAATACAGTACTGCATCATTTCAGTATACATTGTATTCCTAAAATATAGAGCAAATTCATAATAATAATTAAATAAACTGCCTTCTAATTCTATTTTTCTCTTGTCAGATACGAATTCTATTAAATCTTTCCACAATATATTTCCTTCAGAAATAACTTTTGGATTCTTTTGAGTGTCTTGGTTTGGATGAATTCTAGTTTTTGTGATAACAACAGGCATATGAATAAATTTGTATTTTTTATACATTCTAGCCCACATATCATAATCTTGAATGCATCTGTACTCCAAATCAAAAAGTCCACAATCTGTAAAAGCTTGTTTAGGTATTAATAGTGTTATCCCACTGATGCATCCTCTAAGTAAAACATATTCAGGCTTTTTCTCTAACATTGCGTGGTCCAAAATGTAATCTTTCGGATATTTTTTCCCTTTAATATCCATTAAGGCGTAATCACAATATAAAATAACATTTTGATCATCTAATTTTGATAAAAATTCAATTTGTTTTTCTATTTTTTCTGGCATATAAACATCATCATGACTTAACCAAGAAAAATAAGTTCCTGTCATGTTTTCAATACCAAGATTTAAAGCTGAGGATACTCCCCCATTTTCTTTTTTAAAATATTTAATTTTAGGCATATATTTTTGTAAAACTTCTTCAGTATTATCTTTAGAACCATCATTAACAACTATTACTTCAACATTGTCATAAGTTTGATTTAAAGCACTTTCTACCGCATCTACTACAAAGTTTGACCCATTATAAACTGGAATAATAATAGTTACTCTTGGGTGAAATAATTTATTCATTGAATTCTCCTTTAAATATTTTTTTTATAAAATCATATGTCTTCTTGTTTTTTTTAATGTAAAAAAGAATAATATATTTTAATGGAACAAAGATGTGTCTTTCTTGAATTAAATCATAGACACTCTTACAATAGTCATTAATTCTTGCTTGGACACTTAAATCACTATAATCAATAGCAGAATAATCATTTTGGCAATCAAATTTAAAAATACATTTAATTCTCTTACTTTTAAATATTATATCTGTTAGTTCATTTAATTTTGTTAGTATATTATCGTTATTTGATTTAGGAAATTCTTCTGTCCTTGACTTAATTTCATTATTATTAAATATTTTAAGATACATTTTTTGCATTCTATCAAAATGTTTTTTTAAATTATATTCTTTAACTGCTATATCTCTTCCAAGATTAGCTCTTTTTTCTCTTTCTTTTGGATTATCCATTAAAAATTGTATTGCTTCTTTTAGCTTTTTAGCGTTTTTGTATTCTACCGCATACCCACAAGTAGGCGCAAAAGTAATATCAGGTAACGAAGTTTTTTCAAAAACAATTATTGGACAAGAACAAGACATAGCTTCTATTGCCATCATACCAAAAGTTTCTCCGATTGAAGGCATTAAAAACAAGTCGGCCGCGCTATAAGCATCAATTAATTCTTCAGTTGAAATAGTTCCTAGCTCAATTACTTTATATTTTGTTTCGAGTTCTTTTACTAGACCAACCCTACCACAAGTCAATAATACTATTTTTTTCTTACTTTTTAATTTACTTAAAGCTTCTATAATCTGTTCAATACCTTTAAATTCCTTTTCTGATCTGAAAAAAATCACAAATTCATCAGCTATACCATATTTTTCTCTAACGTTTGCTTTTTTCATAAACAAATTAGTATCCAGCGCTAAAGGAATTAAGTGTTTGTTATTATTTTTTAATACCAAATCTGACTTTTTAATAGAATTAATAATCCACTTGGAATTGGCAAAAATACTACAAGTTATTTTTTCAAAAACATTATGTTTTAATTGCCATAATTGATTAGACTTATCTTCGTGTATTGGAAAATACCTATCTAAAGAAGGACAGTTAATGCATTTATCTTTAATCCATTTTTCACATTCTAAATAATGAACACAGTGACCTGTTAAATACCAAGGATCGTGAAAAGAAATTAATAATTTCTTGTTGTTAGAAATTTCTATTAAGGAAAAAAGAGATAAAAAGCTGTTATGTAGTAATTGAATATGAACAATATCGCTATTCTTATATACATCACTATTTACTAAAATTTGACTAGTAATTGAAAAAGTATCTTGAATAGAATTATTTTTCTCAAATTGTTGAAATTTTCGAAATATATAAAATTCCTTATAGTTTTTGAAAAAAGGAGTAACTTTATTGTTTTGTGAATGTTTTTCTACAACTATTTGTCTGATATCAACATTATCAAATTTGTCAATCAAATCATAAGAGTTAAATCTCTTACCTAATAAATCGTAACTATTGACAGATAAAACGTTTACTTTTTCCATAATTCTTCCTTATTTTCCTTAATAATTATATCACTATTTAGTTAAACTACCAATAAAATATAACCATTTTGCTTTTATATTATCATACGAATATTTTTTCGCATTGTTATACGCATCTTTTCCTAAGCTTGCTCTTAATTTCTCATCTTCAATCAAAGAACATATTTTGTTTGCCATTTCTTCTTTATTTCGATCCTTTATAAGGAAACCATTTCGATTATTAGTTATAATCTCACTAAAGCCTGTAGCTGAAGAAAATACAACACTAGGTATTCCAAACATCCCTGCTTCTAATAAAACAATACCAAAAGACTCATAAATAGACGCCATAACAAAAATAGAAGTATCAGATAAAATCTTACTAATCATCTCGTTATTGCCATACCCAAGCATTGTAATATTTTTCTCTAAATTGTATTCTTTAATCTTGTTAATAATGCTTTCTTTTTCTTCTCCATCACCAACAATATTTAAACTCCAATCAGGATGTTTAACAAACACTAATCTCACAACATCAATTAAATCCAAGTAGCCTTTTTCAGGTGATAATCTACCTATTGAGCAAATACTTTTTGATTGTAAACTTGATCTATTTACCGGGTTATATTCAACACAATGAGGAATGTATTCGCATTTACAAGAAGAGTTCTTTAATAAGTTTGAGTAATGAGAAAATAAATATTTAGACACTGGCATTAAATAATCTAACTTTTTATAATGTTTTTCTACTTTTTTACTATATTTTGCCGTTGTAAAAGATTCGTGCTCCTCCCCTACTTTAATAATATTATTTTTATTATATTTAACTAGCCATTTACTTAGTAAAAATCTAGAAGAAATAACTATTGATTCATCTAGTTTCTTTATTTCTTTAACCATTAACTTTTTTCTTAAATACAAAATCTTAAAAGCTTTAATAATTTCTTTAATAAATAAAATAAATTTTTTATTTTTTATAGCGCTTTTTAACTCTTTTTTATTTGGGATTACATTAGTTAAGTACTTAATACTAATCTTTTCATCAATACTAAAGCCGGGTTCATCTGAGAGCTTATAAACACTAATAATTTCAACATTATATAGACTACTTAACATATTAGCTTGAGATATTATTGCGCGTTCAATTCCTCCACGACCTAAATGAAGAACTAAGAAAACTATCTTTTTCATAAAGCCCCTTTCCAAGTATACAGTTTTGCGATAATTAAGCTTAAATATATACTAGCTAAAGGTTGAGAAAAAGTATGTCCAGCAATCATTGAGACACTAATTCCAATTCCAATACTAATTAAGCCTAAAAAAGCAAAAACATCTTTTTTTTGTTTGAAAAAATTCTTTATTATATTTAGTGATACTTTCAAAATAAATAATAAATAATATATTAATCCAAAAACACCAAAAATATAAAAAACATTATAAAAATCAATTTCAACAGTTAGTTCTCCACCAAATATAATCGATCCAAAACCAAATAACTTATCATTAAAAGTTAGACTGTTCCATATGACATTCATATAGTTTACAAACTCGTTTCTGGAAGAAAAAATAGCGTACGTGGTATCTTCAAGAGCAGTGTCAAAGAATATATATAACGCACTATCGGTAAATAAAATAGTAAGTAAAGTTGTTAGAAAGACAATAAGTAACTTAGTGAGAAAGTCTTTCTTATTAACTATTGTTAGTTTGTTAAAAAAATAATATATAAATAATCCTATTATTGACAAAATAAGGCCTACTAGTGTAGTCTTTGTTCCTACTAAAATAGTACTGTAGACATAAAATATTTCTAAAATTAAAAACCACATATTATTTTTTATCTTACATAAATAATATAAAACAAAAGGGCTAATTATAGCTAGAAGTGAGCTTATTTCATTGGCGGCAAAAAGTAAACCTTTTGAACCTCTTCCATTACTATAAGAAAGATAATAATACCCTAAAATATAGGGAATTAAAACAAAAAACGCATAAATTAATCCTAAATAAAATAGGGTTTTAAAATCAAATATGTTCTTATTTTTTTTAAATATAGGAATCAAAAGAACACAAACAATAATAAAATAAAAATATTTAAAGAAAGCTTTTATTTGTTCGAAGAAATAAAGTTCTGTTCCACTTATTACTCTATTTATAATAAAAACACCAAATATACCTAGTAATATTAACAAGAAATACATCGTTTTTTTATTTAATAGCTTATTTTTAATAACATAAAATAATAATATTATTAAAAATATTGATCTATAAATAAGAGATAAATAACTGTTAAATCCAGTTTCTTTAATAATTACAGAATAAACCATATCAACAAAAGGACTAAATAGTATAAAAAGTTCTAACATTGAAAATTTATTCAATATGTTTGTTAATTTTTTAAAAAGTGTCATACACTACTCTCCTTAATATTCATTATCAGTATATCATTTTTAAAATATTTAAGTAAATAAAAAGTACTATGTTTTAGCACTTTTTTGAAAATAGACAACCACAATAATTTTGTCTATATAAATTATATTTTTTAGATAATTTAATACTTTTCTTATATCCTTCTTTTTTCTTAAAATCAGATAGCAAGTAGAAAATACCATATTGTTTTTCTAAGATATACCCTATTTCATTTATTACTTTAGCGTTCTTATATGGACTAACTGTTAAAGTGGTAGCAAAGTAATCAAAGTTTAGCTCTTTAGCCTTTTTAGCTGTTTCTTCCAGTCTTAACTGATAACACTTACTACACCTTAATCCACCTTCTAATTCGTTTTCTAAGCCTTTTATTTTGTTAAAAAACTCTTCTTGGCTATATTTGCCTTCTAGAAGTTTAACATTAGGAAAAACAGTATTTATAAGCCTTTTTAATTCATTAAGCCTTTTATTGTATTCTTCAATAGTGTCTATATTTGGATTATAAAAGTAGATAGTAATGTCAAAGTATGTATTTAGGTATTCTAAAACATGCGTGCTGCAAGGAGCACAACAAGCATGTAATAACAGTTTTGGCTTATTATTTAAGTTGTTAATTATTTTATCTAGTTCTGTTTGATAGTTCATAAATTTACTCCAATTTGACAATATTATAACATTTTGGTAATATACATTTCAATAAAAAAGGGGGGTAATTAGAATATGATGAGTTTAAATGATGCTTTAATTAGCCATTATCATTGTTTTGAAATACCTCTGAGTGAATTAAAACAGCTTGTGATGTTAGATGAAACCTATCTAAAAGAAAAAAAAACATGGTATATAATTAATGAAACTTTAAAATACTTTAAAAAGAGAAAAGATCTTCATTTATTTACTGAACAATTTTTTAGTATTTTTGGCCGTGAAATTATGGGTTTAAATACAGTTAACTATGAAATAGCTTATGTTTGTGTTGAAGATATAGATTTAAAAACAAAGAGTCAAAAGCTTCTTGGATTGTTGTCTAACAATTTTCAATCTCAGAAAAATAATTATTTCCTTGTTAGTGAACTTTTTAATCCTACTTTGTCCGATTTAGTATGCTACGGAGGATATTCTTTAGAAACATTGCTTAGATTTTTTAAGGACTTCTTGTGTTTTGAAGATTACGAAAAAATAAAACAATTTTTAATAAATTTGTTTATTGCTGATGCATTTATGATGCAATTTGATAGAAATTATAATAATATTGGTTTTGAAATTGAAAAAGTAGAAGATATTTCTTATACCAAGAGATTGAGGCCCGATGAGTTAGCTCAAAGCACACAAAATGAAAATATAGTGAAAAATATCGGTGGGTTTAATAAGCTAGTTGGGTTGAAATCGTCTGAAGTATTTGATAGCGAAAAAATATTTGTAATTGATCATAAAAATGGTTTGAAATATAGTCCGGGAGATGTTTGGTGTACAGCCTTCCCTTTTAAAGAAGGTTTGCAATTCAGATTAGAAGAAAAAGAAAAAGCGAGAGCCTTTGTGATTCAAGATTATGATGGCTTCGATCCAAATTTATTTGAATTAATTGCGGCTTTTCCTAAAGAAGCAAGAGAAAAAATTGATAGATTAGCTAAAGATGATGAATACAGAGGAATATTAGAAAATTTCACAAACAGGAAAGGGCAAATATTTATAAACCCAGATGTAGCAACATATATAGAAATTTTACTCGAAAACAGAAGAAAAGATTTTCAAAAAATTCTAAGTTTATATTAAAAAGAATAGTGAATTACTATTCTTTTTACTTACTCTAGTCCATACTTCATAGTATACTCATCTAACGTCATTTGTTTATCAATATAAGTGCCATCATTTTTTAACTCAATAAGTCTATTACAAGTACTATCAATTATTTCTCTATCAAAAGTTGAAATAATAATAATGTCTTCAAATCTTTTTAAACCATTATTTAAAGCCGTAATAGATTCAATATCCAGGTGATTTGTAGGTTCATCTAAAAGAATAACATTGCTTCTTTCAAGCATCATTTTAGCTAACATACAACGTACCTTCTCACCACCAGATAAAACACTAACTTTCTTTAACGTTTCATCTCCACTAAATAACATTCTACCTAAGAAACCTCTAATATAAGTTTCATCTTTATTATCAGTATATCCTCTTAACCATTCAATTAAATTCATTTCATCGACAAAAAACCTATCATGATTTTTCATAAAATAAGAAACTTTAATCCTACTACCTAATTTAACTGAGCCTGTATCTGGTTTTACTGCCCCACTGATAATATTAAACAAACTAGTTTTAGCTAATTCATTATTACCAATTAAAGCTATCTTATCGTTCGGGTTAATTGTTAAACTAAGATGTTTAATTATTTCTTTACCATTAATACTATAGCTTATATTTTCTAAGATAATTCCTTCTTTTCCAACATTTTTATCAACTTCAAAATTAACATAAGGGTATTTTCTACTTGAAGCTTTTATTTCATCTAAATTAATTTTTTCTAAAGATTTTTTCCTTGAAGTAGCTTGTTTGCTTTTCGAAGCATTCGCACTAAATCTTCTAATAAAATCTTCTAATTCCTTTATTTTTTCTTCCTTTTTTTTATTAGAATCTTTCATTTGTCTTTGAATTAATTCACTAGATTGATACCAAAAATCATAATTTCCAATAAACAGAGTTATCTTTTCATAATCAATATCAACCATATGAGTACATACTTTATTTAAAAAGTGTCGATCATGGGAAACAAGTAAAACTGTATTCTTAAAATTAATTAAAAACTCTTCTAACCACATTTTAGATTTTACATCTAATCCGTTTGTTGGTTCATCCAGTAATAATATGTCAGGTTCACCAAAAAGGCTTCTTGCAAGTAATACTTTAATCTTATCACTTGTTTTTAACTCTTTCATAAATAAACTATGTTTACTATTTATAACACCTAAGCCAGATAGTAAAATAGCTGCATCTGTTTCAGCCATATAACCATTCATATTCATGAATTCTTCTTCTAATTTAGCTGCTTTTATACCATCTTCCATTGAAAAATCTGCTTTTAAATATAATTCATCCTTTTCTTTCATAACGGAATATAATTTACTATTACCCATAATAACTGTGTCTATTACACTGACTTCATCAAATTCATTTTGATTTTGACTTAAAACAGAGATTCTTTCATCTTTTCCTTTTGTAACTTCACCTTTAGTAGGTTCAATTTCACCAGATAGTATCTTTAAGAATGTTGATTTACCTGCTCCATTAGCGCCAATTATGCCATAACAATTATCATTCTTAAATTCAATATTAACATTACTAAAAAGAATTCTCGAACTAAATCTTAATTCTAAATTATTTACTTTTAACATAAACTTCACCTCAAACAAAATAGATTTTAACATATATATTAGTTAAAATCTATTATTTTAGTGAAATTTCGATTTTAAAATGTCTCTTTTGCCAGTTTTTCTGCATATCCAATATAAGTTTGTGGAGTTAAATTTAATAAAATATTTTTGTCTTCTTTTGAAAGGAAATCGAGTGATAATATAAATTCTTTTATATCTTCCTTTGTAATACTTCTGCCTCTTGTTAAAATTTTTAATCTATCATAAGCATCTGGCATACCATATTTTCTTAGCATAGTTTGAATTGGTTCAGCCAGAACTTCGTAATTATCTTCTAAATCACATTTTATTTTTGTTTCATTTATTTGACATTTTTTTAGTCCCTTTACAGTTTCACTTAAAGCTTGAACAGAATATCCAAAAACTAAACCAATATTTCTTAAACCAGATGAATCAGATAAGTCTCTTTGAAGTCTTGATTTTGGCAATTTATTTGATAAACTAACTGCAATAGCGTTAGACATCTCAACATTTGCTTCACTGTTCTCAAATTGAATTGGATTAACTTTGTGGGGCATTGTAGAAGATCCAACTTCTCCTTTTACTACTTCTTGTTTAAAATAACTCATACTAATATATAACCACATATCAACGTTTAAATCACAAACCACATTATTAAAATGTCTAATGCCATCCAACAAGTGACATATATAATCATGACTCTCTATTTGAGTTGTATAAGGATTGAACCTTAGCTTTAAAAATTTTTCAATAAAATATTGTGCTTTTTCTTCCCAATTAACTTTTGGGAAAGCAACCAAAAGAGCATTATAATTTCCGGTTGCACCGTTAAATTTTGCTTTAACTCCAATACTCAAAATATTTTTTAAAGACTCCTCAAGTCTATATGCATATACTTTAAACTCCTTACCAACAGTAGTTGGCGTAGCTGGTTGACCATGCGTATGGCCAAGCATAGGAATACTTGAATATCGTTCTTTTAGAAAATTAACTTCCTTAATAAGATTAGTAGCGGTTTTTACCCATACTTCTAATCCTTTTTTTATCATTAAAGCATAAGCTACATTATTAATGTCTTCAGAAGTACAGCCAATATGGACTAGGCTTTTCACTTTAGCACAGTTTATTTTATCTAAACATTCACATACATAATACTCAATTGCCTTTACATCGTGTTTGGTAACCTCTTCCAATTCTTTTATTCTTTTTAAGGAAGAACGGTTAAAAGAAAGTTTTTTGATTGTTTTAGATATATTAGTTTTATCTTCGCTAGTTAAAAACGTAAAATCTAATTCGTTTAACTCTAGTAAATATTTCAACCAATTAATTTCAACATTAAACCTTTCTTTTATAAAAGCATACTCAGAAAAACAATTACTAAATAGTTTTTTAATATCTTTATATCTTCCATCTAACGGACAAATAGCAGAACACACTTCTTTCATTATTAACCCTCCAACAGGATTATAACACCAAAAAAGCCTTTTGTTAAGGCTCTTAATTATTCAACTTAATATCTAATTTAGTAGTAACTTCCTCTATTATCTTGTTAAACACAACCATTACTTCTTCATCAGTTAAAGTTTTCAACTCATCTTGAAAAGTAATTTTATAAGCAATAGCTTTTTTATTAACTTCTAACTTACTACCCTTATATACATCAAATACATTAATACTTGTAATTAGTTTTCCACCAACTTTTTTTATCAATTCTTCAACTTTAAAACTATTTAAATCATTATTCATAATAAACGATATATCCTTAACAATTGAAGGATATTTATTAGCTTCTTTATGCTTAATACTTCTAACTTTTTTACCACTTAATTTAGTTAAAGAAAGCTCACAAACATACACATCACTAATACTAGGATCAGTTTTACCTAAAACACCTACTACTTCATTATCTAATATAATTTCCGCGCAAATATACTTATGCATATCCTGAACTTCTTTTTCACTAAATACATATCTACCATTAAAACCTAAATAATCAAGTAGGTTTTCAACTATACCTTTTAGTAAGTAAAAGTCGACACTGACATTAATATTTTGCCAAGCATTAACTAAATATGTTCCATTCATTAAGATACAAATTTTTTCTTCTTCACTACTTTTTGAATAAACATTAGATATTTCATATATATTAACATCTTTTACTTTGCGACTAACATTAAAATTATATACATTTATAAGAGAATTAATAAGCGACGTTCTAAGAACCTTTTTATCTTCACTCATAGGTCTTAAAAGATAAATTTTTTCCTTATTCTCATAATCAAATAATCTGCTTTCAGCTTCACTTACTAAAGTATACGTTCTAACTTCATTTAACCCTAAACTTCTTAATCTTCTACTTACTTCTTTTCTAAGCAAAACACTGTTTTCGTACTTACCTTCCTTAATAAAACCATTAGGTAAAATTCCTTCTAGCTTATCATAGCCATATATTCTTCCAATCTCTTCAATAATATCCGCCTTATTAGCGTCAATATCCATTCTTCTATTTGGAATAACAACAGTAATATTGTCTTTATTAACTTTGTATTTAAACTGTAGACAATCTAAAGATAACTTAACGTCTTTCATACTTAAAGCCATTCCTAAAAGAGAAGTAATGTCACTTAAAGAAAGCGTTACAGATTTTACTTCCTCTTTAATAGAAGAAAATGAGCTACCTTTCTTAACAACTTTACCTCCAGCATACTTACTTAACAAATAAGCCGCTCTGTTTAAAGCAAGAACTGTGTAATCAGAATTTAATTTTTTTTCTATTCTTGTTGATGCTTCACTTCTAAGCTCTAGATTAATTGAAGTATATCTAACATTAATAGGATTAAATATAGCTGATTCAATAACGATATTCTTAGTGTCTTTTGTAACTCCACTGTCTAAACCACCCATAACGCCTGCAATACCAACAGGTTCATCATTAGACGTGATAATAATATCTTTTTCACTTAAAGTTCTTGTTTTCTTGTCAAGAGTTGTTATTCTCTCACCATTCTTGGCCATACGAACTTCAACAAAACCGTTTAATTTATCAAAATCAAAAAAGTGTAGCGGTTGGCCATATTCCAACATTATATAGTTTGATATATCTACAACATTATTAATCGGTCTCATTCCCGCACTAATAAGTCTGTTTTTTATAAATGTTGGACTTTCTTTTATTGTTATGTCTTTAACTATTTTAGTATTATACATAAAACAATTTGGTGTTTTAACGTCAACCTTTATTGTTGGACCATCAAATTCATTAAATTTAATTTCTGGCAAGTTAACTTCTTCACTCAAAACAGCTGCCACTTCATAAGCAAATCCAATATGACTTAAACAGTCATTTCGATTAGGATTTAAATCCAGTTCAAATACTACGTCATCTAAGCCAAGATAAACGTTAGCGTCCATTCCAACTTCAAAGTTATCTTCTACTTCATGGATACCCTTTAAAATATTTTCATTTGTTTTTTCTTCAATGCCAAGCTCAAATAATGCACATACCATCCCATTAGATTGATATCCTCTAATTGTAGTACTTTTGATTTCAAAATTGCCTGGCAAGATAGCTCCAACTTTTGCAACAATTACTTTTAAATCTTTACGAACGTTTGGCGCACCACAAACAATATCTAATACTTCATCTTTAACATCTACTCTAAGAAGGTGGAGATGAGTTGAATCCGGCATATCTTTTACTTCAAGTATTTTTCCTATAACAATATTTTCAATCCTTTTTGAAGTAATACTTTCAACATTCACACCAGCGTTAGTTATTCTGTTTGCCAATTCTTTTAAAGGAATATTTATGTTTACATAGTCTTTTAACCAATTAGTACTGATTTTCATATTAAACATCCCTTCTATCATATATTTTATTTACTCTCAAGTCATTTGTATAAAAAGTTCTAACGTCTGTTATTCCATACTTTAACATCGCAAGTCTTTCAGCCCCAAAACCAAACGCAAAGCCAGAATAAATATTTGGATCATATCCACAATTTTTAAGAACATTAGGATGAACCATACCAGCGCCAGCTACAGTTATCCAACCAGTCTTCTTACATATATTGCAGCCCTTTTTACCACAGTTAAAACAACTGATGTCAAATTCTACAGAAGGTTCAGTAAACGGGTAAAAAGACGGTCTAAAACGTGTTTCAGTATCATTACCAAATAGTTTTTTAGCAATAACATCTAAAGTCGCTTTAAGATTAGCAAGAGAAATGTTTTTATCTATTAAAAGACCCTCAATTTGGGTAAATTGATGAGAATGCGTTGCATCATCGTCATCTCTTCGATAAGTTTTACCTGGGCATATAATTCTTAAACCCTTTTTTTCAGTATCTTTAAGCATGCTTCTTATTTGAACAGGTGAAGTTTGACTTCTAAGAAGTAAGCTTTCATCTTCTATATAAAAAGTATCTTGAGCATCTCTTGCTGGATGACCTTTAGGTAAGTTTAAAAGTTCAAAATTATTCAAGTCAGTTTCTACTTCAGGCCCTTCAACAACATCATAGCCCATACTTATAAATAATTTTTCAAACTCTTCAATTAGTTTTTCTAAAACGTTTTGACTACCTATATTTATCTTTGTTCCAGGAAGCGTTATATCTATTTTTTCTTTTTCCAAAAGATGTTCTCTACCTTCTTTTTCTAAGTTTAATCTTGTTTCTTCAAAAAAAACACTTACTTCATTTTTAAGTTCGTTAATAACTTTACCAAACTCTTTTTTTTCTTCCACACTTAAAGACTTGATCTCATCAAGTAAACTTGTAACTTTCCCTTTTTTACCTAAATAAACAGTTTTTAGTTCATTTAATTCAACTAAAGTTTTAATCTGTAGCTTACTAATTTCTTCTCTTATTTTTTCTACTTTTTCTTTCATATATCCTCCTATTAAAAAACAGTAAAAATCCCTTAAGGGACGAATTACTGTTGAAATCCGCGGTACCACCCAATTTCCATATATGGCTCTTTTTTTTATTTAACGCATTAATTACGATTTAAGCTCTAGTAATTGAACTTCACAATTTATATTTACTTCAAGTTATTCTCAGCAACATAACTTTTCTCTTTAAGTTTATAAATTACTACTACTTGTTTACCATCAACACTTCTATTGAAATACTATCATTTTATTGTTTAGTTGTCAATTAAAAGAAATCATTATCAATTTTACTTTTTTAAAATAAAGTGTTAGAATACTAAATACTTAGGTGGGAAAATATGTTAACAGATACTCAACGAGAGACAAACAGTTTATCATTTCAAAATACGGCATTGTCGCATTTAAATTACGATAAACTATCAAGCTTTATTATTAACCATAAAGCTTTAAACTTAGAATACCGTAATTTTTTGGGTTTACCACACAGTTTAACTTTTGGTGTTGAAATTGAATTTGAAAATGCTTCTCTTTTTAACGTGGATTGTTTTTTAGAAGAAAAACATTTTGATCAAAAAGGATGGCAAGGAGTTTTAGAACGATCAATAGATGATTCTACTGAAGAAGCTCTGTCCAAAGGTGGTGAGGTTGTCTCGCCAATATTAACTGATAACGATTATACTTGGGATAGAATAAATACTATTTGTAGTTTTATAAGTTCAATTGGAGGAATTGCTTGTAAAAAAGCTGGTGGTCACATTCACTTTGGTAGTCAAGTTTTTAATAACTGTTCAAGCTTAATGAATTTTTTAAAACTCTGGGTTGCTTATGAAGATATAATATATCGTTTTTCTTTTGGCGAGTATAATATGGCAAGAGACAACATAACAAAATTTGCCTACCCTGTAAAACAAGAAATTTATAAGACAATTGTTCAAAGTAAAAGAATCACCATGTGCCTTGATAGTTTTTTTAAAGTTTTAAGTACCCTCGGAATTCCAAAAACAACAGGAATTGACTTTTCGCGTTTAAGTTGCTTTGAAATGTGTACTGGTAATACTATAGAAATAAGATGCCCAAATGGTACACTTAATCCAATTATATGGCAAAACAATGTTTACTTTTTTGCAAAATTACTTTTATACTGCTCTTCACCTAACTTTGATGTGTCATTTATTGAGAATCAAATAGAATTTCCTCTTAAAAATGATTTGTTTAAAATTTTAGATAGCGAAGTAAGAACAAAACAGATAAGAAACACAATAAAATCATATACAACCATTAACCTTTTAAAAGCAACTCAATTAGCTGATTTAATTTTTGATAATGATTTAGATAAACTATATTTTTTAAAACAATATTTAAAAGGATTTATAAATGTTAATGGAACAGATAAAGTAATGCGAAAAGTAAAATTTTAATGTTTTAATAATTTATTGTATAATAATTTTGGAGGTAATATATGGATTGTATTTTTTGTAAAATAATTAATGGTGAAATCCCTTGTTATAAAATATACGAAGATGATTTCGTCTTAGCTTTTTTAGACATTCACCCTAGCGTTAATGGTCATACTTTAGTTGTTCCAAAAAAACATATTAAAGATATAGACGATATGGACGATACTATTTTTCAAATATTTAGTTCAATTAAAAAAATTAAAAAAGTACTCTCCGTTTTAAATATGGATGGTTTAACTTTAATCCAAAATAACGGAATGGCTCAAGATATAAAACACTTTCACATACATTTGAAACCATATTACAAAGAAAAACAAGAACTGTTAGATGTTAAAACAGTTTATGACAAAATAAAAGATGAGTAATCATCTTTTTACTTTGCTTTTGGATACATTTCAACATCTTCTTGGACATCCCATAACTGTTGAACTAATTCCTCACTATGCTTCTTTAGATTCATAACCGTATCCCTTAAAAATTTCAACGAAACATAATCCACTTCATCATTAGGAAGTTTAGAAGACGCCGTTTCTAACGCTGCTAACCTTTCCTGATAAACACGAAGACAGAAAACTGCCGATTCTATCTTTTCTGCTAAAGTTGCTTCTCTTGGCTCGATATTCTTTGTTTTTACACCAAGAGTGCAATTATTATGTCCGTTATATATATCCCCCATTTTAATATACCAATAAAGCAAAATTATTTTTCAATTTCTGTTAATATCGGGAAAATAATTGGCTTTCTTCCTGTTT
>CAYYQX010000002.1:0-28038 GCA_964473455.1 uncultured Muribaculaceae bacterium | reverse complement strand
AATTATTTTTCAATTTCTGTTAATATCGGGAAAATAATTGGCTTTCTTCCTGTTTTATTTATGATATATGAATATAAATTAGTTTTAATAGAAAGTTTTATTTCACTAACACTGACAAGTTTAGAATTAACAATAGCATCTCTACTAACATTGGCAAGTTCTTTTATAAGATCTTGGTTTTCGTTAACTAAAACAAATCCTCTTGTAATAACGTTAATACTTCCTAATACTTTTTTAGTTTTTAAATTAACATTTGCTATTACTACAACTATTCCATCACTTGCCATAATTTGTCTGTCTTTCATAACTTCGCTAGAAATATTTCCTATTCTGTTTCCATCAATATAATTATCTCCAGCAACAACAGTTCCGTTTCTAAACACTTCCCCGTTTAGCATCGATAATACTTCTCCATTAGTTAAAACAAACGTATTTTCTTTTGGTACATCGCATGCTATAGCAATATTAGCGTGTTCCTTTAACATCCTATATTCCCCGTGAAAGGGCATAAAGTATTTTGGTTTCATCAATCTAATCATTAGCTTTAATTCTTCTTCTGTACCATGGCCTGATGTGTGAACATCCTTTACCATAGAATTAGTATAAACTTCAATACCTCTTAAATATAATTTATTAATTGTTTTAGAAATGTTTAAAGCATTTCCTGGAATCTCCGATGACGAGAATATTACTAAATCATCATCTTGCAGTTTAATTTGTTTATCAGTTCCATTAGCTATTCTAGATAGAGCAGCTAAAGGTTCTCCTTGTGAGCCTGTACATAAAATACATATCTTATCATCCTTAAGCTTCTTTGCTTCCTCAGGCTCAATAAAAATACCTTTATTTTTAATGTAACCACCTTCAACAGATATCTCAATATTGTTTTTCATACTACGACCAAAAACAAGTATTTTGCGATCATTTCTAGCACAAGTATCAACAATATGTTTTAATCTATAAATATTTGAAGCAAAAGTAGCAATCAATATTCTACCTTTATGTCTTGTAAAAATACTAGATAATGCGGCATCTACCTTTAACTCACTAGCTGAAAAGCCAGGGCTAAGAGCATTTGTACTATCACTTAGTAATAATGTTACTCCTTTTTTACCAATTTCGGCCATTTTGTGCAGATTAGCCATTGGACCTATTGGTGTGAAGTCAAACTTAAAGTCTCCTGTTGCAACAATTCTTCCATTTGGTGTAGTTATACAAAGCCCATGTGAATCTGGAATTGAATGTGTTGTTTGAAAAAATTCTATTTCTAAATGTTTGTATTTTATATGTGTAGTCTCGTCATAAATAACAAGATTATTATATTTGATTTCTTTTTCGCTTAATTTTCTTTTTATTAATCCAACCGCTTGTTTTGGAGCATAAATTATTGGAATATTGATTATTTGTAATAAATAAGGAATTCCTCCAATATGATCCTCATGTCCATGTGTTATGATTAATGATTTTATTTTATCATTATTTTGTTTTAAGAATGTAAAATCTTGTATTACATAATCTACTCCAAGGATTTCATCCCCTGGAAAGAAAACTCCTGCATCAATGATTACTATTTCATCATCGTGCATAACTACATACATGTTTTTACCTACTTCGCAAAGTCCTCCTAAAGCAAAAATCTTGGTGTCATTTTTCAATTAAATTCTCCTTTCTAAAATTACTGCTATTGCAGTAAAGAATTATTAAAAACTTTTTACCCGTTAATTAATCTTTTTATATTATACACTAGTTAGTCAAAAATACAAACACTTTTTACTAACACTTTAAAAAGTTAGAATAGATTCTAACTTTTATTTAATCTAAAACTTTCCCAATTAATTCTTTTTTGTCTCTGCCGTGAATAAATTCAACAGCGCTCATTTTGTTTTTGCCTTCCAACTGAACAGTCAATAAAACAATTTCTCCGTTAGAAACTTTAACTCCAATGCCATCTTCATATATCTCACTTATTTGACCATCAAACATGTTCCCTAAAAACTTGTCAGTTATTCTTGCATTATATATTTTTAATATTTTTCCTTCAAAAAAACAATACGCACCAGGTGTCGGATTTAAACCTCTTATTAAATTATATATTTCTTTTTTTGATTTTGAAAAACTAATTCTTTCATCTTCCCTTTTTATTGTAAAAGCATAAGTTACTTGACTTAAATCTTGTTTAATTCTAGCACTTGTACCATTAAGAATACTTGGCAAAACTTCAATTAACACTTTTGCACCAAGCAAACTCAATTTATCGTGCAGAGTACCTGCTGTATCTGTTTCTAAGATTTCTATTTCCTCTTGCTTTATAATATCTCCCGCATCCATTTTTTCATTCATATACATAATAGTTATACCCGTTTTGGTAAAACCATTAATAATTGCCCAATGAATTGGAGCGCCACCTCTTAATTTAGGCAGTAGTGAAGCATGAACATTTATACATCCATATTTTGGTATATCAAGTATTTCTTTTGGAATAATTTGGCCATAGGCACAAGTTATGATAATATCTGGTTCAAATTCTTTTATTTCATTAGCTATTTCTCCAACCTTCACTGGTTGTAACACTAAAATGTTGTGTTGATTACCAAATATTTTAGCTGGAGTATCAGTTAAAACTTGATCTCTGCCAACCTTTTTATCAGGTTGCGTAATTATTGCGCGAACATTATAATGTTTTATTAATTCTTCTAATATGGGAAGACAAAAATCAGGTGTCCCCATAAAAATAACTTTTATCTTTTTTTCAACATTTATACTCTCTATATTCATCTATTCACCTTCTTAAATATCATAGCATATTTAATTAAATTTTAATAGGATTTAAATCTATGTCAACTCTAACATCACTTATTTTATACTTATTATAAATATAATCTAATTCTTTATATATTTCAACTATCTTTTTATACTTGATAATTATTTGTAAATAATAAACGTTATTAACTTTTAAAACGCTTCCGGGAGTTGGACCAAGAATCTGATTTTTTAAATTACTAGTTAAATACTTCTTTATTTTATTTGCTTCTAAAGAGACTAAGTTGTAATCTTCACCTCTAATTTTTATAAGCGCTAAGCTATAAAAAGGTGGATAATTAAGTTTTTTTCGTATTTCTATTTCTTCATTGTAAAAAGAAACATAGTCACTTTTTGAAGCATTTATAATACTGTAATGATCAGTATTAAAGGTTTGTATAATAGCTTCACCTTTTTTAACACTTCTACCAGCCCTACCTACTACTTGACTTAAAAGAGAGAAAGTTCTTTCACTACTTCTAAAGTCAGGTATGTTTAAACTCGCATCGCCATTTATTACTCCAACTAAAGTAACATCTTCAAAATCAAGGCCTTTTGCTACCATTTGCGTACCAATTAAAATATTATATTTCTTATCTTTAAAATCTTTTATTATCTCACTATGACCGTTTTTTTTACTTGTCGAATCAATATCCATTCGAACAACTTTAGCGTCTTCAAATGTCTTGTTCACTAATTCTTCCAACTTTTCTGTTCCGATTCCAAAGTCCATTATTTCTTCACTTCCACATTCTGGACACTTAGTTATCAATTGTTTTGAATATCCACAATAATGGCATCTCAAATTATTAGAAGTTTTATGATAAACAAGAGGAATATCACAATTTGGGCATTTTTCAACATAACCACATTTACAATTAATAATAGTAGAATATCCTCTTCTGTTTAAAAGAAGAATAACTTGTTCATTTATCTTTAATTTTTCTTCTATTTTTTGTTTTAATTCTTTACTAAATATCTTATTGCCTTCTTTAATAGACTTTTTCATGTCAACAATCACTACTTTTGTAGTTGATTTATTTATCTTGTTTGGCAAAGTAAGTAATTTATATTGGCCTATTTTGGCTTTAGTATAGCTTTCAATGCTTGGTGTTGCGCTACCTAAAATAACCGGAATATTGTATTTTTTTGCTCGATATATCGCAACATCTATAGCGTTATACATAGGATTATTTTCTTGTTTATAAGTTGGCGAGTTTTCTTCATCAACAATAATAACTCCAAGATTAGTTAAAGGAGCAAAAACACTACTTCTAGCTCCTATGACTATTTTAACTTCGTTTTTTAGTATTCTGCGGTATTCATCATATCTTTCACCATCACTTAAGTGCGAATGAAGTATCGCAATCCCACAATCAAATCTACTTCGAAAAGTATTTATTAATTGAGGAGTTAAACTTATTTCAGGCACTAAAACTAAAGCTTCTTTATTGTTCTTTAAAACTTCTTTAATAATGTTCATATATACTTCTGTTTTCCCACTACCTGTTACTCCAAATAAAAGAAAAGTATTGTGTTCATCTATCTTATTAACTACTTCATTAATGACTTGTTTTTGTTCATCATTTAAAATAACATTTTTATCTTCTTCTGTATTCTTATTATCTAATCTATATGTTTCTTCGCTTTCTTCTTTAATGACACCTTTAGCAAGTAATGTTTTATAAGCTGAGATAGATATATTTAAAGCTTCTTTTTTTAATACTTTCTTATTTTTATTAATAAAGCCATATAATTCTTTTTGTTTTTTAGTTAGAGAACAATTAACTTCATTTACAACCACATATATAATATATTTTTTATTTAAATTATAATTGTTTTTTGCTTTTAAGGCTTTTGGAAGCATACTTTGATAAACAGTAATTAAGTTACAAAAAGTTCTCTTAGAAATAACTTTTCCAAGTTCAAGCATTTCACCATTTAAAACTGGTTCTTCATCAATTAAACTAGTAATTGGCTTTAATTCATATTCTAGTTTTTCATCTTTTCCTAATTCTAAAACAAACCCTTCTAAATTTCTATTGTTAAATGGCACTAGTACTCTAATACCTATTTTTATACTTTCTTCATATTCTTTAGGCACTAAATATGTAAAAGTTTTATCAATGTTTTTAGCTTTTATTTCTAATAATACTTTTGCTTGCATATTTTCCTCCTAAACTACTATAATTATAAAATAAAAACATCCGTTTGTAAACGAATGTTTGTTTTTAAAAACTAATTTTAAGATTAAAGTTCTTAATGTCCTTAGAATAAGCATCATATATATCCCAAAGAGCTCCGTTATAATTAACCCAAAACGTAAAAAAATCTTCCTTTTCTTCTTTTAACATTAAAGTATAAAAACTTGGTAATGCTTCTTTTTCGTTGTTAATTGCATTAAGTATCATTTCCATCTTAACTTCATCTTTTTCTCTTACTGCTTCTAAATATTCATATAATTTTTTCATATAAATATAACAATGATCTCTTAGTGATTTGTTTGGTATTCTTTGAACATATATTTCAAGCAAAGCTATTTCTGTTTCATAATCAAATACTTGTTCTTGATTAATGTCATCACTAAATGTTTGACTAGGATTTCTATATATTTTATCGTTTATGTTTGTTACTGTATAATCATTATTATTTAAATAATTAAGATAAGGCGAAGTTATGGCAGGTCTTTTTACTTCACCTTTATAACGATTTGTCGTACTGGAAGTTCTTATTGCAAAATCAATCTCTGCTTTTGCGACAACCAAACAAAGTAAACCAGCTAAAATTAAACGTTTTTTGCTTTTTGACATATAAACCTCTTTTCTATTGTTTTTTGATATTCATTATCAAAAATCTCTTCTTGATAAGCACACTCTACTTCTTTGTACATATCATAAAGAGCCTTAATTTTTTTAATTAATAAATCTAACTCTTCTTTATCACTGCCAGAAGTACAAGTTCTAGAATCTTCAACAAACTCTATTATTTTATCGATAGTGTCAAATTGACTTTCTATCGCGCTATTTTGCATTTGTTCTTTTAGTTTTGGATTATCGATTTTTGCCATTTCAACAAGCACAATTACATCTATAAGGAAATAATATAAGAAGCATAAAAATGTTCTACGCTTTTTTTCATTAATAAAAACAGTCATTCCATTATCTGAATAAATATTCATATAATATTGTCTTATTTGGCTACTTGGTTCGACCGTATTTTTAAGTGTTTCATTCCCCATATCATCCATCAAATAATACGTTTCATATCCTTTTATTGATGTTATTACAAAGCCTAAATCTTCTTTAGTATAATTAAAGTGTAGTAAATGCAAAACCAAGTCAGAAACAGAGTGGTTTGTCAGTTTCTCACTGTTCCCATCATTTAACTTGATAGTAGCTTCATAAATGTTTTCTTTTTTCTCAACAGTAACTTTTTCTGATAGTTTGGCAACTACTTCGCCATTTTTGAAAGCTAATCTGATTTTTTCACATAAATAATGTAAATTACCTAGTTCTGATTTATTCATTTTGTCTCCTTACTTATTATGCTTTTACTTTTGCTTTAGAAAAAAGGTCTTCAACAAGATTATTAATCAAATCATTTGTATCAGTACAACAAAATAGCAAAATTTCTTCTACATCTGAACTAAATTCCCATTCTTGTATTTTTCTTTGAACAGACTCGGGTAGTAGCATAAAGTTTCTTCTATTAGCATAAACAGAAAAAACAACTATTGAATCAACATAATCAATTCTTATAATCATGCCGTAGACTTCTGTTTCTGATTTGTTTTCAAAAAGCATTCTCTCTATTAAAGATTCTATTCTAAAAGATGCCTCTTCTCTTGTCATAGTATTTATAAATTCTTCAACCTCAGTCACTTTAAATCCTTCTTTCTTGTGAAAAATATACTATCACAAGACATTTCTAAAGTCAAACCTAAAAGTTATCTTCTAAAGAAAACTCAACATTTTCTTCAATCCATTCTTTTCTAGGTTCAACTTTGTTACCCATAAGAACACTAACTCTTTTTTCTGCTAAAGAAGCGTCATTTATATTTACTTTGATTAAACTCCTTCTAGCAGGGTCCATTGTGGTTTCCCAAAGCTGGTCAGCATTCATTTCTCCAAGTCCTTTATACCTTTTAGTTAATATTTTTTTATCTTTATTCTCTTCTAAATACTTATTCCTATCTTCATCAGTAAAAACGAAGACACTTTCTTTACCATTAATTAATTCATATAAAGGAGGCATCGCAATAAATAGTTTTCCTTTTTCTATTAAAGGTTTCATATATCTATAAAAAAACGTAAGTAGTAATATTTGAATATGCGCTCCATCATCATCAGCATCCGTCATAATAATAATTTTGTCATAATTACAATCTTCCAAGTCAAAACTGGAACCATAACCAGATCCAATTGTATAAATCATCGTGTTTATTTCTTCGTTTTTAAATATATCTTCCATACTTGCTTTTTCAGTATTAATTACCTTACCTCTTAAAGGAAGAATGGCTTGATATTTTCTATCTCTTCCAGATTTAGCTGAACCACCAGCTGAATCTCCCTCTACTAAAAAGAGTTCATTTTTACTGGCATCTTTACTTTGGGCAGGTGTTAATTTTCCACTAATATTTCGTTCTTCTTTTTTCTTTCCCTTACCAAGACGAGCTTCATCTCTAGCTTTTTTAGCAGCTTCTCTAACTTGCTTACTTTTAACCATTTTTTCTAAGATAATAGTCGCAATAGCTTTATTTTCCTCTAAAAAAAACTGCATTTTTTCACTAACAATAGAGTCAACTACAACTCTAGCTTCTGGAGTTCCAAGTTTAGCTTTTGTTTGACCTTCAAATTGTAAAATCTTTTCAGGTATTTTAAGACTAATAACCGCAGTTAACCCTTCTCTAGTATCAGACCCTTCAAGATTTTTATCTTTTTCTTTTAAATAATTATTTTTTTTAGCATAATCATTAAATACTCTTGTTAAAGCAGTCTTAAACCCAACTTCATGGGAACCACCATCTGTTGTTTTAACATTATTAACAAAAGATATAACGTTTTCAGAATAAGTATCAGTATATTGAAAAGCAACTTCAACACTGATCTTTTCTTTTTCACCAGCAAAGTCTACTACTTTGTGGAGAACATCTTTATCATCATCTAAGTATTCAATAAAGGCTTTAAGACCGTTCTCATAGTGAAAGACATCATGTCTTTTATCTGCTTCATCAGTTATATCAATGACTAAATCTTTATATAAGAAAGCACTTTCCTGCATTCTTTCACATATTGTTGTATAAGAAAAATTTATATTATCAAATATACTTTTACTTGGCAAAAATCTAACTTTTGTGCCTGTTTTAGAAGTTTTATCTCTTTTTTCTAGTGGAACACTAACTTTGCCATTAGAAAACTTTATAAAATATTCATAACCATCTTTTTTAATAGTTACTTCCATCCATTCACTAAGTGCATTAACAACACTAGCTCCAACTCCGTGCAGACCACCAGACACTTTATAACTGCCTTCTTCAAACTTTCCACCAGCGTGTAAAACGGTATAAACTACTTCTGGAGTTGACATACCAGAAGAATGCATTCCAACTGGAACACCTCTTCCCTCATCTTCAACACTTATACTTCCATCAACGTGCAGAATTATTTTTATCTTATTACCAAATCCATTTATTATTTCATCTATTGAATTATCTACTATTTCCCATACAAGATGGTGAAGACCTTTTTTGTCTGTTGAACCTATATACATTCCAGGACGTTTTCTAACAGATTCTAAGCCTTCTAATATTTTAATTGATGTCTCATCATATTTATTCATAACTTCACCTAGAATAATTATAACAAAAAACACTTATATTTAAAAGTGTTTTTGCATTATATACTACTTAATAACAATACTAACAATCTTTTTATTAACAACAAGTATTTTAACTATTTCTTTATTTTCAAGGTGTTTAATAACATTTTCTTGTTCTAAAGCAATCTTTTTTATCTCTTCATCAGATAACGTCACATCAATAATTACTTTGCCTCTAACTTTGCCGTTAATTTGAACAACAAGTTCTATAAATTCATCTTTTGTTTTTTCAGCCTCATAAATAGGCCAAGCATTCATACATATTGGCTTATAGCCAATTAAGCTATTTAATTCTTCAGTAATATGAGGACATATTGGATTTAAAAGTGTCAATAATATTTTATAATCAAACTTTGTGATTTTATCTTGTTTTTCATATTCATTTAATAAAATCATTAAAGAAGATACAGCCGTATTATATTTCATACTTTCTAAATCTTCCGTTACCTTTTTAATAGTTTTATGAATTAGTCTTTCTAAGTTAGATGAATATTCTTCTTCATTAATTAAACTATCTTTCATCTTAATTACTCGATCTATAAAACGTTTACAGCCCTTTAATCCATCTTCATTCCACACAACATCCATTGCATAGTCGCCAATAAAAAGTTCATAACAACGTAAGGCATCCGCTCCATATTTTTCTAACATTTCATTAGGATTTACAGCGTTACCTTTACTTTTACTCATTTTTTCGCCATCAGAGCCTAAAATCATCCCATGGGCTACTCTTTTTTTAAATGGCTCAGAGAAAGGTATTAAACCAATATTATACATAAAACGGTGCCAGAACCTTGCATATAAAAGGTGACGTGTTGCATGCTCCATACCACCATTATAGTAATCCACCATATTCCAATACTTCATAGCGTCTTTACTAACAAATTCTTGCTCATTTTTAGCATCCATATACCTTAAGTAATACCAACTTGATCCTGCCCAATTTGGCATAGTATCAGTTTCTCTTTTCGCATATCCTCCACATTTTGGACAAGTCGTATTATACCACTCTGGTATTTTAGCAAGAGGGCTTTCCCCGTTGTCTGTTGGTTCATAATTAACAACATCTGGTAAAATAACTGGTAAATCTTCTTCTTTAACAGGAACCCAGCCACATTTTTCACAATAAACTAGTGGGATAGGCTCTCCCCAAAACCTTTGTCTTGAAAAAATCCAATCTTGAAGACGATAGTTTACTTTTTCAACACCGATGTTTTTGCTTTTTAAATATTCTAACATTTTATTTATAGCGTCTTCTTTATTTAATCCATCAATAAAACCTGAATTAATATGAAGTCCATCACCAATATAAGCGTTATCTGAAATATCTCCACCATCAATAACTTCAACAATATCAATATTAAACTTTTTAGCAAACGCAAAATCTCTATCATCATGAGCAGGTACAGCCATAATAGCTCCTGTTCCATAATTCATTAAAACATAATCACTTATCCAAATAGATATTTCTTTGTTATTAACAGGGTTTACAGCTGTTAATCCGTTTATCTTTACTCCTGTTTTTTCTTTAGTGTTGTCTGTTCTTTCTATTTCTGATTTGGTTTTAGCTATATTGATATAATTAGTTATTTCTTGATAATTACTAATAAGATTCTTGTGTTTTTCTATTATTGGGTGTTCAGGACTAATAACCATAAAAGTTGCGCCAAAAAGAGTATCACATCTTGTTGTAAACACTTTTAAGTCTTCATTAACTTCTTTTATTTTAAATATAACCTCTGCTCCGCTACTTTTCCCTATCCAATTTATTTGCGCTGTTTTTACTTTATCAACAAAGTCTGTATCATTTAGCCCTTCAAGCAACTCTTCAGCATAAGAACTCATTTTTAACATCCATTGTTCTTTTTCGAGTTTCTCTACTTTTGCTCCACATCTTTCACAAACGCCACCTTCGGCTTCTTCATTTGAAAGGCCGATTTTACAATTTGGACACCAGTTAATTTCTTTTTTAGCTTTATAAGCCATATTATTTTCAAAAAACTTTATGAATTGCCACTGTGTCCATTTATAATAAGCTGGATCCGATGTTGAAATTTCTCTTGACCAATCAAAACTAATTCCAAGAGCTTTTTCTTGTTCTTTAAATGTTTTAATGTTTTCTTTTGTCGCAATTGAAGGATGTATTTTATTTTTTATCGCATATTGTTCAGTTGGCAAACCAAAAGCATCCCAACCAATAGGAAATAATACGTTATAGCCTTCCATTCTTTTTTTTCTAGCCATAGCATCTAATGCGGATTGACTTCTAATGTGTCCCACATGAAGTCCAGCTCCTGATGGGTATGGAAATTCTACTAAGTAATAAAATTTCTTTTTTTCACCACTATTTTTGGCAGCAAAAACACCATTGTCTTCCCAATACTGTTGCCATTTACTTTCTATTTTTTTAAAGTCCATATATTCCTCCTATAAAAAAGATACATTATATAAGGGCGAAACTTCGCGGTACCACCTTATTTCATGTATCTACATCTCAATTAATTTTAACGGATTTACCCGGTTTAACTAAGTTAACAAGTTCATATAATTTTATTATTCGTTTGCATCAAACACGAACTTTCTAACAATAAAATTAATATTACTACTTTAACTATTAATGTTAAATTAATACATATAAATAATACTACGTATTAGTATATATTGTCAATTGTTTTTACTTGCAATACTTATTAGATGGTGTTAGTATATTATGCAATATATTTCAAAAGGGGAAACTATGACAGATGAAGAGCTGCAAGACAACTCAATAAAGCAATATATAAGAGAATTTTTAAAGACTCCGCTGCTTAATATTGAAGAAGAACGCAAATTATTTAACGATATGAATCTAGGAGATCCCACAGCTAGAGAAAAAATTATTGAAGCAAATTTAAGATTAGTATTTTTTATTGCCAAACGTTTTATCGGTCAAGGAGTTGAACTAATCGATTTAGTACAAGAAGGAAGTATAGGGCTTATTAAAGCGCTTAAAAAGTTCGATATTACAAAGGGTTACAAATTTAGTACATATGCAATATGGTGGATAAAACAAGCTGTTACAAAAGCTATAATTTGCAAAGGTCGAACTATTCGAGTTCCATATAATAAAAATGAAATTTTAAGACATATTATAAAAATACAAAATCAATTACTATATGAGTTAAACAGAGAACCATCTATGGAAGAGCTTGCTGCAAAATGTCAACTTGAAGTTGGCGAGGTTGAACAATTTTTGTGTTACATGGTAGAACCACTTCGCCTAGATGAACCAGCATCCGAAACTTCAGAAAATACTCTTGCTGATTTTATTCCAGACAAAAGTAATGAAAATAAACTTGAGACAAAAACAAACATTGAATTCATAAATCAGTTGTTGCAAAAAGCCAACTTAAATGACAAACAAAAAGAAGTCATACTTTTGAGGTTTGGATTTGATAGTGGACTTGAGCGTACCCTAGAAGAAGTAGGCAAAATCATGGACTTGACAAGAGAACGTGTTAGACAAATAGAGGCTAAAGCTTTAGGTAAAATGAGACAGCTTCTTCATTACCAAGACTTACAAGAAGAAACAAAAACAAAAAGATAATTTATTAAACTATCTTTTTTTTATTAACTTAACTTGCTTGGATATGTTCCATCTTTTATAAATTTATCTATCATATTAACTAATAACTCTTTATCTTCCCTATAAGTCATCCCCATCCAAATAGATGTTGTTGGAATAACTTTAACACTAACCTCTCCCTCTTCATTTAACTTATTAACTACATCAGGTATTAAATATTCACACTTTTCTAAATTATTTTCATTGTCTTTAAAAAACTTATTCATTCCTTTTTCAATATGTTCAAACAACTTAGGACTAAATCCAAACATATTCATTGAAACTAAAGTATCAAATGAAATAGTAAATGATTCACTTCTATTTAACGGACTAGCAGTAAAAATATTGTCTTTTTTTTCAATAACACTCTCTGTTAATTTAACTAAGCAACTATCTTTAACTTCCAATACTCCTCTTTTAACAGAACCAGCTTCTGTTATCGTATTCCCTGCTTTATAACCAATTATGGCATATTCATTTTCATTAGAATTGTTTAAAAATTCATAAGCTTTAAAATAAGCATCGCGGTCATAAAAATCATCCGCATTAATAACAGCAAACTTTTCTTTAATAACATCTTTAGCAGATAAAATAGCGTGCGCTGTTCCCCAAGGTTTTTCTCTATCGCCAATATTAACAAAAGAAGGAACATCCGTAATTCTTTGAAAAACATAATTCACTTCAATTATACCATCAAATCTTTTACCAATAGTTTCTTTAAATATTTCATAGTTTTCTTCTTTAATTATAAAAACTACCTTGTTAAATCCAGCCAGTTTCGCATCATATACCGAATAATCAATAATAAACTCTCCATTAGGTCCAATTGGTTCAATTTGTTTTAAACCACCAAATCTGCTGCCCATTCCAGCAGCCATAATTAATAAAGTCACATACCCTCCTTAAACATCTTCCATGGTTTTAAAAACGATTTATCTTTCTGATATGTTTTATAAAGCGCTAATATTTTATCATGTTCATCTATAAATAATATTACATCATCCTCATATTTATTTTCAAGTAAAGAACCATATTTTATTTTCATCTTGACATTTTTGTTTACTTTAACACACTTATAATTGAAAAAATCTTTGTCAATATTTATTATTTTATATTCACCTTTCTCAATATCTTCTAATGTATAAGCATCATCTAAAGTATATTTGCCTTGTCTTGTTCTTCTAAGCTCAGCCATAACGCCTATTGTATTTAAATTATAGGCAATATCTCTTATTAAACTTCTAATGTACGTTCCTTTACTAACAACCGCTTTAATGCTAAAGACAGTCTTATTATCAACGTGTTTTACTTCACTAACTAGTTCTAACTTCTTTATTTCTACTTCTTTTTTAGGTAAGCTAACAACTTCACCTTTTCTAGCATATTCATATAGCTTTTGGCCTTTTACCTTAATAGCCGAATAAATTGGTACCTCTTGTAAGTAAGTACCTTCCATTTGCTTTAAAACTTTTTCTATATCTTCTTTTGATATTAAAGCTTTTTTTTCTTCTACTACTTTTCCAGTAATATCAAGAGTATCTGTTGTTAATCCTAACATTACTTCAGCAACATACTCTTTATCATCAAAAGTAATTATTTCCACTAACTTGGTAGCTTCATTAATACACAAAACTAAAACACCAGTTGCGATAGGATCTAACGTTCCCGTATGTCCTATTTTTTTGGTGTTTAACTTTTTCCCCACTATATCTACTATGTCTCTGCTTGTAAAATCTTTTGGCTTGTCTATTATTATTAATCCATTCATACTATTCATTATAGTTTAAAGCATTAAAAAAGGCAACATATTATTTGCCTAAATTATTTTGTATGAACATAAGACTTTTCTCTTATTCCTTCTGTATCAATACTAAAACCATTAATACTATATTGGTGTTTCAAAAGAAGGCCTTTTATTTTTAATATATTATATAAACACATTAGTAGAGCTTCTTTACTTAGCTTTTTATTTTCTTTTTTTCTTTTCAAATAATCAAAAGTTTCTTCTGGAACCAAAATTTTATATCCACATTCTTGAATTGTATAATAGTTTCCTTCGGTCATTTCATGTAACTCTTTTTCTTCGAAAAAAGGATATTCTTCACCACTTATAATATCAACAAAAATATCATTTACTAAAATACAAAGAACAGTTTTTGGAAGACAAAATTGTTTTTCTTCCTCACAACCAATATTCTTTTTTAATTTACCAATTTTTACTGCATATATTAATATTTCGCTTTGCCCACATAAATTGTTTTTCATATTATTTCAAACTCTTTCTATATCAAATTGAGGTTCTTTATAAAAAAATCACCCACAAAGTAATAATTATATACTTTTTTTAGCTTTTGTCAAATTATTAATTAATAAAAAAAAGTAGTTTCCTACTTTTTATGAAGTTAATACCTCAACTACAAAGTCAATTGCTCCAGCAAATTTATCTTTAATTTTGTATAAATATTCTTTTATTGGATTATTCTTAACATTCTCAACATCTAATTTACATAAAGTATTATCAACAATTCTTTTTTCAACACAACTTATATTATATCTTTTGTACTTAATCATAAACTTCTTAACATTAATGTCACTTCCAAAGATATATACTTTTTTAGCAATATAAATCGTTTCAATAACTAAATCATAAGTATATTTCAAAAATTCATCAGCATTTATAATAACATAATCAACATTCTTTTTTTTATATATTTTACGTAGTCTTTTTATCTTTATTTTCTTTGATTTACTGTGAAACAAAGAAGTTTTTTTGCTTATTTCATCAAAAACATCAAGGGAGATTATTTTTTTATTGGAATTAATGATACTTTCAAATTTTTCGGTCCTAAAACCAAAAGCAATTATTCTGCCTTCAATATCTTTTAAGACTTTTTTTAGCTCTTCTATCATACTTCACCTATTATACTTCTAATAACATAACTAGCGCACATTATTCCAGCAACACTTGTAGTTGTTGAAATAGAACCTAGCTGTTTACTTTTGATTGGTTTTTCGGTACTACAAACGGTAATTACATCAAGTCCCTTTAATTTACTTCTCATAATTTTAGCAAGTGGATCATAAGTTGTTTTTGAAAGAGGCATAATACTTATTTTAGATAGGTCAAGTTTATTGGCCATACCCATACTACTAATTATTTTAACATTTCTTTTTTTTGCTTCTTTAATAAGTTCAACTTTTGTATCAATAGTATCACAAGCATCTATTATATAATTTGGATTCAATTTAAAAATCAATTCTAAATTTTCTTTAGTAATAAATTCTTTTATTTTTATAACTTCACATTTTGGATTAATGTCTTTTATTCTATCACCCAAAACATCTACTTTGTTTTTGCCAACAGTTGAGTTTAGGGCAAGTAATTGCCTATTTATATTAGTTATATTAACAGTGTCTTTATCGACTAATATTATTTTACCAATATTGTTTCTTACAAGCATTTCAACTGTGTAGGAACCAACCCCACCAAGACCTATTACTAAAACACTAGTTTTACCTAGCAATTTCAAAGCCTCTTTACCAATTAATAACTCTAATCTTTCAAACATAAACTTCACCCAATAAGTTTATTTTAACATAAAAAAAATCTAAAAGCGATACTCTACGATAAAACCCTGTTTCCAGGTGGGTGTGCGGCCTTGTGTTTCAGGATCCCTAAATTAATAGGTCTTCAACACCACATAAGTGCCTGCGCTCCCAATTATCTCTAGTGTAGATTTTTCATAACGAGTTTCTATTCTTTTAGACAATTATATTGTATCATGCCTTTAAAATTTAGACAATAAATATGGGTAACTTCACATATTCTTTTTGTAGTTCCTACAAGTATTATCTAATTCTTTTATCAGACTATCTATTTCATCTTTGCTTTTCAATCTAACTCCACTCGCATAGATGTGACCACCACCGTTATAGTCACTAGCAACAGTATTAATAACAGGTCCACGTGACCTAATTGAACCTCTAATATTGTCATTTAGTTTGTCTTCAGAAAAGATTACCCAAACTAAAAGTTCTTTAATGTAATTAAAATTGTTAACAATATTGCCAGCTGTTGCCGCATCCGCTTCATACTTAGTAATAGTTTCATCATCCACATAGATATAAGCTAGCCCATTTTCAGTTAACGTAAAATTATTCGCAACGTAACCTTCAAACTTTAAGTTTTTTAGTTCTCTTAAATATAAATCTTCATATGAAGAAGTAATATCTAAGTTCGTTTTTTTAATTAACCAAGATACAATGTTAAAAGTCTCTGGACTTGTATAACTAAACATAAATCTGTTAGTATCTGATACGATACCAAGATACAATTTTTTAGCAATTTCTTTATCTAGTTTTAATCTTGTTTTTTGAATTAAAGTTGCCACCATTTGACTTGCCGAAGAAGCAAATTCATCAACACATTCAATATCGGCATACTTATCTACTGAAGGATGGTGATCAATCTTAATTTTATAAGCAAAATCCTTTGGATTTGCTCCATCAATTCTTTTTAAATCAGGTGTATCAACAACAATTAAAAGAGCTGAAGATAAATCAGCTATGTTGTCTATTTTATCTAAACGTCCTAAATATCTAAATTTACTAGCTGGAGAACCAATTGCGTAAACCTTTTTTTTAGGAAAATTGCTTAAAATAGTTTCTCTTAGCGCTAATTGACTAGCAAGAGAATCAGGATCTGGTCCAATATGACGAGCTATTACTATCGTTTCATATTTCTTTATTTTATTATATATTTTATTATAAATACTAAACATTTATTCACACACTCTCTATAATTTCTAATGTTTCAGTTGCAATCATTAATTCTTCATCTGTTGGGACAATATATACAAGTATTTTTGAATCTTCAGACGAAATCCTTTTAATTTCACCTCTACAATTATTTAGCTCTTCATCAAGCTTAACTCCTAGACTTTTAATGTTTTCTATAATCATTTTCCTTGAAATAATGTTGTTTTCACCTAAGCCTGCCGTAAAGACTATGACATCTGCTCCATCTAGTAAATTATTATAAACAGCAATATAATTAGCAATTCTTCTAGCGTTCATTTTTCTAGCTAGAATGCATCTTTCATTACCATTTTTACTTGCTTCATCAATATCTCTTGCATCTGAACTAATACCAGATATTCCTAACAATCCACTTTTTTTATTCAATATTGTCATTACTTCATCTATTGTTAGATTTTCTTTTTTCATAATATATGGAATAATACTTGCATCAATATCGCCACTTCTAGAACCCATCATAACACCCGCTAAAGGAGTAAAACCCATTGAGGTATCAATAACTTTATTATTCTTAATAGCTGATAAACTAGATCCAGAACCAATATGACAAGATATTACTTTCAGATTTTCTTGTCCTAGTACTTCACAAATCTTTTTATAAACGTATTTATGACTTGTCCCATGAGCTCCATATTTTCGAACATTGTATTTTAAAAACCACTCATAAGGAACAGGATACACAAAATTTTCTTCTTCCATAGTCTGGTGATAGGAAGTGTCAAACACTCCCACCATTTTTACTTTAGGTAACTTTTCAATAAAAGCTTTTATTCCTATTAAGTGAGCAGGATTATGAAGAGGAGCGAAATCTATTAAACTGTCAAAATCAGTTAAAAATTTTTCATCAATTAAAACGCTTTTAGTATATTCATTTCCTCCGTGAACAATTCTATGACCTATTCCCTCTATTTCATCAATTGAAGTTATTATTTTGTTTTCAAGTAATTCCATTAGCAATAATTCAACTGCTTTTTTATGAGTTTCTACTCTAGTGTCTTTTACTCTTTTTTCACCATTAACTTTGATTGAATAAAAAGAATCAACTAAGCCAATCTTTTCAAAATAGCCACTTATTAAATTTATTTCTTCTGGCATTTCAAATAAAGTAAACTTTAGTGATGAACTTCCAGCATTAACTGATAATATTTTCATTTATTAACCTCTTCCTCTGTTAAATTATACCATTATTAAAGCCTTTAATTCAACGAATTATAAGAATTTAATTTAAATTGATTATATAAGGGTTTGTAATTGTTCCGCTTCCACTAGCAATTGTAATTGTTGGGCTTAAAACAAAGACTGGACGAACTCCATATGAATAACATACTCGCACTTCAACAGCTTGTCCGTTACCACTAATATAACCTACCTCAGTAGAATCTCTATACGCTCTATTAGTTAACCAATAAGGTGCGTTCAAATCATTCCCACTAAAGATATCCCCGTGAAAGGGAAGAATAACATAAGTAGATATTACCCCATCACTATTATTCCTTGGAAAAATACCACTAGTATCTGTGTTGAATAAACTCATTTCGTAACCATCTCCAACAGTAAAGACACTTAAATTCCAATTACTTAACACAATATTACTTCTAACACCCGTACTTAACCAAGTTAAAAACCCATTAGTTGCACTGTTTAAAAAGTAACCAATATTTTTGCCATCTACATAGTTATATTCGGCAGCTTCTCCACTTGGTTGAAAATAATTTTTAGCTGTACATCCTGTATAAACACCAATATTGGTATTACAAGTATCTGCTAAATAAAAATAATGAACATTAGTACCTGAACTTATCGCAATATTACTTGCCAATCCTTTAAGAACATCTGCTCGTTCTACTTTTATTCCCGTTTCACTTATTCCAATAATTCGATACCTTACTTTTGTTTTATCATAAGCATAAATTATTCTACTTGTTGCTTGAATAGTGGTGATAGTAGAAGGTGAATTTTCTTCGCTAATATAAATGTAAGAGCCAATTTGTGCTTCATTTAAGTTCTCGCCGCTAGTTAAAATATCATTTGCTTCTAACATATATGGATTTATTGCCTCTCCATAATCTTCATCATCACTATCTAAAATCAAAACATCCGAACTCAAATATATTACTGGGCGTATGCCATGTGAATATCCCGAAGAATAATTATAACTAGAGTAAATATAAGAAGGATCAGTAGAATAAGTACTCCATATTGTTCCAGAACTTACCCCAGGTGTCATTGTCCATGAGTATTCATCTTCATCTAAAAAGCTTCCCCCATAACTTCCACCAACAGTTCCATCTTTGGCATAAACATAGTCTTCAAAAGTCAATAATCCTACCTTGTCAGTTGCAATAGATGTACATGTTGCAATCGGTGTAAAACTTGTTACTTTACTACTTGTTATTACAACGTTTGTTGGAGAATCTAGGCAAAAAGAACCATCTAATAATAAGTCTTTATTGCTTAATTTATTATAAAAAATGCCATCTTCACTTGAACTACTGTTAATTTCATTTAACCATTTTCTAGCCCAACTAGTACTCCAACTTACTGGAGTACTATAAGCACCATACGCTATACTTGTCACACTATTGGCTGCGACTAATTTAACATAAGCACTTGTCAACTCCACTACTTGCCATAATTGACCTGAATACCATACCCAGTTTTTTATACTTGTTTTATCTGCCTTAAGTCCTGTTATTTTAGTTACAGAACTACCATTAACTACCATATTTGATGTATGCGTTCCTATATTAGCTAGTATTATCTCATCCAAATTAGTGGTGCTAACTTCAACAACCGTTTCTTCTGGAGCAAGGCAATCAACTACTTCGCCACTACTAGTACACAAATAATCATCAATAACAAGACTATTTATACTATAAGTTCCATCGGTGTTTATCGTTACGGAACCACTTTGAGGATTTGTACCACTCATTGTTAGTACTTCTGTTGGAAAAGTAACAGTAAGTGGCAAATCTGATTCACCACTTAATTGCGACTGCATATAATAATTACTTACCGCATCAATTACTCTTTTAGCTGATTGTATTTTTACTTCTTTTCTTGAAGTTTCAACCACACTTATAATTTGGGGTATTGAAATAACTGCTACAACAGCAATGATGATAATAACGGCTAATACTTCAATTAATGTAAATCCTTTTTTCATATATCCCACCTATTTTTTAATAATTATAACATAGTTACTTAGCTTCATACCAGTTTTTTCCACAATTAATATCTACTTGTAAAGGAACATTTAATTTAACAACATTTTCCATAATATTTTTTATTTCTTTAGTAACTACTTCCAATTCCTCTTCGCAAACATCAAAAATCAATTCATCGTGTACTTGAAGAATCATTTGCGTATTTAACTTTTTTTCTTCTAAAAACTTATCAATTTTAATCATAGCCATTTTTATAATGTCCGCACTTGTTCCTTGAATTGGAGTATTAAGGGCCATTCTCTCCCCTTGTTTTCTAATCATATAATTACTATTAGATAATTCTTCGATTTTCCTTGATCTACCATATAATGTTTTAATAATATTATCTTCATAAGCGTCTTTAATAGTTCGATCCATATATTCTTTAATTCCTGGATATATTTTTAAATAGTTATCAATAAATTCTTTCGCTTCTAGACTACTTATGCCAACATTTTCAGATAATCCATATTCACTAATTCCATAAATAATTCCAAAGTTAACAGCTTTAGCTAATCTTCTTTGCGCTTTAGTAACTAAATTGATATCAACCTTAAATAAGTCACTGGCTGTTTTTGTATGAATATCAATATTGTTTTTAAAAGCTTCTATTAAAGACTCAACATTGGAAATATGAGCTAAAACTCTAAGTTCAATTTGCGAATAATCACTACTTAATAAATAGTCTTTAGATGGAACAAAAACTTTTCTAATGTTTCTTCCAATTTCAGTTCTTGTTGGTATATTTTGTAGATTTGGTTCGATTGACGATAGCCTACCAGTTCTAGTAAGTGTTTGCATATAAATTGTATGTATTTTATCATCTGCTTGAATACTGCTTTTTAAACCTTCTGCGTATGTTGAATAAAGCTTTGAAATTGTACGATATTCCATAATGTTATCGATTATTGGATGCTTACCTTTTAAACTTTTTAAAACATCAATGTTAGTTGACAACTTTTTATTCTTTGATTTTAAACCAAGCTTATTAAATAAAATTTCTCCTAGTTGTTTTGGACTAGATATATTAAATTCTTCTCCAGCTTCATTAAATATAGTTCTAGCAATCATATCCATTTTGATTTTTAATTCTTCTTCTAAAACAAGTAAAGCGTCCTTATTTACTTTAACGCCATTAATCTCCATTTTAGCAAGAACATTAGATAGTGGAAGCTCAACGTCATAAAAGAGCTCTTCCAAATTATTATTTTTTATTTTATCCTTAAATTCATTATAAGTTTCATAGATGAATTTTGCTTTTAAAACCGCTCCTTTAGCAACTTCATTGATGCTTGGTTCAACAAAAGTAGTCTTACCAAAAACCTCATCATAAAAAGGTATCTCATAATTAAAAATGTTGGCAAGATATGCGATATCATCTTTAACATTATAGTCTAAGAGATATGCGGCAATCATTGTATCAAACACGACATTAGAAAAAGTTATATCATATCTTGTTAATGCGACTTTTAATTTTTTATTGTCGTATGTATATTTTATGCTTTTTTCTAAAAATTTAGGGTTTTTTAAAAGAACCTCAAACGGTATAAACAAAGAATTTGCTTCATTATAAAGAGCTATACCAAGAATCTTTGAAGTGTGATAATTAGTTCCAAGCATTTCTAAATAAATTGCATAGTCATTTTCTATCTTAACTTCGTTTAAATCTTTAACAATATTATACTTAACTTCATCACTTTTTAATTCTTTTTTGATTAAAGAAAAAAACTCTAATTCTTCGTATAATTTATTTAACTTTTCAGCATCTTTTTTATTATATTTTATGTCACTAATATTAATACTTAGTGGGACGTCCTTAACAATTGTTGCCAGTTTATAACTAAAATAAGCATTTTCCTTATCTTTAATTAGCTTTTCTTTTAAAGCCCCTTTAATACTATCAATATTATTATAAACGCCATCTAAAGATTTATATTCCACTAAAAGTTTTAAAGCAGTTTTCTCTCCTATTCCCATTACTCCTGGAATGTTGTCAGAAGCATCTCCCATTAAAGCCTTTAAATCAATTATCTTTATTGGCTCAATTCCATAATCTTTGAAAAAACTTTCTTCATTATATTTTATATAATCTTTTGACTTTAATAATTTTACTTCAACATCTTTACTTATTAACTGTAATAAATCTTTATCGCTACTAACTATTAACCCCGTAAAGTCTTTTTCTTCATCACAAAACCTAGCAAAAGTCCCTATTATATCATCTGCTTCAAATCCAATTTGTTCGTACCATTTAATACCCATAGCGTCTAACAACTCTTTTGCTTTTGGGAACTGCACTCTAAGCTCATTAGGCATTTCTATTCGATCTTTTTTATAAGATTCAGTTAATTCATGTCTAAAAGTTTTTCCCATATCAAAAGCAACGATAATGTGCGTTGGTTTTTCTTCGTTTATTATTTTATTCATCATATTTGTAAAACCATACAAAGCATTAGTAGGAAAACTCTTACTATTTTTCATAAAGTTTCCATTATACGCTGTTGCGTAGTAGCTTCTAAAAAGTAAGTTATTACCATCAACTAAGATTATTTTCATATACTCACATCCTATATATATTTTAACATAAAAAAAGTCAAAAATATATTTGACTTATTAATATACTATTCTGGTTTCACATTGTGTGACATTTGTTTGAGCAGTACAGGTTGTTGTTGACCATTCACTCCATGTTCCCCAAGTTGCGCACCCGCATTCACTTGTTTGACATGTTGCATATCCACAGGCACTATTAACACAAGTATTATAAGAAGCACAGCCACAAGAACTACAACTATTGTATAATGAACAAGATCCTGTGCGTTTTTGCAACATTCCAAAGCAACCAGTTACTGATACACACTGATATTGGGTATATGTTGTATTGCCAGGTTTAGCTGATGCGCAAGCTGAACTAGTTCCATAACAACTTTGATTTCCCCACGAACCCCAAGAAATCGTCTCACATCCGCAAGCTGAACATCTGTTGTAATATGCGCAACCACAAGCACTTGTTTGACATGCTGCATACCCACACGTACTACTAACACAAGAAACATACGTCGCACAAGTACTACTTCGATATTGCGTTTCAGCTGAATCGTTCCAATTGGCTGTCAAAGTTGCATTACTTGTTCCCATGGTAAATAATGTTCCAACCATTGTACTACCAGTTCCACTAACTGTCCATCCAACAAAGGCATAACCAGTTTTTGTCGGATTATTTAGAGTTAATGTTTCACTATATCCTAAGATATGGCTTAATTCGCTTATTCCTGTTCCCCCAGCTAGATTTATTGTAAGCGTATTATACTCGCTTTTAGTCATAATATTGCCAACTTTATCTTTTACCAAGAATACAGCTGGTGGGGTGTCTTCATAAATATATTCATTAATCTTACTCCAATTAGTGCCACCATCAAAAGAATAAGCATAAGTTCCTAACCCTACTCCTTCATCATAAGCACTTATTGTCACCATTTTTTTATTTACTGATAAATCAACATTACTAATAGAAATGAAAACTGGCGCAGTTGTGTCTTTTATTTCATAAACAAGGTTCAATGTTCCAATATTACCACTAGAATCTGTTGCTTTATATGTGATTCTTTTTTTACCTGGTATTATAGATGAAAAATTACCAAGAACTTCATAAGTTAATAATTCATCATTGTTATCAGTTACAACTACTTGACTGCCTCCTTGTAAAATATAACCAGCTTGAGCTTCAAGTGAAATGTATTCTCCATCAGTATAAAACTCAGTCTCATTATTCTTTTTCTTAACTTGAATAACAGGCGGAGTCGTATCTACTATGGATACAAGTTTACTAATTTGAGAAGTGAATCCGTTACTTTCAACAGAATAATTGATTGTATATATCCCAATTACACCAGTATCTATAACATCCACATCTTCTGTTGTTAAATCATCTGCGTTGGACTTATATGTTATTGTTTTTTGAATTAAAGCAGAGTCGATATTCTCTCCTGTGCTAGTTTTAGCATAAGCCCCTAAATCAGTATATGTCGAAATGGAATTTACTTCAAAAGTTTCTAAAATACTTCCATATAGAATTATTTGTGGATAACTTGAATTATAATTTGTATTTGTTGTTCCGCTTTCTTCATCTAACGAATAAGATAAAACATCGCCATCTTTACTAATAGTAACTAGCGTATCATCAGGAAACAATTTTCCTGTTTTAGGATTAGTAATATCATAAGGTAATAAGTTTGCCAGTTTTAACTGTAGCAAACTAACTTTAAGCGAATAGTCTTCTTCTGGCATATTATATATACTAGAAGACGTCCAAGATTTCGCTGCCGAAATTATTTCACTTACTTGAACATCATAAGCTTTCTCTTTAGAATCTGTTATTAGTTGAGATATCTTTGGAGTAATTATTAACAATAGGCCAGCAATTATTACAATTACAGCTAAAATTTCAACTAAAGTATATCCTTTTTTATTTTTCATAATATCTCTCCTACTGTTTTATTACACATATATTTTAACACAAATAAATGTTTTATTAAACTAAATTATATAAAAAATATGTTACAAGGGAAACGGAAGTTGAAAGAAATGAACCCCAGATAAGATCAATTATCGTAATTTTCAAAGGCCAACTTTTTAGAGTTGCAAGATTAGTTAAATCATATGTAGAATAACTAATTAGTCCAAATAAAAGACCACTTATAATAATTTCTCCAACATTTTTATCTGTTATACCTGGTAAGATAACAAAATATACAAGACCTACTATAAATAATAAATAAAAAACAACAGCTGCGATATAGTTAACAGAAGTGCTCATTAAATGACCCAATTCTTTTTTATATAGTTTTTTTGAAATAATTCCTAACCATAATCCATCAATAATAATAAATACAACAAACGCAATTAAGTATAACTTTAAGAATTCCATAATAACTATCCTCCTAATATAATTATACTAAAGATTTTATATTTATCAAATAAAATCGTAAAAAGACTTGCTTATATGCTGGAAGTGTGCTAAACTACATTAAGTTTATTATTTATTTGGATATTTCCGATTTTTTTGAAAGATTAAATAATTATTAAACAAATTTCAAAAGAAGGAGGTATTTATTTTATGAAAGAAACAAAAAATGAAGGCAAATTTACTGACAAGACATTAACTTGCGTAGATTGTGGTAAAGAATTCGTTTTTACTGCTAGTGAACAAGAATTCTATGCAGAAAAAGGATTTACTAACGAACCAAAAAGATGTAAAGAATGTCGTGCAGCTAAAAAAGCTGATCGTAATAACTTCAGAAGCAATAACAAATATAATAATAACGACAGATATTAATATCTAAAAAAACTCAGTTAATTCTGAGTTTTTTTATGACTTAATAAGTTTTTATCTTGTTGGTGTGTTTGTCATTTCATTTGCTGCCCATTCTGCAATAGCGTTTTCATATTGGGCATCATCTAAAGTAGGACAAAATGCATCATAATAATCAAATAATCCTTCAATAATAGGCATTTGATTATCTAAATCCTCTTCTTTTTTTAATATTTCTGATAAAAAAGACTTATCAATAATAGTTTTTAAAATTCTATTATATTCCTCATATAAGTCAAGCGGTATATAAAGCATTGCATTTGATAATAGAAACGCTTCTTGAACTGGTAAGTTAGAAACATTTAAATTTGTTTCTGCACATAAAGCAATAAATGCCGCAATTGCCGCATCACGCTTGCTATAAACAGGAATAAGTTCTTTTAACATCTCATATAATCTAAGCATTTGTTTTAAAGATGCACTATCACCCATTTCAATTAAAAAATTAATTTTTGTTGCTTTTTCTATTTTGTCTAGATAGTCAACTTTGTTATTTTCTGTTTCTTCTTCTGCATCAACTTCATCTATTTCTTTTTTACTCAACATATCCTTAATGTGTCTGTCATCGTTTTCTTTTTGGTCTTTAAAATTATAAAACAACTGTTGCTGGAATCTTAAAGCTTCAATATTTAGTGGATTCAACATATATTTCTCCTTATTATTAGTATAACACATTTATATATTAATTTTAACTAAAATATAACCCTGCTACAGCTGCCATAGCAACTATTGTTGCGATTAATTTTTTTGTTGTCATTTTATCTGTCTTAAATATAACCGATAAAATAACAAGCAAGAAAACTCTTATTTCTTGAATTATAAATACAACTATTGGAATATCGTTAATATAACTCATTGTTCCAAATACATAATAGATAGTTTCAAAAGTACCTATAGCTATAGCCATAAGAATGAATTTTTTACTCAAAAACTTCTTTTTCAATCCAGGATTGTTTTTTTGCTCTCTCATGTAACTTATGAAAAAATATGTCACGCCAAATAAACAATAGCCTAAGTTTATCGCAATTTCGTTAGCGCCTTTAAAACTAGCTAACTTAACCAAATATGGCTCCGTACAATATAAAAAAATTGATAATAAAATAAAGAAAAGTCCTTTTACAGTTACTTTTTTAATAATGTGATCTTCTTTTGTATACCTAAATGTAATTATTTTTAAAAACGCAGCACCAGCTCTTTTTAAACTAAATCTTTTTGAGTCGTCGCTTATTTTATTTGTTTCTAAGCTAAAAACAACAATAGCAGCAAAGAAAATTAGAAATAAGATTAAGAATCTTGGTGTTAAGGTTAGATAACCTAAAACAATATCTATTACTAAAACAACAAACATACTTCCAGATTCAATTAACCCAGTTAAGCCAAGTGGCATTATTTTTATTGCTTTAACAAATGAAAAGTATCCCCCAAGCATTATAGCTCCATAAAGCAAAACAAACGGAATAGAAATTAAAGTAAAACTAATTCCCATAACCAATCCCGCTATTAATTGTCCTATCATAGCAACAAAACTAGTTAAGAATAGTACTTGATAAATATTATATTTACTTATAGCGTAATCAAGAGAAAAGTCGCAAAAACTGTTCGAAATAGTAGAAATTATAGCTGTATATCTTCTATTCATAAATACCTCGTTATATTTGAAGATTTTTTACTTTTTGAATACATCGGTAAGTGCCAAACTAAACCAAGTGAAATTATTTCCTTTTATAAAATCATTTTTTTGAAAAAACCCTTCGGCAGTATTTGTTAAAGCATTGATATACTCTATTTTGTAGTTTATACCTTTATTGCTCGCCTTAACAATTGCCTGTTTTAAGATCATACTGCCATAACCTTTATGTCTTTCTTCTTCAATAATGTATATGTCTTCTACTTCACCTTTTGATAATGAATAATTCAAATTCATAATTATAAATCCAATTACCTTTTTTTCTTTTTCTATTACAAGGAATATAACATCATCTTTGTTAACAGAATTTTTTAGTAATTGTATAGGCCAAAAAGTTATAACATCAGTAGAAACTTCAAAACCACTAATATTTTTACCAAGCTCAAAAATAATTCCGACATCTTCTTCTTTTACTTCTCTAATACTTATGTCTTCAAAATTATTATTCATTTTAACCACCTAATTGTATTTTATCATATGTAAATTAAAAAACAAACCTCTTTTAGAAGTTTGTTTTAAAATCATTTAAACATTATTTTTTCTAAAATGTCGCCATATTTTCCTATACCTGTTTCACCATTATTAACAAGAAAATCTTCAAATATAATTTCTTTTGGTCTCTCAACTACTACATCGTCTTTCATTTCAATTATAGTTCCTTTAATTTTACCATTTT
>CAYYQX010000001.1:130086-204917 GCA_964473455.1 uncultured Muribaculaceae bacterium | reverse complement strand
AAAAAATACTTGCTTTTGCTTTATTAATCGTGTATTATTTGGATGTATGGTGTGCTGTGATATGTAAGGTTGTCGATACACTAGGTTAAGTTGAAACTGATTTAACTGGGCTATCGGGTTTTTACAAGGAGCAAGTCTATACCAGATATAGACGAAGGGAGGAAAATATGTCAAACACAAAAGTTCGTATCAAATTGAAAGCATTTGAACACAGAAGTTTAGACATAGCTTGTAGTAAAATAGTTGAAACAGTAAAAAGAACAGGAAGTAAAGTAGTAGGACCAGTTCCTCTACCAACAGAAATTGAAAAAATAACTATTTTAAGAGCTGTACATAAATATAAAGATTCTCGTGAACAATTTGAAAAAAGAACACATAAAAGACTAATTGATATCATCAATCCAAGCAAGGAAACAGTTGATGCGTTAGCGCATTTAGAGCTTCCAAGCGGAGTAGATATCCAAATAAACAAATAAATAGGAGGAAATATGAAAGGAATCTTAGGTCGTAAAATAGGAATGACTCAAGTGTTTACAAAGTCAGGAAGACTAATTCCGGTAACTGTTGTTGAAGTTGAACCAAACACTGTAACACAAATTAAAACAGTTGAAAATGATGGTTATAACGCAATTCAGTTAGGCTTTGATACAAAAAGAGAAAAACTATCGACAAAAGCAAATGTAGGGCATACAAAAAAAGCAAATACTACACCTAAGCGCTTCTTTAGAGAAATTAGGGGCATAGATGTAAGTACTTACACATTAGGTGAAGAACTTAAAGCAAATATTTTTACTGAGGGCGAAGTAATTGATGTAACTGGAATAAGTAAAGGAAAAGGATTTCAAGGTGTTATAAAAAGACATGGTCAAACAAGAGGGCCAATGACACATGGATCACATTTTCATAGAGCGCCAGGTTCAATGGGAACAAGAAGACCAATGCGTGTTTTTAAAGGTAAAAACTTACCAGGACACATGGGTGTTGAAACTGTTACTATCCAAAATTTGGAAGTTGTAATGGTTGATATTGAAAACAATGTATTATTAGTAAAAGGAAACGTTCCAGGAAGTAAAATGGGATTAGTTTTAATTCGCTCTGCAAAAAAAGCAAATGGCAAAATAAACAAAGTAGAAGAATTAAGTATATATGAAATGGAAGAAGCAGTAAATCAAGAAGCTTCAGATGTAACTTCTGAAGAATCTTCAAATGTAGAAAATGAAGTTATTGTTGAAGAAAATGAAGTGGCTTCAGATGTAGAAGAAGTTGTAACTGAAAACACAGCAGAAAGTGATACTACTTCCGAAATAAAGGAGGCAGAATAATGAAACAATTAGTAATAAATGTTAAAGGCGAAAAAACTAGCGATGTTGAATTAGCAAAAGAAATTTGGGGCATTGTTCCAAACGATACAGTTTTATATGACGCATTAACACTATATAGAAATTCATTACGCCAAGGAACTGCTTCAACAAAAAAGAGAAGTGAAGTTAGTGGTGGTGGAAAAAAACCTTGGAAGCAAAAAGGAACAGGAAATGCTAGACAAGGATCAATCAGAAGTCCACAATGGGTAGGCGGCGGAGTGGTTTTCGGACCACACCCAAGAAGTTTTTCTAAAAAAATGAATAAAAAGGAAAGAAGACTTGCCCTAAAATCTGCTCTAACTTATAAAATGAACGAAAAAAACATTGTTATTGTTGATGAATTCAAATTAGAAACAAGCAAAACAAAAGAAGTGAAAGCATTGTTAAATAATTTAAAACTTGAAGGAAAAGTTCTGATAATAGTTAATGAATTAACAGATAATGCAGTTCTTGCTACTCGTAATTTAAGAAATGTTATGCTTTTAACAAATAGCGAAATAAATGTATATGATGTTATTAATGCAGACAAATTATTAATAGAGTGTAAGGCAGTTAAAGCTATAGAGGAGGTTTTATAATGAATAACTATAGAGATATAATAAAAGCTCCAATTATAACAGAAAAAAGTAATCATATGGCTGAGGATAAGACAACAGTAGTGTTTAGTGTAGATCCTAAAGCTAATAAAATTCAAATAAGACAAGCAGTTGAAAAGGCATTTAATGTTAAAGTAAAAAACGTTAATACAATAACTGTAAGGTCAAAAGAAAAAAGAGTTGGACGTTATACTGGAAAAACAAGAAAAATGAAAAAGGCAATTATAAAATTAAAAGAAGGAAGTTCAATAGAACTTAATTAAGGAGGAATTGTTATGGCAATAAAATCTTATAAACCAACGACTAATGCAAGACGTGGAATGACTACGCTAATAAATAGTGAAATAACAAAAAAAACTCCTGAAAAATCATTAGTTGTAACTTTAAAAAAACAAGCAGGACGTAATAATCAAGGCAAAATAACTGTAAGACATCATGGTGGCGGAGCAAAAAGAAAATACCGCGTTATTGATTTCAAAAGAAACAAAGATGATGTTTTAGGAACAGTTCTTTCAATTGAATATGATCCAAATAGAAGTGCAAATATTGCTTTAGTTGGATATTCTGATGGAGAGAAAAAATATATAATTGCTCCAAAGAATATGAAAACAGGAGATAAAGTCGTAAGTGGTAAAAAAACAGATATTAAAATCGGGAATGCTTTAGAATTGATTAATATTCCTGATGGTACAATGGTTCATAATGTAGAAATGCTTCCAGGAAAAGGAGCGCAACTAGCTAGAAGTGCTGGTTCTTCTGTTCAAATTCTTGGAGTTGAAGGAAGACATACATTACTTCGTTTAACTAGTGGAGAAGTTAGAAAAGTTCTTTCTAATTGCCGCGCTACAATTGGTGAAGTAGGAAATGAAGATTATGAGTTAATTAACTATGGAAAAGCAGGAAGAAAAAGACATATGGGAATAAGGCCAACAGTAAGAGGAAGCGTAATGAATCCAAACGATCACCCACATGGCGGTGGAGAAGGAAGAGCTCCTATTGGAAGACCAGGCCCAATGACTCCTTGGGGCAAGCCAGCCTTAGGGTATAAGACAAGAAAACACAAAAAAGCTTCAAATAAATTAATTATTCGTCGTAAAAATAAGAAAGGATGATATTTAAATGGCAAGAAGTAGTAAAAAAGGCCCATTTATTGACCAAAGTTTATTAAAAAAAGTTGCAAAAGTGGCTGGATTAGGTAAAAAAGAGGTAATTAAAACTTGGTCACGCCGTTCAACAATTTATCCTGAGTTTATTGGCTTAACTTTTGCCGTACATAACGGTAAAGAATTTATCCCTGTTTATGTAACCGAAGATATGGTTGGACATAAACTTGGAGAGTTTGCTCTTACACGTAAATTGGGTGAGCATGGTGCCAAAAAAGAAAATTAAAATCTGGAAGGAGAATTAAAATGGAAGCAAAAGCAGTTGCAAAAGGAATGAGAATTGCTCCTAGAAAATGTCGCTTAGTATTGGATTTAGTTAGAAACAAAAGCGTAATAGAAGCAGATACAATTTTAGCAAACCTAAATAAAGAAGCTGCAAGGTTGATAAGAAAAGTTTTAACTTCAGCCGTAGCTAATGCCGAAAACAATTTAAAGCTAGACAAAGAAAAATTAGTTATAAATAGAGCTTACATTGGAGAAGGCGTAACTTTAAAAAGAAGAAGATTTGGGTCAAAAGGACATGTTGATCCGATAAAAAAAAGAACAAGTCATATAACTATTATAGTTAGTGAAAAAATAAAATAAAGGAGGAAACAGAGTGGGACAAAAAGTTAGTCCAATAGGACTTAGAATGGGCATCAATAAAACTTGGGAATCTAAGTGGTATGCCGAAAAAAAAGATTTTGCAAAATATTTAAATAATGATGTAAAAATTCGTAAATTTTTAAGCAAGAAATTAGAGAATGCTGCTGTTTCTAGTATTTTTATTGAAAGAACTTCTAAAAAAACAGATGTTATTATTAATACTGCAAAACCTGGTGTTGTTATAGGTCATGGTGGAGATGAAGTTGAAAAAATAAAAAATGAACTATCTAAATTAGTTGATGAAAATGTTCAAATTTCAATCATGGAAATAAAACAACCAGACTTAGATGCAAATTTAGTTGCAGAAGGAATAGCTCATCAAATAGAAAACAGAGTTTCGTTTAGAATTGCTCAAAAAAGAGCTATGAGAAACACTTTAAAAGCAGGAGCAAAAGGAATAAAGACTTTAGTATCTGGTCGTTTAGGCGGAGCAGAAATGGCAAGAAGTGAAGGATATACAGAAGGAAATATACCACTTCATACACTAAGAGCAGATGTTGATTATGCTGCTAAAGAAGCTAATACAACATACGGCAAAATAGGTGTGAAAGTTTGGATTTATAAAGGCGAAATACTTCCTTCAAAGAACAAGGGAGGCAATTATGGCAGTAATTCCAAAGAGAACTAAATACAGAAGACCTCATAGACTATCTTATGAAGGAAAAGCAAGAGGAAATACTAAATTATCCTTTGGAGATTATGGTCTTATGGCAATGGAAGGTGCTTGGATAACAGAACATCAAATAGAAGCGGCCAGAGTTGCTATGACACGTTATATGAAACGTGGTGGAAAAGTATGGATAAACATATTTCCACATTTATCATTAACAAAAATACCTCTTGAAACTCGTATGGGTAAAGGAAAAGGGCAACCAGAAAAGTGGGTAGCCGTTGTGAAACAAGGTAAAATTATGTTTGAAATTGGTGAAATTGATTTGGAAACAGCCAAAGAAGCACTAAGACTTGCTATGCATAAATTACCAATCAAATGTAAGTTTGTAACTAAAGAAAGTGGTGAAGTTAATGAAAAATAGTGAAATAAGAGAATTAACGACAGAAGAAATCACCAAAAAAGTTGAAGAACACAAAGAAGAACTATTTAATTTACGTTTGAGTAAGGCAACAGGAAATTTAGAAAAGCCTTCTAAAATAAGAGAACTAAGAAAATTAGTTGCTCGTATGAAAACAATTTTAAACGAAAGAAAAAAGAGTTAGGAAGGAAATATATGAAGAAGATAAATCGTGGATTAATCGGAACTGTTGTAAGCGACAAAGCTGATAAGACAATTGCCGTAACAGTTGAGACTTACAAAGTTGATAAAATATATGGCAAACGTGTTAAATATTTCAAAAAACATGCTGTTCATGATGAAAAAAATGAAGCAAAAATAGGTGATAAAGTACGCATTGTAGAAACAAGACCACTATCAAAAAGTAAACACTATCGTTTAGTAGAAATAATAGAAAAAGCAGTTATTATATAACTATAAGGAGGTATATATGATTCAACAAGAAAGCCGTTTAAAAGTTGCAGATAATTCTGGTGCAAAAGAATTATTAGTAATTCGTGTTTTAGGTGGATCTAAAGTCAAATATGGCAACATTGGAGACATAATCGTAGGTACTATTAAAAAAGCATCAACGACAGGAATAGTTAATAAAAGTAAAGTTGTAAAAGCTGTTGTTGTTAGAACTAAAACAGGTTTAAAAAGAGAAGATGGTTCTTATATTAAATTTGATGATAATGCATGTGTTCTTATAAAAGAGGATAATACTCCAGTAGGAACTCGTGTATTTGGCCCAGTAGCACGTGAAGTACGTGAGGGTTATATGAAAATAGTATCACTTGCCAAAGAAGTATTATAATACTTAGAAAGAAGGATTTATGAACTTAAAAACGGGAGATAAAGTTGTTGTTATTGCCGGAAAAGATAAAGGTAAAGAAGGCATTATAACAAAAACATTAAGAGAAGAAAGAAAAGTAGTTATCGAAGGAGTAAACATTATAAAAAAGACTATTAAACCAAATGGTCAAAATCCTGGTACAATTACTGAAATGGAAGCTCCAATTGATGCATCAAACGTTATGTTAATTGATGCAAAAACAAAAAAAAGAGTAAGATTAGAAAAAAGATCAAAAGAAGAAACTAAAGAAAAAAAAGTAGCTACAAAAAAACCAGTTGCAAAAAAGATAGCTACAAAAAAGACAGAAAAAAAAGCCAAATAACAGAAAGGAGCTATTATGAATCGCTTAAAGGAAAAATATAATAAAGAAATAATTAAAAATTTAACTTCGAAATTTAATTATACTAGTGTTATGAGTGTTCCTAAGTTAGAAAAAATAGTTATTAATATTGGAGTGGGTGATGCTACTCACAATAGTAAACTTCTAGAAGCTTCTATGAAAGAGTTAGAAAAAATAACAGGTCAAAAGCCTGTTGCAACTCTTGCCAAGAAAGCAATAGCAGGTTTCAAACTTAGAGAAGGTCAACCAATAGGTTGCAAAGTAACACTTCGTGGTGATAATATGTACAATTTCTTAGATAAGCTAGTTAGTATTACACTTCCACGTGTTAGAGACTTTAGAGGATTATCCAATAAAGCTTTTGACGGAAGAGGAAATTATACGCTTGGGCTTACAGAACAATTGATTTTCTCAGAAATAGAATTTGATGACGTCGTAAAGGTACGAGGAATGGATATTGTTTTCGTAACAAGTGCTAAAACAGACGATGAAGCATATGAACTTCTAAATGAATTTGGTATGCCGTTTAAAGCAAAGAAGTAGGAGGGAAATATGGCAAAAAAAAGTATTATTATTAAAGCTAATACACCACAAAAGTACAAAGTTCGTGAATATACACGCTGCAAAAGATGTGGACGCCCACATGCTGTACTTAAAAAATATGGAATATGTCGTATTTGTTTTAGAGAATTAGCTTATAAAGGACAAATACCAGGCGTTACAAAGTCTAGCTGGTAAAGGAGGAAAAAAATGGTAACAGATCCTATAGCAGATATGTTGACAAGAATTCGTAATGCGAATCAAATGCGTTATAAAGCTGTTGAAATACCTGCATCAAAATTAAAAGTAGAGATGGCAAAAATACTTAAAGACGAAGGATTTATTGTAGACTATAAAATAGAAGAAGATGGTTTACAAAATAAAATTATTTTGTCATTAAAGTATAGTGAAACTAAAGAAAGAGTTATTACAGGTTTAAAGAAAATATCAAAGCCAGGACTACGTGTTTATGCTAATAAAGACGAATTGCCAAAAGTATTAAATGGTCTTGGAATTGCTATAATCTCAACATCAAAAGGAATAATGACAGACAAAGAAGCAAGACAAGCAGGCCTTGGCGGAGAAGTTTTGGCCTATATTTGGTAGAAAGGAAGGAATTATGAGTCGTATTGGAAATAGAATATTAAGTATACCAACAGGTGTTAATATTACAATCAATGATAATATTGTTTCAGTAAAAGGCCCAAAAGGAGAACTTTCTATTGAAGTACCAAAAAATATTAAAGTAGTAGTAGAAGAAAGTGAAGTTGCTGTTGAAAGAAAAAATGATTTAGTAAAAAACCTTCACGGGACAATCAATTCTCATATCAATAATATGATAATTGGTGTTACTAAAGGTTTTGAAAAACAACTTGAAGCAGTAGGTGTTGGGTATCGTTTTTCACTAAAAGGAAATAAACTTGTTGTAACAGCGGGTTTTTCTCATCCAGTTGAAATGGAAATAATAAAAGGAATAAGCCTTGAATCTCCAAGTAATACTGAATTAACAATAAAAGGAATAGACAAACAACAAGTTGGAGAATATGCAGCAAATGTTAGAAAAATTAGACCACCAGAGCCATACAAAGGCAAAGGAATAAGATATAAAGATGAACACATTATTCGTAAAGAAGGAAAAAAGGCAGCTAAATAAAAAAAGTAAAGGAGAGGAATACTTATGAAAAAAGTATCTCGAAATGTTAAGCGTATAGCAAGACATGCTCGTGTAAGAAAAAATATCGCTGGAACTAAAGAAGTTCCAAGATTAAATGTTTTTAGATCAAATGCTAATATTTTTGCTCAGTTAATAGATGACGAAGCAGGAGTTACTTTAGTTAGTGCATCTTCTATTGATAAAGAATTGAAACTTGAAAACGGTGGAAATATAGAAGCAGCTGCTAAGGTTGGAGAATTATTAGCTAAGAGAGCTAAAAAGCAAAAAATAGAAAAAGTAGTTTTTGATAGAGGTGGATACCAATATCACGGTCGTGTTGAATCACTTGCTAATGCAGCTCGTGAAAACGGATTAAAATTCTAAGGAGGAAAAATGGAAAAAAGAACAAGAGAGCCTCGCCCAAAGTTATATGACGAAGAAATTATAAACATTGGTAGAGTTACAAAAGTAACAAAAGGTGGTAGAACATTTCGTTTTTCTGCAACAGTAGCTGTTGGTGATAGAAACGGAAAAGTTGGAATAGGAACAGGTAAAGCAAATGAAGTACCTGATGCTATAAAAAAAGCTGTATCTGCTGCTACTAAAGATGTAGTGACTGTATCAGTTGTTGATGGTACAATTCCTCATGAAGTAATAGGTGCTCAAGGGGCAAGTAAAGTTTTACTAAAACCAGCTTCAAAAGGAACCGGTGTAAAAGCAGGAGGACCTGTTAGAAGTGTTCTTGAACTTGCTGGAGTAAAAGATATACTATCAAAATCATTAGGAGCAAATACAAAGATTAACGTTGCTTATGCAACATTAAAAGCTTTAAGAGCAGAAAAAACAATAGAACAAATCGCAGCTCTTAGAGGCAAAAAAGTGGAGGAGATTATATGAAATTAGAATCAATATCTGCCCCACAAGGAGCAATTAAATCAAGAAAAAGAATTGGTAGAGGAACAAGCAGCGGTCATGGTAAAACCAGCGGCAAAGGCCACAAAGGACAAAATGCCAGAAGCGGTGGCGGAGTAAGACCAGGCTTTGAAGGTGGACAATTACCTTTATTTAGAAGATTACCAAAAAGGGGATTTTCAAATGCTAGATTTAAGACAGTATATGCTGTAATTAATTTAAGTGATTTGAACAACTTTGACAATGAAACAGTTATTACATCAGAAATATTAAAAGACATGAAACTAATTAGTAAAGAATTAGATGGTTTAAAAGTTCTTGGAGCAGGAAAATTAGAAAAAAAACTAATAGTAAAAGCAAATAAATTTTCAGCTTCTGCAAAAAGAGAAATAGAAAAAAATGGTGGAAAAGCTGAGGTGATCTAATATGTTTGCAACAATAAGGCAAATATTTAATCCCAAAAATAAAGATATTCAAAAAAGAATATTATTTACTTTTATTGTTTTATTTGTATTTAGGCTTGGAGCAGCAATAGTTGTTCCGGGAATAGATAAAGATAGCTTAGGAGTAGGTAATTTAGGATTTTTAGAGCTTATTAATGTTATGGGTGGAGGAGCATTAGAAAAATTTTCGATTTTTTCTCTTGGTGTAACTCCATACATTTCAGCAACTATTGTTATGCAGTTTTTAGAAAAGAGTAAAATTCCGTATTTTTCCGAATTATATAATCAAGGATATACTGGAAGAGCAAAACTAAATCAAATAACTCGTATGGCAGGAATTGCAATAGCTTTGATTCAAGGATTTATTCTATCATTTACATATATTGGTAATGGAACTCCATTTCAATATGTTGAATATGCTTTGATGCTAACAGCCGGAACAGCATTTTTGCTTTGGTTGGGAGATCGAATAACAGCGAAAGGTGTTGGCAATGGAATTTCTGTAATAATTATGGCAGGAATTATCTCAAATATTCCTATAATGTTTAGTACCGCATTTACATCATTAACAGACTTTGCAAATGTACAGACAATTTTTATCGGAATACTATCTTTTATAATATTTATTGTTGTTTATCTTGCAATAGTATTAGGTATCATATATATCGGTTCAGCTGAAAGAAGAATACCTATTCAATATGCGAATAAATCAACCGCATCAAGCAATCAAAATTTTATTCCGTTTAAATTAAATACAGCAAACGTAATGCCAGTAATTTTTGCATCAGTATTGTATATGATCTTTGGTATGTTAATAACACTTATCAAAAGTGATGGATTAAGCTTATTTTATAATAAGTGGATTAATTACAATACTGTTACCGGATTAGGACTTTATGTAGTATTTATATTTTTATTTTCATATCTATATACTTTTAAAGTATTTGATATCAAAGAATTAACTGAGCGCCTTCAGAAAAATGGTGGATACATTCCAGCAGTAAGGCCAGGAGAAGAAACACAAATATATATAAAAAGTGTATTAAAAAAGATAACTTTTGTAGGAACGTCTTTCCTAGCAATTATAGCAATTTTACCAACAATATTTGGAATGATTACAAGTCTTCCAACTAGTGTTAGTGTTGGTGGAACAGGATTAATAATTGTTGTCGGAGTTGTTCTTGAAATATATAAACAAATTGAGGGAACTCTACTTAGTAGGAGTTATGTGAAAGGAAGAAAAAGATGAAAAATATAATTTTATATGGTGCTCCAGCTGCAGGCAAAGGAACACAATGTGAGATGTTAGTAGAAAAATATGGTTATAAACACATTTCAACAGGACAATTATTTAGAGAACTAGATGATTCAACAGAATTCAACAGAGAAATTCATGATAAAATTGCTAAAGGTATTTTAATTGATGACGTTACAACTGCGCAACTTTTAAAAAACAAACTTGATGAATTTAAAGGATTACCTGTTTTACTTGATGGATTTCCTAGAAATTTAAATCAAGCAAAAATTTTAGATGATTTTTTTGAAAACTATATAATAGTTAACATTAACATTTCAGAAGAAGAAGCAATGAAGAGAAGTTTAGGTAGATTGACTTGCGATGGATGTGGAAAAATATTTCATAAATATTTTACTGAATTAAAGCCAAAAGTTGAAAACATATGTGATGTTTGTGGTGGAAATTTGTCAAGCAGAAGTGATGACAATGAAGAATCATTTAAAAAAAGATTTAGTACTTATATCGCAAACGTAACATCAGTTTTAGATTATTATAAAGAAAAAGGAATTTTATATATTATTGATTCAGCAGCTGCAAAAGAAGAGACATTTAGAAATATTGAAAAAGTTTTAGAAGGTCTTGAATAAGTGTTAGCTAAGACAAAAGAAGAGATAAAATTATTAAGAGAAGCTGGTAAAATAGTTTTTGAAACACATCAACATTTGAAAAACCATATCAAACCAGGTATAACAACAAAAGAGTTGGATAAACTGGCTTATGATTTTATAAAAAGTAAAGATGCAACGCCGTCATTTCTGGGATTTGAAGGGTTTCCAGCTAGTACATGTACGTCAATTAATGATGAAGTTGTCCATGGTATCCCAAGTAATAGAGCACTAAAAAATGGAGACATTATATCAATAGATATTGGAGCAAATTATAAAGGATACCACGGAGATTCAGCTTGGACTTATCCGGTTGGAAATATTAGTACAGAAAATCAAAGATTACTAGAAAAAACAGAAGAAGCTTTATTTATTGGCTTATCTACTATAAAAGATGGTAGTCGAGTTGGTGACATAGGTGAAGCTATAGAAAGCTTTGCAAAAATAAATAATTTAAGTGTTGTAAGAGAACTTGTTGGCCATGGGGTTGGAACAAATTTACACGAAGAACCAGATGTTCCAAATTATGGTAAAAAAGGAAGTGGCGCATTACTAAAAGAAGGAACGGTAATAGCTGTTGAACCAATGCTTAACTTAGGAAAAAGATTTGTCAACATTTTGGAAAATGATTGGACTATCGTAACAAATGATTCAAGTTGTTCAGCCCATTTTGAACACACAATATTAGTAACAAAAGATGGGTATGAAATATTAACAAAGAGGTGATAAATTGACGAAAGAAGACTGTATAGAAATAAGTGGAAAGGTATTAAAAGTAATGCCTGGATATATATTTAAAGTCGAGCTTGAAAACAAACATACTGTAATAGCTCACGTTTCTGGCAAAATTCGAATGAACAAGATTCGTATTTTGGAAGGTGATACAGTAAAATTGGAGCTCTCACCATATGATTTAACACGTGGGCGCATAACATATAGATTTTAGGAGGAAAGTATGAAAGTAAGACCATCAGTAAAAAAAATATGCGAAAAATGCAAAATTATTAAAAGAAAAGGGAAAATAGTAGTTATTTGTGAAAACCCAAAACATAAGCAGAAGCAAGGGTAGAAAGGAATTAAAAAATGGCACGTATTAAAGGAGTAGACATTCCAAACGAAAAAGCAATTGAAATTTCACTTACATATATTTATGGTGTTGGAAGAAATTTATCAAAAACAATATTAGAAGAAGCAAAAATTGAAGGAGCTAGAAAGACTTCTAGTTTATCAAGCGAAGAGCTTGCAAGTATTAGAGACGCTCTTAACAAGTATGTTATTGAGGGAGAACTAAGACGAGAAGTTACAATGAATATAAAAACAAAAATGGAAATTAATTCATATCAAGGAACTCGTCATAAAAAAGGACTACCAGTAAGGGGTCAAAGAACAAACAGAAATGCTCGTACTCGTAAAGGCAGAGGAAAAGTAGTAGCTAATAAGAAGAAAGTATAAGTAAGGAGGAAGATTAAATGGCTTATAAGTCAAGAAAAAGGAAAGTAAATAAGAACATTCCTGAAGGCAAAGCATACATAAAAGCAACATTTAACAACACAATAGTAACAATCTGTGATAAAGACGGCAATTCACTTTGCTGGTCTGCTCCAGGTAAGCTTGGATTCAAAGGAAGCAAGAAATCAACTCCATTTGCTGCCGGTATGGCATCAGAAGCCGCTGCAAAAGCTGCAGTTGATATGGGTATGAAGAGAGTTGAAGTTTATGTAAAGGGATTGGGATCTGGTCGTGAAACAGCGATAAGATCACTTCAAACACCAGGACTTGAAATAACATCAATTTCTGATGTTACACCAGTACCACACAATGGATGTCGTCCACCAAAACGCCCACGTGGCTAATTTGAAAGGAGTTAAAATGTTAGATTTTGAAAAACCAGTATTTAAAATAGTAGAGTATGTAGATAGTAATAATTATGGTAGGTTTGAGTTAGAACCACTTGAAAGAGGATTTGGTAATACAATAGGAAATGCTCTTAGAAGAGTAATGTTATCATCAATGCCAGGATCTGCAATAGTAGCTGTGAAAATTGATGGAGTTGATCATGAATTTCAAACAATTGAAGGAATTGTGGAAGATGTAACACAAATAATTTTAAATCTTAAAAATATAGTTGTTAAAAATCACACAGAAGAAGAAGTTGTTGCAAAACTATACGTAGACAAAGAAAAAGTTGTAACTGCAGGTGATATAGAAGTTTCATCTGATATTGAAATTATAAATAAAGATCAAGTAATTGCTACCGTATCAAAAGGTGGTAAATTAGACATGGAATTTATTATTGCCAACGGGCGTGGTTATGTTCCATCAAATGAAAACAAAAAATATATTGAAAATAGTAAGATTGGTTATATTTCAATAGATGCTTTATATTCACCAATTGAATTAATTAAGTATGATATTGATAATGCTCGTGTAGGGCAAGACTCAAATTATGATAAATTAATAATTGATGTTTATACAAATGGCTCAATTAGACCAGAAGAAGCAATGTCTTTAGGGGCAAAAATTCTTATTGAGCACTTCAAAATAATAACTGATTTGTCAGAAATATCTGATTTAACAGGAGTTATGAGTGCTAAACAAGAGGATTCAAAGCAAAAGAAACTTGAAATGCCTATTGAAGAACTTGATCTATCTGTTAGAGCGTATAACTGTTTAAAAAGAGACAACATATATACTTTGGGTGATTTAACTGAAAAAACAGAAGTTGAAATGATGAAAATACGTAATTTAGGTAAAAAATCATTAAAAGAAGTTGTAGATAAAGTGAAAGATTTGGGGCTTAAGTTCCACGAAGAAGACTAGGAGGACAATATGAGAAAATTAGGAGTATCAAACAAGCATAGAAGAAGTATGCTAGCTAATTTGACAAAAGAATTAATTAAACATGAAAAAATAGAAATAACAGAAACAAGAGCCAAAGAAGTTAGAAAATTTGTTGATAAAATGATAACTTATGGAAAAAAGGGAACTTTAGTCGCTAGAAGACAAGTACTAGCATTCTTAGAAAATGATAATGAAGTAACTAAGAAAGTATTTGATGATCTAGTAAAAAGATATGCTACTAGAAATGGTGGTTATACAAGAATATATAAGTTAGATGAAAGAAAGGGCGATGATGCATTAATGTGTATTATTGAACTTGTTGAAGAGGATGTAAAATAAACATCTTTTTTTTGGCTTTAAAGTTTGATATAATAATAATATATATTTTTAAAAGAGGGAGGTTTTTATAAAATAGGGGATTTTGTAAAAAAACCTGTTTTGTATAAAAAGGAAAATGAGTAGAAAAAAAACAAATTTAAATCACAAAGGACAAATAGAGCGATTAAGATTAACATTAGAAGTATTACATGCAATAAAATATTTGGAATATCAGCAGATAAGAATAGCTGGAGGAGTAGGAAGAAGCCTTCAATTTAGACGAGCTCAAGTGCCAAAAATTTACTAAAAAAAGCAAATAAGTAAAAAGTCTTTGCTTTTTTTTTAATTTTTGATATAATTTAAATGAAAGTAGGAAGATAAAATGAATGAAGAAAATAAATTCAACGAAATGAACCCTGAAAATGGAGTACAAAATAACAATGTAGCTCCACAAACACCAATGAATGAATACGAACAACCAGTAAATCAAGGAACTTATACTGAACAAGCTCCAGTTACTCCTGTTCCAACAGTTGAACCAGTACAACAACCAGTTTACCAAGAAGAAGTAAAACCAAGTATAGTTCAAGAAAATGTTGATGCAGCAGTAGAAAAAGCTAAAAAAAGCAAAGGTGGCCTTGCTCTATTAATTGTAATAGTATTAATAATTGTTGCAGTAATAGTGTTTTTACCACAAATAACTACATTTATTGAAGAAATTATTTAGTAGACAATTTAACTATTAAATCAAAATTATCGTCTTTTGCCATAATGTTCTTATGAATCGAATGGCATTTTAGACACCTATAAACGATTTTATAGGTGTTTTTATGTTTTTCAATATCAATGGGCATCATTAGCCCTAAGCATTCATTTTGCCTATCTCCAGGCATAATATCGACATGTTTAGAGTACAAGCAGTAAGGGCAGTGATCTCTAGCGCTGTATTTTAGCGAAGATACTTTCTTGCCACAATTTTCACAAATAAAATTTTCATCTACCATATTAAATCTTTTCATAAATTCACCTTATAAATTATAACATAAAAATAATACATATCAATATCATAAACTTTTGAAAAAGAAGCTAAGAAATAGATTTTTGCTTCTTTTTTTGTTATAATAAACTATATGAGTAGGTGATATATTTGTATATTGTGACAATTGATAATTTTAATGGTCCCCTAGACTTACTCTTATATCTTTTAAAAAAAGATGATGTTAAAATTGAAGACATCAATATTGAAAAAATTACAAAGCAGTATTTAGATTATATAAAACATATGGAAAAGTTAAATCTAGATGTTGCTAGTGAGTACTTGGTTATGGCATCAGAACTAATTGAAATGAAATCACTAATACTACTTCCAAGTGTAGAAATAATAGAGGAAAAAGAAAACTTAATTGCGCGACTTATCGAATATAAAAACTACCAGGAAGTAACTGAGAAATTAAAAGAATTAGAAACTAAGAGAGGCAAAATATATACAAAAAATCCTTCTATTTTAGAGGATTTAAATACTATTACTGAAAAGCACGAAGAAGTTTCGGTATTGTTAGAAGCATTTAGAAGATTGTTGGAAAAGCAAGTTTTAGAAAAGCCTCTAGATACGAAGATCTTACTTAAAGAATATTCAATTAATGAGAGATGTAAAGAAATAAAATCAATTTTAAAAAGTAAAAATAAGGTTAACTTCTTAAGCTTATTTGATAATTTTGTTAAAGACTATGTTATTGTAACTTTCTTATCGATTTTAGATTTAGCAAAAAAACAAGAGATAAGTATTGAACAGGAAAATAATTTTAAAGATATATATTTATTAAACAAGGAGAAATAAAAATGGACATAATATTAGAAGGGATGCTTTTTATCGTTGGAGATGAAGGACTGGCTTTAACTGAAATAGCTTCTTTACTTGAAGTAGATGAGGAAAAGGCAAAAACTATAGTAAATGATTTAATTAACTATTATGAGAAGCAAGATAGAGCTTTAGCGATAGAATGTCTTGGAGAAAAGTACAAGTTTGTTACTAAAGATAAACATATGAACTATTATCAAAAGTTAGTCGATATTGAAAACAATAAAGACTTAAGTGAATCGTTGTTAGAAGTTTTAGCAATCATAGCTTACAATGAACCAATTACTAGAAACGATATTGAAGACATCCGAGGAACAGATGCCAGCTATCAAATTAGAAGACTTTTACTTAAAGGGCTGATAGACAACAGTGATAAGCTAGATGCTCCAGGAAGACCAAGTTTGTATAGAATAACAAATAAATTTTTAGATTATTTTAATTTAAAAAGCAAAGAAGAATTACCAAATATAAAAGTAGAAGAAGCAAAACAAGAAGAATTAGAAATATTTAATTCAATATATAAAGAAGAATAAAATAGAAAGCAGAGTAAGAATGGCAAAAGGGATAAAGATAGAAAAGAATATCGCCAAAAAAAGCGAGTTATTAAAATTTGATAAGCCAAAATTTGTTTATATTCCGTTATTGAGCATTAATGATACAGAACCAACTGTTTTAGCCAAAAAAAAAGATAAGGTTTTAATAGGGACTCCTATTGCTAAAACAAAGGGTGACGTTAAAATGGCTATAGTATCGACAGTTAGCGGAGAAGTTGTCGATTATGTTGCGATGACTTATAAAAACAAAAAAATCAAGTGCATCAAAATTAAGAACGATTTTAGAGAAAAAAAAGAAGAAGTTACTGCTTCTTCTAAAATGACAAAAAAATCTTTTATTAAATTACTACAAGACAATAATATTATTGGCTTAGAAAGTAATGTTTTAGTTTATCAAAAATATGCTAAAAATGCTAAAACATTAGTAATTAATGCCGTAGAATCAGAGCCGCTTTTGTTTTCTGACCAAGATTTACTTGCTAATCACGCTGAAGAAATTTTAGAATGTATTGATAATTTATTAGATATAAATGAAATTAATAATGCCATAATTGTAATAAAAGAAAATAACTATCGCCTGATGGAAGTTTTAAATGATTATATTGGAACATATTTAAGGATGAAAATTGTGTGTGTTTCTAATATTTACCCAATAGGATATGAAAATAAACTTGTTAAAGAAGTCTTAAAGCTTAATGACGAAGTGATTGTAAATAATGTTTATACAATTTATGATATTTATAAAGCTATAAAGGGAGATTTTTTAACTCAAAAGATCATTACTTTTATAGATTTTGAAGGAAATACAAGACAAAATGTTTTAGTGAAAGTAGGCGCGCAAGTAACAGAAGTTTTAAAAAGTATTTTTAATATTGATGTTGAAAATAAAATTATTATCTCTGGTGGACCAATGAAAGGTTTTCAAGCGGATGAAGACTTAATAGTGACTAAGGATTTAAAGAGTGTTATAGTTATGAATCACAATAAAAACAGAGAAAGTGCTTGCATGAGATGTGGAAAATGTATAAACGTATGTCCTGTGGGACTATTCCCTTTGGAAATAAGAAAAAACATTAATAACATTAATAAGCTGAAAAAAATGCATGTAGAAAAATGTATTGAGTGTGGCTTGTGTGCATATATTTGCCCTGCTAAAAGCGATATGATGAGATATATTAGAGAAGCCAAGGAAAAGATCAAGGAGAGTGAAATATGATAGCTCCATTTATTAAAGATGGTAATTCTAATGCCAAAATAGCGAGAAATTACTTAATTGCTTTAATCCCCTTGATTATTTATAGCTTTTATATTAATGGCTATGTTCCATATAGTAATGGTGAAATAAGCGTTGGTAATTTGTTTTACCCACTTATATTTGTTTTTGTGCCGGTAATAGTTTGTTTTGTTTTAGAAATGCTTTGGGCTCTTATTTTTTATAAAAAAAGAATTAACGAGATATTTAACCACATTAAAACAACTTTTGTAATATTTCCAGGTCTATTTCTAGGACTATTAATTCCAATAAATGTGCCTCTGTATTTACTTGTAATTGGAGCAGTATTAATGGTAATTATCAAAAATATCCTTGGTGGTTTTGGCAAAAACAGACTAAACCCAACCTTGATTGGAAAACTATTTATACTTGGTTTTTCTATACTTGTATTAAAGGAAGCCTATTTCAATTATCAAACTATAACTTCTTTTGAAGAACTTTTAGCTCATAATAGCTTATTAGATATGTTTTTAGGCGTTAGTAATATAGGCCCAAGTGTTGTTTTGTGCTTAGTAGGTTTTATATATTTAATTGCTACTAAAAGTATTAAAACAACAGTAACTATTAGTTATGTTTTAACTTTTGGAATAATTTTAATTTTATATTCTTTAATAAAAAACATAGGGTTTTGGTACCCAATATATGAATTATTAATTGGAAATTTTATCTTTCATGCGATATTTATTGCTCCTGACTCTACAACTTCTCCAATTACAAAAGAAGGACAGTTGATTTTTGGAATATTACTTGGTATTATTACTTTCACACTAAAAATAGTATTTAATATTAATGAAGCCATTTTATACAGTATATTATTTATGAATGTGATAGGGATTTTTATTGATAGAAACAGTACTGAAAAAAGATTAAGGAGACTTGGTGTATGATAGTAACTCTTTTTGATATTCAAGACACTAAAAATTTTGAGTTTTCTTATTCATTTAAAGAAGAAGAACTTAAAATGACAGAATTGTTGAAGTTAGATGCAAAAATAACAGGATATATTAAGAAAAATAGTATTGATTTATTTGATATATATATAAATATTGAAGGGGTTATGGTTTTGCCTTGTTCGGTAACGCTAAAGCCAGTATCTTACCCTTTTACCATTAAAGTTGAAACAGGATTAGAACAAATCATAAAAGAAATAGAGGAAAATGTTAAAAAAGATCAAAATTCACTTGATATTTTTCCAATAGTATGGGAAAATATATTACTGGAAATCCCAAGTAAAATTGTAAGTGAAGATGCTAAAGATAGATGCATTAAAGGTGATGGGTGGGAGCTTGTTACTGATGTAAAAGCAAATACACCTTTAGATAAGCTTGAAGATTTATTAAAATAAGAAAGAGGTGAGCTAAGTGGCTGTACCATTTAGAAAAGTTAGTAAAACAAGAGGAAGAAAAAGAAGAACACACTATAAAATAAGTGCGAATTTAACTAGCAAATGTCCAAAATGTGGAGCAGATGTAAAACCACACCGTGTATGTCCAAAATGTGGAACATATAAAGGAAAAACAGTAGTAGTAGAAGAAAATAAAGTAACTGAATAAGTTATTTTTTTTAAAAGCATTTACAAACAAATGTTTTTGTTTTATAATTTATTTGGTGAATTTATGAAGATAGTTAAGTTAAAAAAAATTGCAAACAATAAATATAAGATATTTTTTGATAACAATGATAGTTTAACTACATATGATGATGTAGTGATTGAAAAAAATATTTTGTATAAAGAAGAAATAAGTGAATTGGATGTAGATGAGATTAAGAAAAACTCTTTGTTTTTTGATGTTTATAATAAGGCTATAAAAATGATTGGTATAAAACTTAGGAGTAAAAGGGAAATAGAAGAGTTTTTAGAAAAACAAGATCTTGATAAAAATTTAAATAAAAAAATTATTAAAAAGCTTGAAGATTTAAGACTAATAAATGATATTGCTTTTGTTAAAGCTTTTATTAATGATAAATTTAATTTGTCTAATTATGGTCCTCTTAGGATTAAAAAGGAACTTTTTGAGCACAATATTAATGAAGAAACGATAAATAGAGAGTTAGAACAGATTACAAGAGATAAAGTCTTAGAAAAATTAGACCGATTAATAAAAAAATCACTAAAGAATAATAAGAAATCATTTAAGGTGTTGAAAGAAAAGATTTTATATAGTTTTATTAATTTGGGCTATGAGAAAGAAGATATACTTGAGATTTTAGAACGAGTTAATATTAATGAAGATGATTTGATAAAAAAAGAGTATGAAAAAATATACTCAAAATTAAGTAAGCAGTATAGTGGATTTACTTTAAAACAAAAAATGAAAGAAAAACTATATCAAAAAGGATTTGATATGAATTCAATAAATAAAGTATTAGAAGATTTATTCTAATACTTTTTGAATTAGTGTATAATTATTATATAGAGGTATTTTATGACTATAGCTGTTTGTGTAAAGCCAGTCCCAGGCAAAATGATTGTTGATGTTACGGGCAAAATAATAAGAGAAAATAAGAGTGTTATTAACCCATTAGATAAAAATGCACTTGAAGAGGCTCTTAGAATAAAAGAAAAAGTAGGTGGAACGGTTGATGTTTTTTCAATGGGAGTACTTTCTTCATCTAATGTTTTAAAAGATGCATTAAGTATGGGAGCGGATAATGTTACATTGATAAGTGATCGTGTTTTTGCAGGTTCTGATACTGTCGCAACCTCTTATGTTTTAAGTAAAGCAGTAATGAACTATGATCTAATAATATGTGGTAATTATACAACAGATAGTGCAACAGGGCAGGTCCCGGTAGAGCTTGCTTCTAAACTGGATATCCCTATGGCTATTAATGTAGTTGAAACCGAAGTGTTTGATAAAAAAATAAAATGTAAATGCATAATAGATGAAGGCTACTTAATTGTAGAGCTTACTTTACCCGCTTTAATCTCTGTTCATAAGGATATAAATGAGCCTAGAATTTCAACTATTGCCAATATTTTAAAGGCAGAAAAAAGAGAAATAAAAATTTTATCATCAACTGATTTAAAAATAGATTCTAACTTATGTGGAATAAATGGTTCGCCAACAAGAGTTGCAACAATCAATAATGTTGAAAAGAATTCGGCCTGTACTTTTTTTGAAGGAAGCTTAGAGGAGCAAACAAAAAAATTGGCTGAGATTATCAAAAGCAGTTTAGTTAAAGAAGAAGATAAAAAAAGAGTTTTTTTTGAACCAATAAAAAATCAAGAAAACGATATTTTTGTTCTTTGTGAAATTAGTAATAACAAGATTTGTTCCAAATCTTTGGAACTTTTAGCTAAGGCGTATGAATTATCTTTAAGTTTAAACAAAGGTATTACAGCGGTAGTAATAAGTGAAGATAAAGTATTGTTAAATGAATTCTTTAAATATGGCGCTAATAAAGTTTTTTATGTTAAAAAAAGTGATTATTATCAGGAGGCTGAAATATTAACTGATTTAGTACTTGACTTAAAACCGGAAATTTTCTTGTTTGGCAAGACTTTTAATAGTAAAATAATATCTGCATTTATTGCTGGAAAATTAGATACAGGATTAGCTGGAGATTGTGCGGATTTTGGCATCAGTTCTGACAAACTGCTTATACAAAGAAGAATAGTTTATGGTGGAACTAAAATGGCAGATATTATTTGCCAAGTAAAAAGACCACAAATGGCAACTTTTGTTGGCAAAGTTTCTAATTTAATGTATAATGAAAATAATACTGGAGAAATAATTAGATATGAAAAATATACCAATCACGCATCTAAAGTAAAAATAGCTGATGTAATTTTAAATGAAAATTTAAGTATGGCAAAGTTTATTGTAGCTTGCGGGAATGGTGTAAAGAATAAAGAAATTCTTGAAGTTTTAGCAAAAAAATTAAATGGGGTTGTAGTAGCTTCTAGAAAAGCAGTAGATAATGGTGTTTTACCTTATCAAAGTCAAGTCGGATTGACAGGCAAGTATGTAGCTCCAAATGTTTATTTAGCGTGTGGTATATCAGGAGCTATGGAACACATGATAGGCATAAATAGTAACGTCATTATAGCTATCAATGTTGATAAAGAAGCTCCAATATTTAAGTATGCCAATTTTGGAATAGTGGGGGATATTAATGAAGTTATCCCATTAATAATAAGAAAAATGGAGGAAAAATGACAGACATTTATGAACTTACAAGAAATATTATTAAAGAGAATCGATTTTTTTCTTTAGCAACAAGTAATAGTAGTGGAGAAATTTGGGCAACACCTCTTTCATATGCGTTTGATGTGGATTATAATTTTTATTTTGTAACAGCAATAGATTCTAAACACATTGAGCATATTAAAGAAAACCCTTATGTTGCTTTTACTATTTTTGATTCAACAAGAAGAGTAAGCGAGGTTGATGGACTTCAAATAAAAGGACTGGTTGGTGAGGTTGAAAAAGAAAAATTGCCAGAGATTGTAAATATATATTATGCGCATGTTTTCCCAGATCCTATTGAAAGAAAAGAGTGGGAGGCAGAGCCAGAAAACTTTATGAAAAATGATTTTCCTGTATATCGCTTTTTTCAGGTATTGCCACTTGAAATATATAAAAGAGATACCATTAATACTGACTGCGATAGAAGAGTTCAAATAGATATAAATAAATTAAGGGGTAATTAAAAAACATATCAATTATTTTGATATGTTTTATTTAACATTTATTCTATTGTATTGATCGTTTCATTATAAGAAGACTGAATATCTGTATCATATATTGTTAAATTATAGCTTTTTCTTATTTCAACCCAGTATTTATCAATAGCGTTATCTTCACTCATTTTTTCATCAACTAAAGCATTTTCAATAGTTTCTAAAGCTTCTTCTATTGATGGCTTTTCGCTTGAACTAATTTTAAGTATTATGTGATAACCATAAGTACTTTCAACAGGGGTTAATGTATATTTATTATCTTCTAGATTGTATGATGCTTGCCAAAATGCTGAATCGGTTGTATCTTTACTGAAGTTTTCAAATAAGCCTCCATTGGAAGCTGTTCCTGTATCTTCTGAGTATGTTGTTGCAAGAGTACTAAAGTCTTCACCGTTATTTAGTTTGTTTATTAGTTCTTTTGCTGTATTGAACGCTTCTTCTTCAGCGGTAGCTTTTTCAGCATCTGTCATAGTACTTGTAGTGTCTGGTATTATTAAAATATGTCTAACTGTCATTGTTCCATAAATGTCACTCTCATAGTATGCATTCTTTTCTTCTTCTGTTAAGTTGTTTTTGACATATTTTTTAGCTACTTGTTCTCTTTTATAATCATTTATTAGTAGACTTTTAAATGAAGCTACACTACCATAATTAGTGATTACTAGTTCTTCAAAATCTTGATCTAAGCTTTTGTAATAAGTTTCATAATATGCGTAAGTTTCTTCAGCGTAAGTTGTTGCTTCATCTTCATCGGAAAATTCTTTTGATAAGATATAATTATCTAGCATATTGATAAGATAATTTGTTCCGTAATCTTCTTTTATTTCGTTATATAGTTCGGATGTTGAAATTTGTTTTCCATCTATTTCGGCAACAATTTCATCTCCGTTTTCCATTGTCGGAATTCTTGTACATCCTGTTAAAAGTATTACTGCAATAAGACCTATAATAATTGTTTTTTTCATTTTATTCTCCTTTAATTTAAAAACCTAGAAATATTATATAATAGTTTTTGACTTTTGTATATGGGTATGATAAACTTTATTTGCTGCATTTTTTAGGGGCGTAGTTAAATGGTATAATAGCGGTCTCCAAAACCGTGGTTGGGAGTTCAATTCTCTCCGCCCCTGCCAAATATGAATTAGTTGAACTTGGTATGAAAATATCAAGTTTTTTGATATAATAATGGTGGTGATAGTATGAGATTTGATAAGTTATATATTGGTCAAGTTGAGGGTGATTTGTATTCACGTTCATATAAATTGGGTGAAATTTATAAGGATGATATACAAGAAAACTGCAAAATAACAAGAGAATTACTTGAAAACACTTTAATAAAAGACACTTTGAATATAGTAAAAGGAAAGCTAGAAAAATTGTATCCCGAATATTTGCAAGAAGCTTATGGTAAAGCTGATGGGGCAAAAGTAGACAGAGATGCTTATTTATTATTTATTTGTTATGAAATATATACTGAAAGGGAAAGATGTACTGATGTTATAGCAAAGATTGGTAACAAAATAATTGGAGGTCATAACGAAGACGGACCTTATTCATTAAAAAATACAGGTTTAATAAAGTATATAACGAATTATGGCTTCTTTTGTGAATATTATTGTAATGATACATTGCCAGGTTCTACTTTCAGCTGGAATAGTCATGGTTTAATTTTTACTTGTAATTATATATATATTCACCATAAAAATATTAACGGCATTCCTACATGGTTTATCTTAAGAAATTTAATTGAATGTAAAAATATAGAAGAAGTATTAGAACATTTAAATATTGAGGATGCAGCGAGCGGCTGTAATGTTAATATTATTGATACAAACGCCAAAAGAGCTTATTCAATTGAATGGAGACTAAATAATTTATCTGTATTAGAAGTCAAAGATAAGTTTGCTCACTCCAATCATCTTACTAGAAAAGAAGTAGGATTCCCAATTGCGGAGCCTGGGTCAAATACAAAATTCAGATTGCAAAAAAGTGAAGACCTTTTAGAAAAATTAAAAATAGAGAATAAAGAAGATATCTTAAAGATTTTACAGTATCATACAGATGATTATAAATTATCAATTAGAAATATGACCATCGAGGATGATAATAGTATTACTGCTGCTACATTTATATATAATACTGATAAAGAACTAGTGATTGTTAGTTATTTAGACAATACTATATATAAAGTTGATTATGATATGAAAAATTTATTATAATGCAAAAAATATAGAGTAAATTAAAAATTTGGGAATCCCCTTTGATTCCATGCCATATATAAATTAGTTGAACTTGGTATCTAAATATCAAGTTTTTTGATATAATTATTATAGAGGTGTTTATAATGATTTTAGAACCAAAAATGTTAGATCCAATTACATTAAAACTAAGTACTAAAGATAACGTGATGATTACTAATGAAGAAAATCTTTCTTTAGATAACGGTGTTATGCTTGGTACAGAGCATTACGGATTTAATCTAATTGTAGATTATGAAGGAAAAGAAAGCAAAGAGGCCTATGCAACTCAATGCAAGATTATAGGTACCCAAATTGTTGATGGTAATCTAAATGTCTACGAGGAAAATAAATATATTCCTTGGAGATTTAACAAACACACTGGTGTTTTAATAAATAGAGCTGTATTTTCTAATTTAAAACATAGTGAAATGGACTTTTTGAGAGAGACATTTGGTATTGTTGATGAAGAAGGTTTAAACGATATAAATAATCACAAAAAAATGTAAAATTTGGGAATCCCCTTTGATTCCATGCGGTGGAAAAAAGAAAAACAATATGCTTATATTTGATTGATTGAAAGATAAAGTAAAATATAGTTGTATATTGGAGGTACTAAATGATTAAATACTATAAAGCTTTTGACAGCGAATTTATGGGATATGGCGGTTATCAATTTGAGATAGGGAAAACGTATCAAACCGATAACATTGATAATTGGGAATGGTTTCATTATGCAGAGCATATAAGTTCAACACTAATTAATTTTAGTAATAGTAAAAATATTAGAGTTTGTATAGTTACACCTCTTGGTGAGATATGTAAATTCAAAGCCAGAAATGACGGGTATGAAAAAGGATATTATTTTACAACAAATAAGATAAAAATATTAAAGGAATTATCTTATGAACAAATATTATCTTTATTAGAAGAAGAAAAATGTTCCTTTGAAATGATAGTTCAATATATGAAACCATCAGCTGACTATTTAATTAAAAATAAAGCTAAAATTAAGAAATCATGCATTGCACACATCATTAAAAGAGATGACTTATCTTTAGATGAAAAGATTGAAATATTACCCCATTCAGTGCATAAACATTTAGAACATTAATATTTGAAAATAAATATTGTAAAACTTGGAAATCCACGTTCATATTTAATTTTACAATATAATTAAAAGTTTCAAGCAAATATGGGCTGGAATATTAAAAAGGTACGGAATTACAATGGTAATGGAGTATCATACTTTTTATTATAATAACGAGAAGTGAAAAAAGTATTGTCTAAGAAAACCATAGAAGAACATAAGTCTATGAATTGAAACTTTGCAAATAGAAAGTATGGATTATATTATGTAAAAATGATATAATATCGATATATAAAGAAAAAGGATATTAAAGTTTTAATACAGTAGGTGATTTTATGGTTATAAGAGAAAAACCTCGTTTTTTTACAGGGAAGATAACATTTATTATATCAATAGTAAATGTTCTTGCTTTGTTTAGTTTTTGGAATAAGATTCCTGATTCTTACAAGATAACATTTATTATTGGTTCAATTATTTTGGGTTTGATTATTAATGGGATAATATATGTTATAAATGTAAACAAATTTTATAAAGAATATGAAAAACAATATATGAATTATCAAGCTTTAAGTAATAATTTTAAAGAAAATCAAATAGAGTTAAAAAACGAAATATATAAAAATGAAATGCTTCAAAAATTTTTTTTTGATACTATGGCTGTATTAATATCATTTGACAAAATTACAAAAGAACAGAAATTGCAAGTGACTAATACAATTATTAAAAATTTCATAGGTAATATAAATGGAGGGAAAGAAAATGAGCAATGATTTTAAAGTAATAAAAATAATTAATGATACTTCGTTAATAGTAAATGGTGGTTCAAATAATGGTATATCCCGAGGCGATATGATGCAAATTATCGGCAAAGGAGAAACTATTATAGACCCTGAAACAAAAGAAAATTTAGGCAATCTAGAAATAGTAAAAGCTAGATTAAACGTTACTGAAGTTTATGAAAAAATGTGTGTTTGTGAAACAGCATATATATCAGAATATATGTCTTCTATATTTTCAAATAACATCTTTGGTTCTAAACAGAAAAAACTAGAAATTGAGCCGACAGAAATTTCTGGTGATGGCGATAAGACAATAAGAATTGGTGATATGGCTAAGCATATAAAGATCGAAAAAAAAGATAAATGAAAATTTGGGAAACCCCTTTGATTCCATGCCAAATATGAATTAGTCGAACTTGGTATGAAAATATCAAGTTTTTTGTTATAATAAAAGAGAAAGTGGTGAAAAATATGAAACTTTATCATATTGATAGAAGCGGTTTATTACAAGAAAATCAAAAAATAGAGTATATAGACAAATATGACTATTTGAAGCCAGTATTTAAAGAAAATTTAGAAATTATTAAAAAAAGATATGATGACAAGTTATCACTCCATGGTAGACGTTACTTTTTAAATGAATACGATACAAAAAGTAGTGGGATGGATATTATATTTGAATATGAAAGAATAATTAACTATCCTGATAAACTATCTCGATTCCAATCCTTTTTTGCTTTTGATATTGAAGGATTATTTCAATTTATTGAAAAAAAGGAATTGGATTTTGAATTCTTTAAAGTCTATGAAGTAGAATATGATTATTATGAAAAACATGATATGAATTTAATAAGAGGATGGTCAAACTACGATACAATAATAAATGCCAAATATTATTGGGAAAATAAGAAAACATATAGAGATGAAAAGCCAATTTATGAATATTTATTGAAATTACCTGTCGTATTAAAAAAAGAAGTTACCTTTGATTATTTACGAAAAGAATATGATAAATATAAAAAAGCTGTAGTGGAAAATAAGAAATAAAAAATTTGGGAATCCCCTTTGATTCCATGCCAAATATGAATTAGTTGAACTTGGTATGAGAATATCAAGTTTTTTGATATAATAAATATAGAGGTGCAATAATGAATATAATTGATTATAATACAAAATATGACGAAGACATAAAAGATTTATTGGTTGAATTACAAGAATATATAGTTTCAATAGATAAAGATGGCTACAACATAATTAATGATGAATACAGGGAGATTGAATTTAAAAAGACTATAAAAGAAATAAATGATTTTGAAGGTAAAATGTTTTTAGCTGTTGAAAATGACAAAGCTATTGGGTTAATAGTAGGCTTAATTAATAATGAAGAACAAAACACTTATGAGTTTAGAGCGCCAAAACGAGGAAGAATAACAGAATTAATTGTTTCTAGTAATTGTAGAGCAAAAGGAATAGGAAGACAATTAATGGATGAGATGGAAACTCATTTTAAATTGGTTGGCTGTAAGGCAATATTAATAGAAGTTTTTGGTTATAACGAAAAGGCTAAGAGTTTTTATTATAGAAATAATTATTCAGACAGAAATTTGGAAGTGATGAAGCATATTTAAACAAAAATTTGGGAACCCCCTTTGATTCTATGTCATAATTGAAATATAAGACTTGATATGAAAATATCAAGTTTTTGAATTATTAATTTTGGAACTGTGAATTATAAAGTTCAGCATAAAACCCGTCTTTTTCAATTAATTCTTGATGGTTACCTTGCTCTACAACATTGCCATCTTTCATTACCAATATTAAGTCAGAATTTTTGATAGTCGATAAACGATGAGCAATTATAAACGATGTTCTTCCTTCGGTTAATTTTTCCATTGCCTTTTGAACCAATTGTTCAGTTCTTGTGTCAACAGAACTAGTTGCTTCATCAAAAATTAAGAATGGTTTTTTTTCTAACATTCCTCTAGCAATAGTAATCAACTGTTTTTCTCCGGCTGATATGCTTTCTGCATCACTTAAAATGGTATCGTAGCCATCAGGTAGAGTATTTATAAAGTGATCTATACCAACAATTTCACAAATTTCTTTTACTTGTTCATCTGAAACATTTTTTTTATTATACACAATATTATCTTTTATAGTCCCACTAAATAACCAAGTATCTTGTAAAACCATAATGAATAAGTCATGAATATTTTCTCTAGTCAAATCTTTAATAGAAACATTATCAATCTTGATATCTCCAAAATTAATATCATAAAATTTCATAAGCAGATTTACAATTGTCGTTTTTCCAGCTCCAGTTGGCCCAACAATCGCAACTCTTTGCCCTTTCTTTGCTTTGGCACTAAAGTTATTTATTACCATTTTATCTTCATTGTATCCAAACGTAATATTTTCAAATTCGATATTACCTTTTATGTTATTAACGTCCAATACTTGTTTTTTAGAGTCTTTACTCATCTCTTTTTCATCTAAAATCTCAAATACTCTTTCACTAGCGGCTGCAGTTGACTGTAATTGTGTAGCTGCTTGGGCTAAATTAATTAGAGGACCGGTTAATAATCTGACATAAATCATAAAAGAGACAATTGTTCCAATAGTTATTGTATTGTTGATAACTAAAACAGCTCCTACAATACAAACAGCAAGATAACCAAAATTACCAATAAAGCTCATAATAGGGTGCATCAAGCCGGACATAAATTGGCTTTTTTTAGCACTTATATATAACTGATCATTTATTTTATCAAACTTCTCATTTGATTGATTAATTCCGTTATATACTTTAACAACATTTAATCCAGAATATATTTCTTCAATGTGACCATTAATATTACCTAATTCTTTTTGCTGCATCGCAAAATATTTTTGTGATTTTGAGAGAATTAAAACCATTAAAGCAAAGCCAATAAAAGTTGCGACAATTGCTGTTGAGGCCATAATCCAATTGGTTACAAACATCATAATTAATACACCAATCAGAAGTGTTATTGCACTAACAAGAGATCCGATGCTTTGGTTCATGGTTTGACCCATTGTATCAACATCGTTTGTAAATCTTGATAAAGTATCTCCATAACTATTATTATCGAAAAACTTTAGTGGTAATTTATTGATTTTTAAGGATAACTCACTGCGAAGTTTTTTTGAGAACTTATTAGTTATTGTAGCCATAATAAAGCCTTGTATGTATCCAAACAAGCAACTTAAAGCATAAATAATTGCTAAGAAAAGAGCAATATCCTTTATTTTATCAAGATCTATTTTGATCATAAAGCCATTAGTTATTACATCAACTATTTCCTTTAATTTGCTAGGACCAACTATAGAGAATATCGAACTAGCAATAGCAAAAAAAATAGCTACAAAAATAATGAAAAAATAAGGTTTTAAATATTTTACTAATCGAGCTATCGATTTTTTAAAGTTCTTGGCTTTTTCTCCACCACCCATTCCTGGAGGACCAAATGGTCTTGGCTTATTTTGATTATTCATTTGTCAACTCCTCCTTTGATAACTGTGATAGTGCGATTTCTTTATATACTTGGCAATTCTTTAATAAATCATTATGAGTACCGATCCCCACAATACTACCTTTATCTAAAACAATAATCTTATCGGCATTTTTAATTGTGCCAATTCTTTGAGCAACAATTAAAGTTGTCACTTCTTTTGTATAACGCTTCAACTCTTTTCTTAGGTTATAATCTGTTTTGTAGTCAAGTGCTGAAAAAGAATCATCAAATATATATATTTCCGGGTTTCTAGCAATAGCTCTAGCAATAGCTAATCTTTGTTTTTGGCCACCAGATATATTGTTTCCTCCTTGAGCAACGTGAGATTCATATTGGTTTGCCATCTTTTCAACGAACTCAGTTCCTTGCGCGATTTTAATAGCTTTTTTTATTTCTTTTTCGTTAACTTTACTTCCATAAGCAACGTTATTTTTTACCGTATCGTTAAATATTACGGCTTTTTGAGGGATATATCCAATTTTATTATAAAGGTACTCTTGTTTAAAGTCTCTAACATCAACTCCATCAACAAGAACTTTTCCTTCAGTAACATCATAAAATCTTGGTATTAAATTAATTAGTGTTGATTTTCCTGAACCTGTTGAACCGATAAAGGCAATAACTTCTCCTTTATTAGCCGTAAAAGAAATATCTTTTAAAATATATTCTTCTGCATCAGGATATTTAAAAGAGACGTCTTTAAATTCAACAGTTCCCTTGATTTTACTTTTTGTTATAGTACCGTCTTTAATACTAGATTCACTATTTAAAACTTCTACAATTCTTTTAGCAGAAACACTTGATCTTGGGTAAATAATAAAAATTAAGACTAGCATCATAAATGCCATTACAACTTGCATAGCATATGAAGAAAAAATAATCATATTACTAAATAGTCCAATCTTATCTGCCATATTGGCTGCGTCAATTAAATATGCTCCAACAAAATATATCGCTAAAGTTAAAACAGACATAGTAAATGTCATCACCGGAAACATTATAGCCATTAATCGTTGAGTAAACATATTGTTTTTTGTTAATTCTTTGTTTGCTTTTTCAAATCTGTTTTCTTGATAGCCTTCAGCATTAAATGCTCTAATAACTCTAATGCCAGTTAATCCTTCTCTTGTTACCATATTAAGGTTGTCTGTTAAAGTTTGAATTTTTTTAAATTTTGGTAGAGCAAATAAAACTAGAACGGTAATCATCAAGATTAAAACCATTACAGCGCCACCTGTAATAGCGCTCCATTGCCAACTCTTGCTTGCCATTTTACTAATTGCCCAAATAGCCATAATAGGGGATTTAATAATCATTTGAAGGCCTATTACTACTAGAGTTTGAACTTGAGTTATATCGTTCGTAGTTCGGTTTATCAAACTACTAGTAGAAAACTTTTTGACTTCTTCCATGCCAAAACTTTCAACTTTTCTAAAAACATCTCCTCTTATTTTCTTTGAAAAACTTGCCGCAACTGTTGCGGCAAAAAAACCGGCAATAGCCGAAAAAGCTAAGCTTCCAAAAGCACACAATAACATATAGAATCCAGGAGTTAAAATCTTTGATACAGTAGGGTTACTTTGCTGAATTAAAGTCGTAATTTCTGCCATATAGTCTGGTAATTTAAGGTCTAACCAAACTTGCGCGACAATGAAGACGATAATAATAGCAATTAATCCAAATTCTTTCTTTTCTAACCTTTTTAATATTTTAATCATATTTTGTTCCCTTCCTAGTTTGTAATATTATTCTTTATTTTATTAATCACTTTAAAAAATATATCTAGTTCTTCTGGGCTAATTTCATTTCTAAGTGTTTTGTCAAATCTGGCGATTATTTTTTTTATTTCTTTCCCGATATCTAAACTCTCATTAGTCAGTTCTATTTTCTTTGATCTGGCGTCTTTTGTTGAATTAGTACGTATGATTAATTTATTTTTTTCCATTGTTTGTAGTATCCCTGAAATGGTTGATCTTCTAAAATTAAACTGCTTTTCAATATCGTTTTGATACACATCTTTATTAAAGTTTTCAAATAAATATTGTAGTATTTTTCCTTGTATAGGATTTAACAATTTTTTTTCTTTTAATTTTGATTCACAAATTATTTTTCTTGCGATCAAATTGTCTAATACTTTTATTTCATATCCAATATATTTTGTATTTTCCAACTTTTCCTCCTTTTGTAAGGTACCTTGCAATTGTAGCATGCTCTTTTTAATAAATCAATATAGTAAGTGTTAATTTTAAAATATATTTATTGTTTTTTTGTGTTATAATAGTGCTTCAAAGGGAATAATTATTGGTAGGTGAATTTATGAAAATATTATTAGGAAGCGAAAATCCAGGCAAAAAATTAGCTCTTGAAAAAGCACTAGAAAAACTCGGTATAGTTGAATATGAGATTATAACTGTTAAAGTCGATTCTGGTGTTAGTAGTAAACCAATAGATAGTGAGATTATTAGAGGAGCAGATAACAGAAACCAAGAGTTAAAAAAACGGGCTATTGATAATAATATAAAATATGATTATCTTTGTTCCATTGAAGGTGGCTTTGCTTTAGACGAAATGGGATTACCTTTTATAGTTACATATTGTGCGATAGAAGATTTGCTAGGTGAAAAATCTGTTGGCAAATCAATTAGTATAAGAATAAGTCAAACTATGTTTGATTTTGCCCAAAAGGGAGGGTCATTAAATAAAATAATTGAAGCAATAACAGGAGTTGTAAATAATAAACAAGATCAAGGAATAACAGGATATTTAAGTAATGGTTTGTATAGTAGAATTGATGTAGATAAAGATGCGATTGTGGCAGGCTTTTTGCCTATTTTGTTTCAAAGTGAAAGAGAAGAAATAGATCAATATATAAAAAGCATAAAAAAAGATTGACAAAGAATCTTTAATGCCGTATAGTACTACCTAGACGCATTTAATTTATTAAGTTCGTCTACTGATCATAAATAGTTTACTATTTGTGATCATTTTTTTATGTTATAATTTTTTTAGGGGGAATAATGTGGAAAATTTTAATATGTTTGATACTATAACAGAATTAGACTATAAGGATAGAAGTGGGAACATTTCTGTTGATACAAAAGCAGCCGGGCAATCAAAAAAAGAATTTCCTTTTTATATTTTTGATGGCAAAAAATATATTTTCAAACCATTATCAAAAACAAAACCAAATAGTACAATTATGTTTACTTTTTCTGAAGTTTTTAGTTCTTATATTGCAAGAACATATTTTGAACCCAACTCTCCTCAATACAGGCTTGCCATTTGTAAAGGAATAACAGAATTGCAACCCAAAGCCTATGAAAAAGGTGTTATTGTTCCATCATATTTAGAAGAGGGCGAAAAAACGTTAAATTTGATGGAGTATCTAAGAAATAATTTATCAAAAAACAATCCTATTAATGATTTAGTAATTTATTGCTTTCATAACGGCTGCCACGTCAACAGTATACAAGATGATATTTATAAGTATAGCTTATCTTGTGATTTTGCAGAACCTTCAATTTTAAATGAGTATATTAACTATGGAATGGCAATATACAATTTCTTTTTTATGTTTAATGTAGAAATTTTTTTGGACAATAAAGAATATATGAACCAATTAGCGCTTCAGTATTTGCTTTCTTTATTAACTAGAAATCATAATTTTCACTATGAAAACTTCAATTTTAAAACTAAAGATAATCGAATAACAGGAGTAGTTCCACCAAGTGATCAAGAATACTCTTTGATGTTTATTTATCCGGATCAAATAGAAGCACATAATCTTTTAGTTGGCAGTTATAAGATATTGTTAGAAGAGTTGCCATTTATTAAAGCGACTATTATGAAAATTGCTGAAAACAGTCCTGAAACATTGGAAAAATTTGTAGAAGGCTTAGATCAAATGATAAATGATCTTGCCATCATTACTATTCAATTCGACAATACAAGTGCTTTTATAGAAAAAATGAATTCCGAAGCTTTCTTTGAACATTATTATAGATATAAACTAAGCAACGAGCTTTTAGCCGAAATTAGCAAAAGAAAATTTTCTCATAGGTTTGAAATAAATGTTGACGATTTTTTTAAACAAATTATTCAAGAATACATTGATAGTGCTACGCAACTGAAAAAAATAATAAAAGAAGTTTTAAAAGTTTCGGAAAAAAGGTTGACAAAGAAACTTTAACAACGTATAGTACTACCTAGACGCATTTAATTTATTAAGTTCGTCTACTGAGCATAAATGGTTTACTATTTGTGCTCATTTTTTATGTTATAATTTATATTGGTGTTATTATGAAAAAAAGCGAAGAACTAAATGAGTTAAACAAAAAATATATAAAATTACAAAACAAATACGGCGATAAGAACCTAGACGCCATACTGAACGGTGGAGAAACAAAAAATCCTGAGTTGTGTTTAATATTTATGAACCCAACTGGCAAAAATATTGCTGCGAGTAAAGAATGGAAGGGGATTAAAAGTCCTTGGATAGGTACTAAAACAATTTGGAAGATTTTAAATGATTTGAAATTAATTGATAATAACATTTATGATGAAATTAAGAAGCTAAAAAACTCTGAATGGACACCTTCCTTTGCTGAAATAATTTATAATCATGTCAAAAGCAAAAGTATATACATAACTAATTTAGGTAAATGCACACAAAAAGACGCCAGGCCTTTAAAAGACTCGCAATTCAAAGAGTATCTATCATTGTTAGATGAAGAAATAAGTATAGTTAATCCAAAAAAAATAATTTGTTTTGGAAATCAAGTAAGCAGTTTGTTTTTAAAAGAAAAAATAAACGTCTCACAAGTAAGAAAAAAGAAGTTTAAAAAGATAATTAATAAAGATATTTATGATACTTATTCTGTTTATTATCCAGTAGGTAACGGAAGATTTAATATAGACAAAGTGATGGAAGATATGCCATATATATTAAAGGATTAAAATAAAAATACAGAAAAATAAAACCAATATAAAAAATAGTTAGGGTATTACCAAAACTATTTTTTTATTATGTTTTTATTTACTAAGATTTAAGAAACTCATTTAAGCATGATAAGGCTGTAGGATTTTTTGATAACCTTCATTGTTACTTAAAAGTGCTGAATCAATCATCTTTGGAAGCTTGTCTTCAGTTGCCCATCCCTCATAATACATAGTGCCGTGTTTAACGTGTAGTTCCCAAATGGTTTCACCCATAATGCTAATAGTTACAAAGAGACAAGGATTGCCATTTAAACATCCATATCCGTTAGATCTATGTGCATGAAAACGACTAAATTTAATTGCAACAGTTTGTCCTTCTTCATTTTGAAATTCTAAATAGCCGTCCTCAGTAAAATATTCTGCTCTTTCTTCTTCCTTTATATATAAATCACGTATATCGTATAATTCCTTTGAATATTTTACATTCTCTTTTGACAAAGCAAAGGCTTTTATTTGTTCGTAAAAAAGCCTAGCTGTTTCTGGTGAAACTTCAACTTTCTTAGTTTCTGCATCACGCTTAAGATCTTCTTCCATGAGCGCTGTCATAGTAGCTATGTCTTCTACTTCCCACCACTGTTTTGAATTTGCCATATTTTTCCCCTCCATTTGCATTATATGACAATTTGTGATATAAGTATAATATATATTATTTATATTAGATATAAGGAGTGTTTATAACATGAATGTTAGTTTGGATTTGTATCATGTTTTTTATGTAGTAGCAAACAGTGGTAGTATCTCGTTAGCTTCAGTTAACCTTTTTATCTCACAACCAGCAGTTTCTTTTCAAATAAAAAAACTAGAAGAACAAATGGGGGTTAGCCTCTTCATAAGAACTAAAAGAGGCGTAACATTAACAGAAGAAGGAAAAGTATTATATGAATATGTAAAAAGCGGAATTGAGAGTATTAATAACGGAGAAAATGCCATAACTAATTTAAAAAATTTAGATAGTGGTATTATCAGAATCGGCGCATCAACAACAGTTAGTAGACACGTTTTAATTCCGTATTTGGAAACTTTTCACGAAACGTATCCAAAAATAGACATTCAAATAGTTAACAATCTTACTGACACTTTAATCAAAGAGTTACGAAACGGAAATCTTGATATGTTAATTTTAAATTTACCAATGAATGAGGATAAAGATTTAAAAATAATACCAGTTTTAGATGTACAAGATATTTTCGTTGGAAATAAAAAATATTATAATTTGACAAAAGGGAAAATAAACTTAAAAGATTTAGAAAATTTTCCTTTGCTTTTCCAAAAAGAACCTTCAAATACTAGGGTATATTTAAATAAATATTTAAAAAGCAATAACGTTTGTTTAAAACCAAAATTAGAGGTAGTAAGTTATAATTTAATAATGGATTTAGTTAGAGCGGGTTTTGGAATTGGGTATGCTACAAAAGAATTTATTAAAATTGAATTAGAAAAAAACTTTTTATATGAAATAGAAGTTGTACCTCATGTTCCAAAAAGATTTATTGGTGTTGTTATAATGAACAAAAAGATTCCTAATTACAGTGTTAAAAAGTTAATTGCTATTATGTCAAAAAAATTAAACAATTAGTTTTTAAAATGATACAATGTAGATAGGTGAGAATGTGGAACTTAAAAAAGAAAATTGGACTAAAAAAGATGGAATAGAATTTATAAAATATTTAGAGAGTCTTGGCAATCCAGATAAAGTTGAGTGGGCTAGAAGAATAATCAATACTGAAAAAAGGGTTTTAGCTATTGCTACGCCAAAAATAAAAGAGCTCGTAAAAGAAATATCTAAAGGAAACTTTATGTCTTTTTTAGATTTAAACTTAAGTGACTATTATGAAAACGAAGCTATAAATGGATTTTTAATATGTCAAATAAAAGATTTTACCACTATGAAAAAATATTTAGACGATTATGCCAACAAAATAGATAACTGGGCAAATTGTGACTTAATGTCTTTTGATGTTGAGAATAGAGAAGAACTTTTTTTTGACCTTGTTCTAACTTATATAAAAAGTGATAAACCCTTTGTTAGAAGGCTTGGATTAAGTATCTTATTTAAGTACATAGAAAAAGATTGTTATCTTGATAAAATTTATACAATCATGAACAAATTTTATAAGGAAACTCATTACTATGTTAATATGATGAATGCTTGGTTATTTTGTGAATGTTTTATTAAAAGAAGAGAAAAGACGATTGAATTTTTAAAGACTCATAAATTAAATAAATTTACAATTAATAAAGGAATAAGTAAATGTAGAGATAGCTTTAGAGTTTCAAAGGAAGATAAAGAAATGCTAATAAAGCACAGACAAAAAGATTAAAAAAACTTTACAGATAAATTTACTTTAATAATTAAATTGATACTTTTGTATCAATTTTTTTGATATAATAATAAAAGAATAGAGGGTACTTATGGAAATAGAAATAAATAATATCATCGAAAACAACGGTGAATCACTTATATCAATGCTACAAGCAATTCAAAAGAAATATAATTATTTATCTTTTGAAGTGCTTTCTTATTTATCTGAAAGATTAGATATTTCTTTAGAAAAAATCTACAGTACTGCAACTTTTTATAACGGTTTTAATTTTAATGTTCGAGGAAAATACCAAATAAATATTTGTTTAGGAACAGTTTGTTATGTCAAGGGAGCAGAAGAGATAGCTAGTGAAATAACAGAAATCTTAGGAATAAAAAACGGAGAATGTACAAAGGACGGTAAGTTTTCTCTAGACACGACAAGGTGTTTGGGGTGTTGCTCTATGGCGCCAGTTGTAAAAATAAATGAAGATATTCATGGTTTTGTGACCAAAAAACAAGTAAAAGAAATATTAGAAAAGTATAACTAGAGGTGTTTATGGAAAATATTAGAATAACTGTTGGCCTAGGTTCTTGTGGCATAGCTGCTGGAGCAGATATTATATACAATAAACTATTAGAAGAAACAAAAGAGCTAAATGTTTCTGTTATAAAAGTTGGTTGTATTGGCATCTGCAAATATGAACCGATTGTTGAAGTATATAAAAATAATCAAAGGATAACCTACATTAATGTCAAAGAAGAAAATGTTTTATCAATAATAGACAAAACGATTAAAGGAAACGAAGTAATAGAAGAACTAGCTGTAAAAACTTTAAATTATAATATTACTAATGATCCGTTTTTGAATAAACAAACAAGGATAGTATTGGATAAATGTGGAAATATTGATCCAGAAAATATCAACGAATATGGTAACTATGAAGCACTAAAAAAAGCTTTAGCTATGGATAGAGATGAGATAGTTACTGTAGTGAAAAATTCTAAGCTAAGAGGTAGAGGTGGCGCAGGATTTTTAACAGGTACAAAATGGGAACTTGCTAAAAAGGCTACTGGTGAGAAAAAGTTTGTTGTTTGTAATGCAGATGAAGGAGATCCAGGAGCTTTTATGGATAGGGCAATCCTTGAAGGAGACCCTCATTCAGTAATTGAAGCAATGATTATTGCGGCCTATACAGTAGGAGCAAATGAAGGATTTATTTATGTTAGAGAAGAATACCCTCTAGCAGTTAAAAGACTAAAAGTAGCTTTAGAACAAGCAAAAAACAAAGGCTATTTAGGTGACAATATATTAAACAGTAATTTTAACTTTAAATTAAGTTTAAGGTTAGGAGCTGGAGCTTTTGTGTGTGGTGAAGAAACGGCTTTAATGGCCTCAATTGAAGGAGAGAGAGGAGAACCGAGAAATAGGCCTCCATATCCAACAGATAAAGGGTTGTACCAAAGTCCAACTTTACTTAACAATGTTGAAACATATGCCAATATACCTAAAATAATTTTGAAGGGTTCAGAATGGTTTAACTCTTTTGGGACAAGTAGTTCTAGTGGTACGAAGGTTTTTGCTCTAGGCGGGAAAAGTCTAAATACAGGTTTAGTTGAAGTCCCAATTGGAACAAGCTTAAAAGAAATAATTTATGAAATTGGTGGTGGGATAGCCAATAATAAGCAATTTAAGGCAGCACAAACAGGAGGACCATCAGGAGGATGTATTCCAGCTAGTGAGATTAATATTCCAATGGATTATGACAATTTAAAAAGTATAGGATCTATGATGGGATCGGGTGGGCTTATCGTAATGGATGAAGACACTTGTATGGTAGATATTTCTAAATTTTTCTTAGAGTTTACAGTGGAAGAATCATGTGGGAAATGTACACCTTGTCGAATAGGAACAAAAAGAGTATATGAAATATTAGATAGAATAACGCGTGGCAGTGGGGAAGAAAAAGACTTGAAAACACTAGAAGATTTATCAAATCATATAAAAGAAACATCCTTTTGTGGACTTGGTGCATCAGCTACAAATCCTGTTTTATCAACTTTAAAATATTTTAAAGATGAATATTTGGCTCACATTAATAATAAAAAATGTCCAGCTAAAGTGTGTAAAAGTTTAATTATGTATAAAATAAATAAAGAAATGTGTAGGGCATGTGGTTTGTGCGCGAAAAGGTGTCCTGTTGGCGCAATCAGTATAAAAGAAAATAAATATGAAATAGATAATGTGAAATGTATTAAATGTGGTGCGTGCTATTCTGCATGCAACTTTAATGCTGTAGAAAAGGAGTAGGTATGGTTAATATAAAAATAGATGATAAAGAAGTTTTAGTAGAAGACAATATAACTGTATTAGATGTTGCTAAAAAATTAAGCATAAATATTCCTCATTTGTGTTATTTAAAAGGAATAAACAATAATGCTTCTTGCAGAATGTGTTTGGTAGAAGTAAAGGGAAGTCCAAAACTAGTCACAGCGTGTTCAACTTTTGTTAAAGAAGGAATGGAAGTATTTACTAATACAGAAAAAATATTAGATGCGAGAAAGGAAAACTTAGAGCTTCTTTTGTCGAATCACAACAGGGAATGTTTAAACTGTTTAAAAAACACCAAATGTAATTTGCAGCACTTATTTGATGAATATCATATAACTGACGGTAAATATGGGAAAATTGGCAGATTAAAAGAAAAAGATACTAGTACCTCATATATAGTAAGAGATTCAAATAAATGTATTTTGTGTGGAAGATGTGTTGAAGTATGTAAAAATATTCAAAGCATTGAGGTAATAGGAAAAAACAAAAGAGGAATTAAAACAAATATAGGTTGTGCTTTTGATAATAATTTAGTTGATTCTCCATGTATTGGTTGTGGACAATGTGTTTTAGTTTGTCCAACTGGTGCTTTAATGGAAAAGGATGACACAAAGGCAGTAAAAGAAGCACTAAGCAAAGATTTAAAAGTAATTGCTTGTATCGCTCCTTCAATTTGTGTTTCTCTAGGTGAAGAGTTTAATTTTCCAATAGGGACAAATGTTAAAGGAAAAATGATTGCTTCATTAAGAAAATTAGGTTTTGATAAAGTGTTTGATGTTAGTTTTGGCGCTGATTTAACTGTTATGGAAGAAGCAAAAGAATTGGTAGACAGAATAAAAGAGAACAAAAATTTACCTTTGTTTACGTCTTGCAGCCCGGGATGGGTAAGATATGTTGAGTATTATCACCCAGACATGATTAAGAATTTATCTACGTGTAAGTCACCTCAACAAATGTTAGGCTCTGTTATAAAAACATATTACGCTAAAAAAAATAACATTGATCCTTCAAAGCTATTTGTAGTAATGATCATGCCTTGTATTGCCAAAAAGTTTGAAAAAACAAAAGATAACGAAGTAGATGCGGTTTTGACAACTAGAGAACTAGCTAGGTTAATTAAAGAAAAAAACATAAATTTTTCGAATTTAACGGATGAAGAATATGATAACCCCTTTGGAATAGGTGCATCAATTATATTTGGTTCGACTGGAGGAGTAATGGAAGCTGCTTTAAGAACTCTTGTAGAACTATCGACAAAAAAACTTCTTGAAAAAATAGAATTTAATGAAGTAAGAGGTTTAAAAGGAGTTAAGGAAGCGTGTTATAATGTAAATGGTAGAAAAATAAGTGTGGCTGCGGTAAGCGGTATTAAAAATGCTAAAGAAATACTTAAAAAAATTAAAAATAAAGAAGTAAACTATGATTTCGTTGAATTTATGGCATGCCCTGGTGGATGCATCAATGGTGGAGGACAGCCATATATTGATTTTAGTAAATATAATTCAGAAGAAGTAATTAACCTTAGAATGCAAGGGTTATTAAATGAAGATGGAAATAAAGTTATTAGAAAAGCTCATGAAAATCCAAATATACATGAATTGTATGATAATTATTTAGATTATCCAGGAAGTAATAAAGCAGAAGAATTACTTCATACAAAATATCAAGAAAGAAAAAAATATAAGGAGGAAAAATAATATGAATGATGTTCAACGAAATATAGCGGTTCTAGCAGCAGCAATTGTTTTAACGTTTGTGATATCCAGAATTATTACACTGTTAGTTTTACATTTTCATGTATTGCCAAAGAATGTTTTATCAAATAATAAAAGACCGCATCACTTTGTTTATGGAAATATTTTAGTAATATTAACAAGCTTTTTAGTAATAGTATTAAATATAAAAACCACACTTTTAATTGTAATATTGTATGGTTTTGGAATAGGGTTGATATTAGATGAATTCCCACATTGGTTAGGTAATGTTAAAGAGTTAACACGAAATGTAAAATTTATTAAAGGATCAATCATCGCAATTATTGTTTCTATTATTGTATTGCTTGGGCTGTTTTTAGTACTATAAAAAATACCCCTAATTTGTAAAAAATATATAAGGAGGAAAAGTGAAAGTAAAAAACAAAAAAATCATAGTTACAGGAGCTGGAAGTGGAATAGGAAGAGAACTAGTAATTGACTTAATAAAAAAGGGAGCTTTTGTAATTGGATTAGATATTAGTGAAAAAGGATTAAATGAAACAAAGGCACTAGTTGCTGGAAAGAACTTTGATAGTTTTGTTGTTGATATGGCAAGTAGTGAAGAAATTGAAAAATTTTATAATGAATATTTTAATAAATATGAAGGCGTAGACGGTGTTATTAATAATGCTGGAATTATTCAGCCTTTTGTTAAATTCAATGAGCTAGATATGAACACTGGAAGTAAAGTTATGAAAATAAACTTTTTCGGACCTGTCAAATTAATAAAAATGTTTTTACCAAAAATGTTTGAAAGAAAAGAAGCTCATATTGTTAATGTTTCTAGTATGGGGGGATTTTTTCCTTTTCCAAAACAAACAATATATGGAGCTTCAAAATCCGCATTAAAACTTTTTTCTGAAGGATTGTATGCTGAACTTTTAGATACAAACGTTGGTGTTACAGTAGTTTTCCCTGGGGCAGTTGCAACAAATATTGTGAAGAACTCTAATGTTGAAATAAAAACAACAAGTAGTAATTATAAAACAACTTCAGCAAGTGACGCCGCAAAACAAATAATAAAAGCAATTGAAAAAAACAAATTCCAACTTTATATTGGAAATGATGCTAAAATGATGAACTTGATGTATAAACTAAGTCCAAAAAGAGCAATTAAACTTATTAATAAAAAAATGAAAGATTTAAAATAATCTTTTTTTTATCACAAGTAATAACTTTTGACAATAAAGGCCTTAACTGTTATAATTTATTAGTCGAATGAGGGAGATCTTATGAAGATAAATAAAACAGAATTAATTATTAGTGCTGTTAGAAGAAGTCAATATCCTGAAGATAACAAGCCAGAATTTTTGCTTGTTGGAAGAAGTAATGTAGGTAAAAGCAGCTTTATAAACACTTTAATTAATAGAAAAAATTATGCCAGAACATCGGCTACTCCAGGAAAAACTCAAACAATAAACTTTTATTTAGTAAATGATGAATTTTATCTAGTAGATGCGCCTGGATATGGATATGCGAATATAAGTAAAAAAAAGCAAAAAAAGTTTGGCTTAATGATGGAAGACTATTTAGTTAATAGAAAAAATTTACAACAAGTTTTTATGCTTGTTGATTTTAGACACAAACCAACACAAGATGATGTTTTGATGTATGAATTTTTAAAACACTATGAACTACCAGTAACTATCGTTGCCACAAAAGCAGATAAGATTGCTAATGCAAATCATCAAAAACAAAGAAGTATAATGCTTAATGGCCTTGATTTGGTTGTGGGCGATGATTTTGTAGTTTTTTCTAGTATAACAAAGATAGGTAAAAAAGAAATATATGAAAAAATAGATAGAATAATATAGGAGTAAATATGAAAAAGAATGTAGTTGCTTTAGTTGGTAGACCAAATGTTGGTAAATCAACTATTTTTAACAGAATTGTTGGTAAAAAAATATCAATAATTGAAGATACTCCCGGTATTACAAGAGATAGAATATATAGTTTCGCAAGATATAAGAATTTTGGCTTTCACCTTGTTGATACAGGGGGAATTGATAGTGGTAATGAAGTTTTCAGTACTGAAATAAAAATCCAAGCGGAATTGGCAATCGATGAAGCAGATGTCATTCTTTTTATTGTTGATGGAAAAGAAGGGCTTAATTCAAACGATTATGTCATCAAAGATATGCTTAAAAAAGCCAATAAAAAAGTTATTCTAGTTATTAACAAAACAGATAGTAAAAGTTATGTTCAAAATCAATATGATTTTTATGAATTAGGGTTTAAAAAGATTTTTGCTGTAAGTGGAGAACAAAATACAGGTTTTGAAGACTTGCTTGATGAAATAACAAAGGGCTTTAAAGATATAGAAGAAAAAATCGATGATAAAATAAGATTTTCGGTAATAGGACGACCAAATGTAGGGAAAAGTAGTCTAGTAAATGCTCTTTTAAATGAAGAAAGAGTAATTGTAAGTGAAGTTCCAGGGACAACAAGAGATGCGATTGATACAGAGTTTACCTATAATAATCAAGAATTTGTTGTTATTGATACTGCTGGAATGAGAAAAAAAGGAAAAATTTACGAATCTGTTGAAAGATACAGCTTATTAAGAAGCTTAAAAGCTATTGATAGATCTGACGTGTGCGCCCTTTTAATCAATGCTTCTGAAGGTATTATTGAACACGACACACATATTGCGGGATATGCTCTTGAAGCAGGAAAACCAGTCATAATCGTTGTTAATAAGTGGGATTTAATAGAAGACAAAGATGAAACTATGAAAGCATTTATAGAAAATATTAGAAGTGATTTCAAATTTATGCCTTATGCGGATATTGTATTTTTATCTGCTCTTACTAAAAAGAGAATCCACACCTTAATTCCAAGTATTATTAAATCTTATGAAAATAGTAGAAAGCAGATTAAAACAAGTTTATTAAATAACTGCTTAAGAGAGAGTTATGAACTTAATTTACCCCCATCATATAAAGGAAGACGACTAAAAATGTACTTTATTAGTCAATCGGGAGTATGTCCACCAACGTTTAATATTCAAGTAAATGATAAGGGATTGGTTCATTTTTCGTACGAAAGATATATTGAAAATAAAATCCGAGAATCTTTTGACTTTTCCGGTACACCAATAAAGATTCAATTTAAAAACAAAGGCGAAGAAAATTACTAGACATAGTAGTTTTTTCATATATAATATAGTATAATTTGAATAGAAATGAGTGAAAACATGATTGAAAGATTAGATTCTATAGAAACAAGATATCTTGAGCTTACTAATTTATTAATGAGTGAGAGTATGATTGGTAAAATTGGCGACACGTTAAAGCTTACAAAAGAAAAAGCAAGCTTAGAAGAAGCTTATAACTGTTATATGGAATACAAAAAGATATTGGATTCTATTTTAGACGTGCAAGAAATGATGAAAGACGCTGAAATGTATGAAATGGCAAAAGAAGAACTAGAAGGTTTAACTAATAAAAAAGTCTTATTAGAGCAAGAATTAGAAACTCTTTTATTACCAAAAGATCCTAATGATGGAAAAGATGTAATTATTGAAATTAGAGGTGCAGCCGGAGGGGATGAAGCAAATCTTTTTGCAAGTGATCTTTTTAGAATGTATGCTAAATATATAGAAAGACAAGGTTGGAAATACGAACTTTTAAATGAAGAAAAAAAAGAAGGTGGCGGTTCTTCTCAAATAGAGTTTAAAGTAAAAGGGAAAAATGTTTATTCTAAACTTAAATATGAAAGTGGAGCTCATAGAGTACAAAGAGTTCCTGAAACAGAAACACAAGGAAGAATACACACCTCTATTGCAACAGTTCTTGTTATGCCAGAAGCAGAGGATTTAGAAGTTGAAATAAGAAATGAAGATATTAGAGTTGATATATTTAGGAGTGGTGGTAAAGGAGGACAAGGTGTTAATACAACGGATTCTGCCGTTCGAATAACCCATTTACCAAGTAATATTGTTGTAACTTGCCAGAATGAAAGAAGTCAAATTCAAAATAAAGAATCTTGTATGCAAATGCTTAAAACACGTTTATATGAAAAAGAACTAAGAGAAAAAGAAGAACAAGAAGGAGCAGATAGAAAAAATAAAATTGGTTCAGGAGACAGGTCAGAAAAAATAAGAACCTATAATTATCCCCAAAACAGAGTTACTGATCACAGAATAGGCTTAACAATAAAACAGTTAGACAGAATAATGGAAGGTGCTTTAGATGAAATTATTGAAGCGCTTGTTGCTGAAGACCAAAAAAGGTTAATAAAAGGGGAATAATGGAAGAAGAGTATCTAAGAAAATATTATAAAGGTGACTTAAAAAAAGCTTTCGAATTGTTAAAAAAAGGAGTTCCTGTCCAATATATTATAGGCAATGTTGACTTTTTTGATTTGAATTTTAAAGTCGATGAAACTGTTTTAATACCTAGATTTGAAACAGAAGAACTAGTAAGTAAAACAATTGATTATATTAAGAAGATATTCAATCGGAAAATTTCAATTTTGGACATTGGAACAGGTAGTGGTTGTATCGCAATCACTTTAAATAAAAAAGTAGAAAGCGAAGTAGATGCGGTAGATATTAGTAGAGACGCACTAGCTGTAGCTAAAGAAAACAACGAAAGAAATAAAACAAATGTTAATTTTTTCGAAAGTGATATTCTATCTAATGTTTTTAAAAAATATGATGTTATTATTTCCAATCCCCCATATATTGACGAAAGTGAAAATATAATGGACATTGTTAAAAATAACGAGCCTTATATAGCTTTGTTTGCTAAAAACAATGGACTTTATTTTTATGAAGAAATATTAAAAAATATTAAAGATAAACTAAATGAAACATTTTTAATTGCTTTTGAAATAAGTGAAACTAAAAGTTTAGAAGTAAAAAAGATAATTGAAGAACATTTTGGAAGCATTTATATAAAAATAGAGAAGGATTTAGCAAATTTAGACAGATATGTGTTTATTTCAAACAAAAAACTCTAGTATTTTGTGATTTGACAAAAGGCACATATATAAGTATAATTAGGAAAGAAAAAGAGGGACAATATGTTTCAAGCAATTTATTATTTAATATTTATACCAACAATTTTATATGGTTTTTATTTTTTAATAACAGGACTTTTTGTATTTAAAAAGGCAAAAATAAAAATAGGGAAGCATGCGCCGAAACATAAAATTGCGGTTTTAATAGCGTCCAGAAACGAAGAAAAAGTTATAGGTAAATTGGTTGAAAGCTTATTAAAGCAAAATTACCCAAAAAACCTATTTGAAATTTTTGTTGTACCAAATAATTGTACAGACGATACTAAAGGAGCAGCAGAAAAAGCTGGAGCAAGTATAATTGATTGTAAAGTAAAAGTTACTTGCAAGGGAGACGTTTTAAAATATTCTTTTAATTATTTAATAAAGAATAGAGATTTTGATGCATTTATTATTTTTGATGCAGATAATATTGTTCATGCAAATTTTTTATCTAGAATGAATGATGCTTTGTGTGAAGGATATGAAGTAGCGCAAGGATATAGGGACAGTAAGAATCCTTCAGATAGTTGGATAAGTGGTGGCTATTCTTTATTCTATTGGGTTCAAAATTTATTTTTTAGTAAGGCAAGAATGAGTATGAATTCATCAGCTTCTATTAACGGAACAGGCTTTATGGTTAAAAAAGGCGTATTAGAAAAATATGGATTTAATACGACAACATTAACTGAAGATGTTGAATTTACAGCACAGTGTGCGTTAAATGACAAGAAAATAGTATTTATTGAAGATGCTATTACATATGATGAACAACCATTTAGTTTTAAAGTTTCTTGGAAACAAAGAAGTAGATGGACTATTGGAAATTATCAATGCTGTATAAAGTATTCTTGGAGGCTATTCGTTGCCTCATTAAAGAAGAAAAGCTTAGCTTGCCTTGATATGAGTTTATTCTTTTTAGCTCCTATTGTTCAAGTAGTAAGTGTTATTGCGTTAGCAATATTGCTTGTATATAATATGATTGGCATAAAATTATCTGATTTATTTGCTTTTATGTTCGCATGGAGATATTTCTTTTTTGCCGCATCATATTTATTTACAATATTTATTGCTGTATTTGTTGTAAGATATAACAAAAAAGGTGTAAAAAACGTTTTGGCCGGTCTTTTAACTTATCCATTATTTTTAATTTCTTGGATCCCAATTAATGTTGTTTGTTTATTTAAAAAGAACGCCAAATGGGAACAAATCAAACACACAAGAGATATATCAATAGACAAAATGTCAGAAAAAGTTTAAAATTATATCATCAGATATAATTTTTTTAAAGGAGATCTTTTATGAAAATAATTGGAGTACTTGGAAGACCAACAATAGATGATGAAGGATTTGGTATAGTAGGGATATATGACGCTACAAGAAAAGCAATTATTAAGAAAAATTGTCTTCCTTTATTGATTGTCCCATTAGATTTATTGGAGTATAAAGGCGCTAAAAAGTCTGAAATGCCGGCATTAACAGAAAAAGAGAAAAAAATGTATAGAAAAATGGTCAATATGTGTGATGGGATTATTATACCTGGTGGGTATAAATGGTTTGAGTACGATGAATATGTAGTGAGGTATGCTATTGAAAAGGGAAAACCAGTTTTAGGTATTTGTATGGGAATGCAGATTCTTGCAAGAATTTATGATGGAGTAAAAACGATTGCTAATGAAACTTTAATAAATCATAGACAAGAAGGTATAAAATACGTTCATGAGGTTTCAATAGTAAAAGACACTTTATTAAGTAAAATTACTGGTAAAGAAAAAATTAAAGTAAATAGTATACACAAACTTAATATTCCAAGCGCTAAGAATCTTATTGTTTCAGCATATTCTGAGGACGGTTTAATTGAAGCTTTAGAATTACCTGGTGAGAATTTTGTGCTAGGAGTTCAATGGCACCCAGAAAAGATGTTAGATTATGACGAAGATGCCAATAAAATATTTGATTATTTTGTTAAAACACTTTAAAAGGATTTGGTTTTATGATACAATTTTTCTGTGCTTGTGTGGCGGAACTGGTAGACGCGCACGACTCAAAATCGTGTATCTATGATGTAAGAGTTCGATTCTCTTCACGAGCACCAAATAGTTTTATGAACTCGAACTGATAAGGTGTCGAGTTTTTGTTTGCCAAATTTTATTAAAATATTAACTTCATCGTAAATTAATAAAAAATTGACTTTTTCATAAAACGTGATAAAGTAATAAAGCAGCCAAGAAAGGTAATAAATAAATGACAATAGATGAACTAAATAAAACATTAAAAATAAACAATAAAATTTTAAATTGTTTTGGATGGAACCTAATTTGCAATAGTTCTTTAGACACAATAATTATGCAAAGCAAGTCAAATGAAATTTTTATCTCTCAAACTTATAACGGAGAGGTTTTAGAGTTTATTTTAGAAAAAGGACCAACTAAAAAAAATATTAAAATATCTTATAGTAATCAAAATGTAGAGATAAGATATTCTATAAATACAGGGACCGTTCTAGCGGATATTTGCTTAATTTTTGATAAAAAAACCGGAGAAATTATAAGTGTATGCTTAAAGTATGGTAAAAAAGAATTAAATTCATGTTTGATGCAAACGTGTAGCTTCTTTCAAATAAAAAGTGAAACTGAAGAAAAAACAGAAGTGAGCTTTAAAAATCAAATGCATCTAAAAAAATTAATAATAAATCAGAAATCTTTTGCGAGAGATAAATTTTATCCATACGCACATGCATACAGCGAATTTTCTAACGAAGGTAGCTATGATTATGTAGATATTGATGTTATAGAAAAACAGGGATTACTGGTAAAAACACACGCGACAAAAAAAGACAGTTTAACTGAATCCTTAACTACAGTAAGTAACTTAAAAGAATATATTGAAGGACTCTTAGCAACAGATTGGGCAAAAGCAATGTTTTTTGACTTATGCCAATTTGTCGAAGAGGAAACACCAAATTTGATAGGAGCTCTTTGTAGTCTTTCACCACAATTTAAAGACTTATGCTATCTTATAAACAATAGTCAACCAAATGAGAGTTTTACTGAATTAAACGATTTATTGTTAGGCAAAGCTTCTCTTTCACCCAAAGATAGACAATTTATTTTATAAAAAAATAATTAAAAAGTTATAAAAATATGATAAAATAAAATTGTAACATATAAAAAAGTTATATAAAGCAAGGAATAATTCATTGACATAAAAAAGGTCATATGCTAGAATTATCTTATCGCTTTGGGGAATTAGCTCAGCTGGCTAGAGCACCTGCCCTGCACGCAGGGGGTCAAGGGTTCGAATCCCTTATTCTCCACCAATGTGATTATTGGGACTTTTTAGGTCCTTTTTTTATAACAAGGAGGAATTTTATGAAAGTATTTATCGGAAATGCATGGTTGTATGGAAACTCATCTGCTCATATAGGACACTTAGCTGCTCTTTTACCAGGAGATGTAATCGCTAGATTTTACAGAAAAAACAATATAGAGGTTATATTTGATTCGGGAACGGACTGCCACGGAACACCGATAACTTTAAGAGCAAAAGAAGAAGGGGTATCTCCGGAAAGTATTGCTGAAAAGTATCACGCTGAATTCGTAGAGTGTTTTAATAAACTAAACTTTTCATATGATTTATATAATAAAACAACAGATCCTTTTCACAAAGAAGAAGTTAAAAAATATTTTTTAGAAATAATGAATAATGGTTATATTTATGAAAAAGAAGAAGAACAAGATTATTGTGTTAAGTGTAACAAATTTTTGTCAGATAGAGAAATAGAAGGAATTTGTCCACATTGTGGTGGGAAAGCTAAGGGAGATCAATGTGATAATTGCCTAAGAGCGCTTACTTCAAATGAAATATTAGATAAAAAATGTAAGATTTGTGGAACTCCTACAGAAAAAAGAAACAACAAACATCTTTATTTTAAATTATCAGACTTTCAAAACGAAATCCAAGAATTATTAAATAAAAACAAAGATAAATGGAGACCTAATGCGATTGGTGAAACTCAAAAATATCTTGATAGTGGTTTATTAGATAGAGCTGTTACTAGAGAAATAGATTGGGGTATTGATACGCCTGTTATTGGTTATGAGAATAAAAAAATTTATGTTTGGGTAGAAGCCGTAATGGGCTATTTAACTGCTGCTCATAAATATTGTGAACAAAACAATATTGATTTTGAAAAATTTTTCACGTCAGAAGATTTAGTTACTTATTATGTTCACGGTAAGGATAATATTGTTTTTCATACAATTATTTATTCGGCATTATTGTTAGCTATTAAGCACAATTATAAACTTCCAGATTATATAATATCTAGTGAGTATTTGAACTTGGGAAGCGCTAAAATGAGTAAAAGTGAAGGAACTGGTGTTTATATAAAAGACATGCTTGAAAAGTATGAAAGTGATACAATCAGATACTATATAATGGCAAACAATCCTGAAAAAAAAGATACTAATTTTTCTTTTGAAGACTTTATTTTTTATCACAATAAACATTTAGTTGGTGAATATGGCAATTTTGTAAATCGAAATTTAGCTTTTATCAATAAAAAATTCAATGGTGTCGTTAGTGAAGGTATAATGGATTTTGAAATTGAAAAAGAAATCAAAAAAACTTATTTAGAAGCTGGAGAACAAATAAAAAAAGGAGAACTTCGTTCGTCTTTAGATACAGTTTGGAATTTAGTTACCAAAGCTAATAAGTACTATGATGAGAACGCTCCTTGGAATCTTGTTAAAGAAAACATTGAACTATTTAACAATGTTACATATACTTGCTTAAACATTATGGCAAATCTTGCTAATTTACTTGAAGTATTTATTCCAAATTCATCTAAAAAGCTAAAAGAAATGCTTGATATAAAAGAAAGCAACTGGGAATATATACAAGTAAAACAAAATTTAAATTTGAAAAATATTGATATTTTATTTAATAGAATAGAAAATTAACAATTTGTACTTTTACATATTGTTTTTTTGTGCTATTATTATACTAGGTGAAGAATATGTTTAAAAAAGAAGTATTTAAAGAGAGAAGAAATCAAGTATTATTAATTTGTATTTTTTTGACTATCGTTTTATTTGTATTAAATTTGATTTTTGATGGTTCAAATATTCAAGTTTCAAACACAGATGCATTAATAAAAATAAAAGAAGAAACGTTTACAACTTTATATCCAAGTGTTGGAGAAAAAACAATAATATCTGCAAGTAAAGGATCTGATGATAAAAGTTACTATGTTACAGTTGTTTATAGTGAATTGACACCCGAAGAAATAAATGCGTATTTTTGGGATTTGAAAGAAGAAGGATATCTTTTAATTGAACAAGAAGAAAATATGGTCCAAGTTGCCAAAGAAACAAATGGTGATAAAATTTTAATCATAGAAATAATTTACAGTGAGACTGCAACAACTATAAAATACGCATTGAGTAGTGGAACAATAGAAGAATAGGTAGTGGTTTTTTTGGAAAATGTAGGAATAATTAATGATGAACAGGTAACTGTTTATACTATTGAAACCAATAAAGGTTCTTTTTATATTGGGATTCCAAAAGCTTTAAATCAAAGAGATTTAAGAATTCGTTTTCTTGTAGATGCTAATGTAAACAAAATGATGAAAAACTATGGTTTAACTGGAGACATTGAAAATGAAAATGGTGTAATATTAGTTGCCAAATCTTTTTTACAAGAAGACTTGTCAAATGAGAATAAAAGAGAAGTTTTAGCGGGAATTCTTGAAAACATTATATCTGTTGCCAAAGAGTTTTTAAAATCAAAAAGCGTTGTTTTTGAAGAAGATATTGTCTTTTTATCAACAAATTTGGATTTAGAAGCCTGGCTTGTTAGTGCAAAAATAGGGAAGGTAAAAAAAATAGAAGAACAGTTGCCTTCAAAGACTGTACAGGATTTGGCTGAATTAAGAGAAGAATTAGTTAGACAACAACAAAGTGTTTCAACAATGCCTAGTAATGAAGTAGAATTTCCACAACAGGAAAGTCAAACACAAAGCAATGGATTGGGCGATAAGCCAAAAGTACTAACCCTTTCAAATGGTCATAGTACGTTAGAAGAAAAAAAACCGATATTTATTGGCGAAGCTGCTTTTGTAAATGTTATTTTGCTTTCTATAATAACCCTTTTAGTAACAGTTGGAACAGCAGTGGCGATGCTTGTAATATTAAAATAAGATTTATTTTTAAATCTTTTTTTATGGCAAAAAAATGATATAATATAAACAGGTGAACAAAATGAAACAACAAAACATAAGAAACTTTTCAATAATAGCTCACATAGATCACGGGAAAAGTACTTTAGCAGACAGAATATTAGATATTACTGGCGCTATTAGTGAGAGAGAAAAAAAGGAACAATTATTAGACAATATGGATATTGAAAGAGAAAGAGGAATAACAATAAAACTCAACTCTGTTCAACTAAAATACAAGTATAATGATGAGGAATACACTTTTCATTTAATAGACACTCCTGGACATGTCGACTTTACTTATGAAGTAAGCAGAAGTCTAGCGGCTTGTGAAGGGGCTATTTTAGTGGTTGATGCAGCTCAAGGAATAGAAGCTCAAACTCTAGCTAATTATTATCTCGCACTAGAAAACAACTTGGCAGTAATTCCAGTCATCAACAAAATAGATTTACCTAATGCGAATATTGAAAAAGTAAAAAGAGAAATAATAGACAACTTAGGATTTCTTGAAGAAGATATTGTTTTAACTAGCGCTAAAAATGGGATAGGGATAGAAGAATTATTAAAAAAAGTAATTGAAGTTATCCCCGCACCTAAGGGAGATGTTAATAATCCTTTAAAAGCTCTTATTTTTGATAGTTTTTATGATTCATATCGAGGCGTTGTTTCATACATTAGAGTAATGGATGGAAAAGTAAGACTAAAAGATCAAATCAAAATGATCAAAGCAAACACAACACACGAAGTAATAGAAATTGGTGTTCATACTCCAAAAGAGAAGAAGCTTACAGAATTGACAGCTGGAGAAGTAGGATATTTGTGTGGTGGGATAAAATATATTAGTGATGTTGCAGTAGGAGATACTATTGCTAATGTTGATTCAAATATTACTCCACTTTTTGGATATAAAAAAATTAAAGCCATGGTTTTTACGGGGCTTTATCCAACGGAAACAAACAAATATGCTGATTTAAGAGAGGCACTAGAAAAATTAAAATTAAATGATGCATCTTTAGAATTTGAACCAGAAACATCAAAAGCTCTTGGATTTGGATTTAGATGTGGATTTCTTGGGCTACTTCATATGGAGATTATAAAAGAACGAATTGAAAGAGAATTTAAAATAGATATAATCGCTACAAGTCCATCGGTTATATATAAAGTAAATTTAACTAATGAAAGTACTATATATATTGATAGTCCAACAAAGTATCCTGAAAAGACTTTGATTTCTTCTATTGAAGAACCTTACATCAGAACCAGTATATTTGTGCCAAATGATTATATTGGTGATATTATGAAATTGTGTCAAGATAAAAGAGGAATATATATATCGATGGATTATTTAGATAAAACAAGAGTAAATATTCATTATGAACTTCCTTTATCAGAAATAGTGTATGATTTTTTTGATAGATTAAAATCTTACACAAAAGGATATGCTTCATTTGATTATGAACTTATTGGGTATAAAGAAAGCAATTTAGTGAAAATGGACATTTTATTAAATGACGAAATAATTGATGCTTTTAGTATTATTGTTCACAAAGACTTTGCTTATAAAAGAGGTAAAGCGATTGTTGAAAAACTTAAAGATATTATTCCAAGGCAGCAGTTTGAGGTGCCTATACAAGCTTCTGTAGGAAGCAAAATAATAGCTAGAAGTGATATAAAAGCAATGAGAAAGAATGTTTTAGCCAAATGCTACGGTGGAGACGTTTCAAGAAAAAGAAAACTTTTAGAGAAACAAAAAGAAGGAAAAAAACGAATGAAAATGGTTGGAAATGTTGAAGTTCCAAGTGAAGCTTTTCTAGCTATTTTGAAAACAGATGAGGAATAGGAGGTAAAAAATGATAGATATAAAATTAATAAGAGAGAATCCAGAATTAGTAAAAGCAAATATTAAAAGAAAATTTAAGGAACATAAGTTACATTTGGTAGATGATTTTTTAGAAGTAGATAAACAATATAGGAATGCCAAACAAATAGGGGATGATTTAAGAAAAACTATTAATGAATTAAGTTCAAGAATAGGCGAGCTGGTTAGAGATCAAAAAAACGAAGATGTAGAGAATATAAAACAAGAAACTACAGCTTTAAAGACTAAAGAAGCATTGAATAGAGAACAAGAGATAATTTTTCAACAAAAAAGATTGGAAATTTGGAAGCAAATTCCAAATATAATAGATTCAAGTGTGCCAGTAGGCAAAGACGATACAGAAAATGTTGAGATTGAAAAATTTGGTGAACCAAAGGTTCCTAGCTATGAAATTCCTTATCACACAGATATTATGGAAAAGTTATGTGGATTGGATTTAGACTCAGCAAGGGAAGTAGCTGGAAATGGCTTTTATTATTTAACTGGTGATGTTGCAAGACTTCATTCAGCCGTATTATCTTATGCAAGAGACTTTATGATTAATAAGGGTTTTACTTATGTAATACCTCCTTTTATGATTAAAAGAAGTTGTGTTGAAGGCGTAATGAGCTTTGAAGAGATGGATGCAATGATGTATAAAATCGAAGGCGAAGATCTTTATCTAATTGGAACAAGTGAGCATACAATGATAGGCAGATTTGTTAATAAAACACTTTCCCAATTACCCTTAACGCTGACTTCTTATTCACCTTGTTTTAGAAAAGAAAAAGGAGCTCATGGAATAGAAGAACGTGGAGTATATAGAATTCATCAGTTTGAAAAACAAGAAATGATTGTTATATGTGAACCAAAAGACTCGATGGAATGGTTTAATAAAATGTGGAAGTATACTGTTGAGTTATTTAGAAGTCTAGACATTCCTGTTAGAACGCTAGAATGTTGTAGTGGAGACTTAGCGGATTTAAAAGTAAAAAGTTTAGATATAGAAGCATGGAGTCCAAGACAAAAGAAGTATTTTGAAGTTGGTAGTTGTTCTAACTTAGGAGATGCTCAAGCAAGAAGATTAAATATAAAATTAAGCGATGGTAATCATCCGCATACTTTAAATAATACGGTAGTTGCCCCACCACGTATGTTAATCGCCTTTTTAGAAAACAATTATAACGAGGATGGAAGTATAAATATACCAGAGGTTTTAAAACCTTATATGGGCGGATTAACAAAAATAGATAGGAAATAATTTATGCCAGAATTGCCAGAAGTTGAAACAGTAAAAAACACTTTGAAAAAAATACTATTAAATAAAGTAATTAAAGATGTTTTCGTCTTTTATGAAAAGATAATAGAATATCCAACAGTAGAGTTTGTTAACAAAATAAAAAACAATAAAATATTAGACATTAAAAGAAGAGGCAAAATTTTAATGTTTGAATTTGCTGATTTTTATATGTTAAGTCATCTTAGGATGGAAGGAAAATACAAAATCAGAAAAATAGACGAAGCAAAATTAAAACATGAACATGTTGCATTTGTTTTTGATGATTTTAAACTAAGTTACGTTGATACTAGAAAATTTGGAAGAATGTATATAGTAGATAAGGATAAAGCTTTTGATGTCAGACCCTTAAACAAATTAGGGTTAGAAATCTGGGATGACAAATTAAATGTTACTTATTTAAAAAACAAACTAAATAGAAATTTGCCTATTAAATCCTTACTTCTTGACCAAAGTATAATTACTGGAGTAGGAAATATTTATGCGGATGAAATACTTTTTTTAGCCAAGGTAAATCCTCAAAAAAAAGGGGTAGACTTAAATGAAGAGGAAATAAGTAGGATAATTGAAAGTACTAAGAAAACATTTGAAAAAGCTATTGAATTGGGTGGAACAACCATTCGAACTTATGAATCAAGTGAGGGAGTTCAAGGTAGCTTTCAAAATAACTTGCTAGTACATACAAAAACAATATGCCCAGTTTGTAACGAAAAGTTAATTAAAGAAAAGATTAATGGAAGAAGCACATATTACTGTAATAAATGTCAGAAATTATAGCCATATAAAGGCTATTTTTTTAATTTAGGATGACTTATTTAAGTTTCTAAATTCCTTGACTAAAATGCCAATAAAGATTAAAATAGAAGTAGAAGTGTAAAAACTTTTAGTATAGATGGAGGAATATATGGAAGGTATATTATTTCCTGCTTTACTAGTACTTGTTGGAATTTTTTTGGGCATTATAGTAATGTTTATTATCAATTATATTAAAGGAAATAGTGTTTCTAAAAAGATAAATTCTGAGATGGAAAAGGCAAAAAAAGAAGCCGAGAAAATCAAAAGAGAATATCTATTAGAAGCTAAAGAAGAAGCACACAAAATAAAAAATGAAACAGAAGTAGAAATAAAGGAAAGAAAATCTGAAGTAAAAGAAGCGGAAGAGCGACTTTTGACGCGTGAAAACAACATTGATAGAAGAGATGAAATGTTGCAAAAACGTGAACAAACACTAGAGGAAAAAGAAACAAATTTAATAGATAAGCAAAAAAATATCCAAGAAGAACAAGTAAAAGTAGAAAATATAAAAAAAGAACAAGTTGAACTATTAGAAAAAATCGCGGGCTATTCAAAACAAGAAGCCAAAGATTTGGTATTAAAAAAAGTAGAAGAAATGATGGATTTAGAAGTTTCTTCATACATTAATGAAAGAGAAGTACAATCAAAATTAGAAGCTGATAAATATGCGAAAGATTTAATTGTTAGTAGTATGCAAAAATATGCGGGTGATGTTGCAAATGAGCAAACAATTACAGTTGTAACTTTACCAAACGATGAAATGAAGGGTAGAATCATCGGTAGAGAAGGAAGAAATATAAGAACGATAGAGGCTGTAACAGGAGTAGATTTAATTATTGATGATACACCTGAAGCTATCGTGTTATCTAGTTTTGATCCTTTGAGAAGAGAAATTGCTAGATTAACAATTGAAACATTAATAAAGGATGGTAGAATTCATCCGACCAGAATAGAAGAACTTTATGATAAAACATCAAAAGATATGCAAGTTAGAATAAGAGAACTAGGAGAAGGAGCACTTTTTGAACTTGGTATTACCAAAGTAGAGCCTGAATTAGTTAGTTATTTAGGAAGGCTTCATTTTAGAACAAGTTTTGGACAGAATGTTTTAAAGCATTCAATTGAAGTAGCTCATCTTGCCGGAATTATGGCAGCAGAGATTGATGAGAATCAAGTTTTAGCAAAAAGAGCGGGTCTTTTTCACGATATTGGAAAAGCAATAGATCACGAAGTTGAAGGTTCACATATTGAGCTTGGTTATGAACTTGCCAAAAAATTTAAAGAAGATAAAGTGGTTTTAAATGCTATTGAATCCCATCACGGAGATAAAGAATCAACAAGCATAATAGCATCACTTGTTGCTATCGCAGATGCACTTTCAGCATCTCGTCCAGGAGCTAGAAGTGATTCACTAGAAAACTATATTAAAAGGTTAGAAGATCTTGAAGGAATTACAAAAGATGTTCACGGTGTTGAAAAAGCTTTTGCCGTTCAAGCAGGAAGAGAACTAAGAATTATTGTTAAACCAGAAGATATAGATGATTTAGGAAGTCAAAAAATAGCAAGAGAAGTAAAAAAAAGAATAGAAGAAAATTTACAGTATCCAGGAACAATAAAGGTTACTGTAATAAGAGAAACAAGAGCAATAGAAGAGGCAAAATAAAAGAGCATACGCTCTTTTTTATTTGTATAATTCCTCTTTCAATAACTCAATATTTTCACTCATAATTGATAAGTAATCCTCACCATTTTTTAATTCCTCACTAGTTAAATTTACCATTGTATTAAATGTTAATGTTTGAACTCCAGTTGTTGTAAAGGATGTTATTGTCTCGTTTAGTTCTTCGTTACTAGTAATAAAAATATATTTAATATTCCCGCTGTTTATTAATGATTTTACTTCATTGATTGTTTTTTCGTTCGCATTTTCTAAAGAAATAACTCGTAAATCGTATTTTTCTAAGTATTTTAAGAAGTCTTTAGAAACAACAATAGTCTGGCTAGAAGCATTTGTTGCCATTAATTTTATTTTGGCATCTAGATTAGAAATGGCCAGTTTTAAGGTTTCATAATTTTGTTCTATTTCATTTTTTAAATAACTATTACTGATATATTGTTTTAGACCAGTTTTGATATTTTGAGCAATCATTAAAAAGTTTAACGGGTCTAACCACATTTCCTCATATGAGCTATTAAATTCTATACTCATAGTGGCGTCGATTATTTTTAAATTGTTGTTTAATTTATACATAGATATAATATAGTTTTTTTCAACGCTTTGACCATTAAATATTGCCATTCCTGCTTTACTGTAATCATTAATAAGCTTTTCTGTTAACTCATATTTACTTACATCAACCCCACTTGGATAAATGCTGTAAACATTACTATTTGCTCCATATAATTCTTCTGTTACATATCTTATCGGATAGATTGTTGTATATATGTCAATGTTTTCCAAATTATCTCTTTTTAAACAACCTGACAAAACAAATAGGCAAACAAATATTAAAAAAAAGTATTTTAATTTCATTTTTTCTTCCTTTCTGGGACTAAATCTATTCCGCTAGTTCCTAATGGATTACATTTTAAAATTCGTTTGATTGATAAAAAAGAGCCTTTTATAATGCCAAATCTATCTAAAGCAATACACGCATATTCCGAGCACGTTGGAACGTGTCTACAGGTGTAGTGAAAGTTTCCTGGAATTTTTTGATAAAATTTTATTAACTTAATTATTATTTTTTTCATAAAACAATTATACTAAATAAAAAAATAAAAGTAAATTAGAAAAGCCTTTTATTGAAAAACAATACAAAGTATTGTATAATTGTAATGGTGAAATTATGGAAATATTAGAAAAATTAAATATAAAAACAAATAATGAGAAGTTATATGTTAAAGCACTCACTCATACTTCTTTTGCAAATGAGAATGATTCTGATAGTTATGAACGACTTGAGTATTTGGGAGACGCTGTACTGGAGCTTATTATAAGTGATTATTTATATAAGAAAGACATCTTTGAAGAAGGAAAAATGACGAAACTCAGAAGTTATTATGTTTGTGAAGATGCTTTATATGAATATTCAAGGAAAATAGAATTAGATAAAGCAATTCTATTTGGTAACGGAGAAGTAGCTAACGAAAAAAATCATAAAGCAATAATTGCAGATGTTTTTGAATCATTTATTGGTGCGCTTTATTTGGACAAAGGACTAGAATCTGTAAAAAGATTTATATATAGTTATGTTATTCCATTAATTGAAAAAAAAGAAATAGATTTTTTTAGAGACTATAAGTCAGAACTACAAGAATTAATTCAAACTGATAAAAAGAGTTTAAAATATATTATTGAAAAAGAAGAAGGACCATCTCATAATAAAAAGTTTACAGTAATAGTAAAAGTAGATGGAATTGTTTATGGAAGAGGAAGTGCCGGAAGTAAGAAAGAAGCAGAGAGACTAGCTGCAAAAGAAGCAATTGAAAAAAGTGTAAAATAGAAGGTGAAGATATGGGAAGAGCGTATGAAGTTAGAAAAGCAAGCATTCAAAAGACAGGGGCAGTAAAAGCAAAATTATATTCAATGTATGCTAAAGAAATATATATGGCAGCTAAAAATGGTGGATCAGAAGCAGATACAAACATCAGTTTAAAACGAATTATTGATAAGGCCAAAAAAGAACAAATCCCATCAGATATTATTAAGCGAGCAATAGATAAAGCAAATAGTGGAATCAGTGAAGCATATGAACCAGTTCGTTATGAAATATTCGGACCAAATGGATCAACTGTTCTTGTAGATTGTTTGACAGATAATGTTAATAGAAGTATAAGTCTTATTAGGGCCGCACTAAATAAGACAAAATGTAAACTAGGAGTAAGTGGTAGTGCTAGTTTTATGTACGAAAATCTATGTGTTGTAGGTTTTAAGTATAATAATGAAGAAAAAGTTTTAGAATTTTTATTGACGGATGATATTACTCCAATAGATATAGAAAAAGAAAACGAAGAAATAATTATTTATGCTGAACCAAAAGATTTATACATAATCAAGGAATGTGTTATTAAAAACCTTGGAAACATTACTTTTGAAATCGATGAAATAACAATGATTCCAAAATCAAAAGTAAATTTAATGGGTGAAGACTTAGAGGATTTTGAAAAATTATTAAATTTACTTGATGATATTGAAGATGTTGTTAAAGTTTATCACAATGTTGATCTTGAAAATTAAAACGTTGACTAAAGACAATAAAAATTATATTATAATCTAAAGGGTGGAAAAATGAATTTAAAAGACATATATACTAACAATAAAAAGAATATTATAATTTTAGGGGCAGTAATAGTAGTTGTTATAGCAATTATTGGTTTTGCTTCTTCTTTGCCGTCAACATCTAGTGAGAAAGTATTAGAAATAGTTACTACAACTTCATCTATTCAAATAGAAGAAACAAAGACGTATCAAGTAAAGTATATAATTTTACCTGACAGTGCGGCAGATGCCACTTTAACTTGGACTTCAACTGATGAAACTGTAGCAACAGTAGATCAAGCTGGCCTTATAACAGCTATCAAGCCGGGTTCTGCTGTAATAGTTGCTAAAGCAGAAAGCAAAGCTTACGCAAACATTGATGTTGTTGTTGTTGAGGAAAATAAAATAACAACAACTGTCACTTTTAACATTGAAAATTTCGATTTAAAAATCAACACATCAAGAAATCTTTATTTTCTTTTTGAGCCGAGTGAAGTATCCTATTCAAGTGTGACTTGGGAAAGTAGCAATGATTTAGTTGCCACCGTTTCTAAAAACGGAGTAGTAACAGGTGTTAAAGTAGGGAAAGCTGTAATAAGTGCGACGATAAAGTTAAAAGACGGAAACTATATGAGCACTTCTAGTAACGTTAATGTAACAAAAGCAACAACCCTTTCTTTGTCTAAAGGAAACTCAATTAACGTAAAAAATGGAGCAACTGGAGTATATTATTTAACTGTTTCAGACAAAAATGTTTCAGTAAAACAAATAGCGGCTTCAGAAGAAAACATTAATATTATTCAAATTATTAGAAGACCAATAGTTAACGATGAGGATTCTACTATTTCATTTATTGTTAAAGGAATGGGTATCGGAGAGACTAAAATAAATTTTGATATGGAAACAAGTGATGGTGAAGTAGTATCTTTAAGTGTTCCAGTTAATGTTCAAAAATAAAAAGCGTTATACGCTTTTTTATATTAACCTTATTTTTGAATCTGTAATAAACGGTTTATTTTTATTAATGTGATCAAAAAAGAGTATACCGTTTAAGTGATCTATTTCATGCTGGATGGCAATTGCCAGCTCTTCTCTTGCCCTAATTTGCAGTTTGTTGCCATCAACGTCAAATCCGTCAACAGTGATCCTAGCCCACCTTATAACGTGGCCCTCTACCTCTCTATTGACACTAAGACATCCTTCACCGACTTCAGCAGCAATTTGTTCTTCAGAGTGACTAATGATTCTAGGATTTACTATGACGTAGTTTTTAAATTTGCCCTCTTCATATTCATGGACGATAATTATAATTCTTTTTTGTATTCCAACTTGAGGAAAGGCCAGTCCCATGCCTGCTCTAAGATCATATTTTTCAGCAAATTTTTCAATTTGACTATATTTTAAGTATTTAATTATATCGGCAATTAAATCTTTTTCTTTTTCGGATATAGGAAAAACCGCATCTTTTGATACAGTGCGTAAAATTTTGTTTTTTTCATCTAATATACTAATGTTTTTAAACATAAAAACCACCAACAAGCATATTATAGCACAAAGTTTAAAAAATTCAAACGTCAACCAAAAAGAGTTGACATTTTTTATATATGTGGTAAAATCAATTTAATGAGGAGGAAATAAAATGGCAGTAAAACTTAGATTAAGAAGAATGGGAGCAAAAAAGAGTCCTTTTTATCGAGTAGTTGTAGCAGACTCAAGAAGCCCAAGAGATGGAAAATTTATTGAAACAGTTGGAACTTATAATCCACTAACTGGAGACGTAAAAATTGATGAAGCTAGTGTTTTAAAGTGGTTAAGTAACGGCGCTGTTCCAACAGATACAGTAAGATCATTATTTAGTAAAGCAAAAATTATGGAAAAATTCCACAATCAAAAAAAAGGAGATAAATAATGAACCCACTAAAATTGACTGAATTTTTAATTAAAAGCGTTGTAAAGGACGAAGATTCGATATCTTTAAAAGAGTATGAAGATGAAGAATACATAACAATAGAAGTTCTAGTTAGTGAAGCAGAAATAGGCCGCGTTATTGGTAAAGGTGGCAATATGATTAAATCAATTAGAACAATAGTTCAAGCAGCAGCTTTTGTAGAAGGATTAAAAAAGATAAGAATTAATGTCGAAGCATTTTAATTCTTTTTTTATTTTGTTATTATATATATAAGGAGTTTTAATATGAGATTGAAAAATATAAAGGGTTCTGAAGAAACAGTAAAAAACTCAATATACACGATTAATGATTTTAGTGCTTTTAAAGGGAACTATAAAAGTATGTTTAAAAAAGAGATTCATGTTGAGATAGGTTCTGGAAGAGGGCGTTTTATTTATGAAATGGCAAAACAAAATCCCAAAATCCTTTTTATCGCAATAGATATTCACGCTAGTGTTTTATTAAAGCTAATTAAAAAATTAGAAAATGACCATCTTGACAATTTAAAAATAATGCGCCTTGATGCGAAAGACATATTAGATGTTTTTTATAAAGATATAGATGTCTTATATTTGAACTTTTCTGATCCTTGGCCAAAAAAACGTCACCAAAAACGAAGATTAACAAGTGATTTGTTTTTAGAAAAGTATGATCATATTTTTTATGATAAGCAAAAGATTGTTTTAAAAACAGACAACGAAGAACTATTTAAATATTCAATTGTTAAATTTAGTGAGCACAGTTATAAGATAGAATATATAACTTTTGATCTTCATAAGGAAAATATATTTAATATTGAAACAGAGTATGAAGAAAAGTTTTGCAAGAAGAATTTTAAGATATTTAAAACAATAGTTTATAAATAGACACCACATTTACATGTCAAATAATTAAATGTCTTTTTATTTGACCATATCTTTGATATAATAAAAGGGAAGTGATAAGCATGAAAAAAATATTGGTTTTACTACTGTTACTTTTGCTTTCTGGATGTACTCTAGTTAGAATAGATACAGAAAACATAGATACGACAGTTAATGTTGTATTATCAAAGAACAATGAATTATTTAATCAAATAGGTAAAGGCTATAAATATTACGTACCTAGAGATGTTAATTATATTGAAAGTAATGGATTAAATGACAAGTTGTATTCTAACGGCAACTATTATTATTTATATATTGATATTATAAGTTATTATTATAATAAACAAGTTGATTATACTGTAGATGAAAAAGCTTTTTACTCAAAAAAAATCAATATTAATAATAAAATAGGATACTTAGAAATTAATGAAATCGAAGGCAATTATTTTATTGAGTTTATGTACAACTATGCCAAAATTGAAGCTCTAGTAGCTTTTGAGGATATAAAATTAGTGGTCTTAAACTCTTCATATATATTGTCAACTATAAAATTTAATGACAACGTTATTAGAATTATGTTAAATGATGATTACTTTACTAGTGTGGAACAAAAATATGATATTTTCACTTCCAAACAAAGTACAAATAAATTTCTACAATATGTTGAAGAAGAAAGTGAGGAATAATAATGAAGGTAAGTCTTTTTGAAAAATTGAAAAACGTTTTTACTGAAGAAACAGAAGTTCCTATAAAAAAAGAAGTTACGCATGTTACAATACCAGGAACAGAAGAAATTGAGAAAGCAGTGGAAACAAAGGTAGAAACTAAAACCGAGCCAAAAGAAGAAAAATTTGTTTTTCCAGTTTATTTTGACGATGATGATTTTAAAGACTACGGTGAGAAAAAGAAAAAGCCTGAAAAAGAGATGTACAATTTTAAAAAAGCAGAAGAAGCAAAAAAATTCAAGCTTTCACCAATTATATCTCCAGTATATGGGGTTTTAGAGAAAAACTACAACAAAGAAGATGTTAAATTGAGCCGAGTAGAAAAAAAATCAATAGGTACAAAAATTACCACTCTAGAAATGGTTAGAAGAAAGGCCTATGGTTCGCTTGAGGATGAAATTGAAACTTCTATAATTGAGGTAGAAAAAGAAGAACCACTAAATATAATAGAAGAAAAGATAATTGAAGATTATAAGCCAAGAAGAACAGAAGAAAATATGACTTTAGAAGAATTAAATAAAACAGATGAAAATTTGGAAGACATTAAAATGGAAGAAGAAGATTTGTTTAATTTAATTGATTCAATGTATGAGAAGGAGGAAGAAGATGATGTGCAGTGAAGTATTACCGATAGTTTTATACGTACTATTAGGAATTTTGATACTTGTTCTGATTGTCTTTATTATTCATTTAATAAGCTTGCTTAGAAAAGTTAATAATATAGTTGAAGATGTACAAGAAAAACAAAAAAAATTAAATAAAGCTTTTGATTTGGTTGATAAACTAACAGATGATGTTGCTTTAGTAAGTGACAAACTAACAAGCTTTATTGTTGAAAAGCTTTCCAGTGTATTTAAAAAGAAAAAAGGAGAAAAAGAAGATGAGTAAAAAAGGATTTAGAAGATTTTTATCAGGAGCAATCGTTGGTGTTGGACTAGGATTTCTATTCGCACCCAAGGAAGGGCAAAAAACAAGAGAAGAGTTAAAGGTAAAACTAGATGAACTTTTATTAAAAATTAAAAACATTGATGTTGATGAAGTAAAAAGCGAAATAGAAAATAAAATAAACACCATTAAAATGAACTTAGAAGATTTAGATGAAGAAAAGGTTTTAAAAATAGCTAAGGAAAAAGCTTCTAAAGTAAAAGAAATGGCTGATGAACTTTTTGATTATGTTAAAGAAAAAGGTGCGCCACTTTTAGAAGAAACTGTTGAAGAAGTTCGAAAAAAAGCAGTTGAAGTTACAAAAGAAGTCCTAAATAAACTAGAAGAAAAATAATTCTAGTTTTTTTATTGGCTAATCATCTACTATTTTATACCAGCTACTTGACAATACACGATACCTATTATAAAATGTATTTGAGGTGAACTATGGATACACAATTTAAGAAGGGTGTTTTAGAGTTAATAGTTTTGCTTTATGTCCAAAAAAAGGATATGTATGGGTATGAGCTTATAGAAGAAGTTTCTAAGGTAGTTGGTGTTAACGATGGAACAATTTATCCAATATTAAAAAGGTTAACTAATGAGAATTATTTTGAAACTTATTTAGTAGAATCAACATACGGTCCACCAAGAAAGTATTATAAATTAACTATTTTAGGCGAAAAGTATACTGCTGAAAAAGTAAAAGAATGGATGAAATTTTCAAAGTCAATTAATAAGTTTATTGAGGAGAATCAAAATGAATAAGAAAAAATTTTTAAAGTTACTGGAAATAAAATTAAAAGTTCTGGAAGAAAAAGAAATAAAAGACATATTAGATGAATATAGTAATATGATAGATGAAAAGATTAAAAAAGGAAAAACGGAAGAAGAAGCTATTGCCGATTTTGAAAATATAGATGAACTTGCAAAAGAAATACTAAAGGCATATAAAATTAACCCTAATTATATAAAAGAGTCAGCAACAAAGACAGAAGAAGTAGTAAAAAGTATTGAAAATACAATTTCGGATGTTGCAAAAAAAGCTAGTAAAGGATTTAAAAAATTATATAAAGGGTTTGAAGAGAAAAATGGAGAATTTAATTTTGAGCTTTTGTTTGAAATAATCTTTAAAGTGATTATAATCTTTCTTGGTTTAGTGATACTAAAATTACCTTTTGATTTTATAAAAAGTGTAGGTAAAGAATTAATATACACATTGCTTTTTAGCCCTCTAGATAAGTTTGTTTATTGGATTTGGGCACTGTTGATTGCCATTTCATATTTAGGATGTTCAGTGTTTATTATAATGCAGGTATTTAAAAAATATTTTTTAAAAGAAGAAATTACAAAAAAAGAAAAAAAGTCAATAAAAGCAGAAAAAGTAGAAGACAAAATTGAAGAAAAAATTGAAGAAAAAAAGATAACAAAAGGAAGTAATGTTGTTACCAAAATCATACAACTATTTATGTCTTTCATTTTTCTTTTACCAATATGGTTTATAAATTTTTCAATAGCTATCGCATTAACTATAGTTATTTATTTACTGATAAAGGGAGTAGCTCTTTTAGGAATACTAGTGTTACTGATTGGATTAAATTTTATGTTTGGTTTTTTAGCAAGCTTAATAAAAAACTTAATTTACAAATTCAAAGTAAATAGTATAGTACCTTTTATAATTAGTATTATTTTAATTACTTTCGGTTGTATTTTAACTGTTGAAGAATCGTTATCTTATTCATATTCAAATCAATTAGATGAAAGCAGTTTTAAAAAAGAGTTGATTTACCAAGAAAATATTTCTAATGAAACAACGATAAATGCGAATGGTTATGAAACAAATATTGAGGTAGATGATACTCTTTTAGACAATCAAATAGTCATCAAAATAGATTACTATGTATTAAGAACTATTGAAGTTGAAAAAAACAATGATACAATAAAAATATCTTCAACAATTTTAGAAAGAAATAAAGAATTATATGAAACTTTTATTGAAGAACTAAAAAACAAAAAAGTATATGATTATCACTTGTTAGATGATGTGAAAATAACCATTTATGTTAATGAAACAACAAAATCTTTGATAAATTAATCAAAGATTTTTTGTAATATTTGTTATAATATAAATAGGAGACAAAAATGAGAAACTTATATATTGATTTTGATGGGGTAATATTAGATACAATAGAGATATTATATGCAATGCTGGAAAAAGCAAATATCGATCGAAAAAATTTTAAAGAAACAAATAGTTTTATTGCTTCTGTAGATTGGCATAATATTCTAAAAACAACGCCAGAAATAAACGAAAGTTTTAAGTGCATTAAAAAGTTAATAAAAACAAATAAATTTAATATAAATATTTTAACCCACATAAGTTCATTAAATGAGGGCATAGAAAAAATAAAATTTATTAGGCAGACTTTTAAAGATATTACAATAATTTTAGTTCCAAAAATAATATCAAAAACACAAATGGTTCATACAAAAGGAGAAATTTTAGTAGATGATTATGTTGGTAATCTAGACGAATGGGCTAAAGAAGGAGGAATATCTATTCTATTTTCTAAAGCACTTAAAGATAAAGGATACCCAGTTATAAATAAACTAGATCAAATTATTGATATATTAGGTGATTAAATAAAAAAACGTTATTGATTAACGTTTTTTAATATATCTCTTGCAGCAATTAATCCAGTTGCAGCAGCAACCACAATATTACCAGCCTTTCCGGCTCCATCTCCGACAAAATAAATGTCATCATCTTCTAACTTCATGTTGTCATTTGTTGATATTTCATTACTGAAAAATTTGATTTCAGGTCCATATAATAGAGTTTCACCATTATTAACGCCCGGAATTATTTCATCTAGCTTTTCTAATCCTTCAAGGATGTTTTTTATTATTCTATGTGGCAATACTAGTGCTAAATCACCAGCCACACAGTCTGTTAGTGTTGGTTCAATAAAACCTTTTTTTATTTTATTCCAGTCGCTTCTGTGACCTTGCTTTAAATCTTTCAACGTTTGAATTATTGGTTTCCCTGCTCCTAAAACACTTGCGATTCTAGCAATAGATTCACCATATTGTCTAGTATTAGTTGTTGGATGAGTTAAATTTACTTTGGAAAGGAAGGCAAAGTTAGAATTTTCTGACTTTATCTCTTTTTGAGCAAAACCATTAACACAAATATATCCTTCATAATTTTCTTTGGCTACAAATCCTTCTGGATTGGTACAAAAAGTTCTCACTTCATCATTATAAGTGTCTGTTTTAATAAATATTGTTGGATCGTAAATGATACTAGTGATTTCTTTTAGTATTTCTTTTCTAACTTCTATTCTAACGCCAATTTCAATACTTTGAGAAGTATATGGTATTTTATATTTATCAGCTAGTTCTTGAACCCATTTAGCGCTTGTTCTGCCTGGCGCAACAATGATTTTTTGACCTTTAAAAGATGTTTTATCACAAAGAACTTCGTAATATCCTTTTCTTTTTACAATATCTATTGCTGAAGTATTTTCAAAAAGTTCAACACCATTTTTTTCTAAAAAAGCTGTAAAAGTTTTTATATAATCTGGTAATTTATCTGATCCTAAATGTTTTTGTTTTATTATAAGTAAATTATGCCCCAGTTTCGCAATTTTTTCTTTTATTTTATAAGCTTCATTCATGTCAGATGGAAACACATCGCTATTCATGCCAAAAAAATTAAATATATTTTCTGTGTCATCGATAATTTTATAGGCTTCTTTAGAACTTAAATATTTGAACAAATCTGATTTTCCGTGTTTGGGAATGAAATTTAGTTTACCATCAGAAAATGTTCCAGCTCCTCCAAATCCAGACAATATCTCACATGGGCTACAGTTTAGACAGTTAGTCCCTTTTTTATACATAGGACAACTTCTTTTATCAGCTTTTTTGCCTTTTTCTAATAAAGCAATTTTTAAGTTTTTGTTTTGGGTTATTAATTCATAAGCACTAAACAAGCCGGCTGGTCCAGCTCCTATTATAACGACATCGTACATAGTGTCCTCCCAAAAGATTATAACAAAAAATTTCCAATAATTAAAGTTGTTTAAGATAAATAATTATGTTAAAATAAGTTTGGTGATTATATGAAGAAGATAAACAAGGGAATTAAAGAAGAAGTAGTGATACTAACCTTACAACTTAACAAAAAATCAAAGAGAGTAATAAAGTGAAAAAACTTATTATTTTTTGTTTGTTCTTCTTTTTTTTAATTAACGTTAAGGGGCTAGAAATGAAATCGAAAAATGTTGTTTTATATAATTTAAATGACAATGAAATAATTTTTGAAAAAGACATGGAAGAACGAGTTAGTGTAGCTTCCTTAACCAAAATCATGACGGGATTAGTCGCAATTGAAAATATAGATAATTTTGATAAAAAAATTATTATGAAAAAAGATTTTTTTGCGAATCTATATGAAATAAATGCCGCTCTGGTTGGTTTTGAAGTGGGGGACGCTGTCACATATAATGATCTTTTATATGCCTTACTTCTTCCAAGTGGCGCTGAAGCAGCTAACGCTATTGCTGTTAACGTGGGTGGCAGTTTAAGTGGCTTTTTAGAGCTTATGAATCAAAAAGCCGAAGAACTAGGCCTTTTAAATACTCATTTTTCTAATGTAATAGGGTTAGACACGGATGACAATTATTCTTCAGCTTATGATATTGCAGTTTTACTCAAGGCGGCTTTAGAAAACAAAAAATTTTCTGAAATATTTTATTCCAAGAAATATGTGACAAGTGATGGCAGTATAACTTTTGAATCAACATTAGAAAAGTATTCAAAATATTATGAAATACCGGTTGATTATATCCTCGGAGGGAAAACAGGCTATACGACAGAAGCAGGACGCTGTTTGGCATCGGTTGGCTATGATGAGAATAATGATATATATTACTTGTTAGTTACGCTAAGAGCGCCAACAGATACCAATTACTATCATTTGTTGGATGCTAAAAGTATATATGAATATTACTTTAATAATTATTCCTATCATAATATTGTAAATAGTGGAGACATTCTTACAACTATCAAAACTAAGAATGCCAGAGAAAAAGAAGTAAAAATAACAGCCGATAAAGACATATTGAAATATATGAATAATACTTTTGATTCAACAAAGATTGTATATAAATATAATGGAATGGAAGAAATAAAATATAATGAAAAAGTTGGAACAAAATTAGGTACTATAGATATTATTTATGAAGAAAAGATTTTAAAAACGATAGATGTGTTTTTAACGGAAGATTTACATTTTTCTTTATTTGTTTTTATAAAAAACAATATAATTCTTTCAGTAGTAGTCTTAATAATTTTAATTTTGATCATAAAAAAAGTGTTCTTTTAAACACTTTTTTCTATATAATAGGCATAATATTCATCAAATGTTATGTTTCCATTATATATTTCTTTAGCCACTTCAACTCCAACATAACGATAGTGCCAGTATTCTGTTGAATATCCAGTTATGTCTGTTTTGCCTTCTGGATATCTTATAATAAATCCATATTTGTAAGAATTGTTTATAAGCCAAGTATACTCTTTAGTATATTTAAAATCATTTAAATAAGCATTATTTCTTCCAATGTCTATGGCAAGTCCTGTTTGATGTTCAGAACTACCTGGCCTTGCTGAATAAGTATCAGCCCGATATCCATCTATACTGAAGTAATAATTGTAAACAGTTACTTGTGTTTGATAACTACGATATCCAGAAGTAGCAAGAATTTCTAGTCCTTCTTCCTTCATAGCCAAATACATTTCAATATAGCTGTTATAAGCAAGCTCACTAATATATTGACCACAACCGCCATATGCTTCCGCAATCTGTACTAAACCTTCTGGAACATAGGTGCTTGATAGTTTATAATATTTATTAACTAAGACAAGTTCATTTTTACTTAAATCGCTTTCTTTCATATTACTGTAATAAGCGTAATCTCTATTACAATTTACTAGACTAATAATATAATCTAAAGAAAAACTTGGATTTTTTACTAGATAATCATAATATCTTTTTGTGTTATAAGTAAGATACTGTGGTCTTTTTGTAATAGCTATTACACTATCAAAATTTTCATCATTTATTATTTCAAGAATATATTTATTAATATCTAGAACAAGTAATCCATTAATGTTTTCTAAAGATAAGGTATTAACTATAGCTAAAGATTCTTCCTCATTATATCCTTTTTGCTTTAAAGAGTTGTAATTATTAATATTGTTTATTATTTTATCAGGAAAAAAAGAAGAGTTGTTCTTGTAATAATTATAGTATTCTTCTAGATATAAAGCGTCGTAATTTTCGTTATTTATAAAAGAAGTAAGTAAAGGATAATTATCTTCATTTATCAAAAGAATGTATTTTGAATTATATGGAATAGAGTATAAGAAAGTTAATTCTGTTTTATTTAGTTTTTTATTTATAATATTTATTTCTTCTTGACTATAGCCAAGGCTTTTTAATTTGCTTTGAAAAGGATTAAAAAACACAATAAAAATTCCAATCAAAAGTAATAAAAATAAAATAATTTTAGTTGGCATTTTCTTCAATATAGTACGCATAATATTCATCAAACGTTATTCCTTCATTATAAATTTTAGTTGCCACATCAACTCCGACATAACGATAGTGCCAAGGTTCATAAGTATATCCTGTTATATCTTCCATATCCTTTGGATATCTTAAGATAAAACCATAATTATGAGCATTCTCTTGAAGCCAAGAAAACTCTTCGGTTTCAACAAATTCTTCATCATCTTCTAGGCGAGTTGTAATGTCTAGGGCAAGACCAGTTTGGTGTTCAGAAAAACCAGCTCTAGCAGCAAAGCTATCAGCATAAGCAAGACCTTTTGAATCATAGTATTTATTATATGCTGATTCTTGTTCTTGATAGCTTCGATAAGAATAACTGGCGATTAAAGTAAAACCTTCCGTTTTAGCAACTGCGGCCATTTCAGTATACTTTGTATTTACTTCTGATCTAATTTTATTATTGCTATAAGCATACATAAGAGACATATTAACCAAATCATTTGGCGCATATGTACTTTCTAAACCATTAAACTTATTTACTAATACAAGTAAATCATTAGAAGACGTTAATTTAGCATTAGCGTAATATTCATTATTAGCGCCAACGTTTATAACACTAATAATTTTTTCTATACTAACGGTTTTATTGTCTTTATAATATGAAAGATATTTATCTAGATTTTTTCTAATAAAATATTTTTTATCAATAAACTGAATTAGTCCTTCTTTGTAATTTTCAAGTGCGAAATCGACATAATTCTTTTCAATAATCAATTCTATTTCGGTTTCATTATAGCCAAGTTGTTCTAGTTTGTACTCATCGCTGTTTACTAGTTTATTGTGAGAAACTAATATTATGATACTAACAATTAAAACAACAAAACCAAAAAAATAATATATTATTTCTTTTTTTAATCTTCTTTTTTTCATGATACACCTCTATCTTAAATTATAGCACAAATTTTTATTTTCAAAAAAAAGAACTTTATGATATTATTATATTAGAGAGGATAGACAATATGATAAAAGAAATCAAACAAAATTTTAAAAAAGTTGACAAAGTTTTATTAATCATCAGCTCTATTCTTTTTATATGGGGATTGTTAAGTATTATTTCAGCTTCTTCAAGAATTGCCGTCGCTTATGACAAACCAGTTCATTTTTATTTTTTAAAACAGATAGTTATGTCTTTAGTAGGATTAGTATTTTTCTTTTTTATTGTAAATATTCCTACGAAAAAATATTTAAAAATTACTAGAATTTTATTTATTGTGATAACATTAATCCTTTTGTTTTTGTCTTTTGGCAGCGAGACTAGAGGAGCACAAAATTGGATAACAATACTGGGCTTTAAATTTCAACCAAGTGAATTTGCCAAACCTATTATAATTGTTTACTTAGCTCTTTTATTTGAAATATATTACAATAAAGTAAAGGGAAGTGAAACAAACAAATATATCTTGGGAGTTATTTTATTAGTGGGATTATTTGCGCCAATCGTTGTTTTTTTTCAAAAAGATTTAGGAACAGCCATCATTTTACTTATGACTTTTTTAATGATGTTTGTAGCTAGTCCGATTAATTTCAAAAACAAGTTAAAAATTATGGGGATTTTAGTTCTTACAAGTGTTATTGGCCTTGGAATTATATATTTTAGGAGTGGCTCAATTTTAACACAAGAACAAGAAGAAAGATTCAATTATTTTAATCCTTGCAGTAACTATGAAGAAGGTGGCTACCAAGTTTGTAATGGATTTATCGCTATTAATAACGGAGGATTATTTGGCCTGGGGTTAGGTAACAGCCAACAAAAATATTCTTATATTCCTGAACCTCATACTGATAGTATATTTGCGATAGTATCAGAAGAAAATGGTTTTATTAGAACTTCTTTTGTGTTTATTTTATACATTTTATTATTATATCGCATAATTATGATTGCTTCTAAGGCTAGCAGTATTAGAGGAAGATTTATTGCTCTTGGGGTTTCTTTCTATATATTTCTGCACATTTTAATTAATTTGGGTGGTTTACTTGGTTTACTTCCATTAACGGGAGTTCCTTTACCTTTCTTTAGTTATGGAGGATCATATATTATTGGTTTGATAGTCTCTATCGGTTTAGTCGAAAGAGTCTATATTGAAGATAAAATTTTAAAAATATAGGAGGTATTTTATGAATAATAAAGGGTTGACAATAATTGAGTTGATTGTATCGTTTGCTCTTGCAGCAGTAATGGCGTTTTTTCTGATTGAAATTGTTTTATATTTAAAAGGAGATTATTATACAAACGGAGTTAAAGCAAATATTATTAATAAACAAACTTTAATTTCTAGTAGAATAAATCAAATTTTAAACAACAATACAATTATTGATGGTTCTTATTGTGGGGCGACTTGCGTGGAGCTTCTGTTGGAAGATTCTACTAGAATTCAAATATCTTTTAATTCGGATTCAAATGAAGTAATAATAGGAGATTATGTTGTCATACTGCCAACAGAAATAGCTATTAACAATGTTTCATATACTACAGAAACAACAATAGGTGTTGGTTCTGGAAAGTATAATACTGTTTTTCAGCTTTATGCAGAGTTATCAAGTGCAACATTAGAAGATAAAGTATATCCTATTAATGTAATTTATCAATATGATAATAGGGAACAAAATTGGTATTTAGGAGGAGAAGGGCAAACGTATTACACTTTAACCGTTAACGCCAATGGTGGGACATGGAGTGGAACAAGTCCGCAAACAATCCTTAGTGATTATACAGTAACAGTAAATAACCCAACAAAAGATTTTTACGTTTTTTCTGGCTGGACGGTAAGCTGCACAGG
>CAYYQX010000001.1:32670-129986 GCA_964473455.1 uncultured Muribaculaceae bacterium | reverse complement strand
ATAACCCAACAAAAGATTTTTACGTTTTTTCTGGCTGGACGGTAAGCTGCACAGGGTGTTCAATGGCTGGGACAACATTTACCATGGGATCTAGTAATGCAACTTTAACAGCGAGCTATGTGTCAATGTTTAGTTATACAGGGACATACACATTTATAGATGATGGAAGTGGTAATTGGCGAATAAAGTTATTAACTAATGGAACTTTCACACCTGCAGTAAATATGGCAATAGATGTGTTTTTGGTTGGAGGAGGAGCATCAGGTACTTCAACAGATTCTTCTTTTTGGAAACTTGGTGGCGGAGGTGGAGGATACACTGCAACATATAGTTCTAAAAGTTTAACAGCCAACACCGCTTATAGTATTACAATTGGAGCAGGCGGAACACCTAGTTCTGTTAATGGGGTTGCCACTTCTGGCTTTGGCTACACTGTAAATGGTGGAAATGGAATGGATGGAGGCTCTGGTGGTGGAAACGGTGGATACACTGATAATGGTGCATATGGTGGAACAGACGGAGGAAATGGAGGCACAACCGAAGCAAATAGAGTTGGATATGGTCAAGGGACAACAACTCGAGAATTTGGTGAAGCAACAGGAACACTTTATGCTGGAGGCGGAGGTGGAGGCGGAGGCTATTGTCCTGGCTGTACTCCGGAAGACAAGCCAGGAGGGCCTGGTGGAACTGGTGGTGGTGGAAATGGAATCCGCTATAATGGGTTACCAGCCACTAATGGCCAACCAAACACTGGTGGTGGAGCAGGATCTTGTACCAGAGGAGTTGCATGTATGTCTGGTGGCTCTGGTATAGTAGTAATTAGAAATCATCGTTAAAATACATCCTTTTCTTGACAAATTAATTATTAATGTTATAATGGAATAGAAATTGAAAAAAGGAAAGCAGAAGTATCCACTTCTCACCCGATTACAAATAGTTTTGGGTAAACAGCTAAAAGACTTGTTTTAAAGGTGGATATTCGTATCCACTTTTTATATTCCTTTTTAAGTTTTATATGGAGGTGTCACACTATCGCAAATAGAAATGGTGATTTGTTTATAAATGAACAAATCCGAGCAAAAGAAGTAATGGTAATAGGTCCAAATGGAGAAAAGCTAGGATTAAAACAAATAAATGACGCATTAACTTTAGCTAGTTATTCAGGATTTGATTTAGTTTTAATTAGCCAAAGTTCTAATCCACCAGTTTGTAAATTAATGGATTATAATCGTTTTAGATATGAAAGTCAAAAAAGGTCAAAAGAAAACTTGAAAAAACAAAGAGAAGGTAATTTAGAAATGAAAGAATACCGTCTTTCTGTAACAATAGACACTAACGACTTTAATACAAGGGTAAATAACGCAAAAAAATATTTACAAAAAGGTCATAAGATAAAAGGATCAATTAGATTCAAAGGAAGACAATTAGCTCATCCAGAATTAGGAAATGACGTTTTACTTCAATTTGCAAAAGCTCTAGAAGAAATATCTGTTATTGAAAAAAATCCAATATTAGATAATAAATCTATGAGTATAATACTAACACCAAAAAAAGAAAAATAGGAGGACTAAATGAAAAATAAACTAAAAACACACAAAGGCACAAAAAAAGTTTTAAATGTTCATAAAAGCGGCACTATCACAATAGGTAGGCCAGGCAGTAGACATAATACAGGTAAAAAAAGTTCTAAATTAGGCAGAAAAAATAGAGCAGGTTCTGTTCTAAGTGCGAGCGACTTTAAAAGACTTAAAAGCATAATATAGTGGAGGAAAGATGACAAGAGTAAAAGGTGGAATTGTCCACAAACAAAGAAGAAAAAAAGTTTTAGATCAAGCAAAAGGATACTTTGGTTCAAAACACAGAGTATATAAAACGGCAAAAGAACAAATTATGCATTCTGGCGCATATGCATATAGAGATAGAAGACAAAACAAAAGAGATTTTAGAAAATTATGGATTATAAGAATAAACGCTGCTTGTAGAGAAAATGAAATAAGTTATTCAAAATTTATTAATGGATTAAGTAAAGCAGGCGTTGAAGTAAATAGAAAAATGCTTAGTGAGATTGCAATTGATAATCCAGCATCTTTCACAAATTTAGTTAAGCTTGCCAAAGAAGCACTTGAAAAAACTGTGAAAGTAGCAGAACCAAAAGCAGTTAAAGAGAAGAAAGCTGTTAAAAAAGGAAAATCAAGCCTTGAAGCTTTAACTGTTGCTGAATTAAGAATTATGGCAAAAGAAAAAGAAATCAAAGGTTATACAACAATGAAAAAGATAGAATTGGTAAACGCATTAAAGTAATAAAAAATATTACTTTTTTTATGCTGTTTACTAAAGTGTAGAAATGTAGTAAAATTGTTTAGACAACTATTTATAGGAGTGATATTATGATATATTTAGATTATTCCGCAACAACACCAGTTAATGATGAAGTTTTAACGACTTTTATGGAAGTGGAAAAAACTTATTTTGGCAATTCAAATTCTATTCATTTATTAGGTATAAAAGCAAAAGAATTAATAGACGCAGCTACTAAACAAATCGCAAAAATTCTTGGAGTAAATGAAAATGAAGTTATATATACTAGTGGAGCAAGTGAGTCAAATAATTTAGCTATTAAAGGAGTAGTAGAAAAGAGTAAAATCAAACACATTATAACAACCAATCTAGAACATTCTTCGATTTATGGTCCTTTGTCTTATCTACAAAAACAAGGATGCGAAATAACTTTTTTAAAGCTTGTAGACGGCCTTGTTGATTTAGATGACTTAAGAGAAAAACTAAAAACACCAACTTGCTTAGTTACAATTGCCTCAGTTAATAGTGAACTGGGGATTATTCAAAACATTGATGAAATAGGAAAGATAATAAAGGAGAATTCTAATGCTCTTTTCCACGTTGATGCTACACAAAGCATAGGGAAAAAACATCTTTCTTTTAAAAATGTTGACTTAATAAGTTTTTCAGCTCATAAATTTTATGGATTAAAGGGAATAGGTGTATTAATAAAAAAAGGAAACGTAGATTTAGAACCCTTAATACATGGAGGAAGAAGTACAACTGTTTACAGGAGTGGCACACCCGCTACTGCTTTGATTGCTTCAACAGCTAAGGCACTAAGATTAGCGTATAATGATTTAGAACAAAAATATGATCATGTTTTGGAATTAAGTAATTATTTAAAACAGGAATTAGCTAAGTATGAAAAAGTATCAATCAACAGTATAAATCATATTCCTCACATTTTAAATATAAGTATTGAAAACATAAAAGTTGAAACTTTTATTCACGCGATGGAAGAATACAATATATATATTTCAACAAAAAGCGCTTGTTCAAAAAGCGAAAGCAGTAGGGCTGTTTTTGAAATTACACAAGATTATAAAAAAGCTCTTTCTAGTATAAGAATAAGCTTATCTCATTTAACAACAAAAGAAGAAGTAAATTTATTTTTAGAAAAATTTAAAATTTGTTATGAGAGACTAGGGTGACATTATGAAGATAATAAAAATAGGTGCCATTTGGTGTAGTGCATGCTTAATAGTTAATTCAAGGTTTTTGGAGCTTAAAGGAACACACCCCGATATCGAATTTCTTGAATATGATGTAGATTTTGATGATATTACTAAATATAATGTAAAAACAAACATTCCCGTTATAATTGCTGAAGTAAATGGTGAGGAAATAGGGAGATTGATGGGTGAAGTAAGCAAAGATCAAATTGAAGACTTGATAAAGAAAGGAAAAGAATGAAAAAATTTTATCTTTTATTTTTAATTTTGTTATTTATTCCTATTTCTGTTAAAGCAACGGAAAAGGTTAATTTATATTTATTTTACAGTACGTCTTGTAGTCATTGTGCGAGTGAAGAAAAGTTTTTAACGCAACTCGAGAAAAAATATGATTATTTGACTGTTTACAAATATGAGGTAAGTAGCTCATCATCTATTGAAGTACTAGAGAAAGCCTTTGATGAATTAGACTTTAAAACTAGTAGTGTTCCAATTACAATAATAGGTTCACAATATTTTATAGGATATAGTACAACAACAGGATATCAAATGGAGGATATGATCAAATATTATTCTTCATTTGCTCATAAAGACCCATTAGGTGAAGTACTTGGAATAGTGCCAGCCTTTGTTGGCGAAGAAAATCCGAACGAAAAAACGGATGATAAAATGACTTTGCCTTTAATTGGTGAGATAGATCCAAAATTAGTATCCTTACCACTAGTTGCATTAGTTTTAGGATTAGTAGATGGTTTTAATCCTTGCGCAATGTGGGTATTGATATTTTTAATAACGATTTTAATAGGTATGAATGACAGAAAAAAAATGTGGATTTTAGGTTTAGTATTCTTAGTTACAAGCGCTGTTGTTTACTTGTTTTTTATGCTTGCTTGGTTAAATATAGCGTTAAGAGCGATTGAAATTAGATGGCTACAAATATTAATAGCTACAATTGCTATGATAGCCGGAGTAATCAATCTAAAAAGCTATTATAAAGAAAAAGATGGCTGTAAAGTTGTTGATTCAAGTAAAAGAAAAAAAATAATTGAAAAGATTAACAAATTTACTTCTCAAAAGAAAATTATATTTGCTGTTTTTGGTATAATGGCTTTAGCTTTTACTGTTAACTTAATTGAACTTGCTTGTTCGGCAGGACTACCACTTTTATTTACGCAAATACTTGCGTTAAATGATTTGACAAAAATAGAGTATGCTATAAATATTGGGGTGTATATTTTATTTTTCCTTCTTGATGATTTGATAGTTTTTACAGTAGCTATGTTCACTTTAAAAATATCAAAACTGTCTACAAAATATTCAAAGTATTCTCATTTAATAGGAGCAAGTATCATGATTTTAGTAGCTGTTCTTATGGTTTTTAAACCGGAATGGTTAATGTTTAATTTCAGTTAAAAAATGTAAATAGAATTACTTTCAATAGCAATAAATTTGAATTATGATATAATTATAGAGTAGAGGTGTTGTATGACAGTAGACGGAATAATCGATTTTATAAGAAAATTAATCGATGTTTTATTAGTTTGGGGAGTAATATTCTACGTTTTAAAAAGTTTAAGAAAAAACGTAAGAATGGTTTTACTATTTAAAGGAATTTTAATAATATTAGTACTTAAGATAGTAAGTGATGTTTTAAATTTATCAACTGTTGGATATTTATTAGATTATGTTATTATGTATGGGCCACTTGCCTTAATCATAATTTTTCAGCCTGAAATTAGAAATGTTCTTGAACAACTTGGAAGAAGTCAACTTCTGGGAAGACATAAAACTCTAACACTTGATGAAAGAGAAAGAGTGGTTTATGAAATAGTTGGCGCAGTAGAATACTTAAAAAGAATGAGAATTGGGGCTTTAATAGTTATTGAACGTGATAATTCAATGCAGGAGTATATTGAAAAATCAAGAAAGTTATATGCTGATATATCAAACGATTTATTAGTATCTATTTTCTTCCCAAATAATCCTCTGCACGATGGTGGAGTAATTATTCAAGGAGATAAAATCACAAGTGCTGGAGCAATATTTCCAACAAGTGACAATCAAAAAGTAAGTAAGAGACTTGGGACAAGACATAGAGCGGCACTTGGAATTAGTGAAGAGGTAGACTGTCTAGCCCTAATCGTTTCAGAAGAGACTGGAAGAATATCAATTGCTATGGGAGGAGAACTTTTTTACAATTTAACACTAGATGAATTTAAAATGAAGATTTTAGAAGAACTAAAACCAAAGAATAGTGTGCTTTTAGAGGAGGAAACAAATGAAGAAAATACTGAAAAAAAGTAAAAACTTCTTTATAAAAGCAGCCAAAATATTTGATAAAGTAATAATTATTCCCATAACAAAACTAATTGTGATGTTTAGAGGCAATTATGATAAATCGGGCAAAAAGTTTGAAAGATGGCTTTCAAATAAAAGTACGCTATTATTCATTTCGCTTTTTGTTTCTTTAACCATATTTATTATGGTTGATAGACAAATAATATCTTTTTCTCAAAGCTCAGCTGAAGTATTAAAAAATCAACCAGTGGAAGTGAAGTATAATGAGGAAGCTTATGTTGTAGAAGGCGTTCCAGACAGTGTTGATATAACAATTATCGGCAATGAAACAGAAATATATATAGCTAAGCAATCATCCGGTAATGGAGTAAAACTTGATTTAACCGGTCTTGGACCAGGAACACATAAAGTTAGTTTAACGTATAGTCAAACTATAGGAACTGTCGATTATACAGTAAATCCGGCAACGGCTAATATTACAATATATCAAAAAGCTTCAGAAACAAGAATGGTTGGAACAGATGTTCTAAACCAAGAAAAATTAGACAGTAAATTGTCTATTAAGAGTATTAATATTGGAATTGATCAAGTAGTTATTAAAGGAGCTAAATATAAATTAGAAAAAGTTGCGAATGTTAAAGCTCTTATAGATGTTAATAACATAGTAACTCAAGAAGTTGGAACAATCATACTAGAAAATGTTAGTTTAAAAGCTTATGATGAAAATGGAAACGTTGTGGATGTCGAAATATTACCTGCAACACTAAGTGCAACAATAGAAATAATTTCATCTAATAAAACTGTTCCAATAAAAATAATTCCAAAAGGAGAAACTGCTTTTGGATACGCTATTGAATCAATTTCTTCTAACGCAACAAGTGTAACGGTTTATGGAACAGAAGAAGTGCTCAACACACTAGAATATATTCCGGTTGAAATAGATGTAACAGGATTAAGTGCTGATAAAGAATACAGAATTGAACTTGAAAAACCAGTAGGAATAAAAGATATCAGCGTTGTTAATATAACTGTCTTAGTATCTTTGGCAGCGGAAGCAAATAAAGAAATAGCAAATGTACCAATTGAATACTTAAACATAGATGAAAATGTATATAGCGTTCAAGCAGCAAGCCAAGAAGATAGTCAAGTGACAGTTTCAATCAAAGGTGCGCAAAGTGTTATTGAAACCATCACAGAAGATAATTTAAAAGCATATATTAACTTGAGTGGATATAAAGAAGGAACCTATGAAGTAGATGTTGTAGTTGAAGGTTCTGACTTGAAGGTAGAATATACTGCAAAGACAAAAAAAGTAAAAATTATTATAACAAAGAAGGCATAAAAAAGCATTATGTCTTTTTTAATTAGTAAAAAGCTAGAAAATATATTGTTTTTTTGATACAATTAGATAGGTGAAATAATATGCAAGATATAATTAAAAAAATATATGAGTATTCATTAGAAGAAATAATGGGAGAAAGATTTGGAAGATATTCTAAATCAATTATTCAAGATAGAGCTCTTCCAGACGTTAGAGACGGATTAAAGCCCGTTCAAAGAAGAATACTATACTCAATGTATAGAGTGAAAAATACCTATGATAAACCAACAAGAAAATCTGCGAAAGCTGTTGGAGAAATAATGGGTAATTATCACCCTCATGGAGACTCATCTATATATGAAGCTATAGTTCGAATGAGTCAATGGTGGAAATTAAATACTCCTTTGATTGATATGCAAGGAAATAATGGTTCAATGGACGGAGATATGGCCGCAGCTATGCGTTATACTGAGGCAAGGCTGTCAAAAATCAGCAACGAATTTTTAAAAGACATTGATAAAGATACTGTTGTTTGGACCAGAAACTATGATGATAGTTTGTTTGAACCAACAGTTTTACCAGTTAGATTTCCTAATTTACTTGTTAATGGCAGTTCAGGAATAAGTGCTGGATATGCAACGTCAATTCCTCCACACAATTTAAAAGAAATAATTGATTTAACTATAAGAAAAATAAAAAAAAATAATTTAACCATTGAAGAAGCTATGGAGATTGTTAAGGGCCCTGATTTTCCAACTGGTGGTATTGTTGAAGGAAAAGATGAAATAAGGTCTGCTTTTGAAACTGGGCGAGGAAGAGTAATTGTTAAATCAAAAGTAGAAATAATAAGAAACAAAAACAAACAATTATTAATAACAGAAATACCATATGAAGTTAATAAACAAGCCCTTGTCAAAAAAATAAATGATATAAAAATAGATAAAAAAATCGAAGGTATCATTGAAATCAGAGATGAAACGGACAGAAAAGGATTGTCAATAGTTATAGACTTAAAAAAAGAATGCAATGAAGAACTTGTTCTAAATTATTTATTGAAAAGTACTGAATTACAAGTTAGTTATAACTATAACATGGTAGCTATTGTTAATCATAGACCTATGACACTAGGCCTTTTAGACATAATTGATGCCTATATAACTTATCAAAGAGAGTTTATTCAAAAAAGAACTGCTTTTGATCTATCTGTAGCTAAAAAAAGTCATCATAAAACAGAGGGATTGATAAAAGCCCTTTCAATATTAGACGAAGTAATAAAGGTTATTAGAGATAGTAATAATAAAGCAGATTCAATAGAGAATTTAATTAAAGCTTTTGCTTTTACATATGAACAAGCAGACGCTATCGTAACTCTTCAGTTATATCGATTAACTAATTTTGATATTTTAGAACTAAATGAAGAAAATAAAAAGCTTGAACTTATTATAAATGGTTTGAAGACGATTTTAGATGATCCAAAAGAACTAGAAAAGATTATGGTAAAAGAATTGTCGGATATTAAAAACGAGTACGGTGTAGATAGAAAAACCAAAATCATAGATGAAATAACAGAAATAAAAATAGAACAAACAAATTTAATACCTAAAGAAAACGTTATTGTTGTTATAACAAAAGAAGGCTATATTAAAAGAGTATCAACAAGAAGCTATAACAAAGAAGAGGAAACCGGAGTAAAAGAAAATGATTATCTTATAGGTAAATATCGCATGAACACAACAGATGTATTGTTGATATTTACCGATTTAGGCAATTATTTGTACATTCCAGTATACGATATTCCTGATTTAAAGTGGAAAGATCTTGGAAAACATATTAGTAATATGGTAGAAATCTCACCAGAAGAAAATATTATTTTCTCTATGCCTATTTCGGATTTTGAAAAACCTAGCGTAATTTCAACATTTACTAAAGATGGAATAGTAAAAAGAACTAAGCTCAATGAATATAAAGTAACTAGGTATAGTAAGCCTATGACAGGAATTAAACTAAAAGAAACTGACAGAGTGGTAAATATAAGTGTAGATGGAAGTTTTGCTTTCGTAGTGACACATTTAGGATATGCATTAAAGTACAACATCGATGAGGTTCCAATAACTGGAGTTAAATCGAGTGGGGTAAAAGCAATTAACTTAAAAAACGATTTTGTAGTTAGTGGCGTTACTTTTGAAAATGAAGACATGGTGTTAGTAGTAACAAGTAAGAGTACAATTAAAAGAGTAAAACTAACAGATTTTGAATTACTCTCAAGAGCGCGAAGAGGAACGTTAATAATTAGAGATGTTAAAACAAATCCTTACTACATATTAAAGGCTCTAATTGCGCAAAATAAAAATCATATTGGATTAAAATCAAACAACATAATAGAAATGATTAAAGTAACAGATGCTCCTATAAGTGATAGGTATTCAACAGGGACAAGTATTTCAAGAAACAAAGTAACCGATGCTTTTGTTGTCAGCACTTTTGAAGAAAAAGAGGAAGAAAAAAAAGTAGAGCTAGAAGAAATTGACCAAAAAATTCTTACAATAGATGACTTTTTAGATGACTTTAAATTAGAGTGATTTGACAAATAATAATAAAGTAAGTAATATTTTAATTAAGTGGGGGAAATATGGAGATAGGAGAAAGAGCGCTATTTTTTATAGTTGGTGAAGAAGCTTTAGATAATCTACGTAACTCTCGTATGTTAACTAAACCATATAAGAATAAAAGAGAATTAGATTATTTTATAATATATAATTTTTCGGGTTCAAAAGAAGTGAGAACTCATTATATAGAAGAAATAAATACCTTTCTTAATAAACTTGTTTCTCCTAACGAAAAAAACTCCGTTGTTATATTAGAAAAGCAAAAGAATGGGTATAGAAGAATAAAAGTTCTCTATTCTTCTTCTTTTGATATTTTAAAAAAAGCTTTAAGTAATTTTGCCTTTTTAGATTATGTAATTGATAAAGATATTACTCCAGAAAATAGATTACGCCTGCTTTCTGAAGTTGAAGCTAACGAACTTTTTCATTTTTTTCACCATAATGAAAGTAAAGAAATACCTGAAGAAATACAGCAAATTTTAAAAAGCTTAGAAGAAAGTTTGTTGGAAGATTTTGAAAGGCTAAGAAAACTATTAAAATATTATAAAGAATGGCAAGCTATTCAAGAACAAGAAAAAGGATATCAAATGAAAATAGGAACATTATAAAAAAAAGATAGGTTTAACTATCTTTTTATTTTCCCGTAAACATGTTTTTAAATATTATTGTGTTTTCATGCATAAAATATTGCGTAGAGTTACATATCAGTTCTAAATCTCCAATATATTCAAATACATTGGCGTTAAAACTCATTTTAAATTGGTTTAGGTCGTTATATTTAGAATTAACTACTTTTATATCTGAAACACCGCCTAGATTAAAACGCTTTATCCCTAACTTTGAATATCTTTCTATCAGTTTCCAAATAAGAAGATGTTTACCGTTGAAATTTTTTAGGGCTTCGTTTGAACCGTTCATAATGATGTAGGCCATTTTGCCAGAAAAAGTTATTAAAGCACTAGCTATTATAGCGCCATCAGGACTGTTTTTTAAAAGTTTTGTTGCTTCAATCATTTGATTTTTATAAGTGTTTAGCTTATCATCAGCAGCTATTTTTTTACTTACGACATTAATTTTTTCTTCATTTGGTGTATTAAATATTTCTTTGCTAATTTCATTACAAATAATTTCTTGTTTAGAATAATTATCTCTTAATTTATCAAGAAGTTTCATTGTATTTATTTTAGCGTAAAAGAATTCTATTTTATCGTTTTGTTTGAAACTAGCATATAAGTGTTGAAAATATTCTAAATCTCTAGGATATTTATTTTTAACTTGTAAATATAGTAATTGTAAACTATTATACGTACTTTTATGAATTGTGATAAATGAATCTTCAGCTTCTCTAATTTTTTCAATAAAATCTTTTTTAATATCCTTAAATAAATCAGTATAAGGCTTATTTAAAGACAAAATGGCTTCAAATCTTGGTTTTTGAGCTTCAAAAAGTGAATTATAACCCATGTGAATATAACCAAGCTTTTTTAAATTTTCAAAAATGGCTTCATATTTCGGATCTTTTTCAATTACTGTTCCTTCACTATTGTAAACATTTCGAATAATTAAAGGATTTAATTTAACCGCAATTACATCGCGACCATTTAAATAAGCTTTAATTAATTTTGTAAAATTAGCTAGTATTTCTAAATTGTTATAATCTATTAAAAATCCTCTAGGGGCGTAAGCATATTTTATTTTATCTTTTGTTTCAATTAAAACTAAAGTTGCTCCGACAATTGAATTAAGATCATCCAACATTGCCAAAAAACAAACTTCATAGCCTTCAACCTGCATGGTTTTCCCATATTCTTCAGTTTGATAAGGTGTTTCTATTTTTTTTGCTTGAACAAAATCATTAAAAGTTTTTCCATCTATTTCTTTTAATTTCAACATTTTTATAATTCACCTCAATCATAATTATAACATATTAGATATAAAAAAATAAAAAAGATAATAAATTTTTAAAAATAATAATTTGACAAGTTAAAAATATTAGTGTATAAGTTAAAAGAAAAGGAGAACGCTATGATAAAAAATCTTGTTATTGTAGAATCGCCAAGTAAATCAAAAACTATTGAAAAATATTTAGGCAAAGATTATACAGTTCTTTCTAGTAAGGGCCATATTAGAGATTTATCAACAAAAGGTAAATATGGTCTTGGAATAGATATAGAAGATAATTTTAAACCTGACTATATAGTAATTAAAGGTAAAAAAAAGATAATAGATGAGCTTAAAAAAGCCGCTATGTCTTCTGAACATATATTTCTAGCTACCGATCCAGATAGAGAAGGCGAAGCAATTAGTTGGCACTTGTTTGACGCATTAAAACTAGAAGATAAAAAGACAGATCGTATAGTATTTAATGAAATAACAAAAAAAGCTATTCTTTCTTCTTTTGATGGGGCTAGAAAAATAGATGGAAATTTAGTTAATTCTCAAGAAGCAAGAAGAATACTTGATCGTATAATTGGGTTTAGATTAAGCAAATTAATGCAAACTAAAACAAGTGGTAAATCAGCCGGCAGAGTTCAAAGTGTTGCTTTAAAATTAATTGTAGATAAAGAAAGAGAAATAGAAAAATTCAATATAGAAGAATATTGGACAATAAATGCTACATTTAAAGATTTTGAAGCTGAGCTTTTTAAATATCAAAACAAAGAAATAAAAATTAACACAGAATTAGAAGCAGATAACATTTTAGATAAAATTTCGAAAGCATTTAATATTGAAAGTGTTGAAAGTAAAGAAAAGGCTAAAAGTACAGTTATGCCTTTTATTACTAGTACTCTTCAACAGGATGCATCAAATAAACTTAACTTTGGGGCTAAAAAAACCATGATGATTGCTCAAAAGTTGTATGAAGGAATAGATATTGGTAAAGAAACTGTCGGATTAATTACATATATGAGAACAGATTCATATAGGTTTTCCACTGACTTTATATCAGAAACTTTTAATTACATTGAAAACAGGTATGGTTCTAACTATGTTGGAGTAGTAAAAAAGATAAAACAAAAGAATAATGTTCAAGATGCTCATGAAGCAATAAGACCAACTAGTATATTGAGAGAACCTTTAGAAGTAAAACCATTTTTAACAACAGATGAATATAAACTATATAATTTAATATATACAAGAGCGTTAGCTTCTTTAATGAAAGATGCAAAAGTTAATGTAACTTCTGTTATTTTAGACAACAACGGCTATAAGTTTAAAGCAAATGGTCAAGTAATAATATTTGATGGTTATTTAAAGGTATATAGTGAGTATGAAGATGCTAAAGAAGTAGTTTTACCACATTTTGAAGAATATAATTCTAAAGTAATAGTTGCTAACAAAATAGATAAGAATCAACACTTTACAAAACCTCCGGCTAGATATACAGAAGCAAAACTAATAAAAGAGATGGAAAAATTAGGAATAGGTAGACCATCAACATATGCCACAATTATTAGTAATATTAGAGATAGAGGATATGTTAATGTTGAAGATAAAAAATTTATTCCGACAAGCGTTGGAACAGAAGTAACAGATAAATTACAAGAACATTTTTCTAATATTATTAACGTTGAATATACTGCAAATATGGAAAAAGAATTAGATGAGATTGCTGTTGGAACCTTAAGTAATACTAAAGCTCTAAAAGAATTTTATGATGATTTTGAAATTGCTTTAAAAGAAGCTTTTGATAAAATGCCTAAAAAAGAATTAGAAAAAACAGGCGAAAAGTGTCCACTATGTGATGGAGATTTAGTTCTTCGAAAAGGAAAGTATGGAGAATTTGTTGCCTGCAGCAATTATCCAAAATGTAAATATATTAAACAAGAAAAAAAAGAAATTAAAGAGATAATAAAATGTCCAAATTGTGATGGAATGATAGTTGAGAAGAAAACAAGAAAAGGTAAAACTTTTTATGGTTGTAACAACTATCCAAAATGTAAAACTGCTTTTTGGGATAAGCCAGTAGATGAAAAATGCCCAAATTGTGGAGCGCAATTGTTAGAAAAAAACAATAAGATAAAATGCAGTGAATGCAGTTATGAAAGATAGAATATTTCTATCTTTTGTTTTAAATATATAATATAATTAAAAAAGGATGTGATAATTATGAACTTACCTAACTATCAAGAAGCTCGAATGAGAACAAAAGAAAAGGTACAAAAACAACTGTTTACCTTGGATGATAAGTATAAAGACCTTGGTAAAGACAAGAAATATTTTATTAAGACTTATGGTTGTCAGATGAATGAACATGACAGTGAAAATATAGTCGCACTATTAGAAGAAATGGGTTTTACAAAAACGAAAGACTTAAGTAAAGCTGATATTGCTTTTTTAAACACTTGTGCGATTAGAGAAAATGCCCATGATAAAGTTTTTGGATATGTTGGCCGAATTAAACACTTAAAAGAAGATAAAAAATTAATAACTGTTTTTTGTGGATGCATGGCTCAAGAAGAGAGCGTAGTAAATGAGGTTATAAAAAAACATAAAGAAATTGATATTGTGTTTGGAACACATAATATTAATATGTTGCCAAAATATATTTATAATTTTATGAATGATGGGAAAGGCACAGTTGAAGTACTTTGCAAATCAAATAATATATTTGAAAATATGCCTGTAAAAAGAGATAATCAATATAAAGCGTGGGTAAATATCATATATGGTTGTGATAAATTCTGTACGTATTGTATAGTCCCTTATACAAGAGGAAAAGAAAAGAGTCGAGATAAAGAAGATATATTAAATGAGGTAAAAACTTTAGTAAAGCAAGGTTACATAGAAGTGACTCTTTTAGGACAAAATGTTAATGCTTATGGTAAAGATTTAAACAATAACTATACTATGAAAGATTTATTACAAGATGTTTCTAAAACAGGCATTAAAAGAATTCGATTTGTAACTAGTCACCCCTGGGATTTTACAGACGAGATGATTGAAGTGATTAGTACATATCCTAATATAATGCCTTATATTCATTTGCCAATTCAATCGGGCAGTAATAAAATCCTAAAACTAATGGGCAGAAGATATACTAAAGAAGTATATGTAGAATTGTTTGAAAAAATAAAAAAAAGAATACCCAACGTGAGTATTACAACAGATATAATTGTTGGATTTCCAGGTGAAACAAAAGAGGACTTTGAAGAAACTATAAAAGTAGTGGAACAATGTCAATTTGACGGTGCTTATACTTTTATCTTCTCACCAAGAGAAGGGACTCCCGCAATGAAGATGGAAGATTTTGTTAGCCAAACAGAAAAGCAAGAAAGACTTTATAAGTTAAATGAATTAGTTAATAAATTAGCTAATATGAATAACCAAAAGTATTTGGATAAAGAAGTTTTAGTTTTAATAGAAGGTGAAAGTAAAAAGGAAAATATGCTTTTTGGTTATACTGACACTATGAAACTCGTTAATATTAAAGGAAGTAAAGAATATATCGGAAAGATTGTCAAAGTAAAAATTACAAGCATTCGAACTTGGTGCTTATATGGAGAGATTATATAATCTCTTTTATAATGTTTTCAAATCTTGTTTTACTGATTGGGCTATAGCTAATAACTTTCCCGTTATATACAATACAAAAAGATCCGAAAGGTGAAGGGCAATTTTGAGTTTTTATATGATCATCTAGTTCAATTAGATTAACCTTTAAGTTATATTTTTCTTTAGCTAGTTCAATAATTTGATTAACATTTTTTTCTGTATATGGGCATTGAGGAGATCTTAGGATTATTAAATCATCTTTGTAATTTTCTAGAAGTTTATTTAAATCTTTAAACTTTATGTCTTTTGCTTTTTCATTAAATTTTAAAAGCAAAAGCTTAAAGTCAGGCAATGCTTCATCTATTTGTTTAAAACCAAATTTTAAAAAGATATCTTCTTTAGCCATAAAAGAACCAATTCTAACAACAACGCCAACGCCATCCATATTTTTATTTTTGCTCTCATTTATACATTCTTGTATTAATTTAGAACCAATACCTTGGTTTTTATATTCTTTTTTAAACCCGGTAAAAATACAGTGAATAAACATATAATTTCCAACCGTAACAGGTCTATGGGCAAATTCATTAGGAATGTATTCTATCATTCCTTGATAACTATTCTCAATTACGGCAGCTTTTATTCTCAAGCCCAAAGGATAGTATTTTTTTAGCCAATCAATTTTTTTTTGAAGTTCTAGGTTTTTTTCAGCATTTTTATAACCGCAAACACCATAATTAGTGATGTTTTCTGGAGTAAGATTAACTATTTCAACATCTTTTTTCATTTTTTACCTATCTTTCTAAATATATTGTATCAAAATAGATATTTATAGTAAATTCTTTTTATTTACTTAAATATGTGTTACAATTTTTATAAGGTAGTGAGAAAATGCATAAGCAAAAAGCAGTCTTAATAATACATGGTTTTGCCGGTGGGACATATGATGAGGAATCTTTATCTAATCTTTTACAATTAGATAAAAATCTAAAGGTTTTTTCATTTACTCTTCCAGGACATGCTTCAACAAGTATAAAAGCAACGAAGGAAGAATGGATTAAGAGTTCTGTAGATCACTTAAATGTGTTGATTGAAAATAAATATAAAGAGATATATATTATTGGGCATTCAATGGGTGGATTAATAGCGGCATATTTAGCAAGTAAGAACCACAAAGAGGTAAAAAAACTCGTTTTAGCAGCGCCAGCTTTTAAATATGTTTTATCTGATGGAAAAGTGATGGATCTTTTAAAAAAAACGCCAGAAATTATGAAAGATTATAGTCCAAACACCGTTGTTGGAAGAAGCCTAAAAGTACCATTAAAAACATTGAATGAATTTATAAAAATAGTAAAAGAAAATCAAGATGTTACAAAAAATATAACTATTCCGGTTTTAATTATTCACGGATTAAAAGATATGATTGTTCCAAAGAGTGCATCTGAATATGTTTATGAAACAGTAAAATCAAAATATAAGAAGATCTTGTTTTTTAAAAACTCTGGGCACAATTTATTTAAAGGCCCTGAGCAAAATGAAATTAACGAAAAAATCAAAATGTTTTTATTATTAAAGGAGAAATCTTATGATAAGTTCTTATAAAAAGGGATTTACTTTAATTGAGCTTCTTTCGGTTATTGTTATAATAGCTCTTTTATTATTCCTTATAATTCCAAATGTTATATCTATTTTAAATAATGCTAAAACAGATCTTTATCAAAAGCAATTGTTATCAATTGAAGTGGCTACAAGAGTTTGGGCAACAGAAAAAGAAAATAAAATTATTTTAGAGAATAATGCTTATTGGCCTTATGTATTAACACTTGGTGAGTTAAAAGACTTGGGATACATTGAAGATGTTATAAATCCAATGACTAATTTATCTTTCCCTGATACTACGTTTATAAATATTTCTTATGAGAATAATGATTATGTTTATGAGGTGGATGAAGGAACAAACGACAGTTTGGCGCCTATTTTTTCTTATAATTCTTCTAATGTTAGTGCGGAAATTGGAAGTGTTAGTACAGTAGGGGCAATAGAAACTTTAATAGGAAGTGTTACGGCAGCTGATCCTAATGGGAATGCATTATCTGTACAAAGAATTATTAAGAAAAATAATGTATTGATTAACTTTACTGTTGATTCAAGCAATATTACGCCAAATGTTATTAGCTCGTATTCAATATTTTATACAGCAAGTTACACAGATGCCGAATCAATCTCACATACGGCAACAGTTATAATTAAATTGAAATTTGTTGATACAACCGCGCCTGTTATTACATGTAGTTCTTGTAGTGGGGGTAGTATTACTATTGAAGCAACAGACAGTTATACTTTTCCTGAAGTAACAATTACGGATAACAGTAGTGAAGAAATAAGTCCAGTAATAATGGGTTCTTTTTCGTCTAAAATAATAGGTACGAAAAAAGTTATTTATAAAGCAACAGATAGTAGTGGGAATACTGGCAGTTATGAGCTTAACATTACTGTTGTTGATACAACAAACCCAACTTTTACTTATGCAACAAGTGTTGAAGGTGATAATGTTTTATATACGATAACCGCAGCAGATTCTGGCTCTGGAATAAAAGAATATTCTTTTGATGGTGGAAATATTTGGCAAACGTCAAATATTGGATACGTTTCTTGTTTAAGTGAAAGTACTGCGAACGTTAATTTGTTGGTTAGGGATTATGCGGGTAATATAGCAAATAAAGTTATTGAAACCCCATGTGTTAAGGAACAATTAGCAGAGTTTGCATATACAGGGGCTGTTCAAACTTTTACAGCTGAATATAACGGCTATTATAAACTTGAAGTATGGGGAGCGCAAGGTGGCGGATCTGGTGGATATGGTGCTTATTCAACAGGTGTAGTATATTTAAATAAAGATGAAGTTATCTATGTTTATGTTGGAGGAACTACTGCGAACGGAACAGGAGGCTATAACGGTGGAGGAACTATTACAGGGAATGTTTATGGTGGTGGTGGAGCTACACACATAGCAAAAGTTGCAGGCCTATTATCAACTCTATCTGCAAGCCAAGCTAACGTGTTAATTGTTGCATCTGGTGGAGGCGGCAAGGGTAACAATTTTGCTGGCGGAAGTGGTGGTGGAATATCAGGCACTAATGGAGCTGGTGAAGATTATGGGTTAGGTGGAACACAGACTGCCGGTGGAGCAAGATTTAATACTTGTTGTGGATCTGGAGTTGGCAGCTTTGGTACTGGAGGAAGCGCATCTTGGTCGAATGAAGCAATTGGTGGTGGTGGAGCAGGTTGGTATGGTGCATCTTCTGGTGGAGGCGGTGGAAATAACGGAGCAGGCGGTGGAGGCTCAAGCTATATTGCAAACACTTTACTATCAACGTATGGAGCTATAACAAAAGCAATGTATTGTTATAATTGTACAACTTCATCAGTAGCATCTACATTAACATATTCGACAACTAGTGTATCCACTACAGCAACATCTAATTATGCTAAATCTGGTGACGGATATGCTAAAATAACGTACATTTCGGATGATGCAGCACCTTTACAAGTTGGAATATTAGATAATGTTAGATATGTGAAAGATTGTATTAATGGAAGTACAGTAAACGCAGGAAATCACTGGGTGGAATTAAAAGCTATTAAAGACGGAAATAATTTAGCTGGTGGGAAAACGGCTACAGGAACATCTGCAATCACTAATGTTGCCTATATAACAGACAATAGTGCAACTTCGGCAAATTATGCCGAATTAACGGCCGGCAGTTTACAATGTATTACAATAGACTTAGGACAAATTTATGATTTAAATCAAATAACAGTATGGCATTATTTTGCTGATGGAAGAACATATAATTCTAATGTTACATATGTATCAAGTAATAACAGCACGTGGGTTACAGTCATGAACTTTTCGGCAGCAGAAACAGCTAATGGAAAAACGGTATACGCCAATTAAACATAAAAAACATAGTTATAGACTAATTATGTTTTTTTATATATAATAAAAGAGGTGAAGAAATATGGAATACACATCAATCAATAATGAAAAAATCAAAGAATTAAAAAAGTTAAACGACAAGAAATATCGAGATGAACAAAATATGTTTTTAATAGAAGGTGAACACCTTGTTTTAGAAGCACATAAAGCTGGAATGTTAAAAACCCTAATAAAAGATAAAAACACCTCTTTTAATTTAAAAGTTGAAACACTTGAAGTAACAGAACAAATTTTAAAATCTATCTCAACTTTATCTAATCCTCCTAAAGTGATTGGAGTATGTAACAAAATAAAAGAAAAGGAAATCAGTAATAAGATACTTATTTTAGACAACATTCAAGATCCAGGGAATCTTGGGACAATTATTAGAAGTAGTGTTGCTTTTAATATAGACACAATAGTTCTTAGTAATGATTCAGTTGACTTGTACAATTCAAAAGTCATTAGAGGAACTCAAGGAATGATATTTAATGTTAATATTATTAGAAGAAATTTATTTGAATTTATAAAAGATATTAAAAAAATGGGATACAAAATTATTGGAACAAGTGTTGTTGAAGGTAAAAATATTAAAAAACTTGAAAAATATGAAAAAGTTGCTATAATAGTTGGCAACGAGGGGAACGGAATAACAAAAGAGTTGTTTCCTTTAGTTGATGAAAATATATATATCAAAATGAACGAAAAATGTGAAAGCTTGAATATTGGTGTTGCTACTAGTATTATTCTTTATGAATTAGATAAATAGAGGTTTTATGGAATACATTTATGTAGGTAAATTAGTTAATACACATGGATTAAAAGGTGAGATGAAAATTTTATCTGATTTTAATAAAAAAAATGAAGTGCTAAAAAAAGGAACTATTTTGTATGTAGAAAAAAACAAACAAAAATTAACTATTAATAGTAGTAGACCTCACCAACAATATATTTTACTAACATTCGAAGGAATAAACAGTATCGAGGAAAGCTTAAAGTATAAAGGAACAAATATTTATATAAACAGAAGTGATTTTGAAAACATTGAATATTTTGATGAGGAATTAGTTGGATTTGATTTATATTTAACTAATAAAATAGGAACAGTAGAAGAAATTAGAAAAGGAAAAAAATATGATTATTTGGTGGTTGGGAAAAATTTAATACCAAATATAAAAGAATTTATTAAGAAGATAGATGTTGTTAATAAAAAAATTTATATACACAACTGGGAGGGCTTAATAGATGAAGATTGATATATTAACTATTTTCCCGGAGATATTTGAAAACTTTTTAAAAACATCAATTATTAAAAGAGCTATAGAAAAGCAACTAGTTGAAATCAACACCATTAATTTTAGAGATTACTCAAAAGATAAACATAAAAAAGTAGATGATTATGCCTTTGGTGGTGGATGTGGAATGGTTTTAACCCCACAACCAATATTTGATTGTATAGATGAAATAAGAACAAAAAATTCAAAAATAATTTTATTAACCCCACAAGGAAAAACCTATAACCAAGAAATGGCTTATGATTTATCAAAAGAAAAACATTTAATCATTATTTGTGGCCATTATGAAGGCTTTGATGAAAGAATAAGAACTCTTGCTGATATAGAACTTAGTATAGGAGACTATATATTAACTGGAGGAGAAATTGCCAGCCAAGTTGTAGTAGATAGTGTAGTTAGGTTAATTGATGGTGTGATAGAAAAAGAATCACATGAAAAAGAAAGTTTTAATGATAACCTTCTTGATTACCCAGTTTATACTAAACCAGTGGACTTTAGAGGAATGAAGGTTCCTGAAGTATTACTCTCAGGTGATCATAAAAAGATTAAAGAGTGGAGACTTGAAGAAGCTATTTCTAAAACAAAAAAAAATCGTCCTGATTTATTAGAGAAGAGGCAAAAATGAAGTATGTTATAGTAAAAGAAAAAACAAAAAAAACAGCTGAAGTATTTGAGCCTAAAGGATATAAAACAACGCCAAAAAACAGTATAAATTATGGTGGGATAAAGGTAGATGAAATGATTATCATCAATCCTTCTTTTATTGATAAAATATTGAAGAAAAAAACAAAGAAAAAGTTAGAAATTTATCTTGAATATTTAATGAGTCTGTTGGAAGAAGAAGGAACTGGTGAAGAACTAAAAATAGTGTTAAATGATTTAGCTAGATATAAAAGTATTGTTAAGAATAACTATCGTATATATTTAGAAAAAAAATATTTTGCATTATTAATGAAAAAGATAGAAATGCTTGAAGAAGAATTATCAGCACGAATAGTCTATAAAAAAACTTTTGAAGTAGAAGAAGAAAAAGAAACTGAAAATAGAAGATCTAGATAAAAACGCTGCTTAGTGAAAAAGCATTTCAAGAAATAGTTTGTTTATAACTCTAATTGTGTGTATAATAGCAGGAGTAGGAATACTTTGTTTTTACAATAAAAAATAAGTTTTTTAAGGAAGTGATAATGTGTTTATAGATGAGGTTACAGTAGAAATTGCTGGTGGAGCAGGCGGAGACGGCTGTATGGCTTTTAGAAGAGAAAAGTATGTACCAATGGGTGGCCCATTTGGTGGCAATGGCGGTAAAGGCTCCGATATAATTTTTAAAACTGATGCTGGCTTAAATACATTATTAGATTTAAGATACAAAAGGCATATCAAAGGTGATAAAGGTAACAACGGCGAAGGAAAATCAAAAGATGGAAGAAATGCCGAAGACATAACAGTAAAAGTTCCTTTGGGAACAGTTGTTAAAGACTTTGAAACCCAAGAAGTAATAGCTGATTTAACAAAAATAGGTGAAGAAGTAATAGTTGCTTATGGCGGTAAAGGTGGCAGAGGTAATGTTGCTCTAGCAACAAGAGCCAATCCAGCTCCTTCTTTTTGTGAAAGAGGAGAACCTGGAGAAGAAAGAAAAATAAAAGTTGAATTAAAGCTACTTGCAGATGTTGGACTAGTAGGTTTCCCAAGTGTTGGAAAATCTACAATAATATCTAAGATATCTGCTGCTAAACCTAAAATAGCTGAATATCACTTTACGACACTTTCTCCTAATTTAGGAGTTGTAAAATCTAAAAGTTCTTCTTTTGTTGTGGCAGATTTACCAGGTCTTATTGAAGGCGCTTCTCTTGGAGCTGGTCTTGGAGACCGTTTCTTAAAACACATTGAAAGAACAAGAGTAATTGCGCATGTAATAGATATGAGTGGTGTTGAAGGAAGAGATCCTTACAAAGATTATTTAATTATTAATTCTGAATTAGAAAATTTTAATAAAAAATTAATCGAAAAACCACAAATAATAATAGCTAACAAGATGGATATAGAAGCATTTAAGGATAATTTAAAAGAATTTAAAAAGAAAGTTAAATTACCTGTTTATGAAATATCGGCTATAAACGGAAGTGGTCTAGCAGATGTTATTGAAGCTCTTGCAACAATGTTAAGCAAAATAGAAAAAGAGCCTTTGTATGAAGAAGAAAAACAAGAAAGACACGTTTTATACAAATTCAAACAAGAAAAGCCGTTTACTATTATAAGAGATAAAAACATATGGTTAGTAAAAGGACAAGAAGTAGAAAAAGTGCTTAAAATGACTAAGTTTTCAACAGAAGAGTCAGCAAAAAGATTTGCTAACAAACTAAGAAGGTTAGGAATCGATGACGAGCTTAGAAAATTAGGGGCCGTAAGTGGAGACACAATAAAAATACTTGATTTTGATTTTGAATATAAAGAGTAGTAAAAACTACTTTTTTTAATAAGCGTTGACAAACATTAGTTTGGTATAATATAATTTGTTTGGTGATCTTTATGAATATTATCATGCATATAGACGTAAATAATGCTTTTTTATCTTGGGAAGCTTTATATCTGATGGAAAATGGCTACAAGTATGATATTAGAAACAGTTATGCGATAATTGGCGACGCAGAAACAAAAAGAAAAGGAATTGTTTTAGCTAAAAGCAACTCTGCAAAAAAACTAGGAATAAAAACAGGAGAGCCTATTTTTCAAGCTATGAAAAAGTGTCGAGTTTTAAAAGCATATAAACCCCATTTTCAGTACTATTATCAAAAAAGCAATCAAATGATGGAACTAATAAAAAGTTATACTCCTGATATAGAAATAACTTCTGTAGATGAATGCTTTATAGATTATACAAAGGTATCTACTTTACATGGTGATTATATGCAATTTGCTAAAAGAATTCAAAAAGAAATATTAGATACATTAGGGTTTGGTGTAAATATTGGAATAGCTAACAACAAGTTATGTGCTAAAATGGCATCAGACTTAATAAAACCATTTAAAATAAATACTATTTTTGATGATGAAATCAAAATAAAAATGTATCCTTTGCCAATTGAAAATTTATATGGTATTGGTAAAGCAACAACTCCAAAATTAAGAAGTCTAGGAATAGAAACAGTAGGCGACTTGGCTGAAGCTGATGAATCTAAATTAAAAAACCATTTTAAAAATCAATCTATAAATATGATTAATATAGCAAAAGGAATAGATGGTAGTAGTGTTGTTTCAGAAAAAATAGAAGTTAAGGGAATAAGTCATTCAACAACCTTAGATAACGATACAACAAATTTAGAAAAACTAAATGATGTTTTATTTTATTTAACTAGTCTTGTTTGTAAGCAATTAAGATCTGAAGAAAAATACGCAAATATTGTCACAGTTTTTATTAAAACAAAAGACTTCAAATTAAAATCTCATCAAAGAAAAATGGACAATTCTACTTCAAATACACTTGAAATATTTTATCAAGCGAAAAAGTTATTAAAAGAAATTAATTTAAACACTCCTGTTAGATTAATAGGAGTTAGAGTTGATAATCTAACAAGGAATATTGTTTGTCAACTATCGCTTTTTGAAGAAATCAAATTACCAAAAAGCATAGATACTACAGTAGATAGTTTACAAAAAAAATATGGTGATTATATAATAAATAGTGCATCAATAAAAAAAATATGATATAATTTTTTTGTTGGAGTAAAGAAAGGAAACAAATTATGAAAAAAACAAAGGTAATATATTTATTTTTAATGTTATTATGTCTTTTTGCTTTTACAGGATGCGAAAATACAAAACTAAATAACGGTGAGGTTGAAGAAACCGAAGAAACAGAATATGACAGTGCTTATTATCAAATAATAGGTATAGATGAATTTAAAGAGATATATAAAAGCAGTACCCCTGTTATTATATATTTTGGTAGTGAATCTTGTTCTGCTTGTTTATCTTTTAAACCTTATGCTAAACAATTTGCCAAAGAAAACGAAACTATGGTTTACTTTTATCTTATAGATAATCTATCAAGTGCTGAACAAACAGAACTTTATAGCTTAGTAGATTTTAGTTATATCCCTTTTGTGACTATATATCAAAATCAAAACCAATTATATGGTGAAGCAGGAGCAATGGATGCTGCTACTTTAAAAAGTTTGGCAATTGAATACGGAGTGTTAAGTGAATAACACAATAAAACAAATGAGCCTAGATTTAAATATTAAAGAAAGTCAAATAACTGCGGCTTTAAATTTGTTGGATGGCGGAAACACCATCCCTTTTATTTCTAGATATAGAAAAGAAGCAACAGGGGCTTTAGATGAAGAACAGTTAAGAAAAATAAGTGAAGTATACAACTATCAAGTAAGTTTTAATAAAAGAAAAGAAGATATAATACGTTTAATAGAAGAAAAAGAATTAATGACTGAAGAACTAAAAAAAGAGATAAATGAAGCAACAAAACTAGTTGAATTAGAAGACATATATAGACCATTTAAGGAAAAGAAAAAAACAAAAGCAAGTGAAGCTGTTAAAAACGGATTAGAGCCACTTGCTAAAATAATCCTTTCGTTTAATGGGACAAATATTGAAAAAGTTGCTCAAGAATATTTAAATGAGAAAGTAAAGACAGTTTCAGAAGCACTTATGGGAGCAAAATACATTATTTCTGAATATATTAGTGATAATGCTATATATAGAAAGTGGATTAGAACAAATACTTATATATTTGGTACTATTGTTTCAAAGATAAAAAAAGAAGCCATAGATGAAAAAAAATTATATGAAATGTATTATGATTATACGGAACAAATAAAAAGAATTAAGCCTCATCGAATACTTGCTATAAATAGAGGAGAATCAGAAAAAGTATTAAACATAAGTCTTGAAATAGATGACAATAAAATATTTGATTATTTAGAACAAAAACTTTTACAATCTGTTAGTAATGAAGCAACAGTTTTGATAAAAGAAGCAATTAGAGATAGTTATAAAAGACTTATTAAACCTTCTATAGAAAGAGAAATAAGATCTGATTTAACTGAATTAGCCAACATCTCTGCCATCAATAATTTTTCTAAAAATCTAGAAAGATTACTTATGACCCCACCTATGAAAGAAAAGATGGTCCTAGGATTAGATCCAGCTTATCGAACAGGGTGTAAGTTAGCGGTTATAGATAAAACGGGGCAGAAAATATTTATAGAAAAAATATATCCTCATGAGCCAGTTAAAAAATATGAGGAGGCAAAACAAATAACAATTGATTTAATAAATAAGTACGATATAGATATTGTTGCTATAGGGAATGGAACCGCATCAAGAGAAAGTGAAGCGTTTATTGTTGATGTGATAAAGGAACTTAAAAAAAGTGTTAAATATATAATTGTTAGTGAAGCAGGGGCTAGTGTTTATTCGGCTAGCAAACTTGCAATTGAAGAATTTCCAGATTTACACGTTGAAGAGCGCAGCGCTATAAGTATTGGAAGAAGGTTGCAAGACCCTTTGGCGGAACTTGTAAAAATAGATCCAGAAAGTATTGGGGTTGGACTTTACCAACACGATATTCCAGTAAAAGAACTTAGTTCTTCTCTTGATTTTGTGGTTTCAAAAGTAGTTAATCAAGTTGGAGTAAACATCAATACAGCAAGTGTGAAATTACTGAGTTATGTATCCGGATTAAATAAAACAAGTATAGAAAAAATACAAAAATATAAAAAAGATAAAGGAAAGATATATTCAAGAAGTGAGTTAAAAAAAATCCTTTCCAGTACTTTATACACACAAGCAATAGGCTTTCTTAGAATACCAGAAGGAGAAAATACTCTGGATGCAACGCCTATTCATCCAGAAAGCTATGATTTGACTTTAAAGCTTTTGAATAAATTAGGCTTTACTATTAAAGATATTGGAAGTTTAAACATAAAAGACACAAAATTTGATATTCCAGAATTATCAAGAGAACTAAAAGTTGATGAATACACTTTACAAGATATTGAAAAAGCCCTTAAGGAGCCAATGAGAGATCTTAGAGAAGATATGCCAAAACCAATATTAAAAAGCGATATTTTACACTTAGAAGATTTAAAAAGAGGTGACAAATTAGAAGGAACAGTTAGAAATGTAGTAGATTTTGGTGCCTTTATTGATATTGGATTGAAAAACGATGGTCTTGTTCACATATCTAAAATAAGCAAAGAATATATTAAACATCCCTTAGATGTATTAAATGTAGGAGACATTGTTACTTGTTATGTAGACGACATCAGTTTAGAAAAACAAAAGGTTGGATTGACACTTTTACCAATGTAAAAAAATGTAAATAAAAAGACAAATCAATTGAAAGTTCATTTTTTTTATTATATGCTAAATAAGAGGAGGTACAACTATGATATATCCATCGATAGACAAATTGTTAAAAGTGGTAGGTTCGAAATACTTACTTGTTAATATAGTTTCGGAAAGAGTAAGAGAAATAGAGAAAACAAAGTTTTATCAAATGAAAGAAGAAGAATACACAGCTAAAAAAAATATAGGAAGAGTTCTTGAAGAAATAGATAAAGGTTTGATTCATATTACTGAAAACAAAGAATAATTTAAATCACTAATTAAATAGTGATTTTTTTTGTTAACAAGCAAGAAAATATGATATAATATATAAGAAAATAAAAGTAGGAGCAATCAGTATGAAAAAAGGATTCACCTTAATAGAGCTTTTAGCAGTAATAGTGATAATTGCCGTTATTGCTGTTATTGCAACCCCTATAATTTTAAATATAATTGAAGATACCAGAAGAGAAGCAAAAGAAAATTCAACTTTAAGTGTAGTAAAAGCCGTTCAAAATTATTATGCAGAGAGTCAATTGGGTACAGAAGAAACGCTGCCGCTAACAATAACATTCCCAAATGAAGATATAATTTTAAGTGGCGAGAATCCAACTAGTGGAAGTGTAACACTAAATGCTGATGGAACATATAATGCAACAGATTTAGTAATAAATGGATATATATGTAATAGTGAAAATATTTTGGCATATTGTAAAAAAGCAACAAGCGCTGGAACGTTAAAAACGGTTGTAGAGACTAATATAGGAGCTACTCACTTAACAAGTAAAAGTGTTAATGGAACAAGTGTAACGAAAGTCATTGGAAATAAAACAGATAAGGCAACTATCAAAAATTGGGTATGGTATTCAGGTCAATTATGGCAAGTATTAGAAACAACATCTAATTATGTTAAACTAGTAACTGCAAATTCAGTAACAGCTATTTCTTATGGAGATACTAATACATGGAGTAGTTCATGGGTAAGAAAGTGGTTAAATGAAATAGACAGTAATTCAGAACAAGATGGAATATATTATAATAATCTAAGTAGAACAGACCTTTTATTAACAGGAAATTTCTGTTTAGATGAACCAAGTGGGATAACATTGACAAGTGGCAAAGTAACAAGTTTTACTTCAATATCAAACTGTTCAAGTGTATCTACAGATAAAGTAGGACTATTAACATTTGAAGATTATGTTTATGCTTTAGATGGAACAGTAAGTGGAAGTCTAGGTGGAAGCTTTCTAGATGAAGACGAAAGAAGTTTTACAATAACAAAACACGGAACAACAACTCAACTGTGGTCAACTCATAATGATAATAGTTCATACGTAACATATGATACAGCGCTAGTTGCCGCTACAAATACAAATGCCCAAGGAGTAAGACCAGTAATTTATTTGAGTGCTGATTTATTAATAGAATCCAAAGAGGATGGCATAAACGCTGATGATAAATATGGAATGGCAAAAAATCCATATATTTTAACGGTCAATGAAGAAAAAGACAGTGGTGATTATTTAAATACAGTAACTGTAGGATCATATATCTATATAAGTGAAGAAGGTAGTGGGAATACATCTGTTAATACACTAGAAAGAACAACAAGCAGAATAAGTTATACCTACGATAAAACAAAAGTAAGATACAGGGTAATTGGAGTAAATAGTGATGGAACAATAATGATTCAAAGAGCGGATATTTTAAGAGGGCTATCAAGCACAGTAGCAATGAGTTCTGGTATAAATGTTCCGTATTTCTACTTAGCTAATTCTTGTGATTCAGCTGTGGCTGTGTATACAGGATGTAATGATAATAATTACTTTAAACCAACTCAAGGAAGTGGTGCCTATGCGTATGCTGATGGAGAAAACGTAGGGTATTTTCTAAACAATACGACCAATGGTTTTTATACGTGGCTTAGTAGTAGTGTTCAGACTAAAATAGTAAATGCAAACTGGAACTTGAATGTATATGCAAACGGACTAGATTATGTTAGAAGTTTGTTTAATACGGATACTTCTGGGACATATCCAACAAGAATAAGTGACGGTGTAGTTAGTGCAAAAATTGGAATGCCAATATGGGGAGATATGTTTAGCGGGAACGATTTAAATACTAATGTTTTATTAATAAATAGAGAAAACGCTTCAAACAGAAATATATCTTTAATGAGTAATTATGGTCATATTTATGGTGCGGTTGCTTCTGTTACGTATGCTAATGTTCGCCCGACATTTAATTTAATATCTACAATGAAGATAGAATCTGGAAGCGGAACAATGACTAATCCATATGTACTTGGCTGGTAATAAAAATATTGTTTTTCAGAAGTATAAACTAGGCAAAACCTAGCTTTTTTCTTGCAATTATCTACTAGTACGTTGTATAATAAATATTAGATTTAAAATTTAACTTGAAATTATATAGGAGTTAAGAATGAAAGTAGAATTTAAAACAATTAAAGATCTTTATGAGTATATAAAACCCGCCTTAAACACAAAAATATCAGAATTAAAAACAACTGGTTATGAATACATTTGTGAAGAAGATATTTGGAATTATTTAAAAGAAATCAAATGGAAAAATGCCATTGATTTATCTATATCGGAAATGGTAAGCGACATATTAAATGCTAATGTGTTATTAATAGACCAATATTTTAAAGAAAAAGTAAAAGATAGTAAAAGAATACTATATTTAGAAGGTGAAGAAAATGAAGAAAACAGGGATTAGTTTATTAATAATAGGAATTGTACTGGCAATAGGATTAACATTTAACCTTTTATTTAAAAACTTAAATTATGGTTTAGATTTACAAGGTGGTTTTGAAGTGTTATATCAAGTAGAACCAATAGGGGAAGAACTAACAACAGACATGGTATCTAATACATATAAAACACTTTTAAAAAGAATCGATGTATTGGGTGTTTCAGAACCATCCATAACCATTGAAGGTGACAATAGGATAAGAGTAGGTCTTGCTGGTATTGAAGACCCTGATGAAGCAAGAGTGATTTTGGGTAAACAAGCAGTATTAACTTTTAGAGATACAGCGGACACTTTACTTATGACTAGTGAAGTTTTAAAAAGTGGTGGGGCAAAAGTTACAACAGATGAGTCCTTAAACCCAGCAGTTTCACTTGCAATAAAAGATAAAGACACGTTTTATCAAGTAACAAAAGCAATTAGTGAAAGTGAAGATAAAACTATTGTTATTTGGTTAGATTATGAAGAAGGTGATTCTTTTAGTGTTGAAGGAAAAGTTTGTGGAAATGATTCTTCTAACTGTTTAAGTGCTGCAACGGTTTCTCAAGGATTTTCAGGAGATGTTATTATAAGTGGCCCAAAAGGAGAAAATAAATTTACTCAAGAAAAGGTTGAGAACTTAGTTAATTTAATAAACTCTGGTTCTATGCCTACCAATTTAAAAGAAATTTCTTCAAGAACAATAACAGCTGAATTTGGTAGTGATACATTAAATAAGAGTTTATTTGCCGGAATCATTGGCATAGTTTTAATTATGGCTGCTATGACTTTAATTTATCGCTTTGCCGGATTAATCTCATGTCTTGGAATTCTTGTTTATACATATTTAGCTTTTCTACTTTTTTATTTAATAGGTGGTGTCTTAACATTACCTGGGATCGCAGCTTTAGTGATAGGTATTGGAATGAGCATCGATGCGGCAGTTATCAATTTTGCCAGAATAAAAGATGAACTTAAAGAAGGAAAAAGCCTTCAAACTGCTTTTAAGAATGGTAACAAAAATTCGTTTTTAACGATAATGGACGCTAACATAACAACATTTATAGTTGCTTTAGTATTATTTATATTTGGAGAAAGTAGTGTTAAAGGTTTTGCAACGATGTTAATGTTAAGTATTTTTGTAACTTTCATAATAATGGTTTACTTTATAAGATATCTTTTGAAGTTTTTCGTTCAAACTGGATTTTTTGATAATAAAGAAAAACTATTTGTTGGATATGTGAAAGAAAAAAAAGAACGATTTAAAAAACTAGAATTTGTAAAACTAGGCAAGAAATATATTATTTTTATCGGATTTTTTATATTAATAGGAATAGGTTCATTAATTTTTAAAGGATTGAATTTAGGCCTTGATTTTAGAGGTGGAACAAGCGTCAATATAAAAGCTTCTAATATTACTCAGGAAGAAATAATCAATGATATAAAAGGTTTGAATTATGAACTTGTAGACATTGATAAAATAAGTGAAACAAATTATATTTTAACAATCAGTGATGTAATAGACGGAGAAAAAGTAAATGAAGTAAACACATATTTTTATGATAAGTATAGTGCTTATACTGAAATAGGTGTTATTTCTAATGTTGTTAAAAAAGATTTAATCTTTAATGCAATAAAAGCTTTAATATTTGCTTCAATTGGAATTATTATCTATATTTCAATGCGATTTAAGTTTAATTATGCAGTAGGTGGAATAATTGCTTTAGTGCATGATGTTTTACTTGTTGTTGTAATATTTAGTTTATTTAATTTAGAAGTTTCAGGTTTGTTTATTGCAGCTATTCTTTCTATAATAGGTTATTCAATAAATGACAGTATCGTAACTTTTGATAGAATTAGAGAAAAAAGAAATGAGCTTGGCTTACAGTTTAAAGAAGAAGACTTAAAAGACGTAGTTAATGTTTCTATTAAAAAAACATTAAACAGAAGCATCATAACAACTCTAACAACTCTTTTTCCTGTAATTGCTTTAATTATATTTGGTTCATATGAAATATTAAATTTCAATATAGCTTTATTTATAGGTTTGATTTTTGGAACAATGTCTAGTATATTGATTGCTAGTCAAATATGGTATTACATGGAGAAAAAAAATATTGGCAAGATAAATAAAAAGAAGTGGTATGAAGAATAGAATAAGTTTTAATTAAAAAGTTAGAATTTCTAACTTTTTTCTTGACAAAAAGAAGAATAACTATTATTATATAAAGCCGGAAGAGGGGTTTTTATGCACCAAGGAGTAAAACTAAACTATAGTGATGACTTGTGTAACAATATAATTAAGCAAATTGGAACTGTTGAAGAAATACTAAACAGTAAAGAAAAATTAAAACAAATTATTTCAGGAAGAAATAGCGTAGATTTAACAAGAGCTTTTTTTATGCATATAAGGATGCTAATATGTTCTGGGAAACTAGACTTGGATTTATTAAAGCATTTTAGAAGTGGCTTTGCAGTTGAACAAATTATTAATTTAGAAAAATGTGTAACTGAGACTGAAAAAAGAGCTTTATTTAAAGATGAGATAGGCGATAAGTTAAAACTAATGAAATATATTTTAGATTTTGATTCCTTAGTTGCTACTTATACACATCCCAAAATAATAGGAGCCTTAATTACTAGAACCTATTGTGATTTAACCACATGGAGTAATGAAATATATGATTTACCAGACGTAATTTTAGAAGTTATAGCTGACACTATTGCGAATGCAAAAAATGGGTCAGAGGAACTAGCTGTTAAATTTTTGAACGGCCAAATTATTCCCGAAAGAGAAAAAAGACTATGCAAACAAACAAGAGAAATTTTATCGATGGTTAACTATGGTTAGGAATTCCTAACTTTTTTATTTTCTTGATTTAAAACTATGTAAATGATAAACTTATTTTAGGAAGTGAAAGCATGAAAATAACAACATTAAAAGACTTAATAGATAAACTTGATTATATAAAAAAAGAAGATTTAAAAGTAATTGAATCAGCTTATTTTTTTGCTTCTCAAGCGCATGAAAACGAAAAACGAATTAATGGGGATAATTATATTATTCATCCTTTAAACGTGGCATATATTTTATCTGACATTAAAGCTGATTATCAAACAATAAGCTCAGCTTTACTTCACGATACCTTAGATAAACATCCAGAACTAAATGAAGAATTAAAAAAGGAATTTAGTAATGAAATATATGAATTAGTAACAGGAGTTGTAAAAATAAACAAGCTAAATTTTTTTGGTGACAGCGAAGTAGTTATTGAAAATCATAAAAAAATACTTGTTGGATTAAGTAAAGACGTTCGAGTAATAATTATTAAACTTGTTGATAGATTAGATAATATGAGAACTATTTGGGCTCTTACGGAAGATCAAAGAAAATTAAAAGCTAAAGAAACGCTAGATATATTGGTTCCAATTGCTCATAGATTAGGAATGAACAATATAAAAAGTGAATTAGAGGATTTATCTCTAAGATATTTAAAACCAGAAGCATATTATTCAATTTCAGAAAAATTAAATCAAACAAAAGTTGAAAGAGAAGCTTTGGTTGAAAAAATGATCAAAGAAGTATCGGATATACTTACGGCAAATGGCATTAAACACAAAATTAAAGGTAGAGCAAAAGCCATATACAGTATTTATACTAAGTTAAATAAAGGAAGAACTTTTGATGATATATATGACCTGTTAGCTCTTAGGGTTTTTGTTGATACAGAAAACGAATGCTATCAAGCGCTAGGTCTTATTCATGCCAAATACAAACCTGTTCCAAAAAGATTTAAAGACTATATCGCAATGCCAAAATCAAATATGTATCAGTCTCTTCACACTACAGTTTTCGGACCAAAAGGCAATTGCTTTGAAATTCAAATAAGAACTGAAGAAATGGACCGTATTGCCGAAAATGGAATCGCATCGCACTGGTCATATAAAGAAGGCGGCAAAGTTAGTCTTCAAAGTGCTATGGAACAAAAACTACAGTTTTTTAAATCTCTTATGAATCTTAGTGACGAAGAAGAGACAAAAAATGCTGATGAAGAAATGTTTAAAGATAGTGTCTATGTTTTTACTCCAAATGGAGATGCGGTTGAACTTCCAATTGGATCAACACCCATAGATTTTGCTTATAAAGTTCATACACAAGTTGGTAATAAAATGGTTGGAGCAATAGTAAATAATACAATTGTTTCTTTAGACTATGAATTGCAAGATAATGATATTGTTAAGATAAACACAAATAATACAAGTACGCCATCTAAAGAATGGATAAATATTGCCAAAACAAATCAAGCAAAAAATAAAATAAGAGCGTACTTTAGTAAAATAGAAAAAAAAGATTATCTAAAAATAGGAACAGAAATGCTTGCAAAAGAACTTAGAAAGAAAAAAATAAGTTCAAATGATTTTTTAGTGGAACAAAATATTTCTAAAGTTTTAACAGAATTTAAGCTGGAGAAATTAGATGAATTGTATATCGCAATTGCGTCTAACAAAATACCAGTTAATAGTATTATAAATACTGTTTATAATAAGAACCTATCAAAAGAAGAAATAATTCTTAAAAAAACAGAAAACAAAGAAGCTCCTAAGGTTATAATAAAAGACGATATTATTGTTAAAGGAATTGATAAGATAAAAGTAAATATTGCGGCTTGTTGTATGCCAATTCCCGGAGACAAAATAATAGGCTATATAACAAAAGGAAATGGAATTTCTGTTCATAAAGCAGAATGTCCAAACATCTTAAATACAACAGATAGAATAATTAATGTTGAGTGGAATGATAAAATCACAAAAAAATATCCTACAAATATTCTTATTCACACACTTGATAATAAAAATGTTTTATTAGATGTAATTGCTAAAACTTCCAATAATGATATTGTAGTTCAAAGTACTAATTTCATTAACAACAGTGATAATTTTTTGTATGAAATAACTGTTTTAGTAAGAGACGTTAAAGAACTAGAAAAATATATTGAAGATTTAAAGAGTTTAAACAATGTGATTGAAGTTGAAAGAAGTATGAAATGAGAAATCAAAAAAAGTTAGAGTTAAATGGTAAAATAATTTATGAATAAAAAAGAATGCAATGTGTTAGAATACAAAATACAGACAAAAAAAAGAATTAAGACAAAGATAGTCCACATATCAGATATTCATTTTCACAAATCTTTTAAAGTAGAAAGATTTGAAGTTATACTAAAATTAGTAAAAAAAATAAGTCCAAATTATATATGTATAACAGGAGATTTAATTGATGACAAGTATGTTTTAGATAATATAAAAGAAAGAAAAGCTTTTCACAAATTTTTAAAAGATTTATCTGTTATCTCAAAGGTCATAATCATTTTTGGAAATCACGAAATGAGAAACACAACCAAAAAAGAATATGATGACTATAAAAAAGAAGACAAAGAAAAGACAATAAAATGTATAAAAGAAGTAAAAAACATCATTGTTTTAGATAACGAAACATATTTAGAAAATAATATTAATTTTATAGGGTATACTGTATCAAGTAATTACTATAAAGATAAATGTAAAAATAATGATATGTTTGTTGAAGAATTTAATAAGCAAAAATTTGTAATAAAGGACAACTATAATATTTTACTTACTCACAGTTCAAAGGATTTAATGAGTAAAGAAATCAAAAATTTTGAAAAGATTGATTTGGTATTATCTGGTCATACTCATGGAGGCTTGATGCCTAAATGGAAAGGGAATAACGGTTTAATCTCACCGGAAAAAACTCTTTTCCCTAAAAATGTTCGTGGACTGATGAAAATAAATAGCGTGCTTTTTATAGTGTCATATGGTATTATAAAACTTAGTTATTCTGCAAAGATATTTAAGCATTTCAACTTTTTATATAAAATGGACATTGGGGTTATTGAAATAAATTAATTTTTGACATTGCATTCTTGTATTTGCTATAATGGGAAGACTTAAAGAAAGGAAACTTATGAATAAAATAAAAATATTTAGTTTAGGAGGATTAAACGAAAACGGTAAAAACATGTATATTGTTGAAGTAGATGAAGATATATTTGTTTTTGATGCCGGACTAAAACACCCAGAAGGTGGTCAACTTGGAATAGATTATATAATACCTAATTTTGATTATTTAAAAGAAAATAAAGAAAGAATAAAAGGTATTTTTATAACTCATGCTCATGAAGCGCATATAGGAGCTCTTACTGATATTTTATTAGAGCTTGAAAATGTGCCGGTTTTTGCAACCCCATTCAATATAGATATAATAAAAGAAGAGTTAGAAAAAGAAAGCGTAAAAGCTAATCTAATTACTATAACGCCACATGTAAAAATAGAATTTGGAAAGAATAGTATTTTTCCAATAAGAGTAAATCATTCTATTCCGAACTCTGTAATGTATGTTTTAAATACAGAAGATGGCGCTATTGTATATACGGGTAACTTTATGTTTGACCCTATGATGATGGATTCATATAAAATGGATATTGGTAAAATCGCATATGTTGGTAAACAAGGAGTGCTTTGTCTTTTGGCAGAAAGCCTTGCTGCTTCAAAAATAGGATTTACTTCTCCAAATCATCGTATAAGTAAAATAGTTCAAGAAATATTTTCAAAATCAAACAAAAGGATAATGTTTAATATTTTTAAAGGACAAATCTATCACATTCAAGAATTGTTAGATCAAGTTATGTTGACTGATAAAAAAGTAATAATTATGGGTAAAACATTGGAGTCAACTATAAAAAAAGCCATAGATGAGAAATATATTAACTTTGATAAATCAAGATTTGAAGACATCAATAACTGTAATATAGATAATGTTGTAATTATAATAGCTGATGAAAGAGAAAATAGCTTTTCAAACATTAATAGAATAATAAATGGTTATGACAAGTTTATTAAACTTAGAGAAGATGATTTAATAGTATTCACATCTCCAGTATATCCAGGGATGGAAAAATCAGCTTCAAGAGTATATGACGCTATTGCTAGAATAGGCTCAGAAATAATGATTATTCCAACCAACAAACATCTTTCTCTTCACGCTTCATCAGAAGATTTAATGCTTATGATAAATTTACTTAATCCAAGGTATTATTTTCCTGTCATTGGTGAATATAAAGAACAAGTAGAAAATAGAAACTGCGCTATCAAAGCCGGGATGAAAGAAGAGAATATTCTTTTAAAATTAAATGGTAGTGTTGTTAAAATTGAAAATAAGAACTTAAAAAACACAGATGAAGTAGTTCTAACAGATGAGATATTAATAGACGGTAAAACTGTTGGCGACATTGGTGAAGCAGTTATAAAAGATCGAGAAATATTAGGTGATAATGGGGTTGTAATAGTAAGTATCACTTTAGATAGAAATACTAAAAAACTGCTTATTAAACCAGAAGTTTATACCAAAGGCTTTATATATATTGAAAAAGATGAAAAATTATTAGAAAAAACAAAAGAAGAAACGATCAAAGTATTAAATAATAATATAAAGAGTAATTATGTTGAATTTAATAAATTAAAATTAGAAATCAGAAAAGAACTTAGTAAACTTTTTTATAAAGAAACAGAATGTAATCCAATGATTTTATTGTTGATTACAGAAATTTAGGGGGATAAATGAATCAAAAACAATATGAAACAATTAATCAGCTCCTAGAGCTTTTTAATCTAAGACTAATTAATGGTACATTTAATATTACAAACATTACTTTTGACAGTCTAAATCCAGTAGTGCATTTAACTGATAAAACAGAAGAAGAAGGAAAAGTAGAATTAAGAAGTACTTGGGGAAAGCAAAATATACATATTCAAATATACAATAATAATCAAGCTGCTATTGAAATGAATGACAAAGGTCTTTCAAAAAGAATTAGTTTCCACCCAGAAAATGGACATCCTAGGAAGTCTATTACATGTACTGGTTTAGGAGATAAAATACTTCTTTGTTTGAGATTAAAAGAAACATTAATGGAATTAGATATCGCGCTTGCTGACAACTGTAGAATAATTATACAAATAGACAAGAGCGAAGAAGAAAGAAATCATTTTCAATATTTTGAACAGATTGGCGATAAAATATTTAGAATAAAATTAACTACACTTCAAGAAGGAATAGGCATTGGTTATATTTCTGGTGAGAATCAAGAATTTTTTGAAACAGATGAAAAACACTTTGATCGATATGTCAAAGAAATATTAAATACTGATCACTTAAAAGAAATATTAAGAATTGTGTTTGAACAATTAAATAATCTTGGAATGAGGAATGTATGTAAGGAATTGGGAAACGACCCTTTATTTCATCCGTATATTCAGCCATTAACTTTAGTAGAAAAACTACAAGGTTTGGTACAACCTGATAGAAGATTGAAACAGATTATTGAAGATAATGCAGTTATAGGTAAAGGTCGTCAAAAAACATTAGGCAGATAAAATCTGTCTTTTTATTTACATTGATTTAATCTTATTATATAATTATTAAAATAGGTGGTATATATGAAAAAAAACAATAAGGGTTTTGTGATAACAGGTTTTTTATATTCTATTTTAGTTATTTTTATAGTTATTTTGTCTATGCTTATGATAGCTATGATTAATAGTAAATTAATTTTAAACAAAATAAAGAACGATGTTAAAACATCTTTGGATGAAGAAAACACAAATGATGGAGTTTATGAAAGATTTTTTTCGTATACTGGAAGTAGCCAAACTTTTACCGCACCTTATTCTGGGTGGTATGAAATTGAGCTTTGGGGAGCTCAAGGAGGAAATACAAGATATAATGCTAATGGGACAGGCAGTATTGTTCTTGGTGGCAAGGGGTCATACATTAATGGGAAAATTTTTCTAACTGCAAATCAAACACTATATATATATATTGGTGGTAAAGGGCAAGATGGAGGTACTTTAATTGGCACCCAAGCTTTGGGTGGTTATAACGGAGGAGGAGCCGGACTAGTTGGCGGCACTTCTGAACAAAATTCTGGTGGGGGCGGTGGGTCAACAGATATCAGAATAACTTCTGGTGCTTGGAATAGTGCTGAATCATTAGCTTCTAGAATAATGGTTGCTTCAGGCGGTGCTGGTGCATCCAATTGGGTAAATGCTGTTTCGGGTGGAGCTGGAGGGTGCCTTATAGGACTAAATGGGCAGTTAAATGTTAGTTCTGTAGCGCACACCTTAGCAACAGGAGGAACACAAAAATCAGGTGGAACAGCTGGTGGATCAGCAGGAGTTGGTATGCCAGGAGTATTTGGTGCCGGCGGTGCTAGTAACGTTAGCCATGGTAGTGGTGGTGGATCAGGCTATTATGGAGGTGGCGGTTCCGGATATATATCGAGTGGTGTATCCTCTGGAGCCGGTGGTTCATCTTTTATATCAGGTTATGCTGGAGTAAATGGTATAACATCTTCTTCAAGTACAACTCCAACAGGAAGCACCTTACATTATTCGAGTCTTTATTTTCTAGATGGTTATATGGAAGCAGGAGTAAATGAAGGAAACGGTATGGCAAAAATATCTTATTTTTCAGATACCGATCCAGTAGTAACTAACGAAAATTTAAACAATGTTAGATATATCAAAGACTGTATAAACGGCAGTTCATCTGATTCTGATAATCACTGGGTAGAATTACAAGCCATTAAAAATGGTGTCAATTTAGCTAAGGGAAAAACAGTAACAGGAACATCTACTGTAAACGGAGCAACTTATATAACTGATGGAGATATAACAACAACAAACTATACATTTTTATCTACTGGTTTACAATGCGTTATACTTGATTTAGGCGCAATATATGATCTTGATGAAATTGCTGTTTGGCACTATTATGGAGATTCTAGAACCTATAACAGTAACGTAACATATGCTTCTATTGATAATTCAAACTGGACTAGTGTAATATCAGTAAATACAGCCGAAAATTCACAAGGGAAAAGAGTAAACGCTTATGAAGAATAATCTACAAAGATACTTTGCTATTTCAAAAAAAAATAACGAGTTTATTTTAGATGAAAAAGATATAAGGCACATAACAAAAGTTATGCGAATGAAAGCAAAAGATAAAATAGAAGTTATTTATGAAGAAAAACTATATATTTGTTATATAGACTTTATAAAAGAAAATATTTTTATAAAAATAGAAGAAGAAAAACAAGAACTTCAAAAAATTTTGCCAATTACTTTAGTAGTTCCAATTGTTAAAGAACAAAAAATGGATCTTATTCTTCAAAAGAGCACAGAGCTAGGCGTAAATAAAATTATCCCGGTTTTTACTGACCGGACACTTGTCAAATTAAATGAAAAAGATTATGTAAAAAAAATAACCAGATGGGAAAAAATTGTCAAAGAAGCTAGTGAACAAGCCAAAAGAAATACAGTTCCAACAATTTTAGATATAAAAAAATTAATAGAAATAGATGTGGTTGATGAACTTAAGATAGTTTGTAGTACAAAAGAAAAAAGTACAAATTTAGCAAAAATATTTTCAAATTCGTTAAAATGTGATAGTATATGTGTAGTAATTGGACCCGAAGGTGGGTTAACTAGTATAGAAGAAAAAATACTTAACGAAAAAGGATTTAAAAGTGTTTCTCTAGGTAACAGAATACTTAGAGTAGAAACAGTTCCAATATTTGTTTTAAGTATTTTAAACTATATTTATATGGAGAGATGAGATATGCAAGAATTTATAAAGGTTTTTGATGACAACAAAATATTAATATTAGCTATTATTGTATTTATAATAGGTTTAATTCTACTTAGCTATTTACTTACAACAATAATAATCAATAAAAAGCAAAAAAAACAAATAAAAGTGGAAAAAGAAGTTCCAAGCAAAGCTGTAGAACTAGATGAAGTCATTGATAAAATGCAAAAGACATTAGAAGAAAACGTCGACAAAACGTATGGCTATGAGGATGAACAAGAACAAACGGCGATCATTAGTTATGATGAACTTGTCAAAGTAAAAAGTGTTTCAACACCTAGTTTAGTTTCTCAGGAAGAACTAAAACCAGAAGTCATTGGAACAGAAGAGAAAAAATTTAAAAACAGTGTCTTTATCTCGCCAATATATGGAAGACAAGAAGATTTAGAAAAAGAAAAAAATGAACAATTTTTAAAAAATCTAAAAGAATTTAGAAATAATTTATAAGTTGATATAAACCCTGCAAGTTAAGGGATAAACACAATAATTAATCCTTATATCTTAGGGTTTTTTATATAGAAGGGAAAGATTCATGAGAAAAATTTTAATGAAGGACTTAAATAATTATATTGGAAAAGAAATAACTATTGATGGTTTCATAGATAATATTAGAAATTTACAATGGGTTCTTTTTATTGTTTTAAGAGATGGAACAGGGAAAGTACAAATAACAGTTGAAAAAGAAAGCAATAAAGAAATAGCTGAAATGTGTTCAAACATCACTTTAGAAAGTACTATTAAGGTAAGGGGAGTATTAAATCAAAATGAAAAAGTAAAATTAGGAGGAATAGAATTTATTCCGAGTAATGTAGAAGTTACAAGTGTATCTCTTCCTGAATTACCAATAGATATAAAAAACAAAGAGAACAGTTCTAGAGAAACAAGACTAGATAACAGATTTTTAGATCTTAGAAGAAGCGAAAATCAACTTTTATTTAGATGTCAAAGCTATATTGAAAGTATGATGAGAGAATACTGGATAAATAATAATTATACAGAAATTCATACACCAAAAATATCAGCTTCAGCTGCTGAAAGCGGAGCAGAGATGTTTAAAATAGACTACTTTGGGAAAGCTGCTTGCTTAAGCCAATCACCGCAGTTTTATAAACAAATGGCACTAGCTTCTGGCTTTGAAAAAGTATTTGAAATAGGATTGGTATATCGAGCAGAGAATTCACATACAAGCTATCACGCAGCAGAAATAGAAATGTTAGATGTTGAAATAGCTTATATTGACTCAGTAGAAGATGTTATGAATGAAGAAGAAAATTGGGTTCGCTATTTTATGACAAAACTTAAAGAAAAACATGGTGAGGAAATAAAACAAACATTTAATGTTGAAGTAAGTGATGTTACAAAACCTTTTCCAAGAATAGAATTTAAAGATGCTAAAGAAATTATTAAAACAACTTATAATTATACGGGTGAGAACAGTGAAGATTTTGACAGAAAAGAAGAAGAACTAATTGGAAAATATGCTAAAGAAAAACATAATTCAGATTTTGTTTTTATAACTAATTTTCCATATTCGACAAGAAGCTTTTATGTAATGAAAAATGGTGAAAAAACAGAAACTTTTGATCTACTTTTCAAAGGATTAGAAATAACTAGCGGAGCACAAAGAGAACACAGACCAGAAATTCTTACTAAACAAATAGAAGAAAAAGGAATTAATCCAAAAGACTTAGATTTTTACATAAATTTTTTCAGATATGGTTGCCCACCTCATGGTGGATTCGGAACAGGGATGGGAAGAATATTAATGCGCATATTTGAAATTGATAATATTAGAGAAGCAACATTTATTTATAGAGGGCCAACAAGATTAAATCCTTAAGCAAAAAATAATGGAGGTATTTTATGACACCACATATTGAAGCAAAAAAAGAAGATATTGCTCAAATTGTATTAATGCCAGGAGATCCGTTAAGAGCAAAATATATTGCAGAAACTTATTTGAAAGACTATAAACTAGTTAATAAAGTTAGAAACATGTTTGCTTATACTGGATTTTACAAAGAAAAAAGAATTACAGTAATGGCATCAGGAATGGGTATGCCAAGTATTGGCATATATGCCTATGAGTTATTTAATTTTTATGATGTTGATACAATTATTAGAGTAGGAACAATTGGTTCAGCCACAAAAGATTTAAATTTATATGACGTTGTTTTGGCAAGTGAAGCAGTAACTTCTTCTACGTTTGCGAATAACTACAACGGAAAAGATGTAAAAATAGTTGAAGCAAGTGAAGAGTTAAACAAAAAAATATTAGAAGTTGACCAAAATATTCGAGTAGGGAGAATATATACAGCAGATGTTTTTTATGGTTGTGAATCTCCAGAACAAATATATAATGAATACAAAGCAATGGGTTCAGAAATGGAAAGTTTTGCCTTGTTTTATATTGCTAAATCTTTTAATAAAAAAGCAACCAGTATTCTTACCGTATCTGATAATTTAGTTACAAAAGAAAAAGCAAGCGCAGAAGAAAGAGAAACACAATTTAATAAAATGATCTTAATTGCTCTTGAAAGCACTTTAAAACATTGATTTAATTAGAAAAGTTTGCTAAAATAAGATTTGATTTGGAGGACAATGTATGAGTATTTTATTAATAATAGTGGCAATTGTACTTGTTTCTTTAGTTTTACTTCAAAGTGGTAAGGCCGAAGGAAACAGTGGAATATTTACAGGAGCTGTTGATTCGACTTTTGCTAACAGAAAAGAAAGAGGCGGAGAATTGTTTATGACAAGGCTTACCTATGTAACGGGGGTTGTATTTTTAGCGCTTTGTTTTGTACAAGGATTCTAAAAAATTGACAAATCACACTAAACACTATAAACTAATATAGTGTTTTTTAAACACAAAAGGAGTCTTATGAAAAACAACATAAGTATTGAAAGTTTAATAGGTATATTTACAGTAGAAGATGGCGAGATTAAAATTCTTCTAACAAAGCAAAATCAAGAACCTTATAAAGGACATTGGATATTGCTGGGGAAAGACTTAGATGAACTTGAAACACTAGAAGATAATGTAAAAAGTGTTATTGTCAACCAAGCAGGATTGCCAAACATTAATGATGAGCAATGCCGAGTATTTAGTAGTTTAGCAAGAAATCCAGAAAAAAGACAAATCGCAGTAACTTTTATTGGACTAGTAGACAATGTTACTGTAAAATTAAAGACGATTAATACAAACCTAGAGCTGGCTTGGTTCAATATGAAGAACTTACCCAAAATGGGTTTTGACCATAATGAAATATTAGAATACATGATTAATGTTATTAAACAAAAAGTAAAACATTTAGAAATAATGAAAGCGTTTTTTCCAAGTGAATTTACTATTCCGGATTTACAAAAAACATATGAAAATTTAGCATTCACACAGTTAGACAGAAGAAATTTTAGGAAAAAGCTTTTCGATTTAAATATTATAGAAAACACAGGACATAAAAGGGAGAGAAGCTTAGGGAGACCAGCGAAACTCTATAAATTTAAAGAAAATATAAGTGAAAGTCAAAAATTTTAAAAAACTATTGACTAGTATAAATTTTGATGCTATTATTAGATAGATTTTATTAAGGTTTACTCAGGTAAATCTTAAATTTAAAAGTCATATGAAACACCTGGATGTGTGTAAAGAAAGGAGATCTTATGCCTACAATAAACCAATTAGTAAGAAAAAGAAGAGTAAGTAAAACAAGAAAGAGTAAGTCACCAGCACTAGAAAAAGGCTTTAATAGTAAAGATAAAGTAACTACAAAGCTAAATTCACCACAAAAACGTGGAGTGTGTGTGCGTGTTGGAACAAGAACCCCAAAGAAGCCAAACTCAGCGTTAAGAAAATATGCGCGTGTTAGACTTTCAAATGGGATGGAAGTTACAGCGTACATTCCCGGAGAAGGTCATAACCTTCAAGAACACAGCGTTGTTTTAATCCGTGGAGGACGTGTACAAGACTTAATTGGAGTTCGTTATCATATTGTTCGTGGAACATTAGATACAGCCGGAATTGATGCTCGTCGTCAAGGCCGTAGTAAATATGGTTCGAAAAGACCAAAGAGTAAGTAGAAGGGAGAAATATTATGCGTAAAAAACGTGCTGAAAAAAGAGATGTTTTAATAGATCCAATATATAAATCAAAAGTTGTTACAAAATTAATTAATCGTATGATGATTGGTGGAAAAAAAGGAACAGCAAGTGCAATTCTTTACGATGCCTTTGATGCTATCAAAGAAAAAACAAGTAAAGATCCAATTGAAGTTTTTGAAAAAGCATTAGAAAATATTTCACCATCTTTAGAAGTAAAGAGCCGCCGTGTAGGAGGAGCAAACTATCAAGTTCCAATAGAAGTTAGAGGAGATAGAAAACAATCCCTTGCACTAAGATGGTTAATACAATACGCTAGACTAAGAGGAGGCCACAGTATGGCTGAAAACTTAGCAAATGAAATAATAGATGCAGCAAACGGAATAGGTGGATCAGTTAAAAAAAGAGAAGATACACACAGGATGGCAGAAGCAAACAAAGCATTTGCTCATTATCGTTGGTAGTTAGGAAGGAATTTTATGGCTCGTGAATATACATTAGAAAAAACCAGAAATTTTGGTATAATGGCTCATATTGATGCAGGTAAAACTACTTGTACAGAGAGAATCCTATATTATACCGGAAGAATTCATAAAATTGGTGAAGTACATGAAGGTACTGCAACAATGGACTGGATGGAACAAGAACAAGAACGTGGTATAACAATTACTTCAGCCGCAACTACAGCTTTTTGGAAGGGACACCGTTTAAATATAATAGATACTCCAGGGCATGTTGATTTTACAGTTGAAGTATCAAGATCACTTCGTGTTTTAGATGGAGCAGTAGCTCTACTTAGCGCCAGTGATGGTGTTCAACCACAAACAGAAACAGTTTGGCGTCAAGCAACAGAATTTAAAGTTCCACGCTTAATATTCATTAATAAAATGGATAAAGTTGGAGCAAGTATTGAATTTTGTTTAAAATCAATAAAAGACCGTTTAGGAGTTAGTGCTCAACCAATTGAATGGCCAATCGGAGCAGAAAACGAATTTAATGGATTTGTTGATATATTAACTCAAAAAGCTTATCGTTTTCTAGATGAAGAAGAAAACTTAGAGGAAATTGCAATTCCATCAGATTTAGTAGAAATAGTTACAACAAAACGTAAAGATTTAATTGAAGCTGTAGCTGAATTTGACGATGAATTAATGGAAAAATATTTAGCTGATGAAGAGATGCCTATTGAGCTAATCAAAAAAGCTATTCGTAAAGGAACGCTAGAAGTAAAATTTTTCCCAATATTATGTGGAACAGCCTTAGGAAATAAAGGTGTTAAATTTTTATTAGATTCTGTAATTGACTATTTACCATCACCACTTGATGTAGAATCAATTAAAGGTGTTGATTTAGACGGCAATGAAGTAGTAAGACATCCATCAGATTCAGAACCTTTTAGTGCTTTAGCATTTAAAGTAATGACTGACCCTTATGTTGGAAGATTAACTTTCTTTAGAGTTTATTCAGGACATTTAAGTAGTGGTTCATATGTATTAAATGCTACAAAAAATGGTAAAGAAAGAATTGGAAGAATATTATTAATGCATGCAAATAACCGAACAGAAACAGCAGAAGTTTTTGCAGGAGATATAGCTGCAGCCGTTGGTCTAAAAGACACAACAACAGGTGATACTCTATGCGATGAAAAAAAAGCTGTAATATTAGAGAGTATGAAATTTCCAGAACCAGTTATTGAACTTGCTGTTGAACCAAAATCAAAAGCAGATCAAGACAAAATGGGAGTTGCACTTCAAAAATTAAGCGAAGAAGATCCAACATTTAAAGCAAGTACAAATCATGAAACAGGACAAACAATAATTGCCGGAATGGGAGAACTTCATCTTGACATTATTGTAGACAGAATGAGACGTGAGTTTAATGTTGAAGCAAATGTTGGTAAACCTCAAGTATCATATCGTGAAACACTAACAGTAGCAGGAGACTGCGAAGGTAGATATATCAAACAATCTGGAGGACGTGGACAATATGGACATGTTTGGGTAAAATTTGAACCAAATCCAGACAAAGGATATGAATTTGTTGATAAAGTAGTTGGTGGAATTGTTCCAAGGGAATATATTCCAGTAGTAGATAAAGGACTCCAAGAAGCAATGAAGTCAGGAATAGTTGCAGGCTACCCTATGATAGATGTTAAAGCAACATTATATGATGGTTCTTACCACGATGTTGACTCATCTGAAATGGCATTTAAAATAGCCGCATCATTAGCTTTAAAAGAAGCAAGAAGCAAATGTAAACCAGTTCTAAAAGAACCAATAATGAAAGTACAAATTGTTGTTCCTGATGAATATTTAGGAAATGTTATGGGAGATGTAACATCAAGAAGAGGCAGACCTCTTGGACAAGAATCACGCGGAAATGCTCTTGCAATTGATGCAATGGTACCTCTTGCGGAAATGTTTGGGTATGCTACTAGCTTAAGAAGTAATACTCAAGGTCGAGGAACATTTGTAATGGAATTTGATCACTATGAAGAAGTTCCAAAAAATATAGCAGAAGATATTATCAAGAAAAATAGCGCTAACTAGTTAAAAATACTTGCCATTTTTGATTAGTTGTTATAAAATGGATTATGTAACGAAATAAAGGAGGAATAAATATGGCAAAACAAAAATTTGATCGTTCAAAACCACATGTTAACATTGGTACAATTGGACACGTAGATCATGGAAAAACAACATTAACAGCTGCTATTTCAGCTCATTTAGCTGGAAAAAACGGCAATGAAAAAGTAGATTTCAATAACATTGATAAAGCCCCAGAAGAAAGAGAACGTGGTATTACAATTAATACCGCACATATCGAATATTCAACAGACAAGAGACATTATGCTCACGTTGACTGTCCAGGACACGCTGACTATGTAAAAAATATGATTACAGGAGCAGCTCAAATGGATGGAGCAATACTAGTTATTGCTGCAACAGATGGCCCAATGGCTCAAACAAGAGAACACATCTTACTTTCAAGACAAGTAGGAGTACCTCGTATGGTTGTATTTATGAACAAATGCGATATGGTTGATGATGAAGAATTACTTGATTTAGTTGAAATGGAAATTCGTGAATTATTAACTACATATAAATTTGATGGAGCAAATACACCAGTTATTAGAGGTTCAGCTCTAAAAGCTCTTGAAGGAGATGCAACTTGGTCTAAAAAAATCGATGAACTTATGGATGCAGTTGATACTTGGATCGAAACACCAGTAAGAGACAATGATAAACCATTCTTAATGCCAATCGAAGATGTATTTACTATAACAGGTCGTGGGACAGTTGTTACAGGCCGTGTTGAAAGAGGACAATTAAAACTTAATGATGAAGTAGCAGTAGTTGGTATCAAACCTACTGTAAAAGCAGTTGTTACTGGAATAGAAATGTTTAGAAAACAACTTGATTTTGCAGAAAGTGGAGATAATGCTGGAGTTCTTCTTCGTGGTATAAACAGAGAAGATGTTGAAAGAGGACAAGTTCTTGCAAAACCAGGAACAGTTACACCTCATACAAAATTTAAAGCACAAGTATATGTTTTATCAAAAGAAGAAGGCGGAAGACATACTCCATTCTTCACAAACTACCGTCCACAATTTTATTTCAGAACTACAGATGTAACAGGAGTTATTGAACTTCCTGCTGGAGTTGAAATGGTTATGCCAGGAGATAATGTTGACATGACAGTAGAATTAATCGCGCCAATTGCGATTGAAAACGGAACTAAGTTCTCTATTCGTGAGGGTGGAAGAACAGTTGGTTCTGGAAACATTTCAGAAATTATAAAATAATAAGAAAAGTATCTATTGATACTTTTTTATTTTGGATAAATGTGTTATATTATTGGTAGGTGAAATTTATGGGACAAATAAATGATAGAATAATAGGAGCAATGGAAAATCCTGCATTACAAGACAAGGAGGCTACTGTTTCTAGTAGAACTGATGATATTATTAACCAAATGAAATGTGATGAAAATTTAAAATCACACATAAGATTGGTTTTAAAAGTTTTTCTTCGTGCTTTTCCTTATTTTGATGATAATATGGCTGTATTAGAAACCAAGTTAAAAAAACTTTCGGTTTCAAAAATGAGCTATGCAGAAGAAGTAACATCATTTAAAGGCAAAACACTTGGAGCAAAAGAAAACAAAGTTTTGTATAATCAAAATAGATTTAATAGAACAATATTAGAAATACAACAAGAAACAGATCAAGCAAGAAAAAAAGAATTAACAGAAAAACTAAACGGAGAAGTTTTAGAAAATTTGTTGAAGACATTATTTCCAAATAAAGATAGCTTTTACGCAGCTTTATATGAAGGAGCAGTTCAACAAATTGTTAATGTTTTATTTAAACTTCAAAATATGAATGATGAATTTCACGTAATAGATTTATTGTCAAAAATAGCTGCCTCAAATATTAAAGAATTTATTCCGCTAGAAGAAGCGGTATTTGGAGGGTTTGTCGGCAGCTTTTATAGCAGCTTAGCTGAAAGTTATGTTGGTGAAGCAAAAACAGAATATGGAAAAATTATAAACGAATTAAATCATGCATTACAATATAATATGTACCAAGCCTCACCAACAACCACATTGCCAGAAATATATAAAAAATTAGTTGATTTAATGGTTTTAAAAAACAATCCGCCATTAAGCCCAGAGCAAATGATGGCATTAAAAGAGAACTTTGTAAAAACAGGCGGGCAATATTTTAGCCAAAGTGAAAGAGTAAAAACTGGTGAATTTGAAGAAGCTTATGAATATTTAAATGACAGATTAGAAAACTTAAAATCAAAACAAAAGAGTTAAAATTTTAACTCTTTTTAATTTTCAGTAATTTCAATTGCTTCTGCAGGACAAACATCAAGTATTTCATCTTTATTTTCTTTAACAAAAGCTAAATCAACGTTATCTTTTACCTTAACAGAACCATCGTCAGCCCATTCGAAAACATTATCATAAGTACTTATACACATACCACAAGTTAAACATTTGTCTTTATTAATTTTTATATTCATAATTTCCTCCATAACAATTATAAAAAAAAAAAGCTTAATTTGCAAGTACAGGTTTAAAAAAAAAACAAACTGTGCTAATATGATATTAGGTGATAATATGGCAAATAGAATGAATAGATATAGCTATGAAGATAAAAGCAGAACAAAGAAAAATGAAGATCTTTATAAAAACGTATATACGAGTAGTGACTACAACGACCTGTCAAACGTGACTGTTGTTACTGGAGCTAGTGAAATAGACGTTGAGAAGATAAAAGAGCTAATAAGGGGCAATGAAAGGCTTAGAAGGCAACCTAAAGAAGATACTTACTGTGAAGAAGTTCAAGAAGAAAAAAACTATGATATAAAAGATATTCTTGAAGAAGCAAAAAAAACAAGAAGTTCAAGTGAAAAAGAAGAATTTTTAAAAGACAAACACTATGATTATCTTCTTAATTCAAAATTAAGTAAAAATAATTTAGATAATATGAAAAAAGCGGAAACTTCAGTCAAAGAAATATTGGATAGTATTAGTAAAACGATGCAGCTAAATAACATTTCAAATGAAGACCTTAGCTTAGAACTACTTAACGACTTAAAAACAAATACCGCTGTAATAGACAATACGCCTATTAGAAAATTAATAGAAGAAGAAAGAAAGCTAGAAAAAGAAATGGAACAAACAAATCTCGAAATGGATAAAAGCTTTTATACTTCAAACATTTTATTTGATGATAAAGAATTCAATAAAAAAGCAAGTAATAGAAAAGAAACATTCAATTTAGTATTAAAAATATTCTTAATACTTGTCGTAGTAGTAATTTTGATATTAACCATTTTGTTAGTTATTAAAAACTTTTAAGGAGGAGTTTGTGGTAAAAGCAGTAATTGGAACTTTTTATGGAGATGAAGGGAAAGGAAGAGTAGCGGACTTTTTATCAAAAAAAGCCGATGTTGTAGTTAGGGCAACAGGTGGAAACAATGCTGGCCATACAATTGTCGCAAATGGTATAAAGTTTGCATTTCATTTAATTCCAGCAGGAATTTTAAATGAAAACGTTATATCAATAATAGGAAATGGGGTTGTAATAGACCCAAAAGTCTTGTTAGAAGAACTAGAAATGTTAAAAGAGAATAAAATAAATTTTAGTAATTTAAGAATTAGTAAAATTGCGCATGTAATATTTCCTTACCATATTAGAATGGATTCTCTGGAAGAAAGTCTTAGAGGCGATAATAAAATTGGAACAACTAATAGAGGTATTGGGCCTTGTTATACAGATAAGTATGCAAGATTTGGAATTAGAGTAGAAGATTTATATAAAGATGATTTTGCGGAAAAAGTAAGAAAAAATATTGAAAGAAAAAATAAGGTTTTTGCCGCCAACAATTTTCCAATATATACTGAAGAAGAAACACTTGAAATGATTAATCAATATAAAAAATATGCCGAAGTAATAAAACCATTTGTTACAGATACAATTAACTTACTACACAGGTATGCTTCTGAAGACAAAAATATAGTTGTTGAAGGAGCGCAAGCTTCCTTATTAAGCATCGAAACAGGTTCATACCCTTGCGTTACATCATCTGACCCTAATATGGGCGGAGTAATTAGTGGAACAGGGTTAAATGTATTTAATTTTAGTGAAATAATTGGAGTTTTAAAAGCTTACTCTTCAAGAGTTGGAGAAGGACCTTATTTAACAGAACAAAATAATGATATAGGTAATGAAATAAGGGAACTAGGCCATGAATATGGAACAACGACAAAAAGACCAAGAAGATGTGGCTGGCTTGATTTAGTTGCCCTAAAATATGTCATTAATTTAAATGGGATAACATCTCTTGCTATAAACCATGTTGACACTATTTGTAAATTAAAAAGTGCCAAATTATGTATAGCTTACCAATATGAAGGAAACAATATTGATTTTACTTTTGATGAAGAGTTATTATCTAAAACTATGCCAATATATAAAGAATTTGAAATGAATTGTTATGATGATTCAATTATGAATATGACTTCTAGAGAAGAACTACCAAAAGAAATACAAGAATATTTAAATTTTATTGAAAGCTACTTAAATGTTCCGATACATTTTATTGGTGTTGGGCCAGATAGAGAACAAATGATTGTGGAAAAAGAAATTTAAAGACAAAATAATTGTCTTTTTTCTTTAAAATTATAGTGTTGTTTAAATAATAAAAAATATGCTACAATATAAAAGGATGCAATGAGGGCGAAAGTATGAAAAAAATAATATATATAATAACTTTTTTATTTGTTTGTTTTATCTTAACAGGATGTTCTTTTAAAATGGAAAATTTAGTTGGTAAGACAGAAGAAGAAGTAAAAAATTATGCTGAAAAAAAAGAACTTAATTTAAATATTACTTATGAATATGACGAGAGTACAAAGGGAACGGTTATCAGCCAAGATATTTTACCAGAAACAAAAACAAAAAAAGAAACAAATTTAAACATCGTTATTTCAAAAGGAATTAGTGATGTTTATACTTTAAAGCTTGCTATGGTTGGCGATATGCTTATTCATGAATCAGTATATATAGATGCAAAAACAAGTAACGGTTACGATTTTTCTAACATGATTGATTTAGTAAAGCCTTTATTAGAAGATTATGACCTTGCTTATTATAACCAAGAGAGTATATTAGGTGGAGTAGAAATGGGTTTATCTACTTATCCAAGATTTAATTCTCCTTTTGAAGTGGGAGACGCTATGATTGATTTAGGATTTAACTTAGTTTCTCTTGCTAATAATCATACTTTAGATAGAGGAGAAACAGCTATTACTAATTCAGTAAACTATTGGGAAGAAAAAACCGATGTTTATGTAGCTGGATCTTATACTTCTCAAGAAGCAAGAGATGAAGTAATTATTAAAGAAAAAAATAATATTACGTATTCATTTTTAAGTTATACCACTTCAACTAATGGGTTAACTATTCCAAGTGGTAAAGATTATTTAGTAAATGTGTATGATGCTGAAAAAGCAAAAAACGATATTGAAAAAGTAAGAGACAAAGTAGATGTTGTTATGGTTGCTATTCACTGGGGCGAAGAGTATACTCATACACCAAGTGCCTATCAAAAAGAAGTTGCTAATTATTTGGCAAGTTTAGGAGTAGACATAATAATAGGAGCTCATCCACACGTAATACAACCAATTACTTTTATAGGAGATACTTTAGTTATATATTCTTTAGGTAACTTCTTATCTTCCCAAAATGATGAAATGAAGCTAATAGAACTCTTTGCTTCTGTTGATATAGTAAAAACAGTGAGTAAAGAAGGAACAAAAATAACTTTAGAAAATGTTGGTACAGAACTTTTATATAATTATCACACTTTCTATTCTTCTAATGGGAAATGGTACAGTAGAGACTTTGAGATATATCCATTTAGTACTTTAAATAATAGTATATTAAGTAATTTTGAATCTATTAGAACTAAATATAATAGTGTTATTACCAAATATGGTGATGATATTAATGTAAATATGTTTGATTAAGAGGTTTTTATGATAGAGATAAATAATAGAAAAGCTTATTTTGATTTTCAAATATTTGAAACATATGAAGCGGGGATTGCTTTAAAAGGCACAGAAATAAAATCAATTAAACTTGGTAAAGCCAATTTAAAAGATAGTTACGCTATGGTTAGAAATGATGAAATATATGTTTTAAATATGCATATAAGTCTTTATAATGAAGGCAGTATTTTTAACCATAATGAAACAAGAACAAGAAAACTGCTTTTAAATAAAAGAGAAATCTTAAAAATAAGAGATAAAGTTGGTATGGAAGGTTATACTTTAATTCCTTTGAAATTATATTTTGTTAAAAACAAAGCAAAATTATTAATTGGTATCGCAAAAGGTAAGAAAAGTTATGACAAAAGAGAAGCTATTAAGAAGAAAGATATTGAAAGAGAAAATCAAAGGCAATTTAAAAATTGACTTTTTTTGATTGTTTGGTATAATTCTTGTGGGGCTGCACAGGTTTCGACAAGAATAACTGAGGATTTTACGGCAAGTGGTAGGCATACCATAAATGCAAAAAAAAATATCTGGAAACAGAAATCAATTAGCTTTCGCTTAAGAAATTAGTGAGAGGCCAACTTATTTTTTCTCCTATTGGAAATATTTTGGCTCATAAAAATAGGATATATAATTATTTAGTCTAGAGGTAATTATGAATTTAATAGACTACTATTAGTTTGGTTTGTTGGTTACCAGACTTTATTAGGAAATTTTTAACTAGCTAAACTTGTAGATGTAACTTAGGATGTGTTTTTGGACAGGAGTTCGATTCTCCTCAGCTCCACCATTATAAATGTTAACCGTTGAATTTCAACGGTTTTTATAAAAATACTTGATATTTAATTTTATTATAGTATAATAGTTGAAAACAAAGGAGGCAAATATGTTTGAACAATACAATTTAGATGAATTATATCTGGCAGCTATTGATGTGATTTATTCTAAAGATCATGAGTTTGAAGAAGACCTGGGTGGTCTGTTATTAATTGGTACATCAGGATACGGTTATTGGACAATTTTAAGAAAAACAGAAGAAGGCAACTTTATTGATTTACAATATCCAAAAATATTAATTGCTACAGACCATGATTCTAGCAAAACAAGCTATACTATTAGTTATATGGAACCACTAAGTAATTATTATGAAGTAAGCGCTACGCATAAAAGAAAAACATTTAGTAGAAGACAAGCAATGAAAGAAGCAAGGCAACATTATGATGTTATTAATGCAAAATGGAAAGCTAGCCAAAATAACTAGAAATAGTTATTTTTTTATGATAAAATAAAGTTAGGATGTGAAGTTTATGAATATAAGAAAAATGCCTAAAGTATTACTTCATATACATTTAGATGGATCAGTTAGAATAAAGACAGCTAACCAACTTTTAAAAAGAAACGTCAAAAAAGATATGATAATAAATAAAAGAAACGAAGATTTAAAGTCATATTTAACTAAATTTGAAATACCAATTAGTATAATGCAGACAAAAGAAAACCTAACTAGAGTGGCAAAAGAACTAGCCAAAGACTTAAAAAAAGATAATGTAATATATTCTGAAATTAGATTCGCACCAATTTTTCATACTAAAGAGGGTTTAACACTAGAAGAAGTTATAGAAAGTGTTTTAGAAGGATTAAAACAAGTTGATATAAAAACAAATCTAATATTATGTATGATGAGAGGTTTAAGTTACGAAGATAATGAAAAAATAATATATCTAGCTAAGAGCTACTTAAACAAAGGAGTTGTGGGCATAGATTTAGCAGGGGATGAAGCTACTTATCCAACAAAAAACTATCAAAAGCTATTTGAACTAGCTAATACATTTGGTATTCCATACACAATTCATGCTGGAGAAGCTTCTGGTATTGAAAGTATAACAAGCGCTATAAACTTTGGTACCAAAAGACTTGGCCATGGTATAAGATGTTTAGATGACGAGAGTGTGATAGAAAAAATAAAGAATGAAAATATAGTATTAGAAATATGTCCAACAAGTAATATTGATACTAAAGTAGTAAAAAAATACAAGGATCATCCAATAAAAACAATATATGAAAAAGGGATATTAGTTACTATAAACACAGATAATAATACTGTTTCTAGTATTACTTTATCAAAAGAATATAAAAAACTAAAAAAATGCTTTAAATTTAGTAAAAAAGAGTTTACTATATTTAATATAAATGCAATTAAAGCTAGCTTTATAAGCAATAAAGAGAAAGAGGAATTATTATTAAAAATAAATAATTATTAGGAGGTAACATGACAGCGCTAATTACAGGAGCAAGTTCAGGAATGGGTGCCGATATGGCAAGAATATTGAGTGAAAAAGGCTTTAACTTGATATTAGTCGCACGAAGAACACAAAAACTAGAAAAACTAAAAGAAGAACTAAAAGGAGAAGTCACTATTATTACAATGGATATATCTTCGACATATAACTGTATGAAGTTATATAACCAAGTTAAAAAAGAAAACATAGATATATTAATAAATAATGCTGGTTTTGGCTTTTTTGGTGAATTTAATAAGATAAAGTTAGAAAAAGAACTTGATATGATTGATTTAAATATAAAGTCTCTTCACACTTTGACAAAACTATTTTTAAGAGATTTTATCAAAAATGATAAAGGTTTTGTGTTAAATGTATCTTCAGCTGCCGCTTTTCTTGAAGGCCCTTTAATGGCTACATATTACGCTACAAAAGCCTATGTTTTAAAACTTACGCTAGCTATTAGTGAAGAATTAAAAGAAAAGAGAAGTAATGTTTATATAGGAGCTTTTTGCCCAGGACCAGTAAAAACGGAATTTAGTAAAGTTGCCAATGTAAAATTTAATCATCAGTTAGAAAGTTATGATGCAGCTAATTATGCATTAAAAAAAATGTTTAGTAAAAAAGTTGTTATTATGCCTGGATTTAAAACAAAAATAGGAGTTTTCTTCGCTAGATTTTTAACTTCCAAATTTCAATTAAAGACAAGTTATAAATATAAAAAGAAAACAAACAATTTGTTGTAATTATAAAAATAATTGCTATAATATAAGAAGAGAATAAAAAGGAGTAAAAAATGAAAATAAGTTTAATAGACGAAAAAAACAATAAATTTGAAGCGGAATTAATAAGGTATTTTACTAATGTTAATGATAAATACTTAATATATTCCAAAAACGAAAAGGATGCTAGTAATTTTATTACTTTATATCTAACCAAAATCGAAAGTGACAACGGTATAAAAGTTGGTAGAGAAGTAATAGATAAAAACGAGTGGTCTTTGATCAAAAAGTTTTTAGAAAAGACGATAAGTGAAAATAAAGAAAATAAACCGGTTTCTATTAACGATGCTGATCCAATAGAAGTAAGTGATGTTAAAGTAAATGGTAGTAAGGCATTTAAACTACAGGATAACTTTGTAGAATTATTTAGTGCAAACAAAAAAAGCTTTGAGATAGTTCAAAGACTAAGAGAAGAAAGAAATACAGCAATTCCAATTCCAACAGAAACAACAGAATATATTTCAAAGAACGATTCAGAGAAAGAAATCAAAAAAGAAGTTTCATCTGAAGTTGCTACAGAAGAAGATTTAACAACTTCTTATGAAAATTTATATGATAAAATGTTAGAATCAAATAAACAGTTGTTAGATACAAATGAAAAATTGATTAAAGAAAATGATGAATTATTAGAAAAACTAAGAAAAATACAAGAAATATTAGAAGAAAAGAACTGATTTCAGTTCTTTTCTATATTAACAACGGCTTTTACTTCTGGTAGTTCATTTATAATTAATGATTCAACGCCTTCTTTTAAAGTGACTTCTGCCATAGGGCACCCTTTGCACGCCCCACTTAAGGAAACATAAACAATATTGTCTTCATATTTTACAAATTCAATGCTACCTCCATCGTTTTCAATGAATGGCTTTATTTCATTTATTATTTCTTTGATTCTTGTAATTTTATCCATTTTTACCTCACTACTAATAATTATACACACAAAACACATGGTAGTAAATATAATTTTATGATATAATAACAATATAATAGGAGGAATTATGAAGGCTTTGTGTATTGGACATGCCGCATACGATGTTACTTTTTTACTAGATACGTTTTTAAAAGAAAATACAAAAACTAGAGTAAATCAAAAAGTTGAGTGTGGTGGCGGTCCAGCTAATAATGCAGCATATCTTCTTGGCAAGTATGGTATTGAAACATATTTTATGGGACTTGTTGGCAATGACTTTTATGGAAATAAGATAGAAAAAGAATTAAAAGAAGTAAATGTTAATACTAAATATTTAATAAAAAAAGACAATTATGAAACAACAGTTAGTACAATAGTAGCTAATAAGAGTAATGGAAGCAGAACAATTCTTACTTATCGAAATAATGATATTGCTTATCCTTTAGTAGAAATAGACTTTACTCCTGATATAATTTTAGTAGATGGCCAAGAAATAGAAATTTCAAGAAAGTTAATTAGGCAATTTAACAATGCCATATCTGTAATAGATGCTGGCAGAGCAACTCCTGAAATTGTTGAACTCTCAAAGGAAGTAAAGTATTTAATTTGCTCAAAAGAGTTTGCTGAAAAAGTTACTAATATGATAATAGACTTTAACAATAAAGAAACACTTGTTAACATATATAAAAAGATGAAAGAAATTTTTAATAATACAATTGTCATTACATTAGAAGAGAATGGCTGCTTATATATGGAAGAAGAATTTATAAAAATTATGCCATCATTAAAAGTTAAACCACTTGATACAACTGGAGCCGGAGATTTTTTTCACGGTGCGTTTGTATATTCCTTAATTAAAGGATATAAGTTTGAAGAAGCACTTAAGCTTTCCAATATAGTAGGAGCACTTTCTGTGACAAAAGTTGGCAGTAAAAACTCTGTCCCACTAAAAGAAGAAGTGAAAAAGTTCTATGACAAGTTTGAATAATATAATTTTTGTTGATAGTTTACCATCTTTAGATATTCATGGATATGATAGAATTTCGGCAAAGGTTGCGATAAATGACTATATAGAAGATAAAGTTAAGTTAAAACAGGAAGTATTCTCTATTATTCATGGCAATGGTAGGGGAATTCTTAGAGAAGCTACTAGGGAAACTTTAACAAAAAATAAAAAAGTCTTGGAATTCAAGCAAAGCTATTATAATACAGGGTGTACTATCGTTAAAATAGCAATTTGACAGTATACCTTTTTTATGTTAGTATAGGTGTCAATCAATGGGAATTATTATAGAAATAAAGCAAAAACTTGACAAAAGCAAAAAAAAAGATATAATAAAAGCGCATTGAAAAAGGGGGAAACTATTTATGGAAAGAAGAAACGAATCATTCACACTTAAAGACGTAATATTTAATTTATTATTTATTATGTTATTTGTCTTTATACTTTTGTGGTTATTTCCATCAAAATCATTTTTGAAAGATAAGGAAATTGCTAATTCAAAACAATTGTTTAATGACAATTTAACAGTAATGAAAGAAGCAGCAGTGAGTTATTTTACAAACCCAAGATTACCACAAGTGATTGGTAAAAGTGAAAAAATGACTTTAAGTGAAATGATTGACGAAAAACTATTACTAGAGTTATACGATAGTAATGGCGAGAAGTGTAATATAAATACTTCTTATGTTCAAATAACAAAAGAAAACAGCGATGAATATGTTTTGAAAATTTATTTGTCTTGTACAGATGATGAAGATTACATATTAGTTCATTTAGGTTGTTATGATTATTGTGAGAACGATGTTTGTGAGATAAAAGAAGTATTTAAATATGAATATAAGAAAGAAACACCTTGTACATGGACTGACTTTGGTGCTTGGTCAAATTGGCAAACATCTTATGTAGCTCCAACTAGTACAAGAAAAGTTGAAACAAAAACAGGTACTTCAACACAAGATGCAACAATAAGTTATACTTGTCCAGAAGGATATTCATATAACCAAACAACAAAATTATGTAATAAAACAGTAAATGGTGAAGAAGCAAAAGACGCAACAAAAGTTGTTACATATAATTGTAGTAATTATGGAAGTAATTATTATGTATTAAAAGATGGTGCATATGTTTTAGTTAATAATCAAAAAGTTCAAACTGTTGTTGTTTCAGATGAAAACGACACTAGTTATGCTTGTAAAGCAACTACAACAGTACCAGCAGAAAAAGTAACAACATATAACTGTAATCAATATAATGTTGACGGCAAGGTATTTACATTAGTTGGAACAGCTTGTATATATTCTTATCAAAGTTCATCAGAATACTCAGTTAGAAAAGAAACATACGCTTGTAAAATTAAAGTTTGTTCTGATATCGCAGTTTATGAACCTGGTGTTGGAATAGTATACGAAACAAGTTGTACATACAAAAATACAACATGTACAAAAGATGTAGCTTATGTTTCAGGATATAGTTGTCCAAAAGGCGGAAGTTTAAATGGAACAACATGTACAATAACAAATAGTGCATCAGGTAATGATAGTTACTATTGTTTAGCTGGTGGAAGCTTAAGTGGAACAACATGTACAACTTCTGATAATAAATCAATCAATAAAAATATCACATATAATTGTGATAAATATGGAAGCGATTACTTATTAGATCAAACAAAATGTAAAAAAATAATTAACGAAGTTGAAACAGAGAATCCAACTGAAAACAAAACTTGTCCAACAGGATATGCATTAAATGGAACAACATGTACAAAACAAATAACATATTATAGATATGCTGATAAATATTGTACAGGTGGTTCAACAGATTATAAGTGGAGTTTAAGTGATAAGGATGAAGATTTGTTAAACAACGGATATGTATTAACAGGTAAAAAAGAAGAAGTCAAGGAAGAAAGTAAATAATAGGGGGAATAAAAATGAAAAAGAAAATAGCAGGATTATTGCTTGTTATTCAATTAGCAACCATGTCACATGTTGTTGCTGGAAATATTAGTTTAACTGATCCAGTAACAGGACAATCAAAAGCTATAGTTACAACAGTAACAACTGATTGTGATGTATACGAGAGCTATGTTAGCGAAACAGTAATTTCTTGTGAACAAGCTGCAAAAGACATTCAAGAATATTTAAAATATTATGAAGAAGTACAAGCAAGATCTATTGAAGCTAACAAAAAAGACGAAAACTTTCCAGTATTAAAAATTGATAATATTGATTTTTATGCAAGAGTATTATATTATGTAAAAAACAAAGAGTTGTTAGATGAAAACCTAAGAGCAAATCTCGAAGCAGAATTAATGCCAAATAAAGTTCTTAATACTTTATTAAACAACTTTTGTATGGCAGCTAGTGCTATTAGAATTTATAATCAAGAAGCATATAGAAATATGATGTTAGATGACAGCTGTGAACATACACCTTTAGATAGAAAATTAATATTGGATACTTATCCATTGGATCATAATTCAGTTAATAGAATAAACACACAATATGGTGAAGACACAATTTATCGTTTAGCTGAACAAGGATTTGATGATATGTCAGAAAATGGCGCATTTAAAGAATCTTATTACTTCTATGCACATATGTCTAGTGGTTCAGAAGCAACATCTAATTTGCAACCAATGACACCTGGTGGAGATCTTGCAGCAAGAACAGTTGGTGGAGCAATGCTTAGAAGAATAACAGCTAATGAAATGGAAGATAAGTTTACTGCAGATGAAGTTAAATTTTATTTTTCAGAACATTATACAGACTTATATCCAGATGATATGACATTAGTAAAAGCAGATAGAGCAATTGAAAATTGTGATGTAACGTTATTACCTGAGTTAGTAGCTTATATTACTTATTTAGCAAATGCTGAAAATACAACAACTGAAATAGAAACAGATTATATTGCTGATGGATGTGTTCTTTTATCAAGAGAAGACTATAAGGCTTACATGAATGGCGATATGTCCGTTTTAGATCAAAAAACTAAAACAAAATAAACAGTGAATTAACACTGTTTTTTTTATATACAATAATTGACTTCATTAAACCTTAATGATAAAATGTTTATAGTAGAGAAGACTCAAAAGGTGGAAGTTATGAAACAAGTTTATTTATTTGACTATATAAATGAAAATGAATTTAAGAAACTTGAAAGAGCAGTAAAAAAATATAATATGCTTGCTTATAAAAAGCTTTGCTTTGAATATTATCCCTCTCTTAAAGAAGGAAACTTGTTAGGAGAAAAAGTAAAAGAAAATAATGAAACTGATTCAGAGTATTATGAATTAAAGCTTCCAACAGATATTATGTTTTGCAGAGTACATGGCGTTATGACCTTACACTATATTTTATATAGAAAAACAAATACGATTATGTTAGATAAATTTACTCCAACAGATATCTTATCAGAAGGACACCAATCAGAATTGGTTGCTTACAAAGGTGTTATGGTTTCTAAAGATCACGCAGATAAAGACATGTTTAAGATTAATTTATTAAATATGTTAAATAAGTAAATATATAAAAAACAATTCATTGAGAATTGTTTTGTTTTTTTGTTAGCGTTTTATCTTTTTCGAAATCTTCTAAAAAAATCTGCACTCTTTTTAGTGATTCAATTGCTTCTGGAGATAATGATTGGATTTGGCCATTGCATGTTTGTATGCCGAAGTAAATTTTGGTAAAACCCTTAACTCCCGCGCAAAAAAGTGTGGCGGTTTCAACGGTATTATCGAAAGTTTTTACTTTTATTACAGGACGAATATCAGATATGAACTTTAACTGCACAACACCATTTTTGGAAAGAATATGTGATGTTGTTGGAAATATTCCGAAAACAACTCCCATTGTTTCGTTATACGCAAAAGAATCATAGTGCTCAGTTTCTCTAATAACAACACCTTTATCATCAGCAATAAGACCTGTATAATAAAACTGTTTATTTCCTTTATAGTCATAATAATCATGCTGTATTGAAAAAAAGTGTTCTGAGCCTAATATTTCACCTGTCTCACTGTATTTTACAGGGCAACTAGTAATATAAGAAATATTTGAAATTTTGTTTTCTTTATCCAATAAAACACCATATTTTATCTCGCCAAATTTATTTTTGTATGGCATAACAAGAGAATTAAGCACTTTACAGTTTTCCATTTGCTCAATTCTTATTGCTGGTCCAACAGTATCAAATCGACATTGTTTTAAATTTAAAATACCAAGCATATCGTTTGTTTCTTTTAACTTTTCTGAACCACTTGAAATACATAAAATTGCATATGCATCTGTGGTGCCAGTTACTTTCCCAAATATGACAGACAAACCATTTTTTAAGTCAATAGTTATTATTTTTTGATCATTCATATAGCTTTAAACCTCCCCTTAAAAATATTATAACATAAAGCAAGTTTTTTTTATAAAAAAACCACTAAATTAATAGTGGTTTTTAATTACAATTGGTGCGAGTGAAGGGACTTGAACCCCCATGTCATAGACACTAGATCCTAAGTCTAGCGCGTCTGCCAATTTCGCCACACTCGCGTTTATGGTGGACCTTGAAGGACTCGAACCTTCGACCGCCCGGTTATGAGCCGGATGCTCTAACCAACTGAGCTAAAGGTCCATCACACGTAGATAATAATAACATAAAGAGTATATTAATGCAAGTAATAAAAACAAAAAAAATTGAAAAAAACACTTGTTTATGTTAAGATAAATCTAACACTGAAAGAAGGAAAAAAATGAACTTATATAATACAAAAACTAAAAAAGTAGAAGAGTTTATCCCAAATGGCGATGAGGTTAAAATATATACTTGTGGTCCAACAGTTTATCATTTTGCGCATATTGGAAATTTAAGAACTTACATTATGGAAGATGTATTGGAAAAGAGCTTAAACTATGTAGGTTATAAAACTAAAAGATGTATGAATATTACTGATGTTGGTCATATTGTTGGAGATGCTGACACTGGAAAAGATAAAATGCTTGAAGGAGCTAGTAGAGAACACAAAACAGTAATGGAAATTGCTAAAATGTATACGGATGCTTTTTTCAAAGATTTAGAAAAATTAAATATTAAAAAGCCAGAAATAATAGTTCCTGCAACATCTTGTGTTGAAGATTACATTAAAATGATTGAAGAATTAATAACCAAAGGATATGCTTATATTTCAGACGGAAACGTTTATTTTGATACTTCTAAAGTAAATAGTTATTATACATTAACAAGCCAAGACAATAATGAAATGCTTGTTGGAGCAAGAGAAGATGTATTGGAAGATGCTGCTAAAAAAAATAAAACAGACTTTGTTCTTTGGTTTACAAAGTCAAAGTTTGAAAATCAAGAATTAAAATGGAATAGCCCTTGGGGAATAGGATATCCTGGTTGGCATATAGAGTGTTCAGTGATCGCAATAAAATATTTAGGTGAATACTTAGATATTCATTGTGGTGGGGTAGATAATATTTTCCCACATCATACAAATGAAATTGCTCAATCTGAAAGTTACTTAGGACATAAATGGTGCAACTTTTGGTTTCACTCAGAATATTTAAATGATGCTACAGGAAAGATGAGTAAGAGTAAAGGTGAGTTCTTAATTTTATCTCTTCTCGAAGAAAAAGGGTATAATCCACTTGCTTATAGGTTGTTCTGCTTAGGATCACACTATAGAAAACAATTAGTTTTTACTTATGAAAGTTTAGATGTTGCCCAAAATACTTATGATAAGCTAATAAATAAAATAAAATTGTTAACAGACAAAACAACTGTTAATCAAAAAATCATAGAAGAATTTAACAATAAGTTTAAAGAAGCCTTAAATGACGATTTAAACACCTCTAAAGCTCTAACAGTCCTATACGAAGTAGTTAACTCTAACATAGCAGACAGTGAAAAATTGCACTTAATAAAAGAATTTGACAAAGTATTAGGTTTAAACTTAATTCAAAATAATAATATAGATGAAGAATTAAAAAACTACATAGAAGAAAAGCTAGATGAAAGAAAAAAAGCTAAACAAGAAAACAATTACGTTTTAGCTGATGAAATCAGAAAAGAATTAGAAAAAAAAGGAATTTATATAAAAGATACAAAAGAAGGAACTACTTATTTTATAAGATGAAGCACATTTTAAGTGTGCTTTTTTGATTGCTAATAAGTATAATTTAATGTATAATTATAAAGAGATGATGAATATGAAAAACATATATGACTATACATTAAAAGACTTAGAAGAGTTTTTTATTTCTATTGGTGAAACAAAATTTAAAGCAGCTCAAGTATTTGACTGGCTATATAAAAAAAGAGTAACTAAGTTTGAAGAAATGACTAATTTAAAAAAATCTTTAATCGAAATACTAAATAAAGAATTTTGTATTAATGATCTTAAAATATTGAAAAAAGAAGAGGATACAGATGTTATAAAATACTTGTTTGCTCTTGACGATGGAAACAAAATAGAAGCCGTTTTAATGAACCATAATTATGGAATAAGCTTGTGTATTTCTTCCCAGGTTGGTTGTAATATGGGATGTGTTTTCTGTGAAAGTGGAAGATTAAAAAAAGTAAGAAATTTAATGCCCAGTGAAATGGTTTTACAAATTCTTACTATTGAAAAAGAAATTCAACAAAGAATTAGTCATGTTGTATTAATGGGCATTGGCGAACCTTTTGACAACTATGACAATGTTATAACATTTATTGATATTATAAAAGAAAATAAAGGCATTAGTATTGGGGCAAGACATATTACAGTATCTACTTGTGGAATAACTCCTAAAATAGAATTATTTCTTCAAGATGAAAATCAAGTTAATCTTGCAATCAGCCTTCATGCTTCAAATGATGAACTAAGAAATAAGCTAATGCCTATCAATAAAGTTTACAATATTGAAAAATTAATAGAAATAATAAAAAAATACATCAATAAAACAAATAGAAGAGTAACTTTTGAATATGTACTAATTAAAGGTATTAATGATAGAAAAGAAAATGCCCTTGAACTTAGTAAATTGCTAAGAGGAATTAACTGCTATGTTAATTTAATTCCTTATAATGAAACTAGTTATATAAACTATCAAAAAAGTGATAAAGAGACTATTTTAGCTTTTTATGATATTTTGAAAAAAAATAAAATTAACGTAACAATAAGAAAAGAATTTGGGAATAAAGTAAAAGCCGCTTGTGGACAGTTAAAATCTCAATACGAGGAGGACAAATGAACAGTTTTTATATAACAGACTCTGGAAAAGTTAGAGAACAAAATGAAGATAGTGTAACGATAGTAAATAAAGATGATGAGTATTTACTAGTTGTAGCAGACGGTATGGGTGGCCATCACGGTGGGGAGATAGCGTCTAGTATTGCAGTTAAACATCTTGAAGAAGAATTTTTAAAAAAACCTATATTAGAAAAAGAAGAATTAATAGAATTTATCAAAAGAATTGTTAGTGAAGCAAATCTATTGATTTATAAATATACTAGGGAACACCCAGAAAGTGAAGGAATGGGAACAACTATAGTGCTTGCTATTAAAACCAAAAATCTTTTAATTATTGGTAATATTGGTGATTCAAGAGGCTATGTAGTTAAGACATCAAAACTATATAAAATGACTACTGATCATACTCTTGTTAACCTGCTTGTTAAGTCAGGGAAACTAACAGAAGAAGAAGCCAAAGATCATCCGAGAAAAAATGTTTTAATGCGTGCTCTTGGAGCAAGTGAAACAGTAGAAATGGATATATATACAATAGATGAAGAAGTAGAGGGCGTTTTTCTTTGTAGCGACGGTTTAACTAATATGTTAAATGATGAGCAAATAGAAAAAGTAATCAATGAAAAAATAGACATTGAAAGTAAACTAAATAAACTTGTTCAAAAAGCCAACAATCGTGGAGGACTGGATAATATCGCTATCGCATATTTAGATATTAGAGGTGAAGTTTAAGTGCTAAATAAAAGAATAAATGAACGTTATGAAATATTAAAACTTATAGGTGAGGGCGGAATGGCTAATGTTTATCTAGCGCTAGATACTATATTAGATAGACAAGTTGCCATTAAAATTCTTAGAGGGGACCTTGCAACAGATGAAAAGTTTGTAAAAAAATTTCAACGAGAAGCACTGTCTGCTAGTTCATTAAATCATCCAAATATTGTAGAAATATATGATGTTGGGGAAGATGAAGGTAAATACTATATAGTAATGGAATATGTAGAAGGAACAACTCTTAAAAACTTAATAAAAAAAAGAGATTTTCTTTCTGTTCCAGAAGTTTTGGATGTAATGAAACAACTAACCTCAGCTGTTGCTTGTGCTCATTCTAATTACATAATACACAGAGATATTAAACCTCAAAATGTCCTTATAACAGAAATGGGAAAAGTAAAAATAACAGACTTTGGGATAGCTGTAGCTCTAAATGAACAAAGTATGACTCAAACAAATTCTGTAATGGGTTCAGTTCATTATTTACCTCCTGAACAAGCAAGAGGAAACGTGGCAACGATAAAAAGTGACATCTATTCTCTTGGAATAGTTATGTATGAATTGTTAATTGGAAAAGTTCCTTTTAAAGGAGATAACGCCATTGAAGTCGCTTTAAAACATATGAAAGAACCAATGCCAAGTGTCAGAAAAATCAAGGAAAGCATTCCTCAAAGTATTGAAAATATTGTTTTAAAATCTACTGCAAAAAATCCTCTTAATCGTTATAACAGTGTAGATGAAATGTACAATGATTTAGAAGAGTGCCTAGAGCCTAAGATGATTGATGTCCCTAAAGTTAAATATCAATTTCCAGAAAAAATAGAGTCAAAAAAAACAGAACAGGAAGTAGAAGAAAAACCAATTAAAAAGAAAAAAAGTAAGTTAACAAAAATTGTAATAATTAGTGGCATCACATTTTTCTTGTTAGCGCTTACACTAATTTTTGCGATTATACTATATCCAAAATTTACTACTGTTAAGGAAGCAAAACTTCCAGACTTAAGTGGATATTCTGTAGTTGATGCTGAAAACAAACTTAAAGAACTGGGCTTTGTTGTAAATACAGAAGTAGAAGAAAAATCAAGTAATGAAATAGAAGAAGGAAACGTTGTTGGTACCAGCCCAATAGCTGGAAGAACTATAAAAACAGGTACAATGGTAACTTTAATTATTTCAACCGGGGAAAATGGACTGACTTTGGAAAGCTATGTAGGGAAGAATTATTATGAAGCAGAAGCTTTCTTGAAATCTGTTGGAATGTATGTAATTCCTGAAAGAAAAACAGTGGAAAATGCTGATACATATCAAGAAAATATAATTATAAGTCAGCAACCAGAGGCAGGGGTTAGAATAGTTGAAGGAGATACTGTAACTTTAACAATACCAGATGTTATAACAAAATACCCAAATTTTACTGATGGAACATGGACAACTGCTGAAGTACAAAAGTTTTGTGACACATATAATTTAAAACTAACTATTGACTATCAACAGTCAGTTGAAGACCCAGATGGTAAAATTCTTAGTCAAAGTAGAACAGAAGGTACAAAAGTAACCGCAACAGCTAGTTTAAAAATAGTTGTAGTGAAGAATTAGGAAAATTATGGAAGGAATAATAATAAAAATTCTTAGTAATGATTATACAGTTTTAGCAAATAAAAAGGAGTATATTTGTAAAGCTAGAGGGAAATTTAGAAATTTAAATATAACGCCTCTTGTAGGAGATTATGTTGTTTTTGATGCTAAGCAAAATTATATTTTAGATATAAAAAAAAGAAAAAATTATTTAATAAGACCAAAAGTTGCAAATGTAGATTTGGCGATTATTGTAACTAGTGTCAAAGAACCGGAATTTTCTTCAAATTTATTAGATAAGCTTTTAGTAAATATTCAATTTAGTAATATAAAACCTGTTATTTATTTTTCCAAAATGGATTTATTAAAGGAAAAAGAAGAAAAAGCCATTGAAGAAATAATCAAGTATTATAAAACAATTGGTTATGAAGTTTACAAAAGTACAGAGATAAATAAATTAAAAAAAATATTCAAAAATAAAATAGTTGTTTTTACTGGACAAAGTGGTTCTGGGAAATCAAGTTTAATAAACAGGTTAGATAGTAAACTGCAAATGGAAATAGGAAATCTTTCAGAAAGACTTAAACAAGGAAAAAACACAACAAGATATACATCTTTAATTAGTATTCTTAAAGGATTTGTCATAGATACTCCGGGTTTTTCTAGCCTTGATTTTAACAATATGACAAAAGAAAATATTAGAGATAATTTTATAGAATTTAGTCAGTTTAACTGTGAATATAGAGATTGTATGCATATCAAAGAAGCAGGGTGTAAAGTCAAAGGAAATTCTAAAATACTAGAATCAAGATACAATAACTATTTAAAATTTGTAGAAGAGGTGGACAAGTGAAACTATCGGTGACATATTTAGGAATAAAAGAAAACTTAAAAAAAGAAATAATAAAACTGTCTAAAAACGAAGTAGATTATATACACGTAGATGTAATGGACGGAGAATTTGTAGATAATAAAACTTATGACATTCAAAAAATAAAATTTTTAAAAAGAATCAAAAAACCTCTTGATGTTCACTTGATGGTAAAAGACATTTTTAAGTATATTGATGAATACAAAAAATTAAAACCAGCTTTTATAACCTTTCACTATGAAGCAACAAAAGATCACTTGGAAGTAATAAATTATATTAAACAAAACAATATTAAAGCTGGAATATCAATTAATCCTTCCACTCCGATAGAAGATATAATCCATCTTTTAGAACATATTGATTTAGTTCTTGTTATGTCTGTTAATCCAGGATATGGTGGACAATTATTTATTGATGATGTTTATGAAAAAATAGATAAATTAAATGAATTAAAAAAAGAATACTCTTTTCTTATATCAGTAGATGGCGGAATAAATGATATTAATATAAAAAAAATTAAAGCAGATATTTTTGTGGTAGGAACTTTTATAACAAATAACGAATATAAAAGGCAAATAGACAAATTGAAAAGCATTGACTTTAAACAAGCGAACGTTTAAACTTATTTTAGATGGTGGAGGAAACATGAAATATTATTTAATAGGGATAAAAGGTGCTGGAATGAGTGCGCTAGCCTTATTTTTAGATGATTTGGAGTATACAGTTATTGGCTATGATGACGCAAAGGATCATAGATTTACTGAGGACAACTTAGTTGAAAGAAACATAAAGATTTATACAACTCCAAATGAATTTCCAATGGATTCTGACACGATAGTTGTTAGAAGCCCGGCTATTAGAGATGAACATATTGAAATGCAAAGAGCGGCTCAATTGAACCTTAAAACTTATGAGTATCAAGAAATGTTAGGCAAACTAACAGAAAAGTTTGAAACAGTAGGTATTGCTGGAACACACGGTAAAACAACGACAACATCGATGCTGTCTCTAATTTATAACAATATTAAAGGCTGTAATTATATTATTGGTGACGGACACGGTTATGCCAGAAAAGAAAACAAAAAATTGATTCTAGAATCTTGTGAGTACAAAAGACATTTTTTAAATTATAAGATAGAATATGCCATTATTACGAATATAGAACTAGAGCACACTGATTATTATAAAGACATGAGTGATATGGTAGATGCTTACCAAGAGTTCGCAAATAATGCTGAAAAGATGATTATTGCTTGTGGAAGTGACCCATATATTAGATATTTAAATGTTGATAAGCCAATTTTCTTCTATGGCTTGGATGATGACAATGACATTGTCGCTAAAGAAGTAGAATATAAGAGTAGTGGAACAAACTTTGATGTTTTTATTGAAGGAAACTACTATGGCCATTTTGAATTAGAAGTTTTTGGCAAACACATGCTTTTAAACGCATTAGCGGTAATTGGAGTTTGTTATTATGAAAGATTAGATGCTAAAGAAGTAGCCAAACACTTAAAAACTTTTAAAGGGGCTTCTAGAAGATTTCAAGAAAGATTTGTTGGAAATAATGTCATAATAGGTGACTATGCGCATCATCCAACGGAAATTAAAGTAACAATTAAGGCTGCTAAACAAAAGTATCCTGATAAAAAAGTGGTAGCGGTATTTTTACCTAACACATATTCTAGAGTTAGAGATTTTGATAAAGACTTTGCAGAAAGCTTAAATATAGCTGATGTAGCTTATGTTATGGATATTACTGATGACAGAGAAAATAAGGAAGACTACCCAAACATTACTTCATATAACATAATTGACAAATTAAATAATGGCGAACATATTAGTATGGAAACTGTTGATAAATTGTTAAAATATGATGACGCGGTAATTATTTTTATGAGTTGTAAGGAAGTATATATACTTGAAAACTTATATGTTGAAAAACTAATGGAAAGGCTAAAATTATAATAAAGCTTTAAGGGGGAACAATGAAAGCAAAAAAGTATTATCAAGGAGATAGTTTAATAAAAAAGATTCCATTTAGTAGGCTACTTGGAACAGATGTAAGTTATGCATGTGGATATGGCGATATTTATCACGCATGTGTTGTAGATGGAGTTACAAGAGACTTACCAAATGGTGAAATATTTTCAGTTGACAAAATTAAAAAAAATCCAGATTTAGCTTTTCCGTACTATAAAGAATTAAGAAAACTTAGAAGATTTGCTCTTGCATCAGCCGCAACTTTTGTATTAAGCAAAGAAAATACTATCCAAGGGAAAATATATAATATGAACTGTGTGTGGGGAGAAGCTAATCAGTTTGAAGTGGATTATTTAGGAAAAAACTTTTATTCAGCCACAGCTTCTGGAGTAAGTATTGTCGGCGATGATGTTTCTATATTTAATATAGGAGACGCTAATGTTTTATTTGTAAAAGAAAATGGAATGACCTTGTTTGAACCTTTGCCTGATTTATATACAAGTGGAATGAAAATAAGATCAATTCACATGAAACTAACGTCTGAATTTGAAGGAATAAAAGACGACTGGAATGATAAGGAGTGTAGGTGTTTATTTAGAAAAACTTTTCCAAACGGAAACGCTCTTGGAAGCTTTGGGGTTCTAGATGGTAGTAATAAAGCATTAGATTTTACCACTATTCAACACTATTCTTTAGAAGAATTACAAAGAGAAGGAGTGGCGGCAATTTACGTTTATACTAATGGTAATATTACTATATTAAGTGATAATGAAAACAGAAAGAACATTCTTCAAGGAAGTTATCCGAAGGTAGAGGGAAAAGAAAGAACTCTTTTAGTTATAAAAGTGCCAATGATAAAAGAAAAACAAAAAGTGTTTAGAATGAGAACAGTCTAAACTCTTTTTTTACGTAAACTAAGTACAGATTTGTTTTAAATAACAATAATAAATGCTATAATTACTATAGGTGAAGTTATGAGAGTAGTAATTAGTGCTGGTGGAACAGGCGGACATATTTATCCTGCTCTAGCAATCTTGGAGAAAATAAAAGAAAAAGAACCAAATAGTGAGTTTTTATATATTGGAACTCATAACAGAATGGAAAAGGACATTATTCCAAGAAGAAACATCAAATATGTAGCTATAAAAATATATGGGTTTAATAAAAATATACTTAAAAATTTAAAAAATATATTTTTACTTTTTAATGCTGTCATGAAATGTCGTAAAGTAATAAAAGACTTTAATCCAGATGTTGTAATAGGAACTGGTGGATATGTAACTCTTCCAGTTATTTTAGCCTCTTATAAAAAATATAAAACAGTTATTCATGAACAAAATAGTATGTTAGGAAAAGCAAACAAAATTTTAGCCAAAAAAGTAAGTTTAATATTAACGTCTTTTTCTTCGACTTCAACTGATTCAAAATTAAAAATTAAGTTTACAGGAAATCCGTGTAGTGAGAGCGCTAAAAACATAAAAGAAGCAAGCAAAGAAGAATTTGGTTTAACAAATAAAAAACTTGTATATATAGTAATGGGTTCTTTGGGCTCTAAAAAAGTAAACAGTATTTTAAAGGAGACCTTAGACTTATTTAAAACAAAGAATTATGAAGTTTTATTTGTGACAGGAGAAAAGTATTATCCTGAGTTTCAAAACAAAAAATACGATAACGTTGTTATATTGCCATACATTGATAACCAAACAAGAATATTAAAAAAAGTTGATTTAATGGTTACTAGAAGTGGTGCTACAACGCTTAGTGAGATAATTAGTTTAAATATTCCTTCAATATTAATTCCAAGCCCATATGTTGCCAATAATCATCAATATAAAAATGCTTTAGAACTAATTAATAACGAAGCAGGGATTTTAATAGAAGAAAAAGATTTGACAAAAGAGAAATTAGTAGCTGAAATAGACAAATGTATTAATGATGAAGCAAAATTACAACTGATAAAAAACAATTTGAAAAAACTTGATATAGAAAAAAGCGCTACAAAGGCATATAAAGAAATTAAAAAAATAATAAGTGAGGAATAAGATGAATACAATAACAGATTTAAAAGCTTTAAATATCGGAGAAATTGAAACAGAAGTAGATTTAAAAAAGTATACATCATATAAATTAAATGAAAAAGCTTTTGCGATTGCTTTTCCAACTGACATAGATAAGTTAAAAAAGTTATTAGAATACTTAAAAGCAAAAAACATCAAACACCGCGTTATTGGGAATGGTTCAAATGTTATATTCACAAAATATTATGATGGTGTTTTAATAAAGTTAAATAATCTAAAAAAAATGGTTATAGATGGTAATGAAGTGACTGCTGAAGCTGGATATAGTTTAGCTAAATTGGCAGCAGAAGTTGCTAAAGAAGCACTATCTGGACTTGAATTTGCTGCTGGTATCCCTGGAACTGTCGGTGGCGCTGTTTATATGAACGCTGGCGCTTATAAAAGCGATATGGGTTATATTGTTAAGGAAGCAAAACTTTTAGATCCTAATTTAAACATAATTACTATGCAAAATAAAGAGCTAGATTTTCATTATCGAACATCATTTTTATTAAAAAACAAAGACTATATTTGTCTTGAAGCAAAATTGAAGTTAAAACATGGAGATAAAAAAGAAATTTTAGAGCTAATGCTTGATCGTCAAAAAAGAAGAATGGAAACACAGCCAATTGACAAACCTTGCGCAGGAAGTGTTTTTAGAAACCCAACTAATGATTCAGCTTGGAGAATTATTGAATCTTTAGGTTACAAAGGAAAAGAAAAAAAAGGTGCCATGGTAAGTAAAAAACATGCCAATTTTATTATTAATAATGGTAATGCTAAAGGGCAAGATATAAAAGACTTGATATTAGAGATTCATGAAAAAGTAAAAAAAGAATATGGACTTGATTTAAAAATAGAACAAGAGTTTATTGAATAAAGGAATTTTTATGAAAAAAATTAAAGAAGCAAAAAAAAAATATAAAATAAAATACAAAAACGTTTTTATTTTATTAACTATAGTTGCTATAATAACATTTATTATTATTTGTTTTTTTAATATAAAAATATCTAATATATTCATATTAAATAATTCTTATTTATCTGATATAGAAATAATAGAAGAAGCAGGTATTAAAAATTATCCTTCCACTCTTTTAAATTCAGCTAACAAAATAAAAAATAAATTAGAAAAAAGCATATATATAAAATCAGCTAAGGTATATAAAAAAAACTTAACGGAAGTTTATATTGAAATTCAAGAGAACATTCCACTTTTTTATGACAGTATTAATTTTAAAACAATAATGCAAGATCAAACAGAAGTGAATATGAAACTAACTGCGCCAACAGTATTAACAACTATTCCAACTAGTATATATGAAGTATTTGTAGAAAAAATGAGTGAGTTGAGTGTTGATATAATAAATAGAATATCAGAAATTGAATATGTGGCAAATGAAGTTGATGACAAAAGATTTTTATTTACAATGAATGATGGAAACTATGTATATTTAACTTTATATAAACTAACTAGTATTAATAATTATATGGAAATAATAAAAAATTTTAACGGCGCAAAAGGAACACTGTTTTTAGACTCGGGAGAGTATTTTAAAATAGCTAAGTAAGAGGTGAATTGTGATCAAAGAAAAACTAAAACTAGTTTTGAATAAACCAGGTTGCTATCTTATGAAAAACAAAGATGGGAATATTATATATGTAGGGAAAGCAAAAGATTTAAAGAAAAGACTTTCTTCATATTTTAATAAAACTAACTTTGGCAAAACCGCTTTACTTGTATCTGAAATATATGATTTTGAATATATAGTAACAAATAGTGAAATAGAATCATTAATATTAGAAATGAATTTGATAAAAAAATATAATCCAAAATATAATATTCTTTTACGAGATGATAAAAGTTACCCTTATATAGAATTTATTGATACAACCTCACCAAGATTACTAGTTGTTAGAAACATTAATAAGAGAAGAAAAAATACCAATTTATATGGACCATATCCTAATGCGAAAGCCGCAAAACAAATTGTTATGTTATTAAATAGATTATATCCTTTAAGAAAATGTCAAAACATGAAAGATAAACCCTGTCTTTACTATCACATTAATGAATGTTTAGGATATTGTTTAAAAGAAGTAGATAGTGCAAAATTAAATAATATGAAAAAAGAAATTATTGATTTTTTAAAGGGCAATGATCAAGTTATTGTAGACAAAATAAATGCTGAAATGAAAAGATCAGCGAGTATATTAGACTTTGAAAAAGCAAACGAGTTAAAAGAAATGCTTAATTATATTAAAATTGTTTTAGCCAAACAAGAGGTAGAGTTAAAAAGTGTTATTGATAGAGATGTCTTTGGTTATTATTCTGACAAAGGCTATTTAAGCATCCAAGTTTTTTTCATTAGAAATAGTAAGATTGCAAGCGTTCATTCTAAAATAATACCTTTAATAGATGAAATTAAAGAAGAATTAACAAGGTATATTGTTAACTTTTATAGTAAGGATGTTTTGTTACCTAAAGAGATATTTGTACCAAATATTGTTGACAACAACCTTATAAGTGAATTTTTAAATGTAAAATGTTTTATTCCTCAAAAAGGAGTAAAAAAAAGCTTAGTTGAAATGGCTAATAACAATGCCAAAATAAAACTAAACGAAAAATATGAATTGGTAAAAAAAGACGAAGAAAGAACAATTGCTGCAAACGAAGAGTTAAAAGAAAAGCTTAAATTAAATAAACTAGATCGAATAGAAATATTTGATAATTCAAATATATTTGGCAGTTTTAATGTTTCTGGCATGATTGTATTTATAAATGGCAAACCAGAAAAAAAAGAATATCGAAAATTCAAAATATCTATTGATAAAAACGATGATTATAACACCTTAGAAGAAGTAATATATCGAAGATATGTTAGAGTTATAAAAGACAACTTAACTTTGCCTGATTTAATCATAGTAGATGGAGGAGTTGGCCAAATAAATGTAGCAAGAGAAGTTATAAATAGTCTTAATTTAAAGATAATGGTAGTAGGATTAAAAAAGAACGATAAACACAATACCAGTTCTCTTTTAGCTTTTGATCCAATTGTTGAAATGCAGATAGATAAAAGAAGTAACCTATTTTTCTTATTAGAAAGAATGCAAGACGAAGTACATAATTTTACTATTCATTATCACAGACAGATAAGAAGTAAAGGGGCAATAGCTAGTATTCTTGATAATATCCAAGGAATTGGTGATAAGAAAAAAGAAATATTATTAAAAAAATATAAAAGTATTGAAAAAATAAAAGCAGCAGATATAGAGGAATTAAAAAAAATATTATCAGAAAAAACCGCAATCAATTTAAAGGAAAATCTAAATAGGACAATTGATAAAAAGTAGTTAATGTGTTATTCTTATAGAAGAGGTTTTGAGTTATGAATATAGAAGAATTAAAAAATGAATTGTTAAAATATATCCGTTTACATAACCAAGCAGAACAAGATTTAAGCAATGTGAAAAAAGAAGAAGCAAATACTCAAATGGCAATAAGTACAACGAATTCACAATTGAAAAAAGAAGATCCAAAAGTTGATTATAAAAAAACAATAATTAATTATGGAGGAGTAACTCTACTTGGCACTATTGCAATCACTGTAGTAGCTGGTACATGGATGACTCCTACTATCGTTCCAACCGCAATAGCGATGTGTCTAGGTGCAGGCGGAGCAGTTACTGTAACTAAAATTATCCGTGACATGATTGAACAAGAAAAAACTAGAAAAAGAAATAGAGTAAGTGAAGTAGAACTTCTTTTACTTGATGAAAACAGAAATAAGCAGGAGAGTCAAAAAGAAGCCAGAAAAAAATTATACAGTGATTTGTATAAATATGAAATGAACATAGAGGCATTAAGAAAAGAGATAATAACTCACTATGGTCAAGGAACTCTTGATGAAATAGACAAAGAAATATATTTTGGTTTACACCCCCAAACCCCAACAGAAATGATGCAACCACCTCTTGATAGAGACCCATTTCGACAAGTAGACATAAGAACTTCTTACCCTTCAGATAAGGCGCCAACATTTGGCCTAAGAAGACAAGTAGTTACCATAACTCGTGATAATCCTTATTCTGGGACAGTATATCCTTCAAGCAGTGGAACCACAATCGATGGGAGAACAAGATGAGTAAAATTCAAATAATGGATGAACATCTTGCTAATAAAATAGCCGCTGGAGAAGTAGTTGAAAAGTGTGCTTCTGTTGTAAAAGAACTTGTTGAAAATAGTATAGATGCTGAAAGCACAGATATTAGAGTAGATTTAATAGAAGCAGGAACTAAAGAGATAAAAATAACAGATAATGGTTATGGAATGGACAAAGAAGATGCCATTTTGGCTTTTAACAGACATGCTACTAGTAAATTAAAAACAGAAAAAGATTTATATAATATTAATACACTAGGATTTAGAGGAGAAGCTTTAGCTGCTATTTCATCAGTTAGCCAAATAGACCTTATAACATCAAATGGTGAAATTGGAACAAAAGTTGAAATAAATGGTGGCAAAATTATTGCTGTTAATAATGCTGAATTAAGAAAAGGCACAATTATAGCGGTAAAAAACTTATTTTTTAATACACCAGCCAGACTAAAACACCTTCGTAGTTTATATGCCGAACTTGCAAACATTACAGACTATATTGATAAGTTAGCTCTCTCACATCCAAATATTAGTTTTACATTGACGAATAATGGTAGTACTATTGTGAAGACAGATGGGAAAGAAAACTTACTAAAAGTAATAAAAGAAATATACGGAATAAATGTTGCTAAAAAAATGCTTTATATCGAAGGAGAAAACGACGATTATAAAGTGGATGGTTATATCTCTTTGCCAGAAATAAATAGATCGACAAGAAATCACATTGTTACGCTTGTAAATTCAAGAATAATAAGAAATGCCGAACTTGCAAGAGTAATCAATGATAGTTATCACACATTCAAACCGGATACAAGATATCCTATCGTAGTTATAAACATTTCTTGCGATCCAAGTATAATTGATGTAAACATTCATCCAACAAAAATGGATATTAAGTTTTCTAAAATTGAAGAACTAAAGCAATTAATAGAAACTTTAATAAGTAAAAAAATTAGACAAATTAATTTAATTCCAGAAGTAGAACAAATTGAAAAAGTTGAAGTAAAAACGGAATATATACAATTTGATTTAAGCAGAACTGAAGAACAAGAAGTTTTATATGAAGCAAGTGTAAAAGAAGAAGTAATTGAAGAAGAAAGAAGCTTAAAAGAAATAGAAAGACTTCCTGAATTGTTGCCAATTGGTCTTATTCATGGTACATATATTATATGTCAAAATGATAAGGGAATGTATTTAGTTGACCAACACGCGGCAAAAGAACGAATAAATTATGAAATGTTTAAAAAGAGTTTAGGAAATCCTTCCTCATCTTCTGTTGAATTATTAATTCCAATTACTATGGAATTTTCAAACAATGAATTTATTATTTTAAAAGAAAAATTAAATTTATTAAGAAATTTAAACTTTGAAATAGAAGAGTTTGGTATAAATTCAATAATAATAAAATCTCATCCAACATGGATAACAGAATATGTAGAAGATCAAATTAGAAAAATAATAGAAATAATAATTGAACAAAAAACAGATTTTTCTATTGAAAAATTTAATGAAAAAGCATCAATTATGATGTCGTGCAAAAAGGCAATAAAAGCAAATGAAAATATTACTATAAAAGAAATGGAACATTTAATTGATGATTTAAGAAAATGTGATAATCCATTTAATTGCCCACACGGAAGACCAACAATTATATTTTTTTCAAATTATGATTTAGAAAAATTATTTAAAAGAAGTGGTTTTGAAACACTTATTTAGGAGGAAGTTATGACAAACGAAAAAATTACAAAAAGAAGTATAGATTTTGCAAAGTGGTATACAGATGTTGTGTCAGCTGCTAAACTAGCGGACTATTCTAAGGTTAAAGGCTGTATAATACTTGAACCAAATGGTTATGCCCTTTGGGAAAAAATGAAAAGTGTCGTAGATGAAATGTTACAAAAAACTAATCATCAAAATGTCTATATGCCTCTTTTAATACCTGAAAACTTACTGAAAAAAGAAAGTGAATTAGTTCAAGGATTTGCTCCTGAAGTTGCTTGGGTAACAATGGGAGGACAAAAAAAGCTAGAAGAAAGATTATGCATTAGGCCAACTAGTGAAACGTTATTTAGTGATTACTACAGTGGAAAAGTAAAATCTTATAGAGATTTACCTATTAAATATAATCAGTGGTGTAATATCTTAAGATGGGAAAAAGAAACACGTCCTTTTTTAAGAAGTAGAGAGTTTTTATGGCAAGAAGGACATACTGTTCATGAAACTGCCAAAGAAGCCGAATTAGAAACAAAAAACATTATGGACAATGTTTATAAAAAGTTCTTTCATGAATATTTAGCAATTCCAGCCATAACTGGTAAAAAAACAGAGTCAGAAAAGTTTGCTGGAGCAGAATATACTTTAACTATTGAATCTCTTATGTACAACGGAGTTGCTCTGCAATCAGGAACAAGTCATTATTTTGGTCAGAAGTTTTCTAAAGCTTATGATATAAAATTTTTAAATCAAAATAACGAATTAGAGTATGCTTATCAAACTTCTTGGGGAGTATCAACTAGAATGATTGCTGCATTAATTATGGTTCACGGAGATGATAGTGGATTAGTTTTACCACCAAGAATCGCTCCAAAACAAGTAGTTATAATTCCAATTGGAACTGAACAAGAAGTCCTTGATTTAGCAAACAGTTACAATCAAAAATTATTAGATAATAAAATACAATCATATATTGATAAAACATCTTCAACGCCAGGATTTAAATTTGCCGAAGCAGAAGTTTTAGGAATTCCTGTTAGAATAGAAATAGGAAAAAGAGATTTAGAAAACAATACAGTTACTTTAGTTAGAAGAGATACAAAAGAAAAATTAAGCTTTGCTAAAAATTGTGACATTGTTTTAGAAGTAAATAAACTTTTTGAAGATATTCAAAAAAACTTGTATGATAAAGCAAAGACAAGAATGGAAAGTATGACTTATATTGCTCATTCTCTAAAGGAAATAGCGGACATAATGAATAAACAACCGGGATTTATAAAAGCAGATTGGTGTGGAGACCATGCTTGTGAAACAAAAATGAAAGAAATAAAAGGAATCAAAGCAAGATGCATTTTAGAAAACGAACAGTTTGTAGATGGCTTATGTGTAGTTTGCGGGAAAGAAGCAAAACACACTGTTATTTGGGGGATACAGTATTAATCTTTCAAATGGAGGAAAAATGAAGAATAAGGGTTTTACATTAATAGAACTCATAGCTGTAATTGTAATACTGGCAGTAGTTGCAGTAATTACTACTTTTTTAATCGTAAATATAATTGAAGATTCTAAAAGAGGGACTTTAAAAACCACGGCCTCAAATTTGCTACACAGTGCAGAATTATATTTTTCTGTTAATCCTGAAGAGGAATTGGGTGGCACTTTTGTCATAACAGGCGGAGAGTTTACAAAAGGGGATTTAGCGGTAAATGGTGAATTGCCAGAAAATGCTGAAATAATAGTTGATGACAAAGGAAATACTAGTATAAAAGCTATTAAAAACAACTATTGTATGTACAAAGATTTTTTGGAAACTGAAGTAACAGTTACTAGTGATTTGTCTTTTTGTTATACAACAGAAAACTGTTTTAACTTCGACAGTTCAACTGGGCAAATAACAGGCTATTATGCTTATGAAGACAATAATAGTGCAAATGCAGCCTGTCCTAAATATGTCCTAATTCCAAGCAAAATTGATAATGTAAATGTTATTAGTATCGGAAATTGGGCATTTACACAAAAAGATTTAATAAGTGTTACTATTAGCGAAGGAATTCAAGAAATTGGTGTAGCTTCTTTTAGAACAAACAACATAAAATATGTCAGTTTGCCAAATTCAATAGTGACTATTGGCTGGGGAGCTTTTTATGAAAATGATATAGAAAGTATTATCTTACCTGAAAATATTACAAGTATTCAATTGGATGCTTTCCATCAAAACCCACTAGTAAATGTTATAATTTATATGCACACTGTTCCTGGATATATGTTTGATGGAGGATACAACATAAAGACTTTGATCATAGGAGATACAGTAGAAGTTATCTCAGTTTGTTCATTTTCAAACAATTCACTAGTTAGTGTAACTATCCCTTCAAGTGTTACGACTATTGGTGATTACGCTTTTGGGTCAAACCCTTTACTAACGGAAGTAATTATAAAAGGCAACGATACCAACGTAACAACTCGTTTTGATAGTAGACTATCTGCTATTGGCTTTGGAAGCATACCGATAACTCATATAGAAGAATAAAGCAAGTGTAATAAGCTTGCTTTTTTTATAGGAAAAAGGAATATTTTTTTGTAATATAAAATTAGGGAGAACAAAATGGTAAAAATAAAAGACATTCCAATTAATGATAGACCAATAGAAAGATTAATAAATTATGGAAGTGAAGCATTATCAAATGAAGAGTTGTTAGCTATTCTTTTAAAGACGGGAACTAAAAATAGATCTTCTAAAGAGCTTGCCGCAATGATTTTAACAAAAATTAAAAATATAAAAGAAATATATAATATTAATTTACAAGAACTAAAAAAAATACAAGGCATTGGTGATCAAAAAGCCTCAACCATACTTGCGTTATCCGAACTTGCAAAAAGAATAAATAGTGAAGTTGAAGTTCTAAACAATAAAAAGTTTACTAACCCATCTTTGATTTTTAATTATTATAAAAGTAGAATCGGGAATAAAAAACAAGAATATTTTTACTGTGTTTATTTAGATAATAGTAAAAAAATAATCAAAGAAAAACTAATTTATATTGGCACAATTGATCAAACATTGATTCATCCAAGAGACATATTTAAAGAAGGATACAAAATATCGGCTTCCAGTATAATTTGTATTCATAATCACCCAGCAGGCACTATTTTGCCAAGCAAAAACGATTTAGAAATGACGTCTAATTTAAAAAAAATAGGTGAATTTATGGGAATAAAAATAATAGATCACATAATAATTACCGAGAATAATTACTATAGTTTTTTTGAAAATAATGAGCTTTAACATTTATAAAAAGCTGGAAATATTGTATAATATATATAGGTGAAATTATGAAAAATAGAATGGTCGAACTGTATAAAATTTTGGAAGATGCAAATTATAATTATTATGTTCTTGATAAGCCAACCATAACAGACAATGAATATGACAAATATTTTAGAGAGTTACTTATTTTAGAACAGAAATATCCAAAATATAAAAAAAAGAACTCTGTAACTGAAAAAGTAGGGATTAAAATAAAATCCAGTTTTGAAAAAACAACACACAAAGAACAAATGCTTAGTTTATCAAACGTTTTTAATGAAGAAGAAATCATTGGCTTTGATAATAAAGTAAAGAAGGAAATAGAAAAGCCTAGTTATGTTTGCGAACTGAAAATTGATGGTTTATCTATTTCTTTAATATATGAAAAAGGAATATTGAAAATGGCCGCAACTAGGGGAGATGGCTTTGTTGGTGAAGACATAACGGAAAACGTTAAAACAATCAAAAGTATCCCACAACAATTAAAAGATAAAATAGATATAGAAGTCAGAGGCGAGATTTACATGAGTAAAAAAACCTTTGAAGAATTAAATAAAGATAGAGAAGACAAATTTGCTAATCCAAGAAACGCTGCTTCTGGAAGTATTAGACAGATAGACGTTGAAGAAACTAAAAAAAGAAATTTAGATGCTTTTTTATATACTTTGGTAAATGAAGAGGATTATGGGATTGAAACACATTATGAAGCGCTAAATTATATGAATGATTTGGGCTTTGTTACAAATCCAAATATTAAACTTGTAAATAGTATTGAAGAAGTTTTAGAATATGTAAAATATTGGACAGTTAAAAGAGATGATTTAGCTTATGAAATAGATGGAGTAGTCATAAAAGTAAATGATTTTAAAGATCAAAAATCTCTTGGAAACACAAGCAAATATCCAAAGTGGGCAACGGCATACAAGTTTCCAGCCAAACTTGTTTTAACAAAACTAAAAGATATAATTTTTACTGTCGGAAGAACAGGTCAAGTTACTCCTAACGCTATACTAGAACCAGTTATTGTAATGGGATCAACCATATCAAAGGCAACACTTCACAATGAGGATTATGTTAAGGAAATGGGTTTAAAAATAGGCGATACTGTATATATAAAAAAAGCTGGAGATGTTATTCCTGAAGTAGTAAAAGTAGAAGAAAGTAGAAGAAATGGTACAGAAAAAGACTTTGAAATGGCAAAAACTTGTCCAATTTGTAATAAGCCTCTTGTCAGAAAGGAAAACGAATCAGCTTACTATTGCTTAAACCCAAAGTGTGATGCGAAAAAAATAGAAGGTTTAATTCATTTTACTAGTAGAGGAGCAATGAATATCAATGGTTTTGGTGACAATATTGTTGAAGACTTTTATAATATGGGATTCTTAAGGAAACTACCAGACTTTTATAAATTAAAAAATCATAAAGAAGAATTACAATTATTAGAAGGTTTTGGTGACAAAAGTATAAATAATTTGTTGGACGAGATTGAAAAAAGTAAACAGCTTTCTCTTGAAAAACTTTTATTTGGTCTTGGAATAAGACATGTTGGATCAAAAACAGCCAAAATATTAGCTAAAAAATATAAAACAATGGATAATATAATTAACGCTAATAAAGAAGAACTAGAAAATGTCAAAGATATTGGAAAAACAATTGCTGATAGTGTTTTCTCTTATTTTAAAGATGAAAACAACATTCAATTAATTGAAGAACTAAGAAAAGAAAAATTAAATTTTAATTATTTAGGAATTAGTATTACAAATAAAAATATAGAGAACAAAAAGTTTATTCTAACTGGAAGTTTAGAAACCATGACTAGAGAAGAAGCAACAGAAAAAATCGAAGAAATGAACGGGGAAGTATTAAACAGCATAAGCAAAAATATCGATGTTGTAGTGTTGGGGACTAACCCAGGAAGCAAGTATGAAAAAGCTTTAAAACTTGGAATTACGATATGGGATGAAGCTACTTTTATAAAAAACACAGACGTGTTATAATAAACAAGGTGAATTTATGAAAAAAGTTTTTCTATATAGTTTTTTATTAGTTTTAACAGATCAAATTGTTAAATTGCTAATTGTTAATATGCTTAAGATAAATGAAACGATAGTAGTGATTAAAGATTTTTTAAATATTACTTATGTTACAAACACAGGCGCATCATTTGGGATTTTAAAAAATCAAACTTATGCACTTATTATTGTATCAATTGTCGCTTTATTTTTTATTTATAAATATTTGTTAAAAGGAAAAACTTTAAATAAGTTAGAATTAATTGCGTATAGTTTATTAATAAGTGGAATAGTCGGAAATTTAATAGACAGAGTAGCTAGATTTTATGTGGTAGATTATATTGATGTTTATATTTTCGGATATAATTTCCCAGTATTTAATTTTGCCGATATCTGTATGGTTTTATCAGTTGCGATGCTTTTAATTGGAGGCAGAAATGGAAATAATAAGTGAAGTTGAAAATGTTAGACTAGATGCTTTTTTATCAGAAAAATTAAGCATTTCAAGAAGTAGAATACAAAGTATGATTGAAGAAGGCAAAGTGAAAGTTAATGATAAAACAATAAAAAGCAGTTATCAGCTAAAACAAAACGATCTTATAACATATGAAAAGTATGAAGAAAAGAATTTAGATGTTGAAGCCGTTAAAATGAATTTAGACATAATTTATGAAGATAACGATGTTATTGTTTTAAACAAACCTAATGGATTAGTAGTTCATCCAGGGTGTGGCAATACAACTAATACTCTTGTAAATGGTTTAAAGTATTATTCTGATTTGAGTGATATTGGAGGAGACTTTAGGCCAGGAATAGTTCATAGGATTGATGCTTATACAACAGGCCTTTTAATGATTGCCAAAAACAATAAAGCTCATGAACATCTTGCAAACCAACTAAAAAACAAAACAACACACAGAAAATATATTGCTTTGGTAAAAGGAGTAATAAATGAGGATAGTGGAACTATTGATGCTCCAATAGGCAGAGATGAAAAAGAAAGAAAACAAATGAATGTTAATGCCAAAGGAAAGCAAGCAGTAACTCATTTTAAAGTCATTGATAGATACAAAAATGCAACACTAATTGAAGTGAATCTAGAAACAGGAAGAACTCATCAAATCAGAGTTCATATGAAATACATTAAGCATCCTATTATTAATGACCCAGTATATGGAGATATAATAGATAATACAGGACAATTATTACATGCCAAAGAAATAGGCTTTATTCATCCAACAACAGGAAAATATATGGAGTTTTCTAGTGAACTTCCAGAGAGCTTTATGAACATCTTAAATCAATTTAACAAATAAAGGAGGAAACATGGTTAATGAACTTGGTAAAAAAACTGATGAAATAGTTTTAAAGCTACTTCATTATTTTGTGACAGAAGAAGGATATAATCCAATTGTCCTACACGGCGCAAAAGATGAAATATGGTTAGAAAAACTAAATAGTAATTATCAAATCGTTAGAATAGTTACAAACTATATTCATAATGATGAACAACTAAATTTTGATCAGTTTAAAACCACAAAGATTCTAAAAAAAATAAAACAAAAAACTCTCATATTACATATGAACACATTAAATATATTCTTAAATGTAGGAGAGAGTGTTAATATAAAAAACACTAATAAAAATATGGCATTAGCCTACATTAAAAAAATAAGTGATCTTAATAAATATCCTTTTATAATAGAAGTGTTTCCACAGATTACAGAAAAGACAAAGTTTAAAGAAAAAGGAATGAATTTATTTATGAAAATTACAAAAGATTTAAACATAAAAAATGAAAAAGAAAACAAAGTAGTAGAGCAAACATTTAAACTTAAAAAGCCAGTATTAACATTTGCCCTTATAGGTATAAACATATTAATATTTATCCTAATGTATATTTTAGGAGATGGAAGTGATGACGTTTTAACTTTATTGAAATTTGGAGCAAATTATAAACCGTTAGTTTTATATGGAGATTATTATCGAATATTTACTTCAGCTTTTTTACATATTGGTTTTTTACATCTATTATTTAACTGTTATGGCATATATATAATAGGTTCACAAATAGAAAGCTATTATGGAAAAATAAAATACATTGGAATATATTTATTTAGCATCATTTCAGCTGGTTTATTGTCACTTGTTTTCTCAACTTCTATATCGGCAGGCGCATCAGGGGCAATATTTGGGCTACTAGGCGCACTATTATATTTTGGATATCATTATAGAGTATATTTAGGAACGGCTCTTAAAAACCAAATTATACCACTAATTTTAATTAATTTAGTATATGGTTTCTTAATGCCCGGTATTGACAACGCTGCTCATGTTGGTGGATTAATAGGTGGTTTTTTAATTGCAATGGCGTTAGGAGTCTTAAATAAAACAAGTAAGCAAGAAAAAATAAATGGAATTATAATGAGCATTATATATATAGTGTTTCTGATAATATTAATATTTAAATAGCGAAGAGCTATTTTTTTATAAAAAAAGTTCAGATTTATTCTGAACTTACATTAACTGTTTGAGTAAGAGTTTTGTTGTGAACAACTTCTTCACTATCTTCATAAGTTACAATGTAGGTAATAGTAAATATGTTTGCAGCGCTGGTAGTAACTGCTGAAACCACATTGTTATCTTTATCCTTAATTGTTTTTAAAACAGTCGCATCAGTTGTTTTATTTGTACCATTTTCTAAAACAGTAACAGGGTTATTGTTTTCATAAGTACCGCCAATGCTTAAATTGATTGTGGCAGCGTTAGTTAATCTTATTGAAACAATATTTATACCATCTAAATCAACTTCTAAAGTAGCTCCATCACTAATGTTATCTTTAAATATAGTATAAACTGTCTTGATAACAAAAGTAATTGTGTCACTTTCTTCTTCAATTGTATAAGTATAACTAGTTTCTTCTGTATTTTTTAGTAGTGTTAGTGTAGTACCATTTTTTATATAAACATTATAACTAACTTTACCTATACTAGATTCATTATAAATTATTCTTGAATTAAAATAGCCAGAAGCATAAGCACTGTCAGTAAATAAAGAATTAACAAACGCTTGTATTTTTTCTTCATTTATAGCGTCAGGTGTTTCTATAGCGTCCCAAGATAGGGTGATTTTATTACTGCTAATTGAGCTAGCTACGTTTGAAACATTATTTAGTTTGGAATATCTATTAGAAACTTCAGCTGGTTCGGTACCTTCTTTAAACAATTCTACAACTTTCATACTGTCTGGAGTGAACTCACTAGGTAATTTAGCTGGATTTGTTTCTCTTTCTACAGTAATAGATTTTACATTAGCAGGTTGTTGAAATCTTGCCGAATCATCATAAACTCCTAAACCGATCTTATACATTAATTCCTTGTTAGCACTTGTATATATACTAGTGTAATATCCATTTGCCGCATATTCACTGTTTAATTGGTCATATCCATACCAAAGAGCGATAGTGTATGTTGGATCATATGTTACAAGCCATTTATCTTTTATTGTAGTATCTGGTAGGTTATATTGCTTAACAAGAGCTTCTGGATAGTTAGTTGTACCAGACTTAGCAGCTATTTGAGCTTTATTAATGTTTTGATACCAATACCCAAGAGCAAAGCTTCTACCTTCATAAAGGATGCTAGTTACCATATAGGCGGTATCTTCACCCATAACCTTAACTGATTCCACTTTGTTTTCATAAATCTCACCAGAAGTTCTAAAAACTACTTTAGTGAAACTATGAGGAGTATTATAAACTCCTTTATTGCCATAAGCAGCATAAGCCCCAGCAACAGATAGGGGACTTTCTCCAGTATAGGCACCTATTGCGTGTGCTTCATGAACATAACCACCTTCCATTTCGGGGTTAAGTCCAAGGTTTGTCGCAAAGGTTTTAATATCCTTATTAGGAATTGCTTTAAAAGTTTTAAGGGCAGGAATATTTCTTGACTGAGCAAGAGCAGTTCGCATTGTAATTAAGCCTTGGAACTCTCCGTCCCAGTTATTAATATTTGGACCGTTTGTATAACTATATGGTTCATCAGCATATAAAGTATAAGTACTGTAGTTATAATACTCTATAGCAGGACCGTAGTCATATAATGGTTTTGCGGTTGAACCGATTTGTCTTTTAATCATTGTTGCATAGTTATAAGCTTTTTGACTTACTAAATCTCTGTTAGCACCAACAGCTAAAATTTCACCTGTTGCATTATTTAAGACAACAGCTCCAGCTTGAACGGCAACGTTTTCCCAAGAGTAAGTTTCACCTTTCATAATTGCATCAATATAGGCTTGTTTACTTGCATCCATAGTAGTGTATATTTCCATAGCTGTTGTGTAAGGATCTAAGCCTGTTTTTTCTTTTACTTCTTCAACTACTGTATCAATAAACCCTTGATAAGAGTTTGTTTCATAATTTTTTGACAACAAACTTTCAACAGAAATAGCTTCAGCAATTTCTCTTTCTTCAGCTGTAATATAACCGTGTAGTTGCATCAAATATAGGACTGTACTTCTTCTTTCTGTTGCTTTTTCAGGATATTTTAAAGGGTCAAGTGCGCCAGGAGATTGAAACAATCCGGCAATTAAAGCAGCTTCAGACAAGTTGATTTCAGAAACCGATTTTCCAAAATAAATTTGGCAAGCTTGTTCAACTCCGTAAGCACCACCACGAGACTCTCCACCTAAATAGTTATAGTTTAAATAAAATTCTAATATTTCTTGTTTTGTATAATTTTTTTCTATTTTAAAAATAGCCATATAAATGTCTTTGAACTTACGAATTATACCTTCAAACCCAGAATCATTGGTACTTGTATATACATTTTTAGAAAGTTGCATTGATATAGTAGAAGCTCCACCAGCGCTACTTTGTCCTAAAAACTGACCAAGACTAGCTTTAACAAATCTTGGAAGGTCAAATCCGTTGTGTGAAAAGAATCTTGAGTCTTCAGTAGCAACAACAGCGTTAATCAATACCTCTGGAACTTCATCATAAGAAACATTTTCTCTTTTTTCAACACCAAGTTTGGCAATTATTTCTCCGTCTTTATCATACAAAATGGTTGCTTCTTGTTGATATAATGCTTCAGGATTAAATTCCCCGGCTGTTTTTCCTATCCAGACAAAAAATAAAGACGTTCCAATTAAACTTAAAATCCCAATTGAAAAAACAACAATTAGAATAATCTTTAAGATAGAATGCTTTTTTGCTTTTTTTTCTTTTGGTAATTTTTCTTTATGTATTTTTTCTTTGCGTATTTTTTTTATCTTTGCTGGTTTCTTTTTAAAAAATTCTTTTATTTTTTCTAAAATATTTTTAAATGTTTTCTTCATGTTTATTCTCCTTTAATATTGTATCAACAATTTCTATATAATCAACTCTAGGATTATATTTATCTTTAATCAAGCAGCCATTTTCTTTTATATACTTATAAGGAATTGATTTTTTGTCATTATTTAAAAAGTAATTATTAAATTTTTCGATAGTAATCAAATATGTTTCATTCAGTCTAGTAAATCTAATAATTATAAATCCAATCCCACCGTGTTTATGTATCATATCTAAATGTTTTAGCTGATGGCTATGAATGTTACTTAGCGCAAAAGAAGTTAAACTACTTGTTTCCTTTGCTTCAAAGTCAATATATTTTGCCTTATATATACCGTTATAATCAGTAGTTGAAGGTAAAATAAAATGGGCTTTTGTAATAACCGCATCACACCTTGATTTAAAATCAACTTCATTAACAGTAATTGGAGTTGGTTTTTTATAAACAACAGCGATATTATTTTTTAAATAGTAATCATTAGAAAGATTTATATCACATTCTAAAGACATACCTCTATTAGCAAATGATATATTTTTTGAAAAACTGTTTTTAATACCTTTTGGATACTTCATATCATCACCAAAAAGATTATACTATATATTTTTTATTTTTTCTACTTTTATCTTGTTTACACTATTAAAAAAGAAAAAATTGTCAAGAACTAGTTAATTGACAAAGAGCTTTTATAATTGTATAATCTATCTTGAAAGGGGTCTTAAATATGTATCAAGAAGGAATTTTATTAACTCCAAAAGATATTTTGGAAAAAGAATTTAAGATAGATACTCGTGGCTTTAGAATGCAAGAAGTAGATAGATTTTTAGATGAAATTATCTCTGATTATGAGAACTGGAAAAAGCTTGTCAACAATCTAGAAGCTGAAAAAGCAAATCTTTTAAATGAAAACTTGAGATTAAAACAAGAAATAAGGCAGCTAGGAATTAAATTAGATTTAGCTACAAATGATTCTAAAAGCAATATGAGTAGCTCAGACGTATTAAGAAGACTTTCAAATTTAGAAAAAATAATTTACGGAAAAGAAGAATAATATTTTGACAAACGCTGCGAACTTTGTGTCGTAGAGGAAAGTCCATGCTCGCACAATCTGCGATGGTTGTAGTGTTCGTGCAAGAGGAAAAAATAACTCTTGGTAGTTTTTACTAACGGCAGCGATTAATCTAAGTCTATTAGATATGATTATAGCTATAAAGTGTCATAGAGACGAAATTTTTAGAAATGAAAATAGTGGAACGCGATAAACCCCACGAGCGAGAAACCCAAAATTGGTAGGGGAACCAAATAGATAGGAAACGAACTGTCTATAGGATTACTTAGGTAATAGATAAATGTTTGTCACTCATTTAATGAGTACAGAACATGGCTTATAAGATATTATTTTTTTTTATTTGATTAAAGGGTGAAATATGAAAGAAATTGGCGAAAGGCTTAAGGTAGCAAGAGAAGAAATGGGAGTTTCTAAAGAAGAAGCCTCCGAAGATTTAAAGCTAAAAATAAGTCAAATAGAAGATCTTGAAAGTGGGAATGTTGAACCATTTAAAGATATTTTTGATTTGAAATATTTAATTAGAGATTATGCGAAGTATTTAGGCCTAGACTATAATGATTTAGTTGACGAATTTAATGAATTTTTGTTTGACTATACTTCCAAGATATCTTTAAAAGATATAAAAGAAGCACAGAAAAAAGAAATTGTTAAAGAAGAAAAACAGATTTTTTCTCCATATACAAGCAGTAAAGATAAAGCACCTTTTCAAAGATTAAGATTTGTCTACTTAATAATGATAGTATTTATTATGATAATAGCTTTTATAATTGTTCAATTTACTAATAATAAAAAAGCAAATGAGAATAATATTGAAGTCGCATATATGAAGGAGTGTTTATGAATTTACCTACTAAACTTACCTCATCTAGAATAGTTTTAGCGATATTAATAATAATAATACTAATTTTTCCGTTTTCTTCAGCTGGAATAGATTTGCCAAAATTGTTTGTAAATGAAAGCTTAGTTATCGATATTAGGTATTTAATTGCGGGGACACTATTTTTTGTTGCTTCAATTACCGATATTATAGATGGCCATTTGGCGAGAAAACTAAACATGGTTACAAAAAGAGGAGAAGTATTAGATACTGTTGCAGATAGAATATTAGTATTTTCAACCTTATTAATATTATCTTCTTATGGATTTATTCATCCAATACTACCGCTTGTTATTATTATAAGAGATATTATTGTTGATAAAATTAAAGTAGAAGATCAAACAAAGTTAGTTTTTGTAAAAAAAATGATTAAAGTGAAATCATATTTACTAATGATTGGTGTGACATTAACTTTGTTTTACAATTTGCCTTTTGAATTATGGAATTTAAGAATTTCAGATGTTGTTCTTTTATTAGCAACTGTCTTATCTGTTATATCTGGAGTTAAGTATTATAATATATATGAAAAGAATTAAGCTTAATAAAATTTAAGCTTTTTTTAATGGGTTGTGATACAATGTACTTAGAACAAATTTTATTTTTTTGAAGGAGGAAAAATGAAAAAAATTCTTTTATCCGTTTGTCTAATATTAGGAATGACTCTACTTACTGCTTGTTCAAATGAAACCATTCTAACTTGTTCACTAAATGGTGAAAATACTGAAGCCGGATATGTGTTAAATACATCTTATAAAGTTCATTATCAAGGAGAAATTGTATCAAAAGTAGTGGCAACAGAGATTATTACAACAGATGATACTGAAATTTTAGACTATTTTGACAGCTATACAGAAGAAATAAGCACGATTATGACAGAAAATTATGGTGGATATGACTCTGTAATAACAAAAAAAGATAACCAAATAATGATTGTTACTACTATTGATTATAATGTTATGGATTTAGAGAAATTAGCTAATGATGATGACATGATTAAAGAAGCGGTTAACGATCAAAATCAGTTAACTGTAGATGGCGTAGTTGCTATGTATGAAGAGCTTGGAGTAACTTGCGAAGGAAGGTAAAATTTTAATATATAAGCTTGTGTTTACCACAGGCTTTTTTAGATTTATTTACCACTTAAACTAAATAATTAACCTGTTAACATAAAAGGATAACTTTTTTTACAATAACAGTGTAATTTGGTGAATGGGAGAGAAGTATGGCAGTACGAATAGAAGAGGATAAAAATTTAGAAGAAAATGAAATAATAATTTTGTGTAAAACAAAAACAGATAAAATAGTGAAGTACATTTCTTTATTAGAAGACATAAAGCTAGATTTTTGGAAAAGATCCACAAAATATGAAATAAACTTAGGCGACATTCTTTTTTTTGAAACAGATGAAGGAAAAATAAGAGCGCACACAATAAATGATATCTTCTTTGCAAAATATAAACTATATGAGTTAGAAGAAAAACTCCCAAAGAATTTTATTCGTATTTCTAAATCAACCATCATTAATACTAACGAAGTGTATTCAATTGAAAAAAATATTACTTCATATAGTACAATAAAATTTAAAAAAAGTCACAAACAAGTATATGTATCAAGAAGATATTTCAAAAATCTAGATCAAAAAATGAAAGGAGGGGATTAAAATGAAAAAAATATTTTTAGGATTGTTTTTTATAATGATTGCGGTATTGATTTTATTAAATCAAATGGGATATTTAATTAATATGAGCATTTTTAAATTATTAATTACAGTTTTTGCTGGAGCTTGGTTTATTAGAGGCATAATTAGAAAAAATTTTTTTGGAATTTTTATGCCATTAGCAATTTTAGGCACAATTTATGCGAGTGAGCTTCAAATAACAAATTTTTCTCCAATGCCTATATTATTAATTGCTTTATTTTTAAGTATTGGCTTTTCAATTATGTTTAAAAAAAGATACTTTTGTCATCAACACAGAGGCTTTGAAAGAGTTATAAACGAAGAAGATGATGAAGAAGTTAATGTTGAAAATAAATTTTCTTCAAGTGTTAAATATATCAATAGTGACAACTTAAAAAAGGTAAACTTATATTCTTCATTTGGCGCAATGAAAGTATATTTTGATAACGCAAAGATTGAAAAAGATTTAACGATAAATTTGGACATATCATTTTCTGGAGTTGAACTTTATATTCCAAAAGAATATAAAATAATAAATAAAGCAGATGTTTCATTAGGTGGAATAGATGAAAAAAACAAAAGAGATGTCATATCTAAAAAAACGATAACTATTACTGGAAAAGTTAGTTTTGCAGGCGTAGAAATAATATATGTTTAGTTAAAGTAGTCTTGTATTTAATTGCAAGGCTTTTTTAAATGGTATATAATAATTTTTAGGAGAGACATATGTTATATTTAAAATCATTTGATTTATTAACTGAAAGTCAGGAACACGATGTTGTATTTAAAACGGAAAAAAGGCAAATATTTAATAGTAATTATCCTTTAGGCCTTTTTTCTTTTAAAAAGTTATTAAATATTAAATTTGATAATGTGACAATTTTTTATGGTGGGAACGGATCAGGAAAAACAACTCTTTTAAACATAATTGCCGAAAAAACACATGCTATCAGAAAAGCTTTATTAAACAAAGGAAGTATTTTTGAATGGTATGTACAACTTTGTGATTTTTCAATGTCTTATGATAAGCCAATTGATATAAAAATGATAACTAGTGATGATATTTTTGATTATTTATTAGATGTTCGTTCTATTAATACAAATGTAAATAGAAGAAAAGAGACGCTTAGTCAAGAATACTTAACTGAAAAATATGATATTAGTGAAAGACCTTTTAATAACTATGAAAAATTAAAAGATAATGCTGATTCTAAAAGAAAAACAATGTCCGCTTTTATTAGAGAAAGATTAACAAACAACAATATTATTGAACAGTCTAATGGAGAATCTGCTTTGATGTTTTGGGAAAAAGAAATAGGGGAAAATAGTCTTTATATATTAGATGAACCAGAAAACAGTTTGTCAGCAGAAAATCAAATTAAATTGAAAAAATTTATTGAAGCGTCAGCTAGATTCTATAATTGTCAATTTATTATATCAACACATTCTCCTTTTATATTAAGCATAAAGGATGCGAAAATATATGATTTAGATGAAAATCCTGTTGTAATCAAAAAATGGGTTGATTTAGAAAATGTTAGAAAGTATTATGACTTTTTTAAAGAGCATAGTAGTGAATTTGAAAAGTAAAAAGACAAGATTATCTTGTCTTTTATAATACTATTCAGTTCTAAGAGCAATAACAGGATCTTTTTTAGAAGCCATTCTGGCTGGTATTAATCCAGCTATTAAAGTTAAGGCCATACTTCCAAGGATAAGAGTAATGGCAGGTAATATAGCAAGATGAGCAATTCCTTTTATATTAACAAAGTGTTCAATTATAGAATTAATTGGTATTGTTAATAAATAAGAAATACCAACGCCAAGTAAACCAGCTACAAACCCAATAATTAGTGTTTCGGTAATAAAGACCATACTTATGTCTTTTTTTCTTGCTCCCACACTACGTAAAATGCCAATTTCTTTTGTTCTTTCAATTACAGAAACATAAGTAATAATAGCAATCATAATTGTTGAAACAATAAGAGAAATAGCGGCAAAAGCAATTAAAACATAAGCTACAGTACTAATTAAAGTGTTTATTGCTCCAGTAATGGTTTCAGCAATGTCTGAATAAATTACTTTATCTTCTTCATTTTTATCTTTGTTATAAGCATCTAAATATTCTTTTATAGCATCTTTGCTGGCAAAATCTTTTGGATAAATATTTATACCAGTAGGTGTAGTTGTTGTACCTAAGCTAAGTAACCTTTCATTTTTTTCATCACTATTTGCAAACGGAATGTTTAATAAAACGTCGATGTTTGAAGTTGCTTGAGCAGTAGCTATTTCTGAGTTTTTAGCGTTATTTACAATGTAATCAGTTAAGGCAGTTGTATAAACAATGCCTTCTGATAAGTAACTACTTGCCGCATCTTCTTTAATTCGTAAGATACCTGTGATTGTTAGTTTTATACCACTATCACTATTATATAGTTCGTTGTATTTATCAACGCCAGCAGTTATAAATAAACCGTTTGAATCTTGAGTATAAAAATCATTGTTTAAAACAACTTTTAAAATACTTTGTCCAATGAAGTCAGTTAATTTATAGTTTTCCTTTATTGTCGTAATACCTAGTTTTGTGAAAAAGGCAGTATCTAATCTGTTGTACTCATCTACAACTAACGCAATTTCATTTTTGTTGCTAGGTAAACGACTACCTTCGCCAATTAAATCATATAAAGACAAAATAAAATCTTCATTATCTGGCATTTCTTGCCAATAGTTATTGCCAACACCTTGCAACATTATTCCCATATTTTCGTATATAGAAGAAGAAGTTTTATATTTTACGACCGAGTTTTCTCCTTTGGCTAGTAAGTTTATATTAATGCCTCTAGTATAGGAAATTGTACTAACTGAATTAGGTAATGCTGCTTCCATTTTTTCTATATAGTCAAAATAGTTTTCTGTTAATATATTAGTGTGTGTTGTTGTGTTTGCTTTACTGTCGTATCTAATAAGAATATCTTCGCTTGTAAACTTACCAACATCATCAGTAGTCGCTAATAAGTTATTTTCTCTAGCATCTAATGATTGTTCGCTTGTGTCAATTGAAATAGGAAATCCAGCTAAAACATCTGACTGCATGTTATCTATATAATTAGTTAGTCCATTTGATAGGGCAAGAACAAGTGCAACACCAATAATTCCGATGCTTCCAGCAATAGAAGTAGCAATAGTTCTTCCTTTTTTTGTCAGTAAATTTTTAAAAGAAAGTGAAGTTGCAGTTACAAAGGACATAGAAGTTTTTTTCTTTTTTTCTTTTTTTCTTTTGTCTATAGAAACATCATTTTCTAATTCTTTTTCTTTAATAGGATTAGTATCTGATAAGACACTGCCATCTAATAAACGAATAATACGATTTGAATATTTTTCAGCTAAATTACTATTATGAGTAACCATAATAACTAAGCGTGTTTTAGATATTTCTTTTAATATTTCCATTATTTGTGTGCTTGTATGACTATCTAATGCTCCAGTTGGTTCGTCAGCTAAAATAACACTAGGATTATTAACTAGAGCTCTAGCAATCGCAACTCGTTGCATTTGCCCGCCTGACATTTGATTTGGTTTTTTTCTTAATTGATCATTTAAGCCAACAGACTTTAAAGCGTCAATTGCTCTTCTTTTTCTTTCTTTGGCTGGAATACCTGCCAAAGTCATAGATATTTCAACGTTTTGTAGAACAGTTTGATGAGTTATTAAATTGTAATTTTGAAATACAAAACCAATAGAACGATTCCTATATGCATCCCAATCACTGTCCTTATATTTTTTGGTGGACATATCGTTGATGATTAAGTCTCCTTGGTCATAACGATCTAATCCGCCAATTACGTTTAAAAGGGTTGTTTTGCCACAACCACTAGGTCCTAAAACGGAAACAAATTCGTTTTCTCTAAACTCAATATTTACTTCTTGTAAAGCTTTAATTTTCTCATTCCCAAGCTTATAGCTTTTACTTATTTTTATTAATTCTAATTTTGCCATGTTTTCTCCTTTTTATGTACTACTATTATATTATAGCATTATGTAGTTAAATCCTTTTGTTTTTTAAAAAGTATTTTATTTTGACGATATGTGTGATAGTATATTTTTCTGAAATATTATATAAACAAGGAGGTATTATGCTTAATACGATGGATATTTATGGTGAGATTGATAGAGCATTATTTATCAGAACCTTTTTGGCTTTTGATATAAAAGAGCAAAAAGAAATTATTGATGAGGAACTGAAAAAATATATTTTAGGAAAGATTAATGAAGTAAATGTTTGTGCTCTTAAAGATGTTAATGACTTAGAAAGTATGACAGTAACAGATTTGTTAAAGTTGTTAGCAAGTAACATACCTTTAGAAGAACACTATGAAGTTTTTAGACATTTTACACATTATATCCTTGCGGTTGCCGGGAGTCTTCAGGGGTGGGAGATTACTTGGATTTGTGAAGATGATGAAAGTTTAATAACCTTGCCTATAATTCAATATAATAATGAAGACAAATGGGATACTTTAACAGCACATATGAAAACGGATTATATAGGAATATTTGATTTTGTATATGATAATTTCAAGAATAATTTTATGGTAGATCAAGCACCTAAAAGAATATCAATGAAATTATTGTAAAAAAACTTACGTTTATACGTAAGTTTTATTTTATTATGGAGCAGGTGATGGGAATCGGACCCACGTAATC
>CAYYQX010000001.1:0-32570 GCA_964473455.1 uncultured Muribaculaceae bacterium | reverse complement strand
TACGTAAGTTTTATTTTATTATGGAGCAGGTGATGGGAATCGGACCCACGTAATCAGCTTGGAAGGCTGAAATTCTACCATTGAACTACACCTGCAATAAGTTGAACAATACTAATTTTACTAATAATATTTAAAAAAGTCAACAAATAAGTAAGAATAAAAGACTAGACAATTTAAATACAATCAATTATAATAAGTATCAACTTTAAAGAGGTGAAGTATTATGAAAATAAATTTACCAGTTTTAGTGTTAAAGGGAATAGTATTACTTCCAAACAATGAAATAAAAATTGAATTTAATAATGATGTTAGTAGAAATATTGTCGATGTTTCAGAAATGTTTCACGACAATAAAGTGCTTATTGTGTCACAAGAAAATATTCTTGAAGAAAAGATAAATATTGATGATCTTCCTAAAATCGGAATCATTGGTCAAATAAAAAACAAAATAATTTTACCAAATAGTAAAGTTAGAATAACAATAAACGGTATTGCCAGAGCAACAGTCCTAAAATATTTAAGCCATCACTCAGAAGTCTTAGAAGCAATAGTTGATGAAATTAAAAGTGTAAGTGAAAATGTTGAAGCTATTGTTTTTAAACTTAAGAAAGAATTTAACCTTTATGTTAAAACACTGCCATACATAAGTAATTACTTAATAAATAAAGTTAATATGGCAAAAGACTTAGATATTTTAACAGATTTAATTGAACCTATTTTAGCAATTGATTTAAATAGAATTTTAGAATATTTAAAAACTGTTGATCCAATCAAAAGATCAGAAATGATTTTAGAAGACATTTACAAAGAAAAAGAAATGTTTAAAATAGAAAATGAAATAGACACTAAAGTTAGAAGAACAATAGATACTAGCCAAAAAGAGTTTATTTTAAGAGAAAAAATAAGAGCTATAAAAGAAGAACTTGGCGATGACGACCAAGAACTAGATGAATTGCTAAATAAAATCAATAATTTAAAGTGTCCAGAAAACATTAAAAAGAGATTAAAGCTAGAGTATAAAAAATTGCAAAATTTATCTTTTGCTTCGCCAGAAGTAAGCATAATACGAAGCTATATTGAATTTATTCTTGATATTCCTTGGAACAAGTTGACTAAAGACAACAATGATTTAAAGCTTGCTAAAGAAAAGCTTGATGAGAATCACTATGGACTTGTAGATGTAAAAACTAGAATAATTGAATTTCTAGCTGTTAAAAAACAAACTAAATCTTTAAGTGGAAAAGTTATTTGTTTTGTTGGGCCTCCGGGAGTTGGTAAGACAAGTTTAGCTAAATCTATTGCCAACGCTATGAATAGAAAATTTGTAAAAATATCTTTGGGTGGAGTAAATGATACAGCCGAAATAATTGGTCATAGAAAAACTTATGTCGGTGCAGAACCAGGAAGAATACTTCGAGAAATAAAAAAGTCTGGATCAATGAATCCGGTATTCTTAATAGATGAAATAGACAAATTATCAAGAAGCATTCAAGGAGATCCAGCAAGTGCTTTATTAGAAGTTCTAGATGGTGAACAAAATAAAAACTTTATGGATAATTACTTAGAAGAAGAAGTAGACCTTAGTAATGTACTTTTTATTGTAACTGCTAACTATCTAGATGAAATCCCATATGCCTTAAGAGATAGATTAGAAATTGTTGAGCTTTTTGGATACACAGACGGAGAAAAACTTTCAATTGCTAAAAAACATCTGCTTCCTACTTTATGTAAAGAAAATGGAATTCAATTATTAACTATCAAAGATGAAGATATCTTATATATTATTAGAAGTTATACAAGAGAAGCGGGTGTTAGAAGCTTAAATAGAAAAATAGATACTATTATTAGAAAAGTTGTAACAAATAATCTCTTGGATGACAAAAAAATAAAAATAATTAATAAAAAAGTAATAGATGAGTTTTTAAAAACGCCATATGTTTGTTTTAAACCAAAAGAAAGAGTAGGAGTTGTAAACGGGCTTGCTTATACTATGTATGGTGGGGATGTTTTAAGTATAGAAGTGACTTTCTACAAAGGAAACGGAAAACTAACTTTAACCGGTTCGCTAGGCGAAGTTATGAAGGAAAGCGCTTATATCGCACTCAGTTATTTAAAAGCCAACTACAAATATTTTAACATTAAATATGAAGATTTAGTGGACAATGACATTCATATTCATGTCCCAGAAGGTGCCGTTCCAAAAGATGGACCAAGCGCTGGAATAACACTGACAACCGCTTTAGTTAGTGCATTTACTAATAAAACAATTAAATCGGATATCGCAATGACTGGCGAGATGACTCTTAGAGGAGATATTCTACCAATCGGTGGGTTAAAAGAAAAAAGTATTGGGGCTTGTAGAAGCAACATTAAAAAAGTATTCGTTCCTGATGATAATAAAAAAGATGTTAAGAATATACCAAAAGAAATAACAGATAAATTAGTTTATGTTTTTGTCAAAGATTATAAGGAAATGAAGAAGTATCTTTTTAGTGAAACAAATATTTAGTTTAAATTATTTTTTACTTTTCTTTATTTTACAAATATTGTATAATAATGTTGAAAGATAAAAGGAGAAATGTATGAAGAAAGCGCTAACAGGTTTAATTTGTATAATATTTTTATTTGTTTTAGTTGGATGTGGAAAAAATAATGCGACTGTTTTAGAAGAAAAATTAACAGAAATGGGTAATGATTATTACACAAAATATATGAAAAGTTCTAACTTAAACGTAGCTGTTATTTCATTAAAAGACTTCAAAGAAGCAAATGAAGTGATGGATGAAGCTTATGACTTGTCTACTTTTACTAAATGTAATGACGAAACAAGCATTATGATTTATTTGAAAAACGGTACTAATCAAATAGAAAAATATGAATTTGATTTAAAATGTGAAAACTAAATAAATTAAAAATTTGAAAAAGATTATATTAAAAGATTTTAAAAGCGAAATACTGATTTAATTATTTTGCTTTTTTTGTGTATTAATTTGAAAGTAATGGTTGTTTGCGTACCTTATTTTCTTATTGTATATTCATTTTGGAAAGGAGGAAAAAATGTTAAATCAAACAGTAATAGTTGGAAGGCTAGTTGCAAACCCAGAAGTATTTGAAACAGAATCAGGAAAAAAAATATCTCATATAACAGTGGCTGTCCCAAGGAGTTTCAAAAATGTAAACGGAGAATATGAGACAGATTTTATTTCTTGTGTATTATGGAAAGGAATAGCTGAAAATACAGCAGAATATTGTAAAAAAGGAGATTTAGTAGGCATTAAAGGAAGAATTCAAACTAGAGAATATGAAGTAGATGATGAGAAAAAAAGAGTAGTAGAAGTTGTCGCTGAAAAAATAACGTTTTTAAGTAGTAAGAAGAAAGAAGAAGAGTAATTCTTTTTTTTGTGGAGGAGATATGAATTATTATAATGAAATAAAAAATAAAATAATAGACCACGAAGTTTATGAAAAAATAAAAGATTATTCAAAGGAAAAAACAGAGTTATAACTTATTTTGAAATAGGGAAAATATTATTTGAAGCCGGATCAAAATATGGTGAAAGTATTATTAAAGAATATTCTATAAAACTAAGTCTGGAAATAAATAAAAAGTATAATTACAGAACTTTATATAGAATGAGAAAATTTTATGAAGTATTTAGTGACCAGAAATTGACACCACTGGTGTCAAAATTGACTTGGAGCAATTATCTTCAATTGTTGTTGTTAAAAAACAGTAATGAAATTATATATTATATAAATACTTGTGTTATAGAAAATCTTAGCAAAAGAGAACTAATTGTAAAAATAAAAAATAAAGAATATGAACGACTAGATAATTAAACAAGACTTAAGCTTACTGAAAAAGGCCAAGAAGAAATAAAGGATTTTATTAAAAACCCTATACTGATTAAAAGCAATTATAATTATGAACGTATAAGTGAAAAAATATTAAAAAGATTGATACTTGAAGATATAGATATTTTTTAACCGAACTAGGCTCTGGTTTTTGCTATTTAAAAAGGGAATATAAAATAAAGCTTGGAGATAGATACAACTATATAGATTTACTTTTATATAATATAAAATATAACTGTTATGTAGTAGTGGAATTAAAAGTAAAACAGCTAGTGAAGGGAAACATTGGCCAAATTCAAACTTATATGAATTATATAGATATGAACGTTAAAACTGTTGATGAGAATAAAACTATTGGGATTATAATTGTTAAGAAAAATAACAAATTTATAATGGAATATTGCAGTGATAAAAGAATATTATCTAGAGAATATTCTTTAGTTTAGAAGTACAATAATAATATTAATAATTAAAAAGGTGCTCTTATTAAACTCACCAATTAACTATTCGTTAACTTTGCTCTTGCCAGTATTATTACTTGATATACTCAATGTATAAGTAAGGGTGAAATTATGATATTTGGTGAGAGAATTAAAACAAAAAGACTCGATAAAAACTATTCTCAACAAGAACTAGGTAAATTGATTGGTGTTTCCAAAGTATCTGTTTGTGGATATGAATCAGGTAAACGAACACCGACATTAACAGTTCTTTTAGAATTAATAAAAGCATTAGATACTACTTTTGATTATCTAATAGGTAATGATGTTGTGGGAATAAACGAAGATGAAGAAAAATATTCTGTTTTCATTTCAAATGAAGATATGGAAATTATAAAAGAATTAAAGAAAAATAATGTTTTATACAAAAGGCTTTTAGCAGATCCCAAAAGAACAATAGAATTAATAAATAGAAAGTTAAATAACTAATTCTATTTTTTTTTGCTCTAAAAAGTGGTAAAATATAATTCATATAGGAGGAAATATGGAAAAACTAGATAAAAAAAATGTTTCTCATGTAGCCGCTTTGGCAGCTCTAGAAGTAGATGAAAAGGAAATAAACAAATATCAAGAACAATTAAATGATATTTTGAGTGAAATAGAAAAAATAGAAAACGCTGAGTTTGAAGAAACTGAACCAATGATTAGTCCTTCAACAAATATTAACAGATATAATAATTCTTTTAATGCTCATTTAGATAAAAAGGAAGTACTTCTTAAAGCTTCTCTTTCAGATGACAACTTTATTATAGTAAGTAAGGTATTAGATGAATAGTTATTTAAGTTTAGAAATAAAAGAAATTAACAAACTTTTAAAAGAAAAAAAAATAAAACCAGTTGACTTAGTAAATGAAGCATTAGAAAAAATAAAAAGCAGTAATTTAAATGCCTTTATAACAATAAATGAACACGCCATAGAAGAAGCCAAAGAACTAGAAAAACTAGAAGTAGATAACATACTATTTGGCCTTCCAATCGCTATAAAAGACAACATCTCAACAAAAGGAATAAGAACAACATGTGCTTCACATATGTTAGATAACTATATTCCTTTGTTTGATGCAACAGTAATAAAAAAAATCAAAGAAAAACATATGATTATAATTGGTAAAACTAACATGGATGAATTTGCTATGGGTTCAACTGGGGAAACCAGTTATTTTGGTCCAACATTAAATCCAATAGACAATTCTCTTGTACCAGGGGGTTCTTCTTCTGGCAGCGTAGTTGCCGTAAAAGAAAATTTTTCTGTTTTAGCTTTAGGCTCAGATACAGGTGGAAGTATAAGGCAACCATCTAGTTTTTGTGGTACAGTAGGTTTAAAACCAACTTATGGTAGAGTTTCAAGATATGGGCTTGTTGCTTTCTCATCTAGTTTAGACCAAATTGGTCCAATTTCTAAAAACGTCTATGAAAATGCTCTTTTATTAAACGTTATTAGTGGAATGGATGTAAACGACCAAACCAGTTCTGATGTTGAAATAAAAGACTATACCTCAGAAATTGGGAAAGATGTTTCAAATCTTAAAATAGCTGTTCCAACATATTATATGAGTGAATTTATTAATAAAACAATAAGAGAAAAAATAGAGAAAATATTAGAAAAATTAAAAAATAATAATGTTGTGGTAGACTATATTGATATCCCGTATTTAGAATATGCCATTCCATTGTATCAAGTAATTGCTCTTGGAGAAGCTAGTAGTAATTTAGCTAGATTTGATGGTATAAAATATGGATATAGTGTAAAAGGGTCTGACAACATTAATGATTTTATTAAAAGAAGTCGAAGCGAAGGCTTTGGTAGAGAAGTAAAAAGAAGAATAATGATAGGATCATATGTTCTTTCAGGTGAAAACGCCGATAAATACTATACAAAAGCTTTAAAATTGAGAAAAGAATTAACTAAACAATTTAATAAAGTTTTTGAAAAATATGATTTAGTTATAGGACCAACAAATACAGATGTAGCGTACAAGTTAGGTACAAAAATGGATGATGCGTTAAAAAGTTTTTATGATGATTTGTTGACTATTCCAGTTAACTTAGCTGGTCTTCCTGCCATGTCCCTTCCAATAGGCAAAAACGAAAAAGGTTTACCAATTGGAATGCAAATAATAGGATCATATTTTGAAGAAAGTAAAATATACCGTTTTGCTAGTTATATTGAAAAAATAAGAGGTGATGAAGTTTGCTAAAGCCAACTATTGGAATAGAAGTTCACGTTGAATTAAATACAAAATCAAAAGTTTTTTCAACTAGTAAAAATGATTTTAATGATGCACCAAATGTTAATATTGATGAAATAGATATGGCGTATCCTGGCACACTTCCTAAAATAAATAAAGAAGTAGTTGAAATGGCTTTAAAAACCGCTATAGCTTTAAATTGTAAAATCAATAAAACAATGCATTTTGATCGAAAGAATTACTTTTATCCAGATTTACCAAAAGGATATCAAATAACGCAAAAAGAAACACCAATTGGATACGATGGGTATATTTTAATAAACCTTGATAATGAAGTAAAAAAAATAGAAATAGATAGAGTTCATATTGAAGAAGACACATGTAAAAGCATTCATATCAATAATCAAACGATGTTAAACTATAACAGGGCTGGGATCCCATTAATAGAAATAGTTACCAAGCCAGTTATTAAGAGTTCTAAGGAAGCTGTTTTATATGTAGAAGCCCTAAGAGAACAATTGTTATATTTAGGCATTAGTGACGTTAAAATAGAAGAAGGAAGCATGAGATGTGACGCTAATGTTTCACTCAGTTCAACAGAAAAATTAGGTACAAAAACCGAAATAAAAAATATTGGTTCAATAACGAATGTTGGATTAAGTATAGATTATGAAATTGTAAGACAAACTAAACTAATAGAGAATGGAATTGTTATAACAGAAGAAACAAGAAGATTTGATGATAAGACCAAAACAACGATATTAATGAGAACAAAAGAAACAGGAAACGATTATAGATATTTTCCTGAACCAGACATTGCAACCATTATTATTAGTGAAGAAGATATAAACTTTGTTAAACAAAGCATGCCAAAAATGCCAGATGTCTTAAAAGAAAAATATAGAAATTTAAACATTAACACTAATAATGTTAAAACTATTCTTGCCAATAAAGAAATATGCGATTTTTTTGAACAAATAATTGAAAAAGTAAATCCTGTTATTGCGGCAAATATTTTAACAGGAGAAGTTTTGAGCTTTTTGAATAAAAAAAGTAAAAAGTTGAGCGAAACAAAATTGCAGAAAGAAAGCTTTATTGAACTAATAAATCTTTTTGATAGTGGCAAGTTAACGTCAAAACACTGTAAAGAGATAATCCCAGCATTACTCGAAAAAGATGATAAATTAGATGAGGTAGTAAAAGAACTTAAAATAGAGTTAATTGAAGATACAAACAAACTAGAAGAAGTCATTGATATTGTAATTAAAGACAATGCAACATCAGTTCTAGATTATAGAAGCGGTTATGAAAATGCCTTTAAGTATTTAATGGGCCAAATTATGAAACAGACAAAAGGCAACGCCGATCCTAAAGTTGCGACACAAATTTTAAAAGCAAAACTTGATAAGAAGGATTAATAATAGTATAATTTTTAAGAGGTGGAAAATGAAGTTCATAAAAAGAAACAAATTATTATCAATTTGTATTTTTGTATTTTTATGTTTATTAATAGTAGCAGGAATCGGAATATATAAACTATTAGTTCCAGAAAGTGGGAACAGTTTATATGGTAATAGACTTGACGGCATTGAAAGTGTTACTGTAAGTGAAGAAACTATTCAAAAAATAAAAACTGATGTTTCAGCGAATGCTTTTGTTGTAGACGCAAATTATAATTTAGAAGGAAAGCTAATGAATTATATTTTTACTGTTGTAGAAGACGCTAATGTTCTTCTAGCAAAAGCTCTATCTGATAAAGTCTTAGCTAATTTAAGTGAAGAAGAAAAGAGTTTTTATGACATTCAAATCTTTATAAAATGCTCTAACAGTGAAAGCGAAGTATATCCAATAATTGGGTATAAAAAAAATACATCTTTGAATTTTACATGGACAAATAATTAAGGTGGTAAAAATGAAAAAGAAAAAAGCAATTATTGCTTTGATAAGTGTTATTTGCTTAGTCTTAGTATCTTTATTGGTATATTATATTGTAACAAGAGAAGATAGTAAAACAACACTCAATATTGTGGATAAAAAGTGGATTGAAAGTAATAAAAACATGGTATATAATGTTGATATTTTAAGTTCAATTCCCATATATAGCTATAAAGGAGAAGGCATTGCTTTTGACTTTTTAAGTGATATTGAAGAGGATACTGGATTAGATTTTGATCCGATTCTTTATTCGAGTGAGACCCCAATTAATGAATATTCTTTTCAAATAAAAAAAGAATTAGAAGCAAGCGATTTAATTGTTGGAGAAGATGAATATGTAATTGTATCATCAAAAGCAGGTAAATATAATTCTTTAGATGCGGTAGAAGGCCTAACAATAGGTGTTTTAGAAACTGATTTAAGTTATGTTGAAAATTACATAAAAGGGGCAAAATTAAAATCATATTCTAGTATTGATGTAATGTTGAGTGCTATAGATAACATTGATGGAATAGCTATTCCAAAAATAAAGTATTTAAAAGAGATTTTAAGTAATAACTTGAATATAGTTTATAATATAACAGAATTAAAAAGTTACTATGTTTTTCACTTGGGACAAATTGAGAAATTAAATTCCATCGTAACCAAATATTTAAACAAATGGGTAAAAGAAAACAAAGAAAGTTTATATCAAGAGTATTTAAATTCTAGCTATTTTGAATTAAAAGATATCGATGAAAACGCCAGAGCAATATTTGAAGGTAAAAAATATATATATGGATTTGTCAACAACAGTCCATATGATGTATTAGCGGATGGTAAGCTACTTGGCCTAAACAGTTTAATAGTAAAAAACTTTTCTTCCTTATCTAAAATAGATCTTGAAATAAAGAAGTATAACAGTTTTGAACTTTTAGTTGAAGCTTTTAATAAAAATGAAATTGATTTTGCTTTTAACAATTATAAAGAATATCAGTATAACATTGATGTAAAAAACACTTTATCAATATATGATGAGAAAGTTGTTATATTAAGTAACATTAAAAATGATGTAACAATCAATTCATTAAGTTCAATAAAAGAAGACGTCAACACAATTGCTGACACAAAAATAAGCGAATTTCTAACAGGCCATAGCATCAACACTGTTACTTATAAAACATTAAGTGAGCTTCTGGAAAAAACCAAAGAAGATGCTTTGATTGTGATAGATGCTTATACTTACTATTATAATCTGCAAAAGTTTGAACAATACAAAATAGATTTTACGTTCTCATTAGATACAGGTTATACTTATATTGTAAGAGATATATCCAATAATAAAGTATTTACTGATTATCTTAATTTCTATCTTGGATTTATAAATCAAAAAACAGTATTAAATGAAGGATATAGCCAAGTATATAATTTAAAAGAAACTGATGGGTTGAAACTAGGAATAATATTATTTGTTACATTTGTAGGATTATTAATAGTAATAATAGTTCTTAAAAAGACATTGAAAAAACAAAAGAAAATAAAAATAGTAATGTCCAAAAATGATAAATTAAGATATATAGATTCCTTAACTTGCTTAAAAAACAGAACTTACTACAACGACTTTGTAGAAAAGTGGGATAACAGTATGATATATCCCCAAGCGATAATCATTGTCGATTTAAATAATGTTGCCTTTATTAATGACAATTTTGGTTATCAAGAAGGCGATAACGTTATTAGAGAAGCATCAAGCATTTTAATCAATAATCAAATAGAAAACACAGAAATTATAAGATCAAATGGCAATGAATTTCTAATATATTTAATTGGTTATGAAGAAAAACAAGTTCTAGCGTATGTTAAAAAACTATTACGCGAGTTAAAAAATTTAAGTCATGGATTTGGTGCGGCAGCGGGGTATAGTATGATATTGGATGAGATAAAAACAATAGATGACGCTGTCAATGAAGCAACAACAAATATGAAAAATAATAAAGAAGAATCTAGCGAATAACTAGATTTTTTAATATATAGATGTTATACTAAAAGTGGTGAAATAAAATGAAAAAACTCTTACAAAACAAGAATTTAATTATAATTATTATATTTATTATAGCCGCAAGTTTATTTACTATTATTTTTTTTAGTGACGATATTAAAAACGCCTTTTCTGAACCAAAAGAAATAACAAGTATTGAATTTACAGACAATGTTATTTCGTTAAAGACTAATGAGACATATCAACTGGAATATGTTATATTACCTAAAAGCTATATTGAAGAAGACATAAACTACTTAACTGATGATGAGTCCGTTGCAACAGTTAGCAAAGAAGGATTAATAACAGCTGTAAAAGAAGGAACAACAATCATAACTTTAATTACGCAAACAGGAAAGACTGCAACAGTTGAAGTTATTGTTGACGAAGACAAAGAAGAAGTTGTTTCATTTAAACCGGTTATTGATGTTAAGACAGTTACTGTTAGCCCAAATCAAATAGGCATGTTTGTTGGAGAAACCTATAATTGTAGTTATACTATTAGTCCAACTAACGCTACTGATAAAACTTTAATGTGGGAAACAGACGATGAAAGAATCGCTACAGTAGATGATGATGGAAAAATAATTGCCAGATCTTCTGGTAAAGCAATGATAACGATTTATAATAAGGAAATTATTAAAGCAAGTGTTGTCGTAAATGTTTATGCCAAAGAAGTAGACTTATCTGATATAGAACTTGGTATAAATAGTCTTTATTTAGGTATTGGTGAAACATATCAAGCAAGTATTAGGTACATTCCAAGTAATGCCACATATGGTAAAGCAAGTTATTCTAGTAGTAACTCTTTAATTGCTACAGTTGATACAAACGGAGTAATTACAGCTATAAAAAAAGGCTTTACTAACATTAGTGTTACAGTAGATGGAATAACTAAAAAAATGTTAGTAAATGTCACTGAAAAAAGTAGTATTATTGACATCGTTTCTCTTTCAATAGCGTCTAATATAACAGAAGTTCAAGTTGGCGAACAAGCAACTTTAATTGTTGACTATACTCCAAGTAATGCGACCAATACAAATTTTACTTATACTAGTAGTGATACTAGTGTCTTAGAAGTAAGCAATAATGGCACTATCAGAGGAATAAAGGCAGGAAATGCAACTGTATTAGTTAAATCTGCCAATAATAAAACGGTATCCATTGGGATAAATGTAACTAATTCCTCATCTAATCCAACTGATGCAACTTTAGTTTTGAGTACATCACTAATCCAATTAAAGGTAGGTCAATCAAAAAAAATAAGTGCAACCACTCTTCCAACAACACTAAACCAATCTATGACTTGGTATAGTAGTAATAACTCAGTGGCTACAGTTGATGCTAATGGCGTAGTAACTATTAATAGCGCTGGTTCAACTACTATAGCTGTTGTCAATTCATATGGTAAAACAGCAACCGTAAAAGTTTATGGAACTTATGAAGATGTCTCACCAGAAACTACAGCCAAAGAATATGCTTTAATTGCTGAATTTTCTGAAGAAAAATTGAAACAAATTGATGAACATCTTAAATCATACATTGAATATGCTGGAGAAACAGCAAGTGGAATTAGTAAAAACAGAGCGAAAGTTTTAGCGGCCGCTTACTTTTTAGTATATAACCCTTATTCAAAAGTGGCTTATCAAATGGGTGGAGTTCATGAACGAGTAGGTTGGAATAAATATTGGAATAGTCCAACAAGTGATCCAAAATATACTCTTGTAGGACTAGATTGCGCAGGATTTGCTAGATGGGCATTTTATCAAGTATTTAATACGTATGTTAGCTTTGGTGAAAGTAATGGGGCAACAAGAATTTTTAGCGCAACAGGCTTAACAGCAAGCGAGATTGTTTCAGTAGCTGTTCCAGGAGACGTATTAATTAAAAATAAAGAGTTAAATAACTCACAATACGGCCACGTTTCTATAGTATATAGTGTAGATAAACAAAAAGGAACATTTACAGTAGTTCATGCTGCTGGAGTTAGTGCGGGAGGAATTGTTTTTACAACATACATCAAAAGCGCTAAAACCTCTTATAACTATGTCTTACCAATGACAAAAATTTATGGGGATTAAGGAGAAGTTATGACAAATAAAGAATATAGTGATTTTTTAGTAAAAAACGTTTTACATGATTATAATTATTACTTTAAAAAATATCCACCAAGAAAACTATTAAACGGAGAAATGGTAACAAGATTTGCGCCAAGTCCAACTGGCTTTGTTCATATGGGATCACTTTATACTTCTTTTGCGGCTATAAGATTTGCTAGACAAACAAAAGGAGTAGTATATCTTCGAATCGAAGACACAGACGGCAAAAGAAACGTTATAAACGGTGTTGAAGGCATAATAAGTGACTTTAAGAGCTTAGGTGTAATGTTTGATGAAGGACCAGGAATGGGTGGAGAATATGGCCCATATATTCAAAGTGAAAGAAAAGATATTTATAGAGCTTTTGTTAAAAAATTAATCGAAGAAGAAAAAGCTTACCCTTGTTTCATGACTGAAGAAGAAATAGAAACAACAAGAGAAATACAAGAAAAAAACAAAAACAGAATAGGCATTTATGGGACTTGGGCCAAGTATAGAGACTTATCAAGAGAAGAAGTAATAAATAGAATCACAAATGGCGAGAAGTACATTATTAGATTAAAGTCCATTGGAAATTTTCAAAACAAAATAATTTTAAATGATGAAATAAAAGGCAAAATTGAGATGCCAGAAAACGATTTAGACGTTGTTTTATTAAAGAATGACGATCTTCCAACATACCATTTTGCGCATGCTGTAGATGATTATTTAATGGGTACCACCCATGTTATTAGAGGCGATGAGTGGATTTCCTCTTATCCTATTCACGAACAATTATTTAATATGTTAGAATTTCCTATGCCAAGATATGCGCATATCGCACCTATTACTATTAAAGAAGGAAATACAGTTAGAAAATTATCAAAAAGAAAAGATAAAGAAGCTGCTATTAGTTATTATAATGAACTTGGAATTCCCAAAGAAGTTATTTGGCTTTATTTGGCAACAATTAGTAATTTTACTTTCGAAGAATGGTATAATTCTAATCCTAATAAAACAATTAATGATTATGTTTTTGAATTTTCCAAGATGCCAACTGGAGGAACTCTTTTTGACATAGATAAGCTAACCAGTATATCTAAAATATACTTTAGCTCACTTACTAAAGAAGAAATTTATGATGGGTTATTAGAATATTTAGAAAAATATGATCAACCTTTTTGCAATATAGTAAAAGAAGAGACTTCTTATACAAAAAACATTTTAAATATTGAAAGAGAAGGTATTAAACCAAGAAAAGATATAACTTGTTATAAAGGAATAAAAGAAATTATTTGGTATATGTATGATAGGTTGTATCAGGTAAACAATTATGAATTTATAAATGTTCAAAACAAAGAAGAAATAAATAAAATAATTGATACATATTTTGAAAAATATTATGATGCAACCAATAGTCAAGAGGAGTGGTTTACTAAGTTAAAGGAAATGTGTGATGTTTTAGGCTATGCGTCTAATATGAAAGAATATAAAAACAATCCAGAAAAGTATAAAGGAAATGTTGCTGACGTGGCTACAGTTATAAGAGTTGTCATAACATCTAAAGCTCAAACACCAGATCTTTATCAAATATTACAAGTTCTAGGCTTAGAAAAAATAAACTTTAGAATAAAATATTTTAAGGAAAAATATGAAAATATTTGAAAGATTAAGAAAAAAATTTACTAAAGATTATGATAAGGGGCTAGAAAAAACAAGAAATGAAATTCAATTAAAACTAAATACTTTAGCTCTTAAACATCGACATGTTACCGAAGAATACTTTGAAGAATTAGAAGAAATACTTATTGCGGCAGACATTGGCGTAAAAACAGTAGTCTTGTTTGTAGAAAGACTAAAAAAAAGAGTTAAAAAGGAAAACATAATTGACAGTAAAGATTTGCTTGAAATAATAATAGACGAATTATTTATTATTTATGTTAATGGGGATATTGTTACAAGCAAAATTAATTTTGTCAAAGAAGAACCTACTATTATTTTAGTAGTTGGTGTAAATGGCGTTGGAAAAACAACAACCATTGGGAAGTTAGCTAACAAGTTTAGACAAGATAATAAGAAAGTATTACTTATTCCGGCAGATACCTTTAGAGCTGGAGCAAGTGAGCAACTTGAAGCTTGGGCTAATAAAGTAAAAGTTGATTTTTTTAATTCAAAAGCTAAAGATCCAGCAAGTGTTGTCTATGACGGCATAAACTTTGCTAAGCAAGAAAATTATGATGTTGTTTTAATAGATACAGCTGGTAGACTACAAAACAAAGTAGACTTAATGAAAGAATTAGAAAAAATAAACAAAGTTATTAAAAACTTTATACCAGCTGCTCCTCACGAGACATTACTGATAATAGATGCAACAACAGGTCAAAATGGTATCAGTCAAGTGAAAAGTTTTAAAGAAATTACTAATGTAACAGGGTTAGTGCTTACTAAGCTAGATGGAACAGCCAAAGGTGGAATTGTTTTAGCTATTAAAGAAGAGACAAACGTACCGGTAAAATTTATCGGTGTTGGCGAAGCCATGGAAGATTTACAGTCTTTTGATCTTGAAAACTATATTTACGGTTTATTTAAGGAATATATAGAGGAAAAAAATGGATAATAGAATATATTATATTAACTTATATGATTATTACGGTGAATTATTGACTGAAAAACAAAAAGGATATTTTGAGAACTATTATTTTGATAATTTAACTTTATTGGAAATAAGTGAAAATGAGCACATTAGTAGAAACGCTGTTCATAAGCAAATAAAAGAAGCGTTAAAAAAACTAGACTATTATGAGGAAAAACTGGGCTTATTATCTAAAGCTAATAAAATAAATTTATTAATTGAAACTCTTGATCAAGAGTTAAAAGAACAGATAAAAGAAATAATATAAAAGCTATAATTTGTTATATACTATACATTTTTTAAGAAAAATATTTGAAAAATGTTTTATATTTAAAATAAATGTGCTATGATTAACTTGTAGTAATAATAGTAAAGGTGGTGAGAAAATGAGAAGTAAAAAAGGTTTTACATTAATAGAACTTTTAGCTGTAATCGTTATCTTGGCAATTATTGCAGTAATTGCAACACCAATAATATTAAATATTATTGAAGAATCCAGAGAAGGAGCAGCAGAAGCATCAGCTTATAATTCAATTAGTGCTGTTCAAAATTATTATGCTCAATCACAATTAGATGCAACACCACAAGTTTTACCATTAACAGTTAACTTTGCATCGAAACCAGCTGACTTGATCATATCTGGAACAGTTCCAACTGCTGGAACAATTGTCCTTGCAGCAAACGGATCAGTAACAGTTACTGGCTTAGTAATTGGAACTTATACTTGTGCAGGAACAGGAACAACAATGGCTTGTACTAAATAATTAAGAAAAGAGGTGACTTTATGAAAAATAAGAAAGGTTTTACATTAATAGAACTTTTAGCTGTAATTGTTATCTTGGCAATTATTGCAGTAATTGCAACACCAATAATATTAAATATTATTGAAGAGTCAAGAGAAGGAGCAGCAGAAGCGTCAGCTTATAATTCAATCAGTGCTGTTCAAAATTATTATGCTCAATCGCAATTAGATGCAACACCTCAGGTTTTACCATTAACTGTTGACTTTTCAGCAAAACCATCTGACTTGATCATATCCGGAACAGTTCCAACCGATGGAACAGTTGTCCTTGCAGCAGATGGAACAGTAACAGTTACAGACCTAATAATTGGTTCTTATAGTTGTGATGGTACAGGCACAACAATGGCATGTACAAAATAAAAACACAAGAAGTACACTAAGTACTTTTTTTTTTGCTCAAAAAGATATATAATTATATAGAAAGTAGAGATGGTAGTATGTTAGGTACTGTTATAGGCATGGAAGGCAACAATGTTTTAATCAAATTAAACTTGGATCTAGAAAAGATCCAAAGCTTAATGAACATGTATGTAATATTTGAAGAGGAAGCAAAATTAATTGTCGGTGAAATAACGGACATTAAAGAAGAAATTGCAACAGTAAATTTACTTGGTGAAATAAAAGATAACCAATTTGTTTTTGGTGTTGTTAGAAATCCATCATTTGGCTCAAAGCCTAAAATAATAAGTAAAGAAAAAATGCCAATAATAATTGGCAATCAAAATTATAATGAAAGAACAGATCTTTTACTAGGGAGAAGCCCAGTTTATGAAAATATCGAAATCAGCGCTAATATTAATAGACTTTTTAATAACCATTTTGCCATATTTGGTTCAACAGGAAGTGGTAAATCATGTAGCGTCGCCAGAATTTTTCAAAATTTATTTAGTAAAACAAAAGAAATACCTTACAAATCTAACATATTTATCTTTGATGCTTATGGTGAGTATCACAGCGCTTTTAATAATCTTCATGATAAAGTAGAACAAATAAACTTTAAAACATATACAACAAATCTCGCTTATAGTGAGACTGAAATAATTAAAATTCCATTATGGTTTTTAAATACAGATGATTTAGCTCTTTTACTTGGGGCAACAAAGAACAGTCAATTACCTATTATTGAAAAAGCTTTAAAACTAATAACTGTTTTTGCCAGAGATGAAGAAAAAGTTATTAAACAAAAAAACGATATAATTGCCAAAGCCTTACTTGATATACTAAGTAGTGGTAGACCATCTACCCAAATAAGAGATCAAATCTTTTCTGTTTTATCGTACTACAATACAAAAGAATTAAACTTAGAAACAGAAATATATCAACCAGGTTATGTCAGACCTTTTAAACAATGCCTACTTATTGATGATAGTGGCAAAATGCGTGAGATGGAATTAGTAACAGACTTTATTAGAAAATTTATTTTAGATTCAAGCGATCTTAATTTACCAGATGGCAGTTTTGCTTATACATTACAAAACCTAAAAGATGCTTTTGAATTTGCTTTAATAAGTGAAGGAATATTAAAGAGTGATAAAGTTTTTGATGAAGCAAACGTCTTAAGAGTAAGATTACAATCGCTAATAGATAGTGAATATAGTAAATTTTTCAGCTATCCTAATTTCATCTCTAAAGAAGGTTATATTAGAGAACTATTAACGGCTTCTAATGGTAAAAAAGCTCAAATAATAAATTTTAATATTAATTATGTAGATGATAGATTAGCAAAAACACTAGTAAAAATCTATGCGAAACTATTGTTTGACTTTGGAAAAGACAGAAACAAAAGAACAGATATGCCTTTTCATATAATATTAGAAGAAGCTCATAGATACGTTCAAAACGATGGAGACATAGATTTAATAGGGTATAACATCTTTAATAGAATTACCAAAGAAGGTAGAAAATATGGTGTAATACTTGGCTTTATTACTCAAAGGCCATCTGAGATGAGTGATACAGCTCTTGCTCAATGCAATAACTTCTTAATATTTAAAATGCTGCATCCAAAAGATATAACATATATCAAGGATATGGTTCCCAATATAACAATGGAAATTGTTAAAAGAATTAGAATATTACAACCAGGAATTTGTATTGCCTTTGGTAATGCCTTTAATGTCCCTGTTTTTATTCAATTTGATATGCCAAATCCGGCTCCATCAAGTAGTAGTTGTAATGTAATTGAAAAGTGGTTTATAACCAGAAAGGATAACGACAGTGAAAATAAAGACAATTGATGGGAATGAAGCTTGCGCAAACACATCGTACCTATTTACTGAAATGGCAGGAATATATCCTATAACTCCTTCAACCCCTATGGCAGAATACATAGATGAAGAGAGTAGTAAAGGAAGGCTTAATTTATTTAATGACAAAGTAAAAGTAGTGGAAATGCAAAGTGAAGCAGGAGCTGCTGGTTTTGTTCATGGATCATTGTCTCTAGGAATATTAACTTCGACATACACAGCTAGTCAAGGACTTTTATTAATGATACCAAATATGTACAAAATTGCTGGTGAAATGCTGCCTTTAGTTATGCATGTCGCATCTCGTAGCTTGGCAACACACTCTTTATCAATACTTGGTGATCACCAGGACATTTATGCAGCTAGAAGCACTGGATTTATCATGATATCTTCAACGTCAGTTCAAGATGCATCTTTTCTAAGTGGTCTTGCTCATTTAACTGCAATAGAAGCAAGCCTGCCAGTTATGCATTTTTTCGAAGGTTTTAGAACTAGTCACGAAATAAATAAAATAAACGTATTAGAAGAAGAAGACTATAAATCATTAGTTAATTATGAAAAAATAGAAGAATTTAGAACTAAAGCCTTAAATCCCTTAAAACCAACAGTAAAAGTGTCAGCAGAAGATGATGATGTGTATTTTCAAATGACAGAAGCAAGAAATATGTTTTATGACAAGGTGCCTGACATTGTAAATAAATACATGATGAAAATAAATGAAAAAGCTAATACAGAATATAAACCTTTCAATTATTATGGAAATAAAAATGCTAAATATGTAATTGTTGCGATGGGTTCTGTTTGCGATACAACAAAAGAAGTGATAGATGAATTAGGTGAAGATTATGGTCTTATTGAAGTTCATTTATATAGGCCTTTTTCAAAAAAATATTTTTTTGATGTCCTTCCAACAACAGTTGAAAAAATAGCGGTATTAGATCGAACAAAAGAGTTTAATGGAACAGGAGAACCTTTATATTTAGATGTTAAAAGTATTGTTGAAGTACCAGTATTTGGTGGAAGATATGGTTTATCTTCTAAAAACACAACACCAAAAGACATTAAAGTAGTTTTTTCAATGCTTAAAACAAATCCAAAACATAATTTTACAATAGGAATAGTAGATGATTTAACAAATACCAGTCTAGAAGTTGATAATGATTTTAAAATAAAACAAGCAAAAGAGTTTTTAATTTATGGGTATGGCTCTGATGGGATGGTAAGTGCCTCAAAATCTATTATAAAGTTGGTGGGAGAACAAACAAACCAATTTGTTCAAGGCTATTTTCAATATGATTCTAAAAAATCAGGAAGTGTGACAGTTGGGCACTTAAGATTTAGTGATAAGCCAATTAGAAGTAGATATTATGTTGAAAACCCTTACTTAGTTGTTTGTACAAAAGAAAAATATTTGTTTGATTTTGACATGTTAAATAACATAGAAAAAAACGGTATATTTATATTAAATACAACAGACGAAGAAAAAGTCGAAGTACCTGAAAAAGTAAAAGACATAATATTAGAAAAAAACATCAAATTCTATACAATAAATGCCTATAAGTTAGCGGCAACTTTAGGATTGAAAGATAAAATTAGTACGATTCTTGAAACAGTAATTATTAAATTATCAAACGCTGTTAGTTTTGATTTGGCAAAATTTGAACTCAAAAAAATAGCCAAAGAAAAATATTTTAAAAAAGGTGATGAGATAGTTCAAGCCAATTATAAAGCAATAGATGAAGCAGAAAATTGTTTACACTTAGTTCAACGTGTTTATGTAAAAAGTAATAATGAAATAGAAAAAACTGTATTTAACTTAGTTACAAAAAGAAGAGGGAACGAGCTAACAACAAAAGATGTTCTATCTTTTTCAGATGGACACTTTATGACAGGAACAAGTTCTTTAGAAAAAAGAATGATTAGTGAAGTTGTCCCACTTTGGAATAAAGAAAAATGTATTAATTGTAATATGTGTGGAGTAGTTTGCCCTCATGGAGTTATTAGGCCATATTTAATTGATGAAGAAGAATATAAACTTTTACCAGACAATATTAAAGTTAGGTGCAAAAAGCCACTTGGTAAAGATTTAGAAAACTATTATTATATGATTTCCATATCAGTAAAAGACTGTACAGGCTGTGGCCTTTGTATCAATGCTTGTATACCAAAAGATAAAGCTTTAACTTTCAATAAACTAGATGATTCTATCAAAGCTGGTGAACAAGAAGTTTTTGATTATTTAAGTAAAAATATTAAAGAAAAAGACCTATCAAAAGATCTTCTTAGAAACACTCAATTTTATAAGCCAAAATTTGCTTTTAGTGGAGCATGTGCTGGATGTGGCGAAACTCCTTATATAAAGATGTTGACACAATTACTAGGTGATAACATGGTTATTGCCAACGCAACAGGATGTTCTTCTATCTTTGGAGGGTACTTTCCTTCAATTTCATACGATATACCTTGGGCTAATTCTTTATTTGAAGACAATGCTGAATTTGGTTATGGTATGTTAGTGGGAAACGAATTAATAAAAGAAAGAATTAGAAAAATTTTTCAAAAATATCAAGGAGAAGAATTAATAGACAAATGGCTTCAAAACAGTAATGATTATAAGATAACTAAGGAAGTCTATGATAAATTAGATTATAATAAATTTCCGGAAGTTTTACCATACAAAGATTACATTGTATCTAAAACTATTTGGACTATTGGCGGGGATGGTTGGGCATATGATATAGGGTATAGTGGCATTGATCACGTTCTTTCAACAAATGATAATATTAATATATTAGTATTGGATACCCAAGTATATTCAAATACAGGGGGACAATCATCTAAATCAAGCCCACTTGGAAGTGTTAGTGCGTTTACAGCAGTTGGCAAAAAAACAGCCAAAAAAGATTTAGCAAGAATAGCTTTAAGCTATCCACACGTTTATGTGGCAACAGTTTCCCTTGGATATAGTCCAAATCAACTTGTAAAGGCCTTTAATGAAGCATCTAGTTATGATGGCCCATCAATTATAATTGCTTATGCTCCTTGTACTTATCATGGTATTAAAGGGGGATTAAGCAATAGTATTGAATCAGAAAGATTAGCTACTAAATCTGGTTACTTTCCGATATTTAGATATAATCCAACAAGCAAAAAGTTTACACTAGATAGTAAAGATGTTGATTTTAATTTGTATGACGAATATTTAAACAGTCAATCAAGATATTCAATACTAAAAAAAATAAACCCAACAAAAGCAGAGACTTTACTAAAAGAGAATAAAGAAAACGCTATCGAAAGGTTTGAATATTATAAATCTTTAGAAAAATAAAAATAGGACTGCCTCCCTGAAAGACAGTCCCTAAAAGAATAAAAAGGGGTTGGCTAGTGTGATACTAGCGCCAATTCGCCTAATTCCGAATTGGTACCATATATGTTAATCCAAAAAGTATTTTTTGTCAATAGTAAAATAGATTTTATATTGGAACAAAAGTGTTTTAGTTATACCAATTAGAAGAGGATGATTTTATGATTATTTTATGTTTAAAAGTATTTTTGGCTAGAATTGTTGATGTTTCTCTTGGAACAACAAGAGTCATTTTAACGGTAAAAGATAAAAAGTTTTATGCAGCTTTGTGTGGCTTTTTTGAAGCTTTAGTTTGGCTTACTATAGTTAAAGAAGTATTGACTAGTGAGCTTACTAGTATTTGGGTAATTATGTTTTATGCGGGAGGTTTTGCAACAGGCACATATATTGGGACATTTTTATCTAATAAATTTATTAAAGGAACTCTAGGGCTACAAATTGTTTTATCAAATGAGAGTGAAGAAATTATTGATAAAATAAGAAAAAATGGTTTTGCGGTATCAGCAATAAAGATAAAAGGGATGGAACACGATAAACACATGTTGTTTATAGAAGTAAATAAAAGAAGTTTAAATACACTTAAAAAATTAATTCAAGAATTAGATCCAAAAGCATTTATTGTAGTTAACGAAACTAAAGCAGTAACAAATGGTTTTATAAAATAAAAAACAAGAAATTTCTTGCTTTTTTTAACTACAAAATAACTTTCGCTTAATAAGCGAGGATATTCTACTATTAAAGAGTTTATCTCATCTAAATTTTATGTAATAATCCTTTCTGCAAAATCAATTAATTTTGGTTTTACTAGAAAGGAGGCAACTCAATGAAAAAGCTAGTCTTTATTATTTCTTTTATTATGATATTGTGCTTTAGTATCTTACTTAGTGGTGTTGTAAAAGCATACCAAAAAACTATGTACGTATCTATAAATAATAATGCGCAAATAACAACAACTCCCGAGTATATTACTTCTCCAGCTTCAAATACACTTATTCACCAAATTGGTTTATATGGTACAAGTGCTAGTGCTGCAAACTATATTTATGTTGGATTACAAAGAAAAATAATTTTTAATATCTACCAAAATCTAACATATACAGTATATGCAACAACAGGATATAACCAGAGTCGTGTATATAACTTAGGGAGTCAGTATAACGGAACATTTAGATTTTTGTTTGATACAAAGAGTTATCCTTATCAGGGAATATATTATGGAAATATTCTTCATACTGCAAGTTAATAAAGTCTTTTACAAGAACAATTTTAATGTTATAATGTTTACATAAAGTAAACAAGGAGAAAATATGGTTCTAAAAAACGTAACAAAAATATATACAGTAAAGAATAAAACAATCTATGCCTTAGATGGAATCAATTTAGACATAGATGAAAATAAGCCCGGGTTTTATGTTATTAAAGGCCATTCAGGAAGCGGTAAAACAACTCTCATTCAAATAATAGGATTATTAAATGACATAAGTGGTGGGAGTTACGAATTGGATGGAATAAGTGTTAACAATATTTCTGAAAAAACTAAAGCAGATTTAAGGTTAGAAAAATTTGGCTTTGTGTTTCAATCATATAAATTAATACCGCATTTAAATGCCTTTGATAATGTTTTGATTCCAATGGTTATAAATAAAAAAATAAGCGTTAGAAAAAGAAAAGAATTAGTAATTAGTGCTTTTAAAAAAGTGGGATTAGAAAATAGATTTAATCACTATCCAAAAGAGCTTTCCGGTGGTGAAAAACAAAGAGTTGCAATTGCAAGAGCGTTGATAAATGATCCCAAAGTAATATTAGCTGATGAACCAACAGGTAATTTAGATGAAAAAACGGAAAAACTAATATTTGAATTGTTTAAAAAAATATCAAAAGAGAAATGTGTTATTGTTGTTTCTCATAACCCGGAAATTAACAGTTATGCTGATAAAACTTTTATAATGAAAGAAGGAAAAATAAATGAAATTTAAAGATATATTCAAAATTGCCATTAAAAATATAAGAGGAAATAAAAAGAGATTTTTGTTAACAACTATAATATTCTCGATTTTATTTTTTACTATGTTTACAGTATTAATATTTGAAGAAAGCTATAAAAAATCATCAGAAAACTTTTTGTTGGGAAGTTATTTAAGCAGGTCATATGTTGTTAATGCTGTTTATGAAGATATTGATACAAATGAGTTAAAAGCAGATTTAGAAAAAATTGGCGGTATAAAAAAAGTTATCTATTCAAGTGAAGTTCAAACAAGCGCTATGGAATTTGATGATTCAGAAATTGGGAAAGGATATATTGTTCTATTAGGTTCTGATAACGAAGTATTACCTAAAATAATACAAGGCAATAATTTTACAGAAGAAAACCAAATTATATGCCCAACGAAACTACTCTTTAATGGTAATTCCAGTCTTCTTTCAACAGGATATATTGATACTGAAAGTTTGTTTAATCAAGAAATAGATTTGATTATGAATGAATATGATTTTTTTTCTTCAACGCAAAAAATAATCGCAACACATACATACAAAGTAAAAATAGTTGGGACGTTTGATTCGAGGCTAGTTGGTGCAAATGATGGGCAATGCCTAGCGTCATTTAGTTTAATTAAAAAAATAAATGAAAAAAGTATATATAATCAAACATATTTAAATATTATTATCGATGACAATAAAAACCTTGATAGAATTAAAAAAGAAGTATATGCTTTAGCAGAAAATAAAAACACTAAATTAGACTTAAATCCAATGTTATACCAAGACGATGAAAATTTTGACAGCATGAACGCTATTGTAATGCTTATTGTATTTACCTCATTAATGATTAGTATTCTTTGTGAAATTTTATTTGTTTCCAAAAATCTTCAAAAAAGAACAGAAGAGATAGGCATTTATAAATCTTTAGGTTATAGTAAAAAAGATGTAAGAGCTATTATATTGTTAGAAAACAGTGTATTAATACTTATCAGTTTTATTTCAAGCGTGCTTTTACTTTCAATATTAATAGGCGTAATAATTATTCTAGCCAACACCACTTATTTTACTTTGCTTTTATTTAGTATATCAATTCCAAGTCTCAAAATAGTTATTATTTTTACTGGTATGCTTATTATGACTTTTATGACTTCATTTATAAATTTTAATCACTTTTATAAAAAAACTTCAAAAGAATTAATGGAGTAAAGGTATGTATATCTTTATAAAAGAATTATTTTTTAAAAAAGAAATAAAATATTATTTTTTTATATTTATTTTATTGTCTTTTTTTATGTTGGCGATTTTAAACGGGTGTACAAAGACAAACCAAGACATAAGTGATAAAACAAACTATTATACAAACAGGGAATTAAATGTTCTTACAGACGATTCTATGGAAATTTTGTTAGAAAAAACCAAAAGCATTTCCAACATTATCAAAATTTATGAAAATACTTATATTGAAGGATTGTTTTTAGATAATAAATTCTTATTAGCTACTTTTATTGAAGAAAAGAATCTAAATATAATTTTAGGCAACAAACCAACTAGTGAATGGGAGGTAATTCTTCCCCAAAAATATAGGGCACATTATAATTCAACAATAGAAATAATTATTGAAGAACAAATTTATTCATTTAAAGTTGTTGGTCTTCACGGAAATGAAAACGACATTATTTTTGTTTTTAATAGTTTACCTTTTAAAAATTCTGAAATGTTTATGGGATACAACATTTTAATAAATCAAGAAAAAAATGTTTCTAAAGTTATAGAAGAATTATATAAGAAAAATTATCAGGCGGGCATATTTGATAAGACAAATGATGTTTATAAGTTAACTGTAATGAGAAAACTATTTTTTATTTTACTAATTATTTTATTTTTTACTTGGCTAGTTATAAATTACTTTATTATCAAAAATATCTTTTTTGATGACTTAGGTGAAATATCAGTATTAATTGCGGTTGGCTACAAGATAAAAAAAATATTATTGATATATCTTCTGAAAATCTTTATCCTTTTGTTTTTATCTCTTTTAATCAGTCTACTGTTGTTAGCGGCAGTAAAAAACATTATTGACAGTAGAATTTATTTGCTATCAATAATAATAACAGGTATAATATTAATTGTTGTATTGCTATGTGACTTTATATTTTTAAAAAAGTTGTTATATCAAAAAAGCGTTCAAACGTTAGAAAACTTTCTTTAAGATAAAATATTATTTTAAAAATAGGGCTAGTAAAGACTAAAAAGTTTTTACTAGCTTTTTATTGTTGAAAGGAAAAAAATGGATAATTTAAAAACAGGTTTATTTATTAAAAGTTTAAGAAAGAAAAACAATCTCACACAAAGTGAACTTGGAGATATTGTTGGAGTTTCGGGAAAGGCTGTGTCAAAGTGGGAGAGAGGGAGTACACTTCCAAATCTTTCTTCTTTAAATATATTAGTTCACAAATTTAATGTCAGTATCGAGGAAATTCTAGATGGAAAAATTAAAAAAAGGAAAATGATTTCCTTTAGTTTTTATAAAGAAAATGCAATTATTCTTTTAACAGTTTTATTATTAATTCTTTTAGTTACTCTAATTATTTTGATGTTACTTAAATCGTTCTAAAAGTTTATGATTGATTATAAAACCTTTGTTTGCTATACTTAAATAAGAAGGTGATAATGTGTTAGAGATAATTGAAGACAGTGTAGTTATATGCCCAAGCTATGTAAAAAACAAGTATTTAAGTAAAAATCACTTGTCAAATACCAAGTTTTTAACACTAACTGAATTTACAGAAAAAAATATGTTTGCTTATAAAAGTGACACACTTTTTTATCTGACTAAAACATATAATATTAAACCAGACATTGCTAAAACAATGATGAATAATTTATATTATATTGATTTTAGCTTTAATAAAAAAACAGAAAAACTTTTAAGCATTAAAAAAGATTTAATTGAAAACGGCTATATAATATATAATGTAAACTTTAAAAAATACATACAGAATAAAAAAATATATATTGTTAATTATTCAAAGACAAAAGAACTCTTAAATCAGATAAAGAATTTAAATTATGAATATATAGAAGAAAATACAACACCAAAACAAGTAGATGTTTATGAATTTCCAACAATAGATCAAGAAGTTATTTTTGTTGCCTCTAAAATAGTAAAACTTATTAAAGAAGGAATAGATATAAATGACATTAAAATTATGTATAACAGTTCGTATGTAGATACTATTAACAAAATTTTTCCGATGTTTAAAATTCCATATAATTTAAATACTTTAACTTCACTTTTCAATATTGAAAGTGTTAAAGAATTTTTAAATAACTTAGATTTAAGTATGAGTGTTTTAGAAACAGAAAAACGATTAAACTTTTCTAATGACATAAACAATAAAATAATCTCAATATTAAATAAATATACAAATCTAACAGTAAAAGATATCTATGAAATACTTGTATTTGAATTTAAAAACACTTTTATTCAATCAGAAAAATATACAAATTGTATTGAATTGATAGACATTTATAATTTTGATTTAGAAAATAAAACAATATTTTTATTGGGGTTTAATAATGAAAATATTCCTACTCTTTATAAAGACGAAGATTATTTGACAGATGAGGAAAAAGAAAAACTAAATATAGACACAAGCGTTGATAAAAACAACCAAGCAAAATCAAAACTACTAAATATCATTTATCAAAACAATATTTATATAACTTACAAATTAGAAACACCAATGAACAAGTATACTAAATCTAGTTTATTAGATTTTATAAATCATACTATAAAAACAGAGGAATATGATTTTAGTAATGAACAAATAAATAAGTTTATGTTTGCTGAAAAACTGGATAATTTAATAAAATATGGTGTGAAGGATAAGTATTTAAATGACTTATACACAAATACTGAAATACCATATAATACATATTCAAATAAATATGCAAAAATAGATTTAAATTTAAGTTCATTTAATTTATCCGCAACCAATATGGAAAGCTATTTTAAATGTCCTTTTGCCTTTTATTTAAATTATATTTTAAAAATAGATGAAATGGTCGATACAATTCATCTTAGAATTGGTAAGTTCTTTCACAAAGTATTAGAAGAATTTTATAAAAGCAAAGACCAAAATATAGAAGAAGTCATAGATAAGTATATTGATGTTTATTTTGAAAAAAGTGAAAAAATGGATTTTTTCAAAGAAAAATACAAAAAAAACATAATTTCTAACGTCGAAATATTAAACGAAAGCCTAAGTAAAACAGAATTTGAAGACAAGTTTTTTGAATCTTTTTGGTATGCATATATCGACGATTTTAAAATTGTTGGACGAATTGATAAGATAATGACGCTAAACAACAATGTGGTCGTAATTGATTATAAGAGTGGCAAATTAAAGTGCGATTTTAGAAACATTATTCATGGAATAGATATGCAGTTATTGATATATTTATATTTAATTAAAAAAAGCTCATTAATTTCCAACCCAAAATTTAGCGGAGCTTATTTATGCCCAGTTATGCTAGATAAATATAAAAGCGAAGATGATAAAACTTATGCTGATATATTAAAAGAAAACGCAAAACTATATGGATATAGTACAAGCGATTTAACTATACTAGAAAAGTTTGATTCAAATTTAGATTCCTCATTTATAAAAGGAATGAAAATTAATAAAGATGGATCGATTTCGGCAACAGCTAAAGTTTTAAACAAAATTCAAATAAATAAGCTACTTGAAATAATAGAGAAAAACATTAGAAAAGTAATAACTGCTATTAAGGAAAGTGATTTTCCTATAAATCCTAAAGTTCTTAATAACGAAAATATAAGTTGTGAGTATTGCAAATTCAAAGATATTTGTTATACAACAAACAATGATATTACATATCTAAAAAAATATAAAGATTTAGACTTTTTAGAAGGTGAAGAAAATGAAGTGGACGAGTGAGCAAGAAAAAGCCATTAATGCCCAAGGCAACATCATAGTAAGTGCTGGAGCGGGTAGTGGCAAAACAGCCGTATTAACACAAAGAGTAATTGAAAAACTTTTAAGCGGAATTAGTATAAACAAACTAATTGTTTTAACATTCACTAATGCGGCAGCTGACGAAATGAAAAAACGCATCAAAGAAAAAATAAAAGAAAACAAAACAATTATTGGACAATTAAACTTAGTTGATACCTCATACATTACGACATTTGATAGTTTTGCTCTGTCACTAGTAAAAAAATACAACTATGTTTTAAATTTACCCCAAGATATTTCAATAATAGATGATGCAGTATTAAAAATAAGTAAAAAAAAGATACTAGATGAAATATTTAATAGGTCATATAAGAAAACTAACTTTAAGAATCTTATTGATTTATTCTCATCAAAAGATGATGAGAATATTAAAGCTGTTATAGATTTTTATAATACTAAATTAGAAACTCTAGCTAATAAAAAACAGTATTTGGAAGAATACATGGAAGTTCATTTTAAAAAAACATTTATAGATCAGATGTTTAATTCTTACTTAGAATTAATTAATAAAACAAAAAACAATATGTTTAATGAATTAAATAAAATAAAGGCACTAGCTTCAAACAAGAAAGTATTGGAATTCATACTTAACGTAGAAAAAACTATTGAGTTTTTAAATAAAAATGAATATAGTGAATATCAAGAATTAGCAAAAATAAAATTGGTTTTTCCAAGAAATGTTGAAGACAACAATCTTGAAGAAATTAAAAACAGTTTTGCTGCTTTTAATGATTACAAAAAGCAAATAGAAGAACTTGTTAAAGACGATGAGGAAACTTTAAAAAAAGAGATTTTATTAACAAAAGAAAACATTAATGCCATAATTGAGTTGTTAATAGAATATGACAAAAAAGTATTTGAATATAAATTAAATAATAACTCTTTTGAATTCAATGACATTATGCGATTTGGCATTAGAATATTGGAAGAAAATGACGAAATAAGAAATTCAATTAAAAACTATTATAATGAAATAATGGTCGATGAATACCAAGATACTAGTGATATTCAAGAATATTTTATAAATTTGATAGGAATGAATAACCTTTATATGGTTGGAGACATTAAACAATCCATATATCGTTTTAGAAACGCAAATCCAACTATATTTAAAAACACATACCAAAAATTTAGTGAAAATGGTATATGTGTTGATTTAAATAAGAACTTTCGATCTAGAAAAGAAGTAATTGAAAACATCAATCTTATTTTTTCAAATATTATGAATAACACTTTTGGTGGCGTTGAATATGACTCTACCCAACAACTAGAGTTTGGGAATAATTTATATGAAGAGAAAAAAGAAGCCAATATGGAAATCTATACTTATCAAGAGGATAAGAACTATAAAAAAGAAGAAATAGAAGCTTTCATAATGGCTGATGACATTATTAGCAAATTAAATAAATTTGAAATATATGATTCAAATTTAAAAACACTAAGACCAGTCAAATACAGTGATTTTTGCATCTTGATAGATCGAAAAACAGATTTCGATTTAATCAAGCAAGTTTTTGAATACAAAAAAATTCCTTTGAATGTCTTTAAAGATGAAAAGTTTGTAACTACTAATGAAATATATGTTGTTAGAAGTATTCTAAAACTTATCAACATTGTTAGAGAAAAAGATTATACTGATCTTAAACATACTTTTTTCAGTTTGGCTAGAAGTTATGTTTTAGAAATAGATGACGACACATTATATAAAAACGCCGACAATATTTTAACGTGTCAAGAATTTAAAGATATATTTTTAAAAATTGAACATTTAAAAGATATCTCATTAAACTCTTCTTTAAGTGTCTTAATGAATGAAATATATGAAACTTTTGATTTATATAATAAAACTATAAAAATAGGAGATGTTAATTTAAGAAATACAAAGCTAACTTATTTAATTGAAGTCAGCAGAAATTTAGAAAAGATAGGATATACACTAAAAGAATTTGTTAGTTATTTTGACTATATTATAGAGAATAAGATTGATATAAATTTTAATGTAAATAAAGACTTTTCGAAAAATGCAGTAAATATTATGTCAATTCACGGAGCAAAAGGGTTGGAATTTAGTATTTGCTATTTTCCTTTGCTATTTAAAAAATTCAATATAGAAGATATTAAAGATTCGTTTTTATTTGATAAACAAATAGGATTAATTATTCCAAACTTTATTGAGGGCATAAAAGATACGTTTTATAAAAGCCTAATGAAAAACAATTATTTAACAGAAGAAATATCTGAGAAAATTAGATTGTTTTATGTTGCTTTAACTAGAAGTAAAGAAAAAATGATTTTTATAACCAATATGGAAGAAAACGACATTCCAAAAGAAACATATAGAAGCTTTAAAGATATATTGTTTTCAATAAAGAAAAAACTCGGGTTATATTTAGTAGATAAAGACTATACAGTAGATAAAAAATATAAACTTATAAATGATCAAAAATATGAAGAAGAGCTTGTAAAGACAAATATTAAATATGAATATGAAACGATTAATATAGAAAAAGAAAATATTGATAGGGTAGAGTACGCATCTAAAATTTTACAAACAACAAATGATTCTATTTTGAAGGAAGGAACAATTATTCATGAAGTATTAGAGTATTTAGATTTTAAAAACTATGAAGCAGATTTAGAAAATTATACAATAAGTGAAGCTTATAAAAATAAAATAAAAGAATTTTTCAAACAGCCCTTTATGAAAGATATAAATACTTCAAAAATATACAAAGAGCTTGAAATAGACAGTGGGAGCGGAATAATCGATTTAGTTATTGAAAATGACAAACTAATAGTTATTGATTATAAATTAAGTGAGATAGAAAAAAAAGAATATCAAAAACAAGTTGAAAAATATATGGAATATCTTAAGACGATTTCCAATAAAGAAATTGAAGGATATATTTATTCGATATTAGAATGTAGGTATAAAAAAGTATGAAAGAAAAGTTTTTCGACTACATTACTTATGAAAAAAGATATTCCAAAAATACTATTATAAATTATAAAAGAATACTAGAAGAGTATTTTGTCTTTCTAAATAAAGAAGGAATAAACTTAGAAGATGTAAATAACAAAGTAATAAGAAATTATTTAAGAATGTTATATGAAAAAAATTATAAACCAAAAACAATGTGCCTGTATATAAGCTCTCTTAGAAGTTTCCACAAATTTTTATATAAAAAAAGTTACATGGGAACTAACCCTATGCTTTTAATAAAAAATCCAAAATTAGAAAAAAGGACTCCAAAGTTTTTAACCAAAGAAGATTTAAGCATAATATTTAATTCAATAGATGATTCAATTTTAGGAATTAGAAACAAACTCATAATTGAAATTTTATATTCCACAGGAGTTCGTGTTAGCGAACTTATAAATATTGATTTGCTTGATATAAACCATGATGAAAAAACCATAAAAGTTCTTGGTAAAGGTAATAAAGAAAGATTTGTTTTATACGGAACAGCCTTGGAAAAAAGACTAAAGGATTATTTTCTTTATTCTAGAGAAGATTTATTAAGTGAAAAAACAACAACAAAGCTTTTGTTAAATAAAAACGGTTTAGTGTTAACAGACCGTGGAGTTAGAAAAATAATAGACGGTATCGTTAAAAAAACAAGTTTAAAACAAAATGTCAGCCCCCACGTTTTAAGACATACTTTTGCTACTTATTTACTAAAAAACGGGGCGGATTTAAGATCTGTTCAAGAGCTGTTAGGGCATGAAAGCTTAGCGGCTACGCAAGTGTATACTCATATTACAAACGAACAATTAAGAAAAGTTTATTATGAAACTCATCCTAGGATGGATAAAGAAAAACTAAAAAGATAAGTATTTATCTTTTTTTTTATAAATGATATAATTATGAAAATAGGAGTGTATAAATATGTTAAAAAAAAGAGGATTTACTTTAATTGAATTATTAGC